>URUK01000067.1 GCA_900551055.1 uncultured Prevotella sp. | reverse complement strand
CGCAGTCCTTGAAGCGCGGGCGTTTCTTTACGTCTTCCAGATTCATGTCTTCTCTGTTTTTTTGTGGCTCAACGAGCCGGTTATTGAATAAAGTATATATCTGCGCCGGTGTACTGTCTGCCGGCACGGGGTCTGCATCATAGATGTCGTCTATGAAACCAAGGTCCAGGGCTTCCTTGGCGGTCAGCCAATGGTCCTCGCCGTCAAAATAGGTCTGTTTCACTTCTTCCTTGCTCATGCCCAGCCGCTCGGCATAGATTTCACTCAAGCTGCCTTCCAGGCTTTCTATCTCTTCCATGCAACGCTGCAGGTCCTGCTTGTTGCCGTAACACCCGCCGCTCACACTGTGCAGCATCAGACGGGCATATTTGCTCATTTCTACGGGCTTGCCGCAAAGGGCTATCACACTGGCCATGCTGGCGGCTATGCCATCCACATAAATGCGGATGTCGGCCTGGCTATGGCGCAGGGCGTTGAATATCGCAATGCCGCTGTACACTTCCCCGCCGTTGCTGTTGATACGCACATGGATGCGTCGGCTCACGCGTTCGGCTTCCATCAGTTCCTGGGCTATGCGCCCGCTTTGCACCTCCGTATAGTCTCCGATGTCCCCGTACAGGAATATCGTACTGGTGCCGTCGTCACTCGTTGTAATATTGAAAAATCTGCTCATCGTCATGTCTTTACCAGCGGTTTCCCCGCCTTTCGATGGTGCGAAAATAGAACATTCCCATGGCACCAAGAAACCGCGTCCGCATCATAACGTTTTCTGGCGTTATCATAACGCTGTAACCCGTCATCATGCGTACGCGCTTTTACAAACCCCGCTTTTTCATGCAATTTTGTAACGTGATTTACAACTAAAAAGGACGATTTATGGCAGATTTGACGAATGCCCAGAAAAAGGAATGGGCAAAAACTTTGTACCTCAAGGAAAACCTCACACAGCAGGAAATCGCCGACCGGGTGGGCGTGTCACGGGTGTCCGTGTCCAACTGGGTACGGGCCGGGAAGTGGGAGGAACAGAAGGTGGGGCTTACGCTCACAAGGCAGGAACAGGTGGCTAACCTCTACCGGCAGGTGGCCGAAATAAACAAGGCCATCGCCGAACGGCCCGAAGGGGAACGGTTCCCCTCATCCAAGGAGGCTGACATCCTCGGGAAACTGTCGGCGGCCATACGCAACATGGAGCAGGAAGTGGGCATTGCCGACATCATCAGTGTCCTCACCGGGCTCATCGACTGGGTACGGGCGGCCGACCTCGAAAAGGCAAAGGAAATTACACGCCTGGCCGATGCGTACATTAAAGACAAATTATAAAGGGATAGACAATGAAACAGACTGACAGACTCGCTCTCCTCGATTGGGAGAAGTACAAAGAAGACATCGCAAGGGCTACACCGGTCGATAGGAACATGACGGCAGCCGAACGGGAAAAACACCGGGAATATCTTGAGAAACATCCCATAGAATGGATCAAGTTCTTTTTTCCGAATTATGTCAAATATGAATTTGCCGACTTCCAGAAAAAGGCTATCCGGCGGATCATTGCACACGATGAATGGTTTGAGGTGCTTTCTTGGAGCCGTGAGCTGGCCAAATCCACCGTCACCATGTTCATCGTCATGAATCTCACGCTTACCGGACGCAAAAAGAATGTGATTCTGACCTCCAACAGCAAGGACAATGCGGTGCGCCTGCTCGATCCCTACCGGGCCAATCTCGAAGCCAACGGACGCATCATGGCATACTACGGCAAACAGGAACTGCCGGGCTCATGGACCGAGGATGAATTCACCACCAAAGGGAAGGTCTCTTTCCGCGCACTGGGTGCCGGACAATCTCCGCGTGGTTCGCGAAACGAGGCCATACGTCCCGACGTACTGCTGGTCGATGACTTTGATACGGACGAGGATACCAAGAACCCGGACATCATCCAGAAGCGCTGGGACTGGTGGGAAAATGCGCTGTATCCCACAAGGTCCATTTCCGAACCTACACTGGTCATCTTCTGCGGAAACATCATCGCCAAGGACTGCTGCGTGGTGAGGGCGGGCGAAATGGCCGACTCCTGGGACATCGTGAACATCCGCGACAAAAACGGTTTTTCCACATGGCCGGAAAAGAACTCGGAAGAGGACATCGACCGCACACTGTCCAAAATATCCAAAAAGGCGGCACAGGGAGAATATTTCAACAACCCGATTTCCGTGGGAGAGGTATTCGAAAACATTGCATACGGCAAGGTTCCGGCACTCTCCAAATTCAAGTTCCTCGTGGTGTATGGCGACCCGGCACCGGGCGAAAGCAAGGGTAAGAAAGGCAAATCCTTCAAGACGGTTTCGCTCTGTGGCAAATTGGGTGGCAGGCTTTACGTCATCAAGACTTTCCTGGCACAGGCGCTCAATGCGGAGTTCATTGACTGGTATGTCCGGATGCTTGAATTTGTCGGGGGCAAGACCAATGTCTATTGCTACATGGAGAACAACAAGCTGCAGGACCCTTTCTTCCAACAGGTGTTCAAACCGCTGGTGGCAAAAGTACGCCGCGAACAGAAGATTGCGCTGTTCATCCGGGGCGACGAGGAGAAGAAGACGGACAAGGCTACGCGCATCGAGGCCAACCTTGAACCGCTCAACCGCGAGGGGAACCTCATCCTCAACGAGGCTGAACGGGACAATCCGCACATGAAGGAACTGGAGGATCAATTCAAGTTGTTCACCCTGACCATGCGCTATCCGGCCGACGGACCGGATGCGGTCGAAGGGGCGAACCGTATCATTGACGAACTGATCAGGCGCATTGAACCGCCCGTATTCCGATCACGGAAGGATGTAAGAAAACGGAATAAGAAAAGATTATGACAACTCTAAAACAATAGGACTATGAGCAAATTTGTTGAACTTACCGATTACGATGCGAGCATCCACCGAGACA
>URUK01000066.1 GCA_900551055.1 uncultured Prevotella sp. | reverse complement strand
CTACTTCAAGCGGTCGGTTGGTAACTGTCATTCCGCGCTCCGACGCGGAATCCAGGACAAAAAACATGAGAAAAATCTGGTTGTTATCACTGGATTCCGCGTCGGAGCGCGGAATGACAGTTACCAACTGACTATTTGAAATACAAAACTATATAAGTTATTTCATTTCAAAGGAGGATTATTCTTATGCCGAACTCACGTTAAAACCGCAAAAAACTACCGCCTGCGGTTCTTCTTCCGCCTGTCGGCGTTCTTGCCGAGGCGTTTCATCATGTTTTTTTCGATAGAGTAGACGCGCTGGATTTGCTTCGGCGTAAGGTACTTGCTGTACTCCTTGTAGTACTTCTTCCTGATGTCGAGCAGTTTTTGGCTGCGGTCAAAGCGCTCTTCTATCGCCTCTTCGGTCTCTGCGTCGGTCTTGGCCTTGCCCCTTGCCACCTTTTTGCGTGGGGCGAGGCTCCATACTTCCTTCTGGCAGCGGCTGTATGTGTCGACGAATTTTGCGGTGGTCTCGTCGTCGAAGGCCAGCTGCTGCGCTATGTGGCGCGCCTGCGTCTCGGCCAGCTGTTCGCGCGGAATGCGCTGTTTGTCCTTGTTTTGTGCGTTGATTGTTGCGCAGCAGGCCGTCATCGTTACGGCCAGCAGCAGTGTTCTGATAATCTTTTCCATCTTTAAGCTCCTTTTTTTATTTGGTTAATGAATATATGTTCCCGTTGCAGTGCGCATGGCTTTGTTCCCGTTGCACGTTCTGTCTTAAAGACCCGGCGCATGGGCGGAAGTAAAATTCCGGCAGTGTTATTTTTCATTAACGTGCGAAAGGTGGCCTTTCGCGGTGTGAAAGGCGGCAAAACGCGCTGCAAAAGGCCGCCTTTTACGATGCGAAACACGGCCTTTTGCAGCGCCGTGTGTAAGTGTTTGATATACAGATGATTATGCCGCGCCCTGCGCCTCGCGCAAAAATGTGGGCCGAGCATGGCGTTAATCCGATTATTTTCAGTAATTTTGCACCGCATTGGGCCTGTCAGTCCCATTGGTCTTATTATTTAACCGATTATGGAAGAGAAAAAGAATTATAAGCGCACCACCGTCACCGCCGCCCTGCCTTACGCCAACGGCGGAGTGCACATAGGCCATCTGGCCGGCGTGTACGTGCCGGCGGACATCTACGTGCGCTACCTTAGATTGAAGAAACAGGACGTTAAGTTCATCTGCGGAAGCGACGAGCACGGTGTGCCCATCACCATCCGCGCCAAGAAGGAAGGCATAACGCCGCAGCAGGTGGTTGACCGCTACCACGCCATGATAAAGAAGAGCTTTGCCGACTTCGGCATCTCGTTCGACATCTACAGCCGCACCACGTCGGAGACGCACTCGAAGACGGCTTCAGACTTCTTCAAGAAACTGTACGACGAGGGCAAGCTGGTTGAGAAAACGTCGATGCAGTATTACGACGAGGAGGCAAAGCAGTTCCTTGCCGACCGCTACATCACCGGCGAATGCCCCCACTGCCACAACCCGAAGGCATACGGCGACCAGTGCGAGAAGTGCGGCAGCGACCTCGACCCCACGGAGCTTATCAACCCCGTGAGCACCATCAGCGGTTCGAAGCCGGTGCTCAAGGAGACGAAAAACTGGTATTTGCCCCTCAACGAGTATCAGGACTGGCTCAAGCAGTGGATACTCGAGGGGCACAAGGAGTGGCGTCCCAACGTGTACGGGCAGTGCAAGTCGTGGCTCGACCTCGACCTTCAGCCCCGCGCCATGACGCGCGACCTTGACTGGGGAATACCCGTCCCCGTAGAAGGTGCTGACGGAAAGGTGCTCTATGTGTGGTTCGACGCGCCCATAGGTTACATCTCGAACACGAAGGAACTGCTGCCCGACAGCTGGGAAACGTGGTGGAAAGACCCCGAGACACGCCTCGTCCACTTCATCGGCAAGGACAACATCGTGTTCCACTGCATCATCTTCCCGGCCATGCTCAAGGCCCACGGAGGATACATCTTGCCTGACAACGTTCCGGCAAACGAGTTCCTCAACCTTGAGAACGACAAGATTTCAACGTCGCGCAACTGGGCGGTGTGGCTGCACGAATATCTCGAAGAACTGCCCGGAAAGCAGGACGTGCTGCGCTATGTGCTCACAGCCAACGCCCCTGAAACCAAGGACAACAACTTCACCTGGAAAGATTTTCAGGAGCGTAACAACAGCGAACTCGTGGGCATCTACGGCAACTTCGTGAACCGCGCGCTGCAACTTACCAAGAAATACTTTGACGGACGTGTGCCCGCCTGTGGCGAACTGCACGACATCGACCGCCAGACCATCGCCGAGTTCCACGACGTGAAGGCCGGCGTAGAGCGCCTGCTCGACGGCTTCAAGTTCCGCGACGCCCTGAAAGAGGCCATGAACCTTGCACGCATCGGCAACAAATACATCGCCGATACGGAACCCTGGAAGGTGGCGAAGACCGACATGCAGCGCGTCGAGACCATCCTCAACATCTCCCTCCAGCTCGTTGCCAACCTGGCGATAGCCTTTGAGCCCTTCCTGCCTTTCAGCAGTGCGCGCCTGCGCAAGATGCTCAATATGGAGCAGGTTGACTGGAACCGCCTCGGCTCCACAGACCTCTTGCAGGCCGGACACCAGCTGGCGGAGCCTGAACTGCTGTTCGAGAAAATCGAGGACGATGTCATAGCATACCAGCTCCAGAAGCTTGAGGACACGAAGAAGGCCAACGCCGAGGCGCAGTATAAGGCAAAGGAAATAAAGCCGACGATAGCTTTCGACGACTTCGAGAAAATCGACATCCGCGTGGGTGTTGTCAAGGCGTGCGAGAAAGTGAAGAAGGCCGACAAGCTGTTGAAGTTCACCATCGACGACGGCAGCGGCCAGGAGCGCACTATCGTCAGCGGCATAGCCAAGTATTACAAGCCCGAAGACCTTGTAGGCCGCCGCGTATGCTTCGTTGCCAACCTTGCTCCGCGCAAGCTGAAGGGTATCGAGAGCCAGGGCATGATACTCTCCGCCGAGGACTTTGACGGCTCTATCAGCGTGATAACCACCTCCGCCGACGTTAAGCCCGGCAGCCAAGTGGGGTGAGATTATTGGAAGTTAAAGGAGTTTCTATTAGGAGTTAAAGGAGTTAAAGTAGTTAACGTTCGCTG
>URUK01000065.1 GCA_900551055.1 uncultured Prevotella sp. | reverse complement strand
CAACCGACCGCTTGAAGTAAGAATACTATAACATTCTCTTATATCGAACTCACGTTCCATTATTTTCTCAAAGATGAAATACTCGTCATGGAAGTCGTGGCATCCTGTTCCTCTTCCCGGTTCACGATGAGCCTTGTTGAAAAACTCTACAATTTTGAAGCCGCATTTATTGACATAAAAATGTATGTTGCGTTTTTCAAAGTACGGTGTTATCAGGCGCCACACTTTTGTTTCCGGATATCTTTTTTCCAGGCTTTGCCATATCTGAAGCCCGAGGCCTTTGCCGTGCTGGTCTGGATATAGGTAAAACAAATCCAACCAGTTGTGTTGCGTGATGTGATTAATCCTGACAGTTGCGCCGCCTACTTTCTTACCGTCGGCATAAACGGCCAAAGTCTCACATTGAGGATTGTATAATGACATGTTTATGTCACTGTCAGGAACAATTGTTTCTTTGTTGTAAGTCTCGCCGAAACTCTCGATGACGGCGATTGAGAAAATGTTTTTCACGTCATTTTTGAACTCACCGTATTCTTGTTTCCCGAGTTTTTTGAATGTGATGTTTTGTGAAGTCTGCATAAAGTGAACGGTTGAAAATGTTTCTTAATGTGTGTGTCTGGTTTCAAAAGTTTTTTCATCAAGCTTTCGCTGTAAGTGTCCATCTGCCAATGTTCCGTTTTGAGGAATGCTGCCAGCTCATTCTTTCACCCTTAGCTGCCAGAATGCAACGGCAGAAGCAGCTGCAACGTTAAGTGAGTCAACGCCGTGATGCATGGGTATGCGCACCGTATAGTCGGCCTTTGATATCGTGTCTTGCGGCAGTCCGTCGCCTTCAGTTCCCATTATGATGGCTAAGCGCGGTTCGGCGGCAAGGGCAGGGGAGTCTAACGGTATTGATTTGTCGGTCAAGGCCATAGCCACTGTCTTGAAGCCATACGCTTTAAGGCTTTCAGGTGTATCGTCGAGCCATGTCCAAGGCACGAGGAACACTGACCCCATTGACACCCGGACGGCACGCCGGTTCAACGGGTCGCACGAGTCGCGCGTAAGCAATACGGCGTCAATACCGAGCGCGGCGGCGGAGCGGAAGATGGCACCGATGTTGGTAGTGTCGACAACGTTGTCTATCACAACAACGCGGCTTGCGCCGTGGCAGACTTCTTCTACAGTCTTGATCCGTGGCCTGCGCATGGCGCATAGCACGCCGCGCGTAAGGGTATAGCCGGTAAGCTGTGCCAATATCTGCCTGTCACCGGTGTACACGGGGATGTCTCCGCATCGTTCTATTATGTCTGCTGCGTCGCCCGTGATGTGTCTGCGTTCACACAGCAGGGCTGTCGGTTCAAGCCCCGCGTTGAGTGCCGTGCGTATGACTTTCGGGCTTTCGGCTATGAATACGCCTTTTTCGGGTACGGCGCGGTTGCGCAGCTGGGCTTCGGTCAGTGATGAAAACACTTCTACTCCTGGATGTCCGAGCGATTGTATGTTTATTATTGCCATAGCGGGTATTGATTGTTTGCATTGAATTTATTGTTTTGCAAAGTTATTTGTTTTTACTGTCATTTCATCAAACTTTCTGCCTTAAACTTTCTATTGTTAATGTGCGTTTTGTCAGATTTTTACATTACCTTTGCATTTGGATACAGTACCCCGGTCTGCCGCTGGCATCATACAGGTGCGAGAGGAAAGTCCGGGCAGCGCAGGACGCTCCACTTCTGAAAATGGAAGCTGCCGGTGACGGTAGGATATGGCAGAAGAAAACAACCGCCTGCACTCGTTGTGGGTAAGGGTGAGAAGGTAGTGTAAGAGACTACCAGCCGGCAGGTGACTGTCGGGCTGTGCCATCTGGAGGCTGCAAGTTCGCGTAAACCGTCGTCTGAGGGCTGTCCGTCCGATGCTTGCAACGACGGAGGGTAGAACGCTAAAGCCGTAAAGTGATTTGCGGCGTAGATAAATGGCAGGCACTGCCGTGTGCCGTGAGGCTGCGGCGGTACAGAACCCGGCTTACAGGGGTGCTGTGTTCTTTTTTCTTCTTTCCCTTAATACAAGGGAATCTCTTGTCAACCAATCATTCATATTATGAATAAACGGATTGCACGGATTGTCCACTTTTTCAAGGTTGGTATATGGCACGTCAAGCGGCAGGACGTGCCTGCGTGGAAGTATTTTGTATATAGTGCGGCGAAAAAATTGCTGCTGGCCGTCGAACGTGCCACCACCAAGCGTATGATGAATGCCGCTTCAGCTCTTACATACTCTACATTGCTGGCAATAGTGCCGATCTTGGCGGTTGTCTTTGCCGTAGCGAGAGGTTTCGGTTACAATAAGTATATGGAGAGTTGGTTTCGTGATACGCTCGCAAGCCAGCCGCAAGCGGCCGATGTCATTGTCGGTTTCGTCAACTCTTACCTTGTGCACACTAAGAGCGGAGTATTCCTCGGCGTGGGACTTGTCTTCATGTTGTGGACTGTTTTCATGCTTGTCGGCAACATCGAGCAGACGTTCAACCACATATGGCAGGTGAAGAAGCCACGCAGCCTGTTCCGTACTGTAACTGACTATATGGCAATGTTCCTGCTTGTGCCGATTGTAATTGTGGTTACATCAGGATTGTCAATATTTGTCGCTACTGTGTCCGACAGTATGGAAGGCTATGCTTTGCTTGCTCCCGTCATGCGGTTTATCATAGCGTTGATGCCCTATGTGTTCATGTCGGCTGTTTTTGTGGCTCTATATGTGTTCATGCCCAATACAAAAGTCAAGCTCGGCTGCGCCATCGTTCCAGGCATATTGGCCGGCGTGGCCATGCAGGGATTGCAGCTTGTGTACATACATTCGCAGATATGGGTAAGTAGTTATAACGCGATATACGGCTCCTTTGCTGCCCTGCCGATGTTTATGCTGTGGGTGCAAATATCCTGGATTATTTGTCTTTTTGGCGCAGAGCTGTGCTATACCAGCCAAAATCTTGAAGATTTTGCATTCAGGGCCAAGACGGAGGACATCAGCCACCGTTACCGGCTTATGATGAGCGTTATGTTGGCTGCACTTATATGCAAGCGTTTCGACGAGGGTGGCAGGCCTTATACGGCGTTGGAACTGAAGCTGAAGACCGACATTCCAGTGAGGATAGTTAACGACCTGCTGTATGAGCTGACGCGGGTGCATGTCATAATAGAGGTTATGGGCGACGAGAAAGGGCAGGAAGTGATGTTCCAGCCGGCTGAAACTACCGAGAGGTTGAGCGTCGGTACGCTGGTAAGCAGGCTGGAGTCGGAGGGCCGTTGGCCGATAGAGATAGACAAGGCTTTGCTCGATTCGGACAATTGGCGGCGCATTATCGCCATGCGTACCGATTATATTGACAGGCAAAGCAAGGTGTTGCTTAAGGATATGTGATTTGCAACGGCACTATAAAATATTTTGTGTAAATGGAAAATACGGGATTCAAGTTAGAGTCT
>URUK01000064.1 GCA_900551055.1 uncultured Prevotella sp. | reverse complement strand
TTAACATACGTTTACAAATACGCGGCCGAACATACGGACTTACACATTAATAATAATATATACGAAAAAACAGGGGCCGGCACATTGTGGGGTGAAATGTTGAACTTGATTATTTTCTATTGCTATACTCTACCAAATCTTGCCTCAAACTGTTGTATTAATGTCTTAAATTGTTCTGGCAGATACTGCAATGCGTGTTCGCGAATTGACATAGGGACGCCATACAACGGTTCTGCAATACTGCCAGCAATGCAGCCTATTGTATCAGAATCTCCACCTATTGAAACAGCATTGCGCACAGCATCCTCAAAATCATCGGCATCAACAGCACATACAATAGCTTGAGGCACACTTCCTTGACATGTTCCACCGTTATCGGCATTATCCAAGCCTTTCCATGAATATCGGTTACGGATTTCATCTACCGACATGCCCAGGTCATATCCAAACTCGTTGGCAATGACTCTGCGAATGTATTTTTTACTCTCACCTTGACGTGCCATAAATATGCAAAGGGCAACAGCCTGTGCCCCTTTGATGCCTTCAGGATGGTTATGGGTACATTCTGCCGACTCTTTTGCTTTTCGCATTACCTCATCTTTTGACGAGCATGCCCACCCGACAGGCCCAACACGCATTGCACTTCCGTTTCCACAACTATTATATGGACTGGCAAAACCTCTCCGTGCCATGTGTACCCACTGTACAAACATTGTACCATAACCTCCAAGTGGATAAGGATTGTCCGTTGCATATTTAAGATAATACCGTCCACAGTCTCCCCCATTCATCAGCCAATCGGCTGTAGCCAAGGTCAATATGCTATCGTCGGTATAATCAGACCTTTCGCTAAACAGCGGAAATTCTTTTGTCTTGATATTGTCAAATTCATATATACTGCCGACAATATCTCCAATAACGCTTCCTATCATGGTTAAATATTATTTTTCCGCAATGTTACAACCTTACTGTTTTTTCACAGATTTGAAGATATTATAAGTGAAATACCATCTCTCATACTACCACCGTAAAACAATTTCTGAACACGGTTTCCAATTCTTCAGGCCTATTTTCAAAAATCCCAAACACAGCGCTTCCACTTCCACTCATTGCCGAATATACCGCTCCCATTCCATATAAAGCCTGTTTTATTTCATGTATTTCAGGATGCAGTGTCTCTATGCTTTGCTCGAAATCGTTTACAAGAACATCCTTCCACTCATCAACTGGCATGGCGACAATATCACGGCAACACACTTCAGGCCGCCGCGGAGTTATATAGGAAAAAGCCTCTTTTGTACTAATCATCAACTGTGGCTTTACTATTGCCATGCTATAAGCGGCCAAGTCGACATTTACTGGTATCAACCTCTCGCCTATCCCTGTAGCGAACGATGGTACCGGGTTGATAAAAAAAGCACAGTCTGCTCCCAATCTTGCCGCAAGCCCACGCATCTCATCCACAGACATGCCCAGACGAAACATCTCATTCAACATTCTAATGACGTATGCACAGTCAGAAGAACCTCCCCCCATTCCGGCCTGAGACGGAATGTTTTTTGTCAGCTTTATCGAAACACTTGGAAGCTCAGGATATATTCCTTTCAACAAATTATAAGCTTTCACAACAAGATTGTCGTTGGCGTTTCCGACTATGGGAAGTCCGTCCAGGCTGAGACTGCAACAGCCATCAACGCTTTGGCTATCCGATACTTCTTCAATTTCCAGCCTGTCACACAACCGTACAGGGTAAAAAACAGTCTCAAGGTCATGATATCCGTCCGGTCGCTTATTGGTCACGTTCAGGCCGAGATTGATTTTGGCACAAGGAAAATCTATCATTTCTCTGAATATTTTTATACCTGCAAATTTAATCATTAATTCGTAACATACCATCTTTAACCGAATATTTATTTGTACTTTTGCACTACTAAACCAATAAAAATATATGCCTGAAAATAAGAAAAGCCGTGCACTTGACAACAGTTATGCACACATTCAGCCCCAAGCAATTGATATTGAGCGCATTGTATTGGGCGCGCTCATGATAGACAAAGATGCATTTTCAGTTGTCAGTGAAATATTACACCCTGAAACTTTTTACGAGCCACGTAACCAGAAAGTGTACAGTGCGATACAACGACTAAGCATCGACGAAAACCCTGTAGACATAATGACTGTCACCGAGGAACTCAAACGGCAAGGCACACTCGAAGACGTAGGCGGTCCAGCCTATATTTTGGAACTAAGTTCACGTGTCGCTTCATCCGCACACATTGAGTATCATGCCAAGATTTTGGCTCAAAAGCATCTCGCCCGACAGCTAATCTCATTCGCAAGTGTCATTGAAACAAAGGCGTTTGACGAGACTGTAGATGTAGACGAACTGATGCAAGAGGCCGAAGGTTCGCTATTCGAAATCTCGCAAAAGAACATGCGGCAGGACTATACGCAAATAGACCCCGTTGTAAAGCAGGCCGTGGAAATCTTGCAGAAAGCCGCCGCCAACAAGGGAGGACTTACCGGAATACCTACAGGCTATGCCAAGCTTGACGACTTTACCGCCGGCTGGCAGCGCAGCGACCTTGTAATCATTGCCGGACGCCCTGCCATGGGCAAGACTTCGTTCGCCTTATCGCTTGCAAGGAACATCGCCGTAGACTATGGCCGGCCCATAGCTTTCTTTTCTTTGGAAATGAACAACGTGCAATTGGTAAACAGACTCATATCCAACGTGTGCGAAATTGAAGGACGCAAGATATTGAACGGACAGCTTGACGACGAGGAATGGAAACGCCTTGACAAGAATGTGGGCAAACTGCAAGCCGCACCTATTTATATAGACGACACTCCCGGCATGTCGATTTTCGAGCTTCGCACAAAGGCACGCCGACTTGTACGCGAAAAAGGTGTACAGCTTATAATGATTGACTACTTACAGCTGATGAACGCCAACGGTGCCCGTTTCGGCAGCCGACAGGAAGAAGTGTCAACCATTAGCCGGTCGTTGAAAGGACTTGCAAAAGAACTTGACATTCCGGTTCTTGCCCTTTCGCAGTTGAACCGAACCGTTGAGGGGCGTGAAGGGGCAGAAGGGAAACGCCCGTTGCTCAGCGACCTGCGAGAATCGGGAGCCATAGAGCAGGATGCCGATATGGTTCTTTTCGTACACCGTCCTGAATATTACCGGATATACACCGACGAGAAAGGGAACGACCTGCATGGGAAAGCGCAAATAATAATTGCCAAACACCGCAAAGGCGGCACCGGCGACGTGCTGCTTAACTTCCGAGGCGAGTTCACAAGATTTGACAATCCTACTGATTCAAACAACGCTCCGTTCGACGGAGGTGAAATCATAGGCTCGAAAATCAACGGCGACGACGGCATGCCAATGCCGCCTCCATACGGCGGAGGCTCGCCTATGGACGGTCCCTTGCCGTTCTAACGGAAAATCCCTAATTAACGTGAGTTCGGTATAAGAAAACGATTGAAAAAGTTGTGGGAATGAAAT
>URUK01000063.1 GCA_900551055.1 uncultured Prevotella sp. | reverse complement strand
TCACTCCGTTCTCTTCGGCCCACTGCTTCATGCCCGCCGCCACGGCGTCGGCTATGGAGCGGTCGAGCCGCGTGCCGTTGTCCATCACGTCGATAAGCTTGTCGTAGACATCGGCAGGCAGGTATTTGTACATCTTTGCACGGTTGAAAACGTATTTGCCGAAATACTCCGACGGGCGTTCCACCGGTGCGATAACTTCGAGCGGCTTCTTCTTGAACGCCTCTTCTACAACCTGAAATCTTAAGTTTGCCATTGTTCTTTTAGTTGACGAGTTGACAAGTGACGAGTTGACAAGGGCATTTCTTTTTCCAAATAGGCAAGAAACAAGGCGACTTGCTTGTCAACTTGTCACTTGTCTGCTTGTTACTCGAACACTCGGCTGCAAAGATAATAAAAATTAAGAATTAAGAATTAAGAATTAAGAAAATATGCTCTTGAAAACAATTTACAAACAAAGCATATTTTCTTAATTCTTAATTCTTAACTCTTAATTCTTGATTTTATTCCATCCTTTCTTAATTCTTAACTCTTAACTCTTAATTTTATTTCATCCATTCGGCTATGCGCCGCAGTGCTTCCTTGCACTGTCCGCGGTCGCCGAATGCGGTGAGGCGCACGAAGCCTTCGCCGCTCGGGCCGAAGCCTACGCCAGGCGTGCATACCACCTGAGCGCCGTAGAGCATCTGCTCAAAGAACTTCCATCCGGGTGTGCCGCCCGGCGTCTTCACCCACAGGTAGGGGGCGTTCCGTCCGCCGTACACCGTCAGTCCGAGTCCCGCCAGCGTCTCTCGCATCAGCCGCGCGTTCTCCATGTAGTAGCCTATGGTGGCCTTTACCTGCTCCTTCCCCTCGGGCGAATATGTCGCCTCGGCGGCGCGCTGGCTGATGTAGCTCGTGCCGTTGAACTTGGTGCTCTGCCGCCTCAGCCACATCTCGTTGAGCCTGAAGCGCTGCGTGCCGTCCATGCTGGCAGCCGTCAGCTCCTTGGGCACTACGGTGTAGCCGCAGCGCACGCCGGTGAAGCCCGCCGTCTTGGAGTAGCTGTGGAACTCGACGGCCACCTTCTTCGCGCCCTTTATCTCGTAGATTGAGTGCGGTATGTCGGGGTCTTGGATGTAAGCCTCGTATGCCGCGTCGTAGAATATCACGGTGTCGTTCTCCAGCGCGTACTCAACCCATTTGCGCAGTTCGTCGCGGCTTATCACGGTGCCAGTGGGGTTGTTGGGGTAACAGAGGTATATTATGTCGACGCGGTGCTTGGGCAGTTCGGGCACGAAGCCGTTGGCCTCGAGGCATGGCATGTATGTCACGTTGCTCCACCGTCCGTCCTCCAGCGTTCCGGCGCGTCCGCACATCACGTTCGAGTCGATGTACACGGGGTAGATGGGGTCGGTGACGCCGAAGCTGTTGTCCCAGCGCAACAGTTCGCCTATGTTGCCCGTGTCGCTTTTCGCCCCGTCGTTCACGAACACCTCGGAGGGGTCGATGTGTATGCCGAGCGGCAGGAAGTCGTTTTTCACTATTGCCTCGCGAAGGAATAGGTAGCCCTGCTCCGGGCCGTAGCCGTGGAACGTGTCGTGGCTCGCCATCTCGTCAACGGCCTTGTGCATGGCCTCAATCACCGCCGGGCAGAGCGGCTGCGTAACGTCGCCTATGCCGAGGCTTATCACGTCGGCCTTCGGGTGTGTGGCCTTAAAGGCGTTCACCTTCTTGGCTATGTCGGCGAAGAGATAGTTCTTCGTCAGTTTCAGGTAGTGTTCGTTTATCAGTGCCATTGTTCTTTATTTAGGAGTTAAAGGAGTAAAGGAGTATCGTTCGCTTCGCTCACTTAGGAGTAAAGGAGTTTTTGGAAGTTAAAGGAGTTAAAGGAGTTATAGCTCACTTCGTTCGCTTAGAAGTTAAAGCCATTACCTTTGTCGATTGTTTCACCTTTTTACTTTTTTACCTTTTTACTTTTTTTACCTTTTTTACCTTTCAAAGAGTATGTTTCCTTCAAACACGAATTCCGCGCCGCCGGTTAGGAATACGTGTTCGGTGTCCTCGTCCCACGTTACGTGCAGCGTGCCGCCGTCCATCACGATGGCGCATTTGCGTCCGGCGCGTCCCGTCAGTGCCGCCGCCACAGCCGTGGCGCATGCCCCCGTGCCGCATGCCTGCGTTATTCCGCTGCCGCGCTCCCACACTCGGGTGCGTATTGTGCCGTCGCCCGTCACTTGGGCGAACTCAATGTTGCACCGTGACGGGAATGCCGCGTGGCGTTCGAGCAGGCTGCCGTAGCGGCTGATGTCGAGCGTCTGCGCGTCGTCGGTGAAGATTACGAAGTGGGGGTTGCCCATCGACACGAACGTGCCCTCGAACTCCATGCCGCCGGCCGCGAGGCGTCCCGCGCCGCCGTCGCATAGCGCCGGGGCGTATTGTGACGGCACGTCGAACCGCGGCGCGAGCATGTCAACCGTCACGCTCTCGACCGTCCGCCCTGCCGTGTGCAGTTCGAGTGTCTTTATTCCCGACAGCGTTTCGAGCCTTACCGACGTCTTCCGCGTCAGCCCCTTCTCGTAGACGTACTTGCCCACGCAGCGCGAGGCGTTGCCGCACATCATCGCTTCCGAGCCGTCGGCGTTGAATATGCGCATGGAGAAGTCGGCGTCTGCTGTCGACGGTGCGCCGATTAGCACCAGTCCGTCGCCTCCGATGCCCTTGTGGCGGTCGCTCCACAGGCGCGCCGTCGCCTCCGGCTGCGGCATGTCATACAGCATGGTGTTGACGTAGATATAGTCGTTTCCTGCGCCGTGCATCTTCGTGAACTTTACGGGAGATTGTGTCATTTTGAGTATGTTTTGACTGTTTGCCATGTCCTTTTGGCTTATCACAACTGCAAAATTACAGCATTTTGTTTTCCGCGCCGCGTTTCATGGCGTTAAAAATAATGTTTTCATGCGGTAGATTTACAGTTTTTAAGTAAAACGGGCGGTTTTGGTTTGAGATTGTAAGTTTTAAGTAGTTGTTTTTTAGGAGTTAAGGAGTTATTTTTTTAGGAGTTAAGAAGTTAAAGGAGTTATCGCTCGCTGCGCTCGCTGGGAGTTAAGACAAATGCCTTGTCTGCTTGTCACTCGTTACTCGTCAACTGGCAAAGGTAATGTCTTAACTCCCAGCGAGCGCAGCGAGCGATAACTCCTTTAACTCCTTAACTCCTAAAAAAATAACTTCTTAACTCCTAAAAAATAACTCCTTTAACTCCTTAAAAAAGAATTTATCCCCTTCGCCACTCCGTCTTCATCCACGCTCGCCGTCACATGGTCGGCTGCGGCTTTCACGTCGTCGGGCGCGTTGCCCATAGCGATGCCTATGCCGGCGGCTTGCAGTATGCTCTTGTCGTTGCCACCGTCGCCGAAGGCAACGGTCTCCTCCGCGCTGATGCCGAGGTGTGCGGCCACGGTAAGCAGGGCGGTGCCCTTGTCGGCTCCGCGCGCCGTTATGTCGGTGAATGCCGGGAACCAGCGTGCCGAGACGCACGTTGGCAGCAGCGGCATCAGCCGCCGCTCGTCGGCTTCGGGTATGATGGGCGTCAGCTGTATGATGCGCTGCGCCATCACGGTGTCGAGGCTTATGCCCTCGCCGAGGTTCTTCACGTCGAGCATCTGGCGGAAGTAGCGGTCAACGTCGGCGTTGTCGTTCACCACGGTCAGGTCGTTTTCGCCCACCACGAGCATGGCGAAGCCCTCCCTGCGTGCCGCCTCCGCCAGCGCCTCCGCCTCCTGCCTGGGAATTTCGCGGCAGGCTATCACTTCGCCGCCGATGGTGCAGCACGCCCCGTTGGCCGTGATGTATCCGTCGACGAGATGCTCTATCGCGCCGAGGTTGTTGATTAGCCGCATCGGCCTTCCCGTCGATATGAACACCTTTACGCCGCTCCGCCGCGCCTTGGCGATGGCATCGATGGCCGACTGCGGTATCGTGTGGGTGTTGAAGCTGACGAGCGTGCCGTCAATATCAAAAAACAAAGCTTTGCAATTCATATATTTATAATTCATAATTGGGTTGATAGGCCGGATGGGGCAAATAGGCCGGATGGGGCAAATAGGCCGGATGGGGCAAA
>URUK01000062.1 GCA_900551055.1 uncultured Prevotella sp. | reverse complement strand
ATGTAGTAGTGCGACTTGTCGTTTCCGCCCGAATAGCTTACCGTATAGTTCTGCATCACGCCGGTGCGCAGCAGCTCGTCCATCCAGTCAGTTCCCTTTCCGAGGGCCGACGGGTCGGCAAACTCGGGATTGGGCGTGCGCCCGCTGTTGAGCATCATCTCGTTGCTCAGGGCGGCATACTGCGACGCGTTGAGCAGGTCGGGCACGTTGGCGGCGTTCTGCACGGAAACATTGGCCGACACGGAGAGCTTGCCCTCGCCGTCGGCACCGCGCTTTGTGGTAATCATCACCACGCCGTTGGCACCGCGCGAACCGTATATCGCCGTTGCCGAAGCGTCCTTGAGCACGTCGAGGCGGTCAACGTCGGCCATGTTGATGGCGTTCAGGCCGAGGTCGGTAGGCACTCCGTCGATAACCACGAGAGGGTCGCAGTTGTTGATGGAGCCGAGTCCGCGTATCTTGATGTTCACGTTGTCACCCGGCTTTCCGGCGTCAACAATCTGCACGCCGGAGATTTTTCCCTGTATGGCCGAGCCGATGTTGTTTACCGAGTTGTTGTTGATGTCCTTGCTCCCGAGCGAGGCCACCGAGCCGGTAAGGTCTTTCTTCTTCATTGTGCCGTAACCTACGACGACAAGTTCCTCAAGCATCTCGTCGTCTTCGCGCATCACCACGTCCACCTGTTGGCGTCCGCTTACTGCCACTTCCTGCGTGGCCAGGCCGATGTAGCTCACCACGAGCGTGCCGTCGGACGGCGCATCGATGGCGTAGTGGCCGTCGATGTCGGTGATTGTAGCGGCTGCGGCTTCTCCGCCTTTTACTTTCACGGTGGCCCCGATGACGGTCTCGCCGTTCTGGTCGGTCACGGTGCCGCTCACTTTCAGCTGCTGGGCCAGTGCCTGCAAGGGGAAAAACGTTCCCACGAGGACGGCAAGCAGCGTCAGTGCGAATGTTCTGCTAAATCCTTTCATGTGCATTCTTGTTTTAAGGTTGGTATTTATAAGGTATTGTTTTCAAGGTTTTTTGGTTTGCATGAGAGGCACGGAAGTACGGGCCGGACTGGTTTTTCCCTTCCTCGTCTTTCGCACCAGCGTAAGCCATTGACTGTCAGAGGGTTTGCAAAAGGCCGTCTTTCAGGCTGCAAAACGTGGTCTTTTACACGCTAAAAGGTGGCCTTTCGCAGGCTAAAATGCGGCCTTTCGCAAAACGTCCGGCCGGATATTGATTGTCGGACAGGCTCAATCGGCCTGATAAGCCGTATGCGCCGCCAGTAAGACAACAGAGCTTTTCACCCCTGAATTATCACTTTACGCTTAATTTCTTCAGCCCTTTGGTCTCGGCGTTGTCCTTCACCTCGAACAGGCTTATGGCGTATCCGCCGCCTTCCACGGCGCGGAGCGTTAGCTTGGTCTTCGACGTCACGATGCCTTTCGTTATGGTGTACGATGCCGGATTGGTCTTATAGTCGGCGTCCTTGCCGTCTGCATATATCGTGGCTATGTACTTCTTGCCCTTGTCGAGGAAGTCAAGCGACAGCTTCGACGTGTGCTCCTTCTGCCCGGCCACGCAGCCTACGAACCAGTTGCCGGTGCCTTTGGCCTTGCGCGCCACGGTGACATAGTAGCCCGGCTCTGCCTCGAGATAGCGCGAGTCGTCCCAGTCAACGGCCACGTCCTTGATGAACTGGAAGGCGTCCATGTGCTTCTCGTAGTTCTCCGGCAGGTCGGCCGCCATCTGTATGGGGCTGTACATCGTGCAGTAGAGGGCCAGCTGGTTGGCTATTGTCGAGTTGCAGTGCGAATGGTTGTCGGGGTTTATCTTCTCGATGTCCATCTCGAATATGCCCGGCGTATAGTCCATGGGGCCTCCCTTCAGGCGTGTGAAAGGCAGCACAGTGACGTGCATCGTCTTCGTTCCGCCGAAAGCCTGATACTCCGTGCCGCGTGCCGACTCGTTGCCGACAAGGTTCGGGTATGTGCGGCACAGCCCGGTGGGGCGCACCGCCTCGTGTCCGTTCACCATGATGTGGTGCTTGGCGGCTTCCTTCACCGCGTACAGGTAGTGGTTGTTCATCCACTGACCGTAGTGGTGCTCGCCCTTCGGCAGCATGTCGCCTACGTATCCGCTCTTCACGGCGTCGTAACCGTACTTGTTCATCAGCGTGTATGCCGCCTCCATGTGGCGCTCGTAGTTGCGCGTCGAGCCTGAAGTCTCGTGGTGCATCATGAGCTTCATGCCCTTCGAGTGGGCGTAGTCGTTGAGCATCTTTATGTCGAAGTCGGGATAAGGGGTTACGAAGTCGAACACATAGTCTTTCTGATGGCCGAACCAGTCTTCCCATCCCACGTTCCAGCCTTCCACCAGCAACTGGTCGAAACCGTGCTTTGCGGCGAAGTCGATGTAGCGTTTCACATTGCCGTTGTTCGCCCCGTGCGTGCCGTTGGGCTTCATTTTGGTGTAGTCTATGCTGTCGAGCTTCACCGAAGGCAGCTCGTTCGTATAGCTCCATGAGCTTTTGCCGGTTATCATCTCCCACCATACGCCCATGTATTTCACGGGATGTATCCATGACGTATCTTCCAGTTTGCACGGCTCGTTGAGGTTGAGCGTCAGCTTTGAGGCGAGTATCCGGCGCGCGTCGTCAGACACTTCGATGGTTCGCCAGGGCGACTTGCAGGGTGTCTGCATGCTGCCTTTGTCGCCAACTGCATCGGGGGTGAGCCACGACTGGAACACCATCGTCTTGTCGTCGAGGTTGAGGTGCATGCACGAATAGTCAACCAGGGCGGCCTCGTGGATGTTGATGTACAGGCCGTCGGCTGTCTTCATCTGCAACGAAGTCTGCACGCCGGTCTTCGAGAACTGCGTCTGCGATGCGTTGTCGGTCACGGCAGCGTCGTGCAGAGAGCGTATTTCCGACAGCTTCGACTCCGTATAGTCATACTCCTGGGTGTCATAGTCGCCCGGAATCCACCACGCCGTATGGTCTCCGGTCATGGCAAACTGCGTGCATTCTTCCTTTATCGTGAAGTAGACAAGGTTCTTCTGCTGGGGGAACTCGTAACGGAAGCCCACTCCGTCGTCGTACACGCGGAACCTGATGTTCATCAACCTGCCGGTTGACGGCTGGCTCAACCGCGCCACATATTCATTATAATGGTTGCGTATTTCCTTGACCTCGCCCCATACCGGACGCCAGGTCTCGTCGAAAGTAGACGTTTCCGTGCCGTCGAGCACAAACCCTCCTGTAAGGTGCTTGCCGTCCTTCAGCTCAAGACCCATCCTGCTGTCATTAACGACAGGACGTCCCTTGTAAGACACATTGTAAACAGGAACTCCGTTGTCAACCTTGAATTCCACGCCGATATTGCCGTCGGGAGACTTCACTGTGTCGGCATTGGCCGCCAACGAAGCCACCGCAAGGCACGCCATCAGCGTCTTCAATCGTTTAAGGCAATCTGTTTTCATATCACTGTATTTATTGTTTATGGTTATAGTCTCTGGCTGCGTCGCATACGCAACATATGGTAACGTTTTCATGCGGGCCTGACCCACGCTGCAAAATTAGCCAATAATGCAAACGTATTACCTGAATTTCAGTGAAAAAGTAGCCGCAGAACCCCGCTCAAAAGATATAAGACAATGATTGCCAAGGAGTTAGGCCAATCACTTAAAAACAAAAAAGTAGGGTGCATTAACACCCTACCCGACACATTTTACAATAAAAAATACACACTTTAACGCCACAAACAATGCCTTTACGTGACCGCCGTCAGTCGCCGTCCTCGCACCTGCCAATCATCATTACGTCGTCGTCGAACTTGTCGCGGTCGCCTGCCGCGGCGTTGCGCAGCTTCACCCTGTAATTGTAAATGGTAGTTACCGAATAGCGAAGGAAGCTCGCTATCTTCGTACTGCTGCTTATCCCGAGGCGCACCAGCGCAAAGATGCGCAGCTCGGTGTTGAGTTTCTCGCCCGGCTTAAGCCTTATCCGCTGCTCCGGCACGAGCAGGCTGTTGAAGTCGTCGACGAAGTTCGGGAACAGCTTTAGGAACGAATCGTCGAAGTGGGCGTAAAAATCCTTCAGCTCATTGTCGATGAACGACTTTGAACGTATTTCGTCGAAAAGCTCCTTTGCGCCGCCTTTCTGCGCCACCTTTTGCAGGTGTTTGCGGTATTTGTCCATCTTGTCGATGTACAGCGAGCACTGGTCAATGTAGTGGGCGATGTACTCTTCCTTTATGTGCGAGCTCTCGCTAAGCTCCCGGTTAAGCTCTTTCAGCCTCACATTGGCCTCCTGCGCAAGCCTGCGCGCAGCCGAAACCTTGTCCTTCTGTTTCTTTATCACAACTACGGCGGCGGCAAGGAACAGCGTAAGCAGTATGATGAACACAAGCGAACAGAAAATAACCTTGCGCTGACGGGCCAGCTTCTGGTGGTACGCCTTGTTGATTATGGGAAACGACTTCTGCACTTCATAGATGCGCCAGAGCGAGTTGCAGGCCACGGCATCGTCCATACAACGTGTCATATAGGCATAGGCGCGGTCAACGTCGCCGTCGTTGTAGAGCTGCGTGGCAAGCATTCGGAGCGACGTATATTCGCGTATTCCAGACCTGATGTCATTGATTGCCGACAGGACAAGATGCCGCCTGGAGTTCTCCATGTCGCCCATCCCGGCGTATGACATGGCAAGCGAATAATCAATCAGGGCCTTGTCATGTATGTTTCCGAACTTTGAATAAGCCTCGTTCAGCGCCTTTACCGCATCGCCGTACCGCCCGTGGACATTGTCCTTGTCGGCTTTCACAATCAGGTAATTGAACGACTCCGGAGTGTTTACAAACAGAATGGAGTCGCGGTACTTGTCAGTCTGTTCCTGATAATGCTTCTTCATGCCGGCGTTGCCGCAATTGTCGGCCATGAGTCCGTATATGTTGCGGTAGACATGGTAATAATACTCTATCTGATAAACGTCAAGCACGCTCTTGTCCACCCTGTCGATATAGTCCAAAGCCTCCTTGTACATACCGTAAACCCCGTTCATCTCGGCTATGTTCATACGCGCGTCGTTGATGTACGAGCCGTTGCCGATGCGCCTGGCGACGGCCATCTTCTCGTTAGCATAGTACAATGCGGAGTCGATGTCGAACGACCTGTACTCCTCGCGCAGGCGGCTTGTCAGCCTGTAGCGCTCCTCGTCGTCGGCCGCAGACGCCAGGCTTGCCTTCAGTTTGGATATCACCGCACGGCGCGCGTCTACATACTGGCGGCTGTTGCGCAACACATTGTCGAGCGTGTCGAGCAAGGCGGCTGTGTCACCGGCGGCGAACGACACGGGCATGACGGCAAAAAGAAACAGCACGGACAACAACCACTGCCGCGCACGGGACCCTTTGAGAATGTATTTCATGGACTTATCAATGATAACCAAACAAAGCAAAAGTAATAAAATTCCGCCTTACATACAAGAAAATCGCCTACATTCAGCGTAAAAAATCGCAGACTGCACTGACGCACGCCCCGGCTGCGGCACGACGGCACACCGGGAACAGCCGCATGAATACAAGAACAGGCCGCAAACATCCGTCATGGACGTTGCGGCCTGTAGATTGTTGTCTCTTATTTATAATTTACTTTATCCCAGCTTGTTGATGTAGCAAGACAAGCTTGA
This sequence comes from uncultured Prevotella sp., assembly GCA_900551055.1. Taxonomy (GTDB): domain Bacteria; phylum Bacteroidota; class Bacteroidia; order Bacteroidales; family Bacteroidaceae; genus Prevotella. The sequence goes on along the minus strand of URUK01000062.1, from coordinate 309 downwards.
TTTCAGGTTGGCTGCCTTGTTCCTGTGGATGATGTTGGTCTTGGCCAGCCTGTCAAGCATCCTCTGCACGCTCGGATAGAGCTTCAAAGCCTCTTCCTTGTCTGTAATGGCGCGCAACTTACGCACTGCGTTGCGCATTGTCTTTGCATAATATTTATTGTGCAATGTACGCTTCTTGTCCTGACGGATTCTCTTAACTGATGATTTGTGATTTGCCATCTTTGCTTTATTCCTTTTCCTTTATTGTTTTTTATTGTAGTCCCTAGGAGAGTCGAACTCCTCTTTAGAGAATGAAAATCTCTCGTCCTA
>URUK01000061.1 GCA_900551055.1 uncultured Prevotella sp. | reverse complement strand
AGGACACATATCACTGAATATCAAAGCATTACACCGCAAACTGACAGATGACAGAAGAATTGCATTTTTTCTTTCACCCAATCTCTATCTAATGGCATAGCCACACTGCGGACATGATAAGTCATGCCCGCACAAAAGATGTTTTGATTATTCCCAAACGTATATACTACGGCGACCAGCACCCATTTTGTAAAGCCATTAATCAAAAACCTCTTCGTGCTTCTCGTAATATTCTTTTAGTTTTGGGTCGGACATAAAATGAGTGCGGATGCGGTTACGCCTAAGGTCTTTATATAGTTTTGTTTTAGTATATGGCAACCCTTCGCGTTCGCAAACCATAATATCTGCATCATAGCCGTGTGCGGTGGAGGCATTATAAACAATTGTATCAGAAGGAACACGCGCATAACAATAGCCATGCGTTATGTACTGACGTAAATCAGTGTACGACCTCGGCAGCGCACTTTCAGCACTAAATACCGCAAAGTTGACTTCCGCCTCCATCTGTCTGTCACGCTCATTCTGTATGAACAGGGCTATCGCTACAATAAGCAATAGCCCTAATACTGAAAATATAATCTTCTTTGATTTTGCCATACCGCTTTTTTAGCTTTTGTCTATATCGGCAAATAGGGAAAAACAAAGTGAAAAGTTATAATAATTCACTTAACTATTGGCCTTGGAGTATATATATTAAGCAGAAAATTGCAGTATATTATAATACCCTTAAGTACGGCACAGCTTCACAACCGTACCCTTCGGCGCATTGCTTACCGTACCGTCTATTACAAAAGAGCCTTGTGCCTGCGCCATTAACGACAATGACGCAAGCACTAATGACATTAAAGTTCTACGCATGAAACCTCCACTTACTCATCGACAGAATCCGTATTGTCAACCGGCATGTCGACAATCGGCAGCTGGCGGCTGAACGCCGAGTTGAACGAAATTATTGTTTCGCTCCTCGAAAGGCCAAGAGGCTGCAAGCGGTCATGGATGATGTTGAGCAGATGATGGTTGTTGACGGCGTATATCTTGATGAACATGTCATAGTCGCCGGTGGTGTAATGGCACTCGACAACTTCCGGAATTTTCTTCAACTCGTCAACAACCTCGTCAAACCTTTCCGGGTTCTTAAGGTTCAAACCCATGTAGGCGCACGTCTCGTAGCCGATTTTCTCCGGGTCGATGATGAACTTCGACCCCTTCAGTACGCCCATGTTGTTAAGTTTCTGTATGCGTTGATGGATGGCCGCACCGCTTACATTGCACGAACGAGCCACCTCCAAGAACGGTATCCTTGCGTCTTCAGCTATCAGTTTAAGGATTTTCTTGTCTAATGAATCTAAATTGTGATGTGCCATTTGTATTGATATTTTACTCTTAATATTAAATCAGAACAATCCGGTAAATGGCTTTACGCCAAACACATATTGCCTATTGTCCGGCACAAAGATACGATAATTTTATGTTTTTTGCAACAAATCGTAAGCAATTTTTCATCCTTACGATATAGATTAAAACTTTTCCTGAAAAGCAGGAATTATTTTCCGCCCTTTTGGGTGGCCGAATAATTCACCCTGAGCGCACCGGCACGGCGCAACGCCTGGCGTACATCCGACATCACGCCCATCTCCGTTCCGCGGTCAGCCTTTATCGAAACGCTCATCGCACCGGCATCTTCCGGCGACATACGACGGCGTTCATCGGCAACATAGTCGGTCACATCGTCAATGCCTGCATACTTGTCGTTAATCTGTATGCGCGTGCCGTCGCCAACGGTACGGCGCATCTCGTCGGTGGGACGGCCTATATAAATATATGTAACGGCTGATTTCTTGACAAGACGGGTAAGCTCCGTGCCCTCCGGCACACGGTATTTCACCTTCAAAGTGACTTCCCTCATGTGTGTCACGGTGATGAAGAAGAACAACACGGTGAATATCAGGTCGGGCAAGGCCGCCGTATTGAGCATCGGCACCTCGCGTCTTTGTCGGCGGAAGAGGCTCATCTGCCACCTCCTTCCCCTGCACCGGCGGACGTTTCAGTGATGCGTTGCGGATAATAATCCCTCACTTCGGCACGCTGTTCGGGCGTACATTGGGCGTAAGGACGGCCATATTTCCTGACGGCATAGCCGTTGCGGAGTTCGTTGTAGGCGGCAACAATCTCGTTCTGCAAACTGAAATACACATCATAAGACGCTTGGCGGTCAACTTCCAGGGCTATGACATGGCTGCTGCGGTCGGCAGAATGAGCGACAAACGACATCACCCGGCGGCGCGCATCGCCCAATCCGAGAGGCTTTCCGTCGGCCATAAGGCGGTTGTCCGCCGTGATGGCGAGTGACAAGACATTGCCGCGTTCCACGTCGGCTGCCTCCTGCCGTGTCTCGTCGGGCATCGGCGGAAGCATGCGTTGTAGCCCCTTGTCAGCGTCCATGGACGTCATGATAAGGAAAAACACCAGCAGGATGAACGATATGTCAGCCGTAGATGTGGTGTTAAGCTGCGGCACTGTACGCCTTTCACGATGCAAAATCATCCCAATTCAATTTTATCCGGGAAGTTAAAGAATGTAGAGAAGTTATAGAAGTTAAAGCCATTACCTTTGCCAGATTGCACAACAGCAAGACATTTGGCTTTAACTTCTATAACTTCTCTACATTCTTTAACTTCCTTTTTCCTATCTTCCTGCTATACCCCGAAAGGCCGAAGGCCACGCCGCATACGGCCACGGCCAGCAGCACGAGCGAGGTATTGATGAACATATCGGTGGCTTTCAGCCAGAACACGTCGGTATAAGGCACGCCGTTGACCGGCACCGGCTCCGCCGAACCTAACAGGAACGTAACCAGAAGGCTTGCCACGAGCAGCCCCGCAGTACCCCAAGCTATCTTCGCAGCCGGTATGTTGTTGACCTTTCCCTGCGACCTGTCCCTTGCCTTGAAGCTGATTGCAACGGCGGCAACGGCGAGCAAGGCGGCAAGAAGCACGAGCACATACATGAAAACAAGCACAAGGTCGGTAAGCTGCGGAGCGTTGAACTCAGGGTTGTCCTCATACGGAACGTCATATCCTATAAGGAAAAACGCACCGAAGACAACAACCGCCAGTGCAACAAGCACGTAGAGCACGCGCGTTGACACCTGCTCCGCCGTCAATCCGCCTATTCCTCCATGCAGCGTCTTCATTGCCGTGTAAGTTTGTATTTCATTATTATGTCCAGAAGCGTGATGGCCGACTCCTCCATCTGGCTCGTGATATGCTCTATCTTGGACAGTATGTAATTATAGAACACCTGCAAAATCAGTGCCGCAATAAGTCCGAAGATGGTCGTTATGAGCGCCACCTTCATGCCGGCGGCCACGATTGTGGGGCTTATGTCGCCGGCCTGCTGTATCTGCTCGAAAGCCATCACCATGCCGATTACAGTGCCGAGGAAGCCCAACGAGGGAGCCATCGCAATGAACAAGGTTATCCACGAGCAGCCCTTTTCAAGGTTGGCGGCCTGCACCGCGCCGTAAGACGTTATGCTGCGCTCGATGTCTTCCATCGTTTCGTCTATCCGGGCAAGGCCCTGATAGCAGATAGAAGCCACCGGGCCGCGTGTCTCGCCGCACACTTTCATCGCCCCTTCGATGTCGCCCTGCATCACCTGCGCCTCAAGGTCGGCCATCAGCCGCTTGGCATTAATCTCCGAAAGGGTAAGGTATATGATGCGCTCGATGCAGAAGGCAAGGCCGAGCACCAAGGCCAGAGCCACGAACGACATGAAGCCCGCGCTGCCTTCGATGTATTTTGTCTTGAGCATCTTGTGGAAACCTGCGCTCTCGACGGGCGTCAAAACCGAGTCAGGCACCTCGGCATAGTCAAGCCCCAGCGTGTCGTCAGCCATCCCCCCGGCGGTCGTATCAGCACCGACAGTCATCGAAGTGTCGGCCACTGAAGCCGCAACATGAGCCTGCGGAGCGCCATCCTGGGCACCGGCATAACGGCATGGGGAGAAAAAAAGGAGTGTGATTATTGCAATCTTGACAAACAGATTGTCCATACCTTCAAAAATTAAAACATTCGCGGAGAGAGGGGGATTCGAACCCCCGTGCCAGTTTTGCCGGCTACACGCTTTCCAGGCGTGCCTCTTAAGCCACTCGAGCATCTCTCCCTGAAACTTCGGAATGAAGCTTGACTTACGGCTTGCAAAATTATCTTATTTCCCGTTATTTCACGAATAAAATCACATCTTTTTTGCTTTCATGCCTTATTTTTTCGTATTTTCACATTCGCATGCGCCGCTGTGCCGCCATGCCTTGCGTGCGCCCGGCGATAGTCTGAAGGTGACAGGCCTGTATGTTTCTGCACGTAACGGCTGAAATACGACAACGACGAGAAGTTCATACGCTCCGCCACGTCGGCCAGCGGCATGTCCTTTTCGAGCAGAAGGCGTGTTATCCCGTTTAGCGCAAAGCGGTCAATCCAGTACGACGCAGGCTTTCCGCTGGCCTTGCGGCACACCTCCGAGAGGTAATGCGGCGTGACGCAGAGGCGCGAGGCGTAGTGCTCAAGGCCGCGGTGGGTCATGTATTCGCCGCCGTAAAGCATCCCGATGAACCTGCCGAGCAGCTGCCTCGCGCGTTCGGGTACATCCGTCAATGAGCGTCCGCGCGCGTGAATGTCGTATAGGTCGAGTATGTGTGCCATGAGCAGATGTGACAGCATCTCGCTGCGGAACAGGTGTCCGGCGCTGCCCTCGATGCGCCGCCGCAGGCCGAGCATGGCCTCGCGGCACACGGCGAAGTCGTCGTCTGACAGCTTCATCACCGGGTTTTGCAGCAGCGACAAGTGCCCTATGACGCCGTAGTTGCTGCGGAGTGCCAACGAGGCGACAAGAGCCTCTGACAGGCTCATGACGATTGCCTTCACATCAGACGACCCGTTGAAGCCTGACGCGAGTGCGGCGTTGGGCAGTATGACGTAATCCTGCGGCGCAACGTTGTACCTCACGTCGTGCAGCATGAAGCTCATGCCGCCGTGCAGGCACAGTATGTGCAGCACGCATCCCGGCCTTTGGGCGTCGGCGAAGCCTGTAACGGCGTCGGCAAAGACTATGCCGGTCGCCGCGTCTTCTCCCTTTTTGTAAAACTGTTCCTGGTTGTTCTCCATAAGCGTCATGTCTGTTTGTGCGGCGATATGCCGCATTTCCCGTAACGGTTCGTAACCCTTTGATTGTCAAGCTGTTGCCCGATGTCTTGCAAAAGGTGGCCTTTTACGATGCAAAAGACGGTCTTTCAGCGTGTAAAAGGCCACCTTTTGCAACGCCGTTGACGGCCTTTTGCGGCACGGTTGGCCATAAGCAAATTACCGACAAGCCGCCGGGCGACATGCCATAAGCCTGCTACGACATGCAAATATACTGAAAAATCCACGAAAAGTGAAAATCATTCCACGCTTTTCATAACATGTTTCATGCAACCTGGGTGTAACTTTGCAACCGTAAACAGACAGATTTACATGAACAACAAATAACGCAAGAAAATGAAAGAAGTAAGACTTAACAACGGCGTAATGATGCCGACAGTGGGTTTCGGAGTGTACCAGATACCCAAGAACGATACGGAACGCTGCGTGAGCGACGCATTGGAAACGGGCTACAGGATGATTGACACGGCAGCATCGTACTTCAACGAGGAGGAAACAGGTGCGGCCCTGCGCAGCAGCGGACTGCGGCGCGAGGACGTGTTCGTCACCACCAAGCTGTGGGTTCAGGACTATGAGTATGACGACGCGCTGCGCGCCTTCGACCTGTCGATGAAGAAGCTCGGCCTCGACTACCTGGACCTGTACCTGCTGCACAAGCCTTACGGCAACTACTACGCCGCATGGCGCGCCGCCGAAAGGCTGTACAAGGAGGGCCGCATACGCGCCATCGGCGTGACGAGCTTCACCAACGAGCGACTGCAAGACCTCTTCCTGCACAACGAGGTGAAGCCGGCCGTGAACCAGATTGAGACCAACCCCTTCTTCCAACAGTAGCAGGCTAACGCCTTCATGCGGCAGGAAGGCATACAGCACGAGGCATGGGCGCCCTTCGCCGAAGGCCAGCGCGACATATTCAACAACCCTACAATCAAGGCCATAGCCGACCATCACGGCAAGACTGTGGGGCAAGTCATACTGCGGTGGCTCAACCAGCGCGGCGTGGTTGTCATCCCGAAGAGCGTGCGCAAGGAGCGCATGGCGGAGAACTTCGCCATCTTCGACTTCACGCTTAACGACGAGGAGATGCGCCGCATGGCAACACTCGACACTGGCCGAAGCCCCATCTACGACGACATGGACTTGCAGACAGTGCGCGGAATAGGCTCTTACAAAATACATTAAACGGTTTTGAGGTTATACGGTTTTGAGGTTGTGCGGTTATAGGGTTTTAAGGTTGTGCGGTTATAGGGTTTTAACGTGAGTTCGGTATAATAATCTTATGCAATAAGCCTGCTTTTATCAATGA
>URUK01000060.1 GCA_900551055.1 uncultured Prevotella sp. | reverse complement strand
AATATTTCATTCCCACAACTTTTTCAATCGTTTTCTTATACCGAACTCACGTTAACGTACAGTTCATTTTCGCCCACAAGATGGTGAAGCTCGTGCTGACCATCCGAAAAGGCGATGGTGTGAGCTATCAGGAAGTGCAGGATGCCGTGCTGTCGCTCGGCGGCTTCAGAAATAACGGTTCGTTCAACGTGACGGACGGGACAACCTCGACCGCCGATGACTTGGCGACGGGCTGGACATTTGCCGGAAACACCACCGAAACAGGCTACAATGCGCCTTCGTCAAAAGATGATGCAGCAGAAACCGTTTCCTACACGCTCATCCTCTTCCCACAGGAGTTCAGTAGCTCACTGCCCATCACGGCAACCATTACGGGAAGACAGTCGTTCAGCGCGAAGCTTAATTTTACTACCGCCAATGTCGATGCCGGCGACACAGACGCGAAGAACGAATGGGTGGCCGGACGGCAGTACAACCTCAGTGTGACCCTGCACAAGACCGGCATCACCGTGAACGGCAGCACCATCCAAGGATGGGAGGAAGCAGACGGCGACAACATAATAATCAACTGATTCCAGTGAAAAGAAACAACAGCCATCCCGTGCATCCTGCGCAAGCACGGAGATATGCCTGAACAAAAAGGTGTAGCTGGCGGTTTCGCAGCCGCCGGTGGCACAAAGACAGAACATAAAACATACATGTAATATGAACCGACTATCAGACTTGAAACGGATGATTTTCCTTTTGCTGGCAGGCATTCTATCCGCCTGTTCGCATGACGACCTTACCGAAACACGCCCTGCGGAAAACGGCGAGCCGTTGGTGCTGACTGCCGTCATGGCGGATACGACAACCGGTACGCGGGCGACCCCCGATAACAGTTGGGAAGGTACGGAAACCGTCATCGTAGAGGTTATAGACAATTACGACAATACGACAACTCCCGACTGGACGCAAGCCAAGAAAGGAATTTACACAGCCAATACCGATGGCAAACTGACCTTTGTGAGCGGCACTCAATCTACTTGGCTAAGCGACAACGAGACCAAACTTGTCCGTGCCTGGCATTATGGTAACAACAGCGAAGAGCGTTCCGACTCATGGTCTGTGCAAAGAGATCAAGGAACTGGCGACAATTATGCGAAAAGCGACTTGCTCTTTGCGCAGGCAACCGTAAGCGGACGGCAGGAAATTGCCCTTCAATTCTACCATCAAGTGGCAAAAGTGGTGGTACATGTCCGCAATGTAGGCCCTGTGTACGGAAGTAATGAAGTCAGTGTGACGATAGGAGATAGGGACAATATTGTTATAAACGGCACGGTGAGTACGGACAACATAAGCGAGAATTATCTCAACTGGACACCGGGAAGCACAATGGGGACTATCACGGCCTACAGCCTCGGTCCACAACCTCTTGCATCCGACGGAAACGAAACTTCCCTCGCCAGTTTCGCCGCACTCGTCATTCCGCAAACAGTGGAAAGTTTGTTTCCTTATCTTGTCATCAATGAGAGGGGCTCATATAGGTGTTATGCACCAAAGGACATTGTTTGGAGTGCAGGCCATTCCTATACCTACGAGGTAACTATCACAAGAGAGAACAGAGTGACGGTTAATAATATCACTGTTTCGCCTTGGACACCACAAGATGGTGGCAGCTTGGAAACTGAATAACTACCCGTTGGCGGAATTATTTTGAGAGGTACGGCGATTGTTACAGTTTTAAACGGTGGCCTTTCGGTCTGCAAGACATGGCCTTTCGTCTTTTAAAAGACCATCTTTTACACGGTAAAAGGATGCCAGTTGCAGCCCCGTCGGAAGCGCGTGGAAACAGTAAATAAAAGCCATTAAAATGTAACAAACCGTAAGCGGCTGTCATGATGAGCGCAAATAATTCCGCCTACGGGTGAATAACTGTAAGAAACAAGAGAGAAAGATATAAACCTTAGAAACTGAAAGGACATGAAAGTAGTGATTGACAACGGGCACGGCTCCGACACTCCGGGTAAACGTTCGCCGGACGTTTGAGAAAGTATGCATACGCCCGTGAAATAGCGGACAGATAAGAGGGTAAGTCCCTCCCCTGCCCTCCCCGTGTGGAGGGAGAACAAGCTTACGCGTTCTTTGACAGGTTGGAAAACGAGAAACTTCTTTGAAAATCAGAAGAAAGACATTGTTTTGTGTATGGTTTTCGATTGAAATTATTACTTTTGCAGTAAAGTATAAGTGAATGGGACAGTTGGCTTTCATAAAGATGTTTTTGCTGGTGAGTATTCCAACGGATATAAACGACAACCGCCGACATATCCATGTGTTCCGCAAAGGAGGACGACACCTGCATTCCGTAGCAAAGATATGGATAGAGCGGAACGGAAGCAAAGACATTGAGATTGCCGAAAGTTTGCTTTCCGCCAAGGACAAAGCCATGATAGTGGCAGCTATCGACCGGCATTGGGAGTTCTTGAACGAGCAAATCACCCGGACATTCAACGGCGAAAAGACAAAAGTAAAGAACATTGAAAAATAAGACAGCTTATGTGCAAGATGAAAGATGTAAATGTAGGAATCAAGAAACTGGATTTCACCGGACATCGTGGCAAGATGGCCGTCAGCCTGACGGACGGGCGCGAAGTCATCGTGCCGCTGTCGTTCTTCCCGGACATCAAGCATCTTTCCGTGAAAGAACGTGAAGGATGGATGATACTGGACGACCAGTATTTCACATTCGACCGGCTGAGCAAGGTATATTCGGTGAAAGACCTCATGGACTTGTCGTAGCTACTGAAAGCCTCGGCTCATCACAACTAAGAAAGTTTCTCGTCCCTCCCCTCTCCCCACAAGAAGAAGGGCGGGACGATTGTTTTCCAATCCCGTTGAAAATGAAGAATGAAGAAACAACGTTCGGCGCAAGCCAATGAAGAAATTTAATAATATAAAACATAAAGAAGAATGACAACAAGACATTACAGATGGATAAAAGGCTTCGCACTGGCGGCACTCGTGCCCCTATTCGCGGCGTGCAGCAGCGAGGACGACAGTCCTGTGCAGGGCGGAGAACCGCAGGAGGTGCAGGTGAGCATCAGCACACGTGCCACCGCTGACGGCGATACGTGGACATGGCAGAATGGTGATGAGGTAGGCTTGCAGGTCACTGGTTACGATAATTCCACCAGCACCTATACACTGAGCTACACTGGTAGTGCATGGTACGTCAATAGAAATATCTCCACCATACTTCCCGGCACTATTACGGCATGGTATCCGGGTGGAGATGGCACATCCGCGACCTCATTCACCATTCCCGGTAATCAAATCACCAACGAATACTTGTGCAAAGCGGATTTCATGACATACAGCGGCGATTTAATCAACACTACGCCCAGTGTGGCATTGGAGCACCGCCTAAGCAAAGTCATCGTCACCATTACCGATTGGAGTGACTACGGTAGCACTATGCCAACCGTGACGGATTTTCGCATCCAAACAAAGGAAAGCATTACCGTGAGCGACAACACCGTAACAGGCGGTGGGAATACGATAGATATCTCTCCGCTGCAAGATGAAGCGGCTCATTCTTACACCGCCATTGTCGCCCCCGGTACAGGTTTCACAATCACGCTGACTGTGGACAGCAGACGTAAGACCGTCACCTATCCAGGAACGCTGGAAAGTGGCAATGCTTACTCATTCAGCCTTACTTTGAAAGACAATGAACTGGTGCTTACCCCGACAGGTACATTACCCGGCTGGTCAGACCAAGAACAAGAAATATAATAAAGAAAAGCAAACATGATGAAAGGGATATATTTATACATGACGATGTGCGTGGCGGCGATTGCCTTCACCGCCTGCACCAACGAACTGGAAGAAAGCACGATGCCTACGGATGCCCTCGTGCTGACCGTAGGCGGCTTTCCTGCTTTCCAAGAAACACCTGAAACCCGTGCCGTGGGCACTTTCGACCCAGGCAAGACCGAATGGGAGAATGGGGACAAGATATTGGTCTGCGTAAGCGGTAATGGCAGCACCACCCAATACGCCACACTGACGTATGAAAATAACACTTGGACACCAAGCCAAACCCTGACACGTCCCGAAAATGCGTTTACCGTGGAGGCATGGTATGCGCCAGCCTATTCATGGGATAACAACGGCAATATGACCACCAGCACAGCCGGAACGGGAGAGTTCTTGCATCAGACGCTCGATAATCAATCGGAACGTAACATAGAAATTAACTTCTCCGATGCAGTGCGTGATTACAGCCGCCTGCGCATTGCCGGTTCATCGGGAACAAACCTGAATGTAAGCCTTACCGACTTCACCCCGGCAGGTGGCGGTACTCCTCCCAGTAGTTACGCCCTTACCACTGATGATAAGGGCAATGCCTACTTATATGGTACGTGGACGGGAAGCAGCAACCTGGACGTAACATACGGAAGCCAATCGCTGGTCAATAAGGATAATATCACCCCATCCGTGGCAAACACGTCATACGTGGTGGATGCCTCTTTCGCCAATATAAGCAACGCAAACTCATGGAACTCCATTGGCGACGGCACAGCGGACTGTCCGTACATCCTGCTTAACGGCGCACAACTCTATGACCTTGCAACCAACAGCAGTGCGAATAGAGATGCACAATATAAAATGGCCGCGGATATAGACCTTTCCCAATACTCAAGCAACTGGACACCATTCTCTTTTTCCGGTACATTCGACGGCAACGGTCATGCCATTACCAGCTTTACATATAGTGGTAGCACTCAAAACTTTGGTTTATTTAACCAAAACAGTGGCATAATAAAGAATCTGATTATAGAAGAATGTTCAATTACTAATACTAATACAGGTACTGGTGGTACAGCCGCAATCGCATACAACAATGTTGGTACAATAGAAAATTGCCATGTGAGTGGTACGATTGGAGGATATAATGTAAGCGGAATAGCAGAAACGAATAATGGAAGTATCATTGCTTGCAGCAATTCGGCTACTCTCTCCGGTACTTATGTATGCGGTATAAGCCGTAATATTGAGAATGGCGCAACCTTTATCGGCTGTTATAATACAGGAATATTGAATGGCAGTAGTGGCTATACAGGTATTTGGCGTATACCGCTTAGAACTCCTACAGGAACGGTAACCACATTATCTTGCTATGCTTCTGTTGGAGACATATACAATAATCCGGCGATGTTTACAAACAACATAAGCAGTTGTTACTATCTGAACAACAATGTTATAACCGACCAAGGCAACGGCAGTACAGTCGCCGACTGGCAAACAGCCATTGAGAACATGAACAGCACCCTACAACAGGGCGGCTATAACTACCGCTACGAGATGGGTACGGGTGGCCTGCCGGTGATAAACAATCAATAAAATCGGATAAAAGACAAAAAAATAGGATGATAAACAAAAGACTGAAATATTGCATCGGAGTATTCCTCCTGCTGTGCCTCGCCTCGTGCGGCAGCAATGACAGGGGTGCCGGCACGGATGCCGCCACCTACATACCCGAAGCGCCCGACTATGCCGACGCCACAATGTGGTACATCCGCGAAAACAGCACGGAGGACAGAAGTGCGGACGTGTTCTACCTCGTCTCCACCTGGGAGACCGACTGGACTACGGAGGACGGGCGCGTCTGCCACTATGCCGACGTGCATAACGCCACGCACCGCGCCAACATGGACAAGGAGATTTCACGCATCGCCGGTTATATGGGCGAGGCAGGTGACTTCTATTCGCCCTACTACCGCCACATCACCATCGAAGGCTGGGCGACACTTAACGAGGACACCATCAACAACCGCTTCCGCACCGCTTTCAGCGACGTGCAGGCGGCCTTCGACACCTTCCTCCGTCAACGCCCAGACCCCGACCGTCCCTTTGTGCTGGCGGGCTTCAGCCAGGGCGGCAAGGCGGTGGTGGAGCTGCTGAAGACGATGCCCGCAGACGTGGCGCGCCGTCTGGTGGCGGCCTACGTGCTGGGCTATAAGGTGACACCAGCTGACACGCTCGCCACGGAGAACATCCGTCCGGCGCAGGGAGCCACGGACACGGGCGTGACCATCTGCTACAACTCCGTGTCCGACGTGCGCTACATCCAGCCCGTGGTGGCAGCCCCCTGCGCCATGTGCATCAACCCTGTGAACTGGCGTACCGATGCTACGCCCGCCACGCTGCACGACACCATCACCGTCAGCGTCTCGCCCCAGCATCATGTGTTGGTAGTGAAAGGCTACAGCGGCTCGGAATACCAGCCCATCCTTGGCTTCCTCAATGTGGGCGACTTCCACAGCGCCGAGCCGTGGCTCTACGAGGATTGCCTGCGCGAGAACATCCGGGCACGGGTAGAGGCATATTATGACAAAGAGGGCCGTTAAAGCTCAACATATAATCTGACGCTACTGCATTCGGTCTGCGCGGCCTTCGACAGGTTGGGAAACGAGAAACTTCTTTGAGAATCAGTGCCGATGTCGTTCTTCCCGGGCATCAGGCATCTTTTACTTATTTTGACTTTACTTTAATGGACATATATGTGAATACGGGGATAAAGTAAAGTCACTTCCCTATGCACCATCATATTCTCATTAATTATCAATAGTTTATGTCTTAAAAGGTAGACTGCTCAAAAATTTACTTGTTTTTTTTGCGAAAAAAAATCGAAGATTTAACGTTTTTTATCAGCTCTCTCCGAACAGAGGGGAAAAAGGCAAAAACAGCCTTTTTTGGTCCAGGCTGACCTCGTCTGCAAAGATAGAGCATGTCGGGTTTTATTTCGCCAAAAAGGGCTGTAAAATCGAGGTTGGATTCACGGATATTTTCGGATTCCGAGTGAGGTATTTTGTGCTTGATTGGAGTGGCCTATGGGGATTGACCTTTGCCTCGGGGCGCTAATAAGTTTTTGCAGCCAAAAGAAAAATGGCTGAAACCATTTTCATGGCGCAGCCATCTCTTTCCTTCCCTTATTTTGACTTTACTTTAATGAACGTATATATGAATACGGGGATAAAGTAAAGGTAGAACACAATTTATTTATGATTGTTTCCTATTTTGGAAACTTTGCTGTATATTTGTTGACGTATAAATATTATATCATATGGCAAATAGCTTGGAAAATATAGGCCCGATGATTCGTAACGAGCGTCTTCGCAAAGGGCTTACTCAGGAAGAACTAGGTGAACGTGTAGGAGTCGGAAAAGCCCAGATTTCTAAAATAGAGAGTGGGA
>URUK01000059.1 GCA_900551055.1 uncultured Prevotella sp. | reverse complement strand
AAGAAACTTATAACTGAATCCTGTTTCCATTTACACAAAATTTTGGACAGTGTCGGTTATTCTAACACAAATGTATCAATGATTTCAATCCCTTTTATTGATTTCATTTATACATTTTTAATTTGACACGCAAAGCCTTTGTTTATCGGCTTTTCAATGACTTTGAAGCTGTTTGGCAAGGGGGCTTGTTATATTCCTGCGAAACTCACGAACGCCCCAAGATGTGCCGCCAGCTAACATCCATACTTTTGCTCTGAAAACGTATGACACTGCCGAGGAAGTAGAAGAACATATCTTCAAGGACTTCATCATTGACATAAAGTAAAGGACTGTTATCCGTTCCCGTCCTCTTTATATAAGCGTTTACGTCCTCATTGTTCAAGTGTACTTCTGTTCTGTAAAGCGACTTCGGGTTGCCGTAATAGTCCAAGACGTACTGCTTGCCCGAACTGTTGGCCACCTCTGTTTTCTTATCGTACACCGTTACCGTAACGCCTTTTGTCTTATCCTTTAGTGCATCCTTTTGTTTCACATTCACTGTAAGGTACTTGTTTTGATTGTTGAGGCTTCCGCTATACATATAGGATATTTCGGGTCTGTCAGCGTTACGGTCTTTTATCCTCTTGCCGTTCAATATCGTTGTAATGTCGCAGTTATGAATATACGACTTTATTAAATGAGCTATGCTAAACGGTGTGTCAAGACATAAATCAATGCAAGTAGTATTATGAAAACCAAGACCCAACATTTGCTCAATATAAAAGATGTTGTGAATATCGTCGCCATACAAAGCCGCATTGTCAAGGCTAATCCATACCTTGCGCATACCGTTCGGAAACTTATTGCTTGTTTCGTTGCCGCCTGCAATGTCATATTTGAGCGTACCAAACAAAATGTCATTCTCTCCGTTATTCAGCCATATTGTGAAAGCATGGTTGAAATACCTTGCCTTTGTGCATACAACCCAAAACTCGCAAACGTCGTAACGCTCGCCATATTCAAGGTTGCTCAACTCCTCATAAAGATATGGATTTTGCATTTCATAACAAACCGTCAAGGTGTCAATCTGAATTTTTCTCTTGCATACTCTCTTCATTCTTTAATGGTTCTTCACTCTCGTTATTTTCAGTCGGGCGGTAAGGAATAGTCGCCCAATAGGCTTTCATAGCGTCGCTGATAGCCTGCTTGTGGCTGTCGCTAAATGAGCGGCCGCGCAGCTTTTGCGAAATACGCATTTTCGTGTCGTTTCGTAAGTTTCTGTATAATCTTTTCATCTTATTTTAAGTTTAATATAAATATCGAGTTTATCAAGAAAAATAAGAATAGTAAAGGTCTATTTTCTCAAACATCCCAATATTTTACATAAGAAACTGTTTTTATCCCTACTAATTAAGTACTAATAAAAACAGCACTAAGGAGACATAAACCCTACCCCCTCACGGATAGGGACATCCTGCCCATAAGGGGCTATTTGTCTATTACTACACGTGGGTTTGATGGGTCGGGGATAAGCTCGTGAAGCTCCCAGATTAAATCCAAGTCATGAAGAAATTGGTTCGAGAAAAGCTCTTCTAATGGTACAAATGCAAAAGGATAAGTTGTTGATAGCAGACGACTTGTCCTTTTATTATTTCAAGAATGTTCACGTTTTGTTCCCGGACGGAAATCCCATGACAGGGAACTACGGCCCAAACTGATTTTACGCAGACACGGTTTCGCGTCGCAGAACATGGCTTTTTGCATTGTAATTCACGGCCTTTCGCGTTGTAAAACATGGCCTTTCGCAGCGCAATTCACGGCCTTTTGCAGAGTAAAAGGCGGCCTGTCGGCAAGGTGCTGGCTGTCAACGGGTTACGGACGGGACGCAGCATGGTTAAGAACAAGGGGCGTGTGCCGCAGCAGGCAGCCGCCATGAAAAAAACCGCCGGATAGTGTTTGCGCTTGCATGAAAAAGCGTATCTTTGCGGTTGGGAGGCGGCCGTGTGGCGGTTTGCTCCGTGCCGTGACGGCAACATTGCGTTTCATCCGCCTACGAAAATGTTTCACGCGTGCGCGGTTCCGCGCGTGCGGCGTTGTTACAATTGCAAACATTTGCGAGTTTGTTTCACGCTATTGCGGATTGCCGACAATGTTTTTTAATTTTGCAGACAGTTTAAGTCACTGAAAAACATGGAATGATGATAAGAAACAGGATTCTAACGTTGCTTGTCCTGGCCGCCGTGGCGGCAGGCGTCCAAGCGCAAGACCGGCTTTACGGCAATGCCTTCGCCCTGGGCGAGGTAAGGCTTCTCGACGGTCCTTTCAAGCATGCGCAGGACCTGAACCTGAAAGTGCTGTTGCAGTATGACACCGACCGCCTGCTGGAACCTTTCCTCCGCGAGGCCGGACTGCCTCCGAAGGGCGAGCCGTTCACCAACTGGGACGGGCTGAGCGGCCATGTCGGCGGGCATTACCTCTCGGCCTTGGCCATACATTACGCGGCCACCGGCAACGCCGAGTGCAAGCGGCGGATGGACTACATGCTGTCCGAGCTGAAGCGTTGCCAGCTGAAGAACGGCGACGGTTACGTGGGCGGAGTGCCCGGCGGCAAGCGCCTGTGGAGCGGACTGCGCAAAGGCGACGTGGAACTGGTGTGGAAATACTGGGTGCCCTGGTACAACGTCCACAAGACATACGCCGGACTCAGGGACGCATGGCTCTACGGCGGCAGCGACGAGGCACGCAAGATGTTCCTCGACCTGTGCGACTGGGGCATCACGGTAATATCCCCCTTGACCGACGGACAGATGGAGGCGATGCTCGGCAACGAGTTCGGAGGCATGGACGAGGTGTATGCCGACGCCTATCAGATGACCGGCGAGGCGAAATATCTGCGTGCGGCGAAGCGCTTTTCGCACCGTATGCTGCTCGACAGCATGGCCGAAGGCGTCGACAATCTTGACAACAAGCACGCCAACACGCAAATCCCCAAGGTGATAGGATACCAGCGCATAGCAGAGCTTGACGGCGACCCGCGCTATGCCAGGGCTGCCGCGTTCTTCTGGCAGACCGTCACCGGCATGCGCTCGCTCTCGCTTGGCGGCAACAGCTGCCGCGAACACTTCCCTGCGAAGGACGCCTGCATGAGCTACATGATAGAGCGCGACGGCCCCGAAACATGCAACACGTACAACATGCTGAAACTTACCGAGGGGCTGTTCCGCATGTCCCCCGACGCGAAATACGCCGACTTCTACGAGCGTGCCATGTTCAACCACATCCTCTCGACGCAACACCCGGTACACGGGGGCTACGTTTACTTCACTCCGGCGCGTCCGGCGCATTACCGTGTCTACTCCGCCCCCAACAGCGCGATGTGGTGCTGCGTCGGCTCAGGCATGGAGAACCACGGCAAGTACGGCGAGTTCATATATTCACATTCCGGCGACTCGCTGTTCGTCAACCTGTTCGTGGCGTCCGAACTTACGTGGAAGGAGCGTGGGATAACCGTAAGGCAGGACACGCGCTTTCCCGAAGAGGAAGCCGCACGGCTTACGGTGTCGCCCGGAAAGGCCGGCCGTTTCAAGCTGCTTGTGCGCCGTCCGTGGTGGGCCGGGCCGTCAGGCTTCAAGGTGACATGCGCCGGAAAGGACTACGCCGCAGGCTCGCAGCCCTCGTCGTACATCTGCATCGACCGCGAATGGGCTGACGGCGACGTGGTGGAAGTCAGCCTCCCGATGGGCGTTACGGTTGAAGAGCTGCCCAATGTGCCCGAATACATCGCCATAATGCGCGGCCCGATACTGATGGGAGCGCGCATGGGCACCGACGACCTCCGCGGCCTTGTGGCCGGCGACGGCCGCTGGGAGCACATCGCTTCGGGGCGGCTTGTGCCCGTTTACGACACGCCTTTCATCATAGGCAGCCGCGACGGGATACTCGACAAGCTGAACAACATGCGGCCGGTTGAGGGCAAACCCATGTGCTTCAGCGTGCCGGGGCTGTTCGGCGAGGGGCGTTACAAAGACCTTGTGCTCGAACCTTTCTACAAGATACACGACAGCCGCTACATGATGTACTGGCTCTCGATGGACGAGAAGGGCTACGGCGACTACATCAGACGGCTGAAAGCGGACGAGGAACGGCGCATAGAGCTTGACCGCCGCACGGTAGACGTGGTGCGCGCAGGCGAGCAACAGCCCGAGGCCGACCACCGCATGACGGAGGAAAAGTCGTCGAAGGGCTACCACGAGAACCTGCCTTGGAGGGAGGCCGATGACGGCGGACACTTCTCTTACACGCTTTCCACCGGCGGCAACGGCAGCCTTGCGCTTATGGTCGACTACTGGGGCAACGAGCCTGAAGGCCGCACGTTCGACATCCTCGTTGACGGCAGGCCGCTGGCCGTGGAGAACCTGCACGGCAAATGGAAGGAATGGGAGTTCACAAGCGTTGAATATCCCATACCGGCAGACATGCTTGAAGGCAAGGACGAGGTCGTGGTGACATTCCGTCCGCATCCCGGCAACAAGGCCGGACGGGTGTTCTCCGTGCGCCTTGTCACCGAATGACGGCGCCGACGGCACCATTCCCAACCATCATGGAACAACGTCCTGGCGGCGTTACCATACCCATATTGCCACAAATGCTTATTCCTGCCATATAAAAACCAAAACCACAATAAAACACAATGAAGAAACTTATCCTTACATCCGCCCTCGCGCTGCTGGCCTGCACGGCCGTTCAGGCGCAGACAAAATGGACGGCCACATGGGCGACGGCCATCGAAGCTCCTCTCGCGGAGAGCGACATGCCCAAGACTACGCTTGCAGGCAACACCCTGCGGCAGGTTATCCACGTGAGCATAGGCGGCGAAAAGCTGCGCCTGCAGCTGTCGAACGAGAAGAGCCAGCAGCCGGTTGAAATAAAGTCGGTGTACATAGCCGACACCGGCGGAGACAAGGAAATCAGCCCGAAGACCGCCACCTACCTTACTTTCAACGGCAACAGAAGCGTAACCATTGAGCCGGGCAAGGCCGTATATACCGACGTTGCCAAGTACGGCCTGAAGCCATTGCAGCGCCTCTCGGTGACAATCACATACGGCCAGGTGCCCGTCAAGGCGACGACCCACCGCGGCTCGCGCACCACGTCATACCTCGCAGCGGGCGAGGTTGCGCCCACGGCGGCGTTCAGCCCTGTCGAGACGTTCGAGCACTGGTACAGCATCGCAGCCCTTGAGGTGGAGGCTCCGGCGTCGACGCGCTGCATAGCGTGCCTCGGCAACAGCATAACCGACGGGCGCGGCACCACCACCGACGCGCAGAACCGCTGGACCGACGTGCTTGCCGAGCAGCTTGGCGGCAAGGTGGCGGTAATCAACCTCGGCATAGGCGGCAACTGCGTGATAAGCGGCGGACTGTCGGCGCCGGCCTCGGAGCGCTTCGACCGCGACATCCTCGCGCAGCAGGGGGTCACCGACCTCATAATATTCGAGGGTGTCAACGACATCGGCGGCATCGGCGATGACGGCGCACGCACCGTGCGCATGCTGACGAAGTTCTACCGCCTCTTCGCCAAGAAGGCCAAGGAAAAGGGCATGCGCGTGTACGGCGGCACGATAATGCCGTTCAAAAACAGCTCCTTCTACAGCGACACTCACGAGAAGGCGCGCCAGCAAGTGAACCAATGGATACGCACGGCGGCAGAGTATGACGGCGTTATAGACTTCGACAAGGCCACGCTCGACCCGCAAAACCCCGAGGCTTTGCAGGAAAACCTGCAGTCGGACTGGCTCCATCCCAACCCCGCCGGATATAAGGTGATGGGCGAATGCGCGGCAAGTGTAGTGAAGAACGAAGAGTGAAGAGTGAAGAATTTTAATTGAGAATGGAGAGTTGAGAATGGAGAATTATGATTACCTTTGTCCCTTGAGTTCGGTTTATTGTGGCAAAAGGTAATCATAATTCTCCATTCTCAACTCTCCATTCTCAATTAAAAAAATATTCAATCATGAAAAACGAAAAACTGAAAGGCCACCTTTTGCACTGTGAAAGACGGCCTTTTGTGCTTCAAAACACGGCCTTTCGCAGCGCAAAAGGCCACGTGTTGCCAACGCGCTGGCTGTCAGCCGTTTGCGCGTTGCTGCTTGGCGTGTTGTCATTCACCCCGGCCTGTGGACAGGAACGCACGGGCGACAACGGCGACGGCACGTTCTCAAACCCCGTGTTGTGGCTCGACGTGCCCGACCCCGACGTCATCCGCGTGGGCAGCGACTACTACATGGTGAACACCACGATGCACTACGCCCCCGGAGCGCCCGTGATGCACTCGAAGGACTTGGTAAACTGGAGCATCGTGAGCTACCTGTATGACCGGCTTGAGGAGACGCCCCGTTACGACATGCAGGGCGGAACGGTGTACGGGCGCAGCCAGTGGGCAACGTCGCTGCGCTACCATGACGGCACGTTCTACGCCTACTTCTCGCCCAACGACGAGCCATGGAAGGGCTTTGTCTACACCACCAAAGACCCCCGGAAGGGCTGGACGCTGTATTCAAGGCTGCCCCATTTCCACGACGCATCGCTGTTTTTCGACGACGACGGGCGTGCATACATGTTCTACGGCACGGGCCGTCTGCGCGAGCTGAAGCCCGACCTTACCGGCGTGCAGCCCGGAGGCGTTGACATGCAGATATTCGAGCGCGACTCCACCGAGACCGGACTGCTTGAAGGAAGCCGCGTCGTGAAGTACCGGGGCAAGTACTACCTGCTGATGATTTCATGGCCAAATGGCGGCAAGCGGCGGCAGGTGTGCTACCGGGCGGACAGCATCACCGGGCCGTGGGAGAAGAAAGTGATACTTGAGTCGGCCTTCGGCGGCTTCCCGTACGTGGGGCAGGGCTGCATCGTAGATGCCGAGGACGGCAGCTGGTACGGCGTGATTTTCCAGGATAGGGACGCCGTAGGCCGTGTGCTCACCCTCATGCCGTGCACATGGAAGGACGGATGGCCGATGCTTGGCGACGCCGACGGGCAGGTGCCCGCAGTGATGCGCAAGCCCGTGCAGGGATATTCGGCCGGACCGCTGGTGGTTTCCGACGACTTCGACAAACCGCGTCTCGACATACATTGGCAGTGGAACCACAACCCCGTAGACGCGGCGTGGAGCCTCACAGAAAGGCCGGGCTGCCTGCGGCTGAAGACATCGCGCATAGCGCCAAACATCTTCCTCGCCCCCAACACGCTTACGCAGCGCATGCCGGGGCCGCAGACTTCGGCCTCCATCGAGCTTGACCTGCAAGGCATGCGCGACGGCGACGTGGCCGGTTTCAGCGCGTTCAACGGCGACGCAGGCCTGCTCTCGGTTGTCTGCGAGGGCGGAAAGAAATACGTGGTGATGACCGCCGAGAGCGTAGCCCTTGACGACAAGACCAAGGCGGTGACAGCCGTTGAGCGCGACGAACGCTACCGCGCGCCGCTCGACGCGCAGCGCGTGTGGCTGCGCATCGACGCCGACTTCCGTCCGGGCCGCGACATCGCACGCTTCCATTACAGCCTTGACGGCAAGCAGTGGACGGCAGCCGGCGGCGACTTCAAGATGCGCTTCGACTACCGCCGCCACTTCACCGGCACTCGCTTCGCCATCTACAACTACGCGACGAAGGCAACCGGCGGCTACGTTGACGTGGAGAAATTTATTAAAAGGTAAAAAAGTAAAAGGGTAAAAAGGTAAAAAAGACCACCCCAGCACACCTAAAACCCACCCCAGCCCTCC
>URUK01000058.1 GCA_900551055.1 uncultured Prevotella sp. | reverse complement strand
AACTGACAGATGACAGACGATTTGCGTTTTTCTTTTCCTTTTTCACACAACACTTACATCAACACCCCCATAGTAACGTAAGTCTGGCATATTATCACATTCTTACACCGAACTGACATTGTTTTAGACGCAAAGCCGCACATGTTGTCTATGTACTCGTAAATAACT
Source organism: uncultured Prevotella sp. (assembly GCA_900551055.1). Taxonomy (GTDB): domain Bacteria; phylum Bacteroidota; class Bacteroidia; order Bacteroidales; family Bacteroidaceae; genus Prevotella. The sequence goes on along the minus strand of URUK01000058.1, from coordinate 8,079 downwards.
GGTAATCAATAAGATACGTATGACGTTGTAAAAGGTCGTCTTTTAGCTTGTAAAACGTGGCCTTTCAGCGTGCGGTTTGCCGCCTTTTGCAAAGTGAAAGACTGCCTTTTGCAGTGCGATTTGTTTTCCTTTGTGGTTTTGATTGCCGCGTGACGGTGGTGACAGTCAATGTTGTTTTACTGTCACACTATAATTTGTTGATTATCAACGGATAATAACATGCGGTGACAGTGTGACAGTAAAATCGCAAAAAATGTTTTTATTTATGTCTTGTTTTACGTCTGAGCGACGTTATGCTGGCTGCGATGTTCGCCACAGCGACAATGATTAATACGGCCTGAATAGCCGCTCCGTGTGCGTTTATGTAGGCAAGCAGGCAGGCGATGATGGCGAACGAGATTGAATAAGCAAGCAAAACCATGTCGGCGATGCGCCTTAAATCTTCGCCTTTTTGCCTGAGATAGGCGGCGAGGCAAAGGATTATGCCGAAAGTCAATGCCCATACGGGCGGCTTGGGTTGCCTGTACACGGCTATTACGGTGAGTATGATGAAAGCCGCGCCTTGTACCATCCACCATGCGGATATTGCTTTTTGGGCTAGTGTTGTTGCATTAGTTTGTTTCATAGGCATATGTGTTTTTACCATTTTATGCGTTCGAGCAGTACGGATTTCCTGCTTTTCCAAAAATCGGGACTTGTTATGTTGAAGCCCAATCTCAGACAATACTTGGTTAGTATTGTGCTGTTTAACCTGAGTTTTGTCAGCCTGTTTACATATAATGCTTCGTCCTCAAACCACTGGATGTCGCCTTTACTATAAAACACCCATCGTGGGTTTTGCATGGCATACGCTGTTCTTACACACTCTCCGCTGTTTATGTATTCGAAAGAATTGAAACTGTAGGGGGTGCCTACGTTTGTAATTCTGAAGTTATAGCATTGGCATTGCATTTTTATTGACATCCAATAAGCCATTGTCGCCAGTCCGTCGGCATAGTTGGAGAACATCACGCAACAGCTGCTTACTTTCGGAATATAGAAATAAACTTTTGGGAAATGTGCGCCTCCGGGTTGTGGCTCGCCTTGGTAAAGGTCGAATGTGAATGGTTTTTGCAGCATTTTCCATTTGTCGTTCGCCGCATATTCGACGTCAAGTACGTCTATAATGTCGTCAAAATTACACATGAAGCAACTGAAAGTGTAATACGTAAACAGTGTTTCTGGTATAACGTTGTTGCTGAAGTTCATGCCGGATTTACCTTAAAATGTAATTTTACATGTGTTAGGACATATATTTCAGATTATCCTAAAACCACGTCCAATACCATCATCAGCGTGAAACCTATTGCAAAGCCGATAGTGCCGATGTTGCTGTGCTCGCCCTCCGACATTTCGGGGATTAGTTCTTCTACCACCACGTAGAGCATAGCTCCGGCGGCGAAGGCCAGCAGATATGGCAGGGCGGGCGTCATTACTGATGCCAGCAACACAACAAGCAGTCCGCCTAAAGGTTCTACTATTCCGCTAAGCGCGCCCATGGTGAACGAGCGCAGGCGGCTGTTGCCCTCGGCGCGCATGGGCATCGAGATGATAGCTCCTTCGGGAATGTTCTGTATGGCAATGCCGAGCGCCATCGCCATTGCCGCCGCCGTGGTGATTTGCGTGCCGTCCTGCAACGCTCCTGCAATGACTACGCCCACTCCCATGCCTTCGGGCAGGTTGTGTATCGTCACCGCAAGCGAGAGCATCGCCGTGCGCGAGAGGCGGCTGCGAGGCCCTTCGGGCTTGGCGTTGCCGATGTGGAGGTGGGGCGTTATGCGGTCGATTAGCAGCAGCAATGCCATTCCTGCAAGGAAGCCTACCGCAGCCGGAACAACCGCCAGTTTACCCATGTCGGCACACATGTCCATGCCCGGGATGAGCAGCGACCACACCGAGGCGGCCACCATAACGCCGGAGGCGAAGCCAAGGAGCGACTTCTGTACCTGCGTCGGCATCTTGTCTTTCATAAAGAAGACGAAGGCGGAGCCGACAACAGTGCCGAGAAAGGGGATGAGGAGGGTGAGGAGCATTCTTTATTTGTTTTTTGAAATTAAGAATTAAGAGTTAAGAATTAAGAAAATATGCTTTTATAAGTGTTGTATGCAAAAGTTGTTTTCTTAATTCTTAACTCTTAATTCTTAATTATCGTCTATATAACGTTTTGTTATCTCTCCGTATTCGTCGATGCGGCGGTCGCGGAGGAACGGCCACCAACGGCGCACTTGTTCTCCGCGGTGCATGTCGATGTCAACCACGGTGCGCTCTTCGTCAGTTGCGGAAGCGCGGTAAAGTATTTCCCCTTGCGGCCCGGCAACGAACGAACTGCCCCAGAACTGAATGCCGTTGGTCTGCCCTGACGGGTCAGGCTCGTGCCCTACGCGGTTAACTGCGACAACGGGCAGGCCGTTGGCCACGGCGTGTCCGCGCTGCACTGTTGTCCATGCTTCGCGCTGGCGCTGCTGTTCGGCCTCGGTGTCAGAGCTTTCATAGCCTATGGCTGTGGGATAGATAAGTATCTCCGCGCCCTGAAGCGCCATGAGGCGTGCGGCCTCCGGGTACCACTGGTCCCAGCAAACGAGCACTCCGAGGCGGCCTACCGACGTGTCGATGGGGTGGAAGCCCATGTCGCCCGGCGTAAAGTAGAACTTCTCATAGTAAGAAGGGTCGTCGGGAATGTGCATTTTTCGGTATTTCCCTGCTATCGTTCCGTCGTGCTCGATGACTACCGCCGTGTTGTGGTAAAGCCCTGCGGCGCGCCGCTCGAACAGCGAAGTGACGAGCACAACGCCAAGCTCTTTTGCCAAAGAACCGAAAAACCGGGTTGACGGGCCAGGTATAGGCTCGGCCAAGTCGAAGTTGTCGACGTTCTCTGTCTGACAGAAATACAGCGAGTTATGCAGTTCCTGAAGCACAATCAGCTCCGCGCCTTCTTCGGCCAAAGCCATTATGCTGTCGGCCAGGCGGCGCATGTTGTCGTCGCAGTCGGCTGTGTTGTGTTGTTGGATTATGCCTGTTTTCATATTCTTTTTAGAAGTTATAGGAGTTATAGGGAGTTAAAGAAGTTAAAGACAAATGCTTTGATGGTAATATATTTCGAGTTGTAAGGTTTATTATAGAGAGCTGTATGAGTTTCTGACATAGCCTTGTTCCAATGATAAGACATTTGTCTTTAACTTCTTTAACTCCCTATAACTTCTTTAATTCCTTAAAAATTGCATCGTGCAGCAGTGCAGCGAGCCGTGCTGGCGTATAACTGTGCGGCTGTCGATGCCTATCAGTTCGCGGTCGGGAAACGCCTTGCCGATAACCCGTGCGGCCTCCGCGTCGTTGTCGGGTTGGGCGTATGTGGGGTAGATTACAGCCCCGTTTATTATTACGAAGTTGGCGTATGTGGCCGGCAGGCGGTCTTCGCCGTCATAGATTGGCCGCGGCATGGGCAGAGGCAGCAGGCGGTATGGCCGTCCGTCTGTCGTCCGCAGCGTTTTAAGTTGTTCCTCCATGAGGTGCAGGTCGGCGTAGTGGCTGTCCTGTTCGTCAGCGCAACGCACATATAACAAGGTGTCGTCAGGAGCAGTGCGCACAAGAGTGTCGATGTGGCTGTCGGTGTCGTCGCCGTCAAGGTGGCCGTAGTCGAGCCACAATATGCGTTCAGCACCGAGGTAGTCTTTCAGCCGTTGCTCTATTTCTTGGCGTGTAAGCGGTTGGTTGCGGTTGGGGGCGAGCAGGCATTGGCTGGTCGTCAGTATCGTGCCGTGTCCGTCGCTCTCGATTGAACCGCCTTCAAGCACAAAGTCGTTATGGTCTATATATTCACCATTCACTACCTTATTTATATAAAGGCTGCGGTTTATGGCGTTGTCAAGGTCGGAGGGAAACTTGTCGCCCCAGCCGTTGAAGCGGAAGTCGAGCAGTTGTTTTGTCTTTCCGTCAGTCAGCGTTATGAAGCCGTGGTCGCGTGCCCAAGTGTCGTTTGTGGGGCAACGGTGCAGCGTGACGTTTGCAAGCTGCCAATCTGTCAGTCTTGTTTCAAGTTGCGTCTTGACGTTTTCAGGTTCTGGAGTAACCACGAGCAGGCGTTCGTGGCGTGTTATCGCGTCGGCCATATCAATGTACACGGCGCAGATGTCGTCAATATATTCACGCCAGTCTGTAGCCGCGTGCGGCCATGTAAGCTGTATTGCGCTTTGTTCCGCCCATTCGGGCGGCAGTATGAATTTGTCCATTTGTTATATGTATAAGGCTGCATTGCCGGTTGAAATGCCTTACAAAGATACTATAAGTAAGGATAATAAACAAATAAATGCCGCTTTTTTGCCATTAAAACGGCCTGCGGCTGACATACAGGGGGTGGCGGAATGGCAGGTACTGACTGTTTGTCATGAAAACTGATTGATACAAATCAACCTGTTTGACGCATGTCAAAATACATGCGCCAAAAGCCAAATTCAGGCCGTTAAACGTTACGGCGTGCCGTGAACGGTATTATCTTTGCATCGTAAATGATAGAAAAAGGATAACAGGATGTGAAGATGCATCCCACATGTAGAACTAAAAAAGAAAGGTAAAAAGATTATGAAAAAGATTGTTAACAGGATTTTGGACAGCAAGAAGTTCAACAGGTACTGTGTGAACGTTTTGAAAATGTACAACTACGGACGCGTAAACATGCCGGTGTAAAGGCATAAGCGTAATATGAAGAAGTCGGGCTGACATTGCGGCAATAACCGCAATATCAGCCCGATTTTCTTGTTTATACGCCGTAAAATTCTTACTTTCGCCGCTGTTATGGATAAAGTCAGGATTTATTTGTTGGCGTTGTGCGCGGCGGTCACGCTCGGTTCGTGTGACTTCCTTGAGCGCAACAAGCCGCTTGTCAGGGAAATCGGCAAGGCGGTGGTGAATGAAATAGAGAGTGGCAGGCAGTCTGATGCGAGCCGTAATGAGGCCGCCGTGGCCGCAGAAGGCGGTGACGGACTGCTGAAACAGTCGTCGCCAGGCGGTTTGCCGGAGCAGATTTTAAGGCGCACGGGCTACATAGTGTCTTACAACAAGGCAACGAAACTGCCTAATTGGGTGGCCTGGCATTTGACCGACGACCGCACATCTGGCCCTGCAAAGCGTTCAGGCGTTGACTTTGAGGCCGATATGGACGTGCCGGCGCCGCGTGCCGAGGACTCCGATTACTACGGTTCGGGTTACGACCGTGGGCACATGTGCCCTGCGGCTGACAACAAATACAGCGTGGAGGCCATGCACGAGTCGTTTCTCTTCACAAACATGTGCCCCCAGAACGGCAACCTTAACCGCGGCGACTGGAACGAGATGGAGATGGCCTGCCGCCGTTGGGCGAAGCAGTACGGTGGCGTTTATATCGTGTGTGGCCCAATCCTGTATAAAGGCAAGCACAAAACCATAGGCAAGAACAAGGTCACCGTGCCGGAGGCTTTCTTCAAGGTGGTGCTCCGGACGGGTGAAGACGCCAAGGCCATAGGCTTCATCTACAAGAACGCCGAGGGCAACCGGCCGAAGGGCGACTATGTGAATACAGTTGACGAGGTGGAGCGCATCACCGGCATCGACTTCTTTCCGTCGCTTCCCGACGACGTTGAGACCAAGGTTGAGGCCGTTGCCGACATTGCCGATTGGTAACGTCTGTCAACTGCCTGATAATCAGTGTGTTTCCAAAAGGCCGTCTTTTACATTCCAAAAGACGGCCTTTTAGCGTGTAAAAGGTGGCCTTTCGGAAGGCGAAAGAGCACCTTCCGCAATCCATACGGACAGTGTCCGCCATTGTGCAGATGTACACACAACGGGCAAAATGCTATAAAATTTGTCCTTTTCTGCTTTAATTTCAGTTTTTAATCGAATTTTAATAGCGCGGTTAATGTGTACGGATGTATTTTTGTAGAAGCCAGAAATATCTGAAACCATAAAAACATCAGGCATGAAAAATACGATAACAAAAGAGCTTTTTACGGGAAGGTGTTGCCGCAGGCGTGCCGCCGGGATGGCTTGCATGGCCGTTCTCTTGTCGCCATTTGCCATTGGCGTTCAGGCGCAGTCATTGAACCGCCACGACATAAACACCGGCTGGAAAATGCAGGATGCTGCAAAAGTGCTGCAGGACGGCCGCGACAAAGGGTGGCTGAAGATTAATTCGGCGAGCCTGCCGGAGGCCGGACTTGAAGTGTCTACGGCGGCATATCAGCCCGAAGGGTGGTATGCCGCTACGGTGCCGGGCACGGTACTGACCACGTTGGTTGACAACGGCGTTTACGAAGAGCCGCTGTACGGTGAGAACAACCGCCCGGAAAAGATACCCGAATACCTGTGCCATACGGACTGGTGGTACCGCAACGAGGTTGACATACCGCTGTCTTACAAGGGAAAGCACATCTGGCTCAACTTCAACGGTATCAACTATGCCGCCGACGTGTGGGTGAACGGCAAGCGTGTAGGCCCTATCAAGGGGGCGTTCATCCGTGGAAATTTCGACATTACGCCATACGTTAAGGCCGGAGAAAAGGCCGTTGTCGCGGTATGCATATCTCCGCAGCCCCATACAGGCGTACCATCGGAGCATACGATGGGTACGGTAGGCGGCCCGTGCGGCGGAGTGTGGCGGCTTGACGGACCTACTTTCGGCTGTGCGAACGGCTGGGACTGGCTTTCCGGAATACGCGACAGGAACAGCGGTATATGGCAAGGCGTGTATTTGTCGGCTACGGAGGGAGTGATAGTGAAAGACCCGTTTGTCACCACCGACCTGCCGTTGCCGCGTACAGACCAAGCCTCTGTCACTGTGCAGGCCGTGCTTCAGAACGTCACGGGAGAAGCGCAGGCAGGCGTGGTGAAAGGCAGTTTCGGTGACGTAAGCTTTGACCGGCAAGTCACATTGCGGCCTTACACCACAGAAACGGTCAGCTTCACTCCCGAAAATTGTCCGCAGTTGCTGGTTGAAAACCCCAAACTATGGTGGCCGAACGGGCTTGGAGAACCTGATATGTACACGCTCCGCCTTTCGTTCGAGCAGGGAGGCACGGTGTCAGACGCAAGGGACGTTGATTTCGGAATACGCGAGATTACTTACGGCATACCAAATTCAGACAAGCTTGCACTGACCGTAAACGGTGTGAGAGTGTTCTGTAAAGGCGGCAACTGGGGCATGGACGAAGCGCTGAAACGCATTCCACGCGAACGTCTTGAGGCCCAGGTGCGTTTGCACAAGCTTGCAAACTTCAACATGATACGCAACTGGGGCGGACAAAGCACAAGCGATGACCTGTACGACCTTTGCGACAAGTATGGCATTCTTGTATGGGACGAGTTCTTCCAGTTCAACTCCATCGACCCCTTGGACCATGACTTGTACATGGCAAACGTGCGCGACAAGGTGCTGCGCACGCGCAATCATCCGTCGATAGCCGTGTGGTGCGGTCGCAACGAAGCTTATCCGCCCAAATATCTTGACGACGCAGTGCGTTACCTTTTGGCTGAAATAGATCCTACCCGGCATTATCAGTCAAATTCGGGAGGCGCCTACGGATGCAATTCGGGCGGCCCGTATGAGTGGCAGACGCCGCATGATTACTACTGTTTTTCCGAACTTAAGAATTTCAACAAGGCCGAAACGTTCAAGACCGAGATAGGAGCCATGTCTGTGCCGACGCTGGAGTCGGTACAGGGGATGATGCCCGAGAAAGACTGGAACGGCATAACAGATGCCTGGGCGGAACATAACTTCACGTCAGGAGGCGGCCGTAAGCTGCTGAAAACCATGACCGGACGCTACGGACACGTGCGCAACGTGGCCGATTTCGTGCGGAAGGCGCAGATGATGAATTACGAAGGGCACCGCGCCATGTACGAAGGGCGGCTCGGGCAGATGTTCAAGCCGGTGCAAGGCATACTGTTGTGGATGAGCGTTGCTGCCCAGCCAAGCTTCGTCTGGCAGATATTCCACTACGATTTAGAGCCTAACGCTACGTGAGTTCGATATAAGAGAATGTTATAGTATTCTTACTTCAAGCGGTCGGT
>URUK01000057.1 GCA_900551055.1 uncultured Prevotella sp. | reverse complement strand
ATGTTTTTTGAGTTTTTCGATTTGTAAAGGCACGGTGACAACGGCACGGGCGGCATACGGGCACAAAGAGTGCTCCGCATGCCGCCCGGCACAGCGTGGTCGCAATTCTGCGTAACTTATTGATACACAGTGAGTTTGTTGGGGGTAATGAGCTCCTGCGAATATGCAAATTATTTGTCTTAATAATGCTTAAACATGAACGAAAAGACAGAAAGATGAGTGCGAAGAAGCCTCCCTCCATGTATGGACGGGATGACGCTACCACAGAGTCTGTTTTCGCATTCATTGTCATTCCTTTTGTCTTTTATTGATTTATTTTTGCAGTTGTACGGCATTACCCATAATCGACACAAAGATGCATATAATATTAGAAAATCGGTGAGAATAAAAAAGAATTTTCATCAAATAGTGAGAAAATAATGCAAGTCTTGCAAACATGCCTTTGAGTTCTTATAAATCATCTACGTTGTGTCAGTCTTGTTGCCGGCAGCCATGCGGCTTGAAACCGTAGAACCATCACTCAATATTGACATTATTGATGAAAGCAGGCTTGGCATGATTCGATTGCACGGAACCGTCGTTGTCGGATATGTCATCAGGCACGTTGCAAAAAGCCTCCTTTCGGGGCTAAAAGACACCGTATGCCACCTTTCGTATTACACGTAAAAAGCCTCCGTGCCCAGCGTGTGTTATTTCATAAAAATAAAAGTATGTGTTTTTTGTGAAACTTTACGAAATAAATTGTACCTTTGCACACGTTTTGTAGTGCTACGTTTTATTAAATAAAATATATATGTATTTTATCTTGTTAATTACCGTTCTAATAACGGCTGTTTTCTTAGTCGTGGCTGCTTTTGTCATCGCTAAGTTAATGGGTCCGCGTAGTTATAATAAGGTAAAGGGAGAGCCGTTCGAGTGTGGTATACCGACGCGTGGCTCTTCATGGTTGCCTATGCACGTGGGCTATTATCTTTTCGCAATTCTTTTCCTCGTGTTCGACGTGGAGACGGTGTTTCTCTATCCGTGGGCTGTCGTGGTTAAGGATTTCGGCGTGATGGCAATGGTCAGCATCGGATTCTTTTTGTTAGTCTTAGTTTTTGGCCTTGCTTACGCTTGGCGGAAAGGAGCATTGGAATGGAAGTGAGAAAGCCCGTTATCAAGAGTATTCCTTACTCGGAGTTTAAGGACAATGAGTCCCTTGAGCAGATTGTCGACGAACTGCATGAGGGCGGTGTTAATGTAGTTGTAGGCTCTCTCGACAGCATGATTAACTGGGGCCGTAGCAACTCTTTGTGGTCGCTTACCTTTGCGACAAGCTGCTGCGGTATCGAGTTCATGGCCGTAGGATGTGCGCGTTACGATTTCGCACGCTTCGGCTTCGAGGTTACGCGCAACTCTCCTCGTCAGGCGGACCTGATAATGTGCGCAGGTACAATTACGCACAAGATGGCGCCTGCGTTCAAGCGCCTTTACGACCAGATGGCAGAGCCTAAGTATGTGGTGGCCGTTGGCGGCTGCGCCATATCTGGCGGCCCGTTCAAGAGCAGCTACCACGTGGTTAAGGGCATCGGCGAGATTGTGCCCGTGGATGTGTACATCCCCGGCTGCCCTCCGCGCCCCGAAGCTATTCTGTACGGCATGATGCAGTTGCAGAGAAAGGTGAAAGTTGAAAAGTTCTTTGGCGGAGTGAACCACAAAGAAAAGAAACCGATAGTTGTCAACGGAAACGACGTTGACGAAAGCAAGTTGAAAAAGGCTGCCGCGGCTCTCGGCCTTGTTAACACGGCATCGTCGTCTAACATTTAATAAAGGAAGCGATGAAATTAGAACACAAAACATTCGAGTTGAATGATTTTGCCAAAGAGATGGCAAAACTCAAGAATGAGAAACATTTTGACTTCCTCGTAACCATCGTAGGTGAGGACTTCGGTGAAGAAGGTCTTGGCGCTGTGTACATTCTTGAAAACACGGAAACACATGAGCGCACGAGCGTCAAAGCCGTGAACAGCGACCGCGACAACGCTTACATCCCGACGGTAAGCAACCTGTGGAAGGGTGCCGAAATACTGGAACGTGAAGTGTACGACTTTTACGGCATAAAGTTCCTTGGCAACAAGGACATGCGCCGTCTGTATCTCCGTTCGGACTTTAACGGATATCCTTTCAGAAAGGACTACGACATGAGTCCGGAGAACAACCAGTATACTCTTGAAGACGACCCGGAGCCGGATTATACTTTGGAATATAATCTTGACGAGGACGGACATCTGATAGAGACCCGGCACAAGCTTTTCACCGACGACGATTATGTAATCAACATAGGGCCGCAGCACCCGGCAACGCATGGTGTGCTCCGCCTTCAGACAATCCTCGACGGAGAGTACGTGCGCAAGATATATCCGCATTGCGGATACATCCACCGCGGAATAGAGAAGATGTGCGAGAGCTATACTTATCCGCAGACATTGGCTCTGACCGACCGTCTCGACTATCTCTCGGCAATGATGAACCGCCATGCCCTCGTGTCTGTAATAGAGGAAGGCATGGGCATAGAACTGTCCGACCGTATTCAGTATATCCGTACCATAATGGACGAGCTTCAGCGTCTTGACTCGCACATGCTTTATTTCGGATGCTGTGCCCAAGACCTCGGAGCGTTGACCGCCTTCATCTATGGAATGCGTGACCGCGAGCAGGTTCTCAATGTTATGGAGGAGACGACAGGCGGCCGACTTATACAGAACTATTACAGGATAGGCGGATGCCAGGCTGACATCGACCCGAACTTTGTGAAGAATGTGAAGAAACTTTGCGAATACGTGAAGCCAATGTTCAAGGAGTATGATGACATTTTCACGGGCAATGTAATCCTGCAAAACCGCTTCAAGGGCGTAGGCGTCCTGTCCAAGGAGGATGCAATCTCTTATGGATGCACAGGCGGCACAGGTCGTGCTTGCGGCTGGCATAACGATGTCAGGAAAAATCATCCTTACTCGATGTACGGCAAGGTTGATTTCGACGAGATTGTCTATAACAACGGCGACTGCTTCGACCGTTACAAAGTCCGTCTCGATGAGATGCGCCAAAGCGTCCGCATACTTGAGCAGCTTATCGACAATATACCCGAAGGCGACTTCTACATCAAGCAGAAGCCTATAATCAAGGTGCCCGAGGGAACATGGTACACAAGCTGCGAGGGTAGCCGTGGCGAAATAGGTGTTTACCTGCGGAGCGACGGCGGCAAGAACCCTTGCCGGTTGAAGTTCCGTCCGATGGGCTTGCCGCTCGTTTCAGCGATGGATACAATCTGCCGTGGCGAGAAGATAGCTGACCTGATTTCAATCGGAGCAACGCTCGACTATGTGATTCCCGATATTGACAGATAATAATAGGTTAAGTAAAGAGGGAAAAGATGAGGGTAGGGGATTAACTCCCCTGTAACTTACAAAACTTCTTTAACTTCTCCAATTTACAAACTTAAACTTTAAGAAAAGTGTTCGATTTTAGTATAGTAACAACATGGTTTGACAGCCTGCTCAGGGATACCCTCGGGCTGGGTAATTTCTTGTCAATCCTTATCGAGTGCGTCATTGTCGGCTTGCTAATATTGGTGGCTTACGCCATGCTGGCAATCGTGCTCATATATATGGAACGTAAGGTCTGCGCTTTCTTCCAGTGCCGTCTTGGCCCTATGCGTGTCGGCAAATGGGGTATCTTCCAGGTTTTCGCCGATGTGCTGAAGATGCTCATCAAGGAAATATTCCCTGTGAACAGGGCAGACAAGCTTCTCTATGTCATCGCCCCGTTCCTTGTCATAATAGGCAGTGTGGGAGCATTTGCGTTCATGCCGTGGAATAAGGGTGCTGAGATACTTGATTTCAATGTAGGCGTGTTCTTGCTTACGGCCATATCCAGTATTGGTGTTGTCGGCATCTTCCTTGCAGGTTGGAGCTCGAACAACAAATATACTGTAGTTTCGGCAATGCGTGGTGCGGTGCAGATGATTTCTTATGAAATATCCCTCTGCCTCTGCCTTATCACGGCCGTTGCGCTTACCGGAACGATGAGCCTCTCTGGCATAGTAGAGTCACAGAATGACGGATGGCTGATTTTTAAGGGACACATTCCGGCCATTATAGCTTTCCTGGTGTTCCTTGTTGCAGGAAACGCTGAGGCGAACCGCGGTCCGTTCGACTTGCCCGAGGCCGAGAGCGAGCTTACCGCAGGCTATCACACGGAATATTCTGGAATGGGCTTCGGCTTCTTCTATCTGGCTGAGTACCTTAATCTGTTTATTGTTGCCGGTGTCGCTGCCACGGTGTTCCTTGGAGGCTGGATGCCGCTTCATATCGCAGGGCTTGACGGGTTTAATTCTGTTATGGATTATATCCCAGGCATAGTATGGTTCTTGGCAAAGACGTTCTTCCTTGTTTGGATATTGTTGTGGATTAAGTGGACGTATCCGCGCCTGCGTATTGACCAGATACTCAAGCTTGAATGGAAGTATCTGATGCCGTTGAGTTTGCTCAACCTTGTGATAATGACAATTGTCGTTGCTCTGGGCTGGCATTTCTAATGAGATAAAATTGTAAGATTGAAGACATTTAATTAAATGGAAGAGAATAAGAATTCATATTTTGGCGGAATAAGGGATGGACTGAAGTCTTTGGCTACAGGACTTGGCGTCACTTTCCGTGAATATCTCACGAAGAAAGTCACCGAGCAGTATCCTGAGAACAGGAAGACCACTCTTCATGTTTCTCCACGCCACCGCGGTCGGCTTATCATGCCGCAGGATGCAGAAGGCAATAACAAGTGCATTGCCTGCAAGCTTTGTGAGATGGCTTGCCCGAACGGCACGATAAAGGTTGTCCAGAAAACTGTAGAGACGGAGGACGGCAAGAAAAAGCGTGTCCTTGACGATTACATTTACGATCTTGGCGAGTGCATGTTTTGCGAGCTGTGCGTAAATGCTTGTCCTCATGACGCTATCAAGTTTGTAAATGATTTCGAGAACGCAACGTTCAGCCGTGGCAGCCTTGTGCAGCATCTCAACAAGGAGAAGTTTGAAACTCCGCTGCCTAATCTTACCGACGGGGGCGCGCCTCTTGAGATTGGAAAGTTCAATACAGGTATAAAGTAAATAGGAGAACGTGAATATGGCTAATATGGTAATGTTTTTAATTCTTGCTGTCGTCATTCTCGGCTCTGCCGTTGTATGCGTGATGACAAAGCGGATTATGAGAGCGGCCACTTTCCTGTTGTTCGTTCTCTTGGGAGTGGCAGGTCTGTATTTCCTGCTTGACTATACATTCTTGGGCGCAGCTCAAATCAGTGTGTATGCAGGAGGTATAACCATGATTTATATCTTTGCCATCCAATTGGTAAGCAAGCGCACGTTGCAAGGTCTCGTAGAGCGTTTCAAGGGCAGCCGTGTTGCTTTTGGCGCATTGATGACTCTTGTAGGACTTGTTACGGTCGTTGCTGTATTTTTTAAGAATAAGTTTATCGACATGTCGATGCAGATGGCAGACGCGGAAGTTCCAATGAACATCATCGGCAAGACACTTATGGGTTCTGAGAAATACCAGTATGTGCTGCCGTTCGAATTCATTTCTGTGTTCCTGCTTGCGTGCATCATCGGTGGAATTGTAATATCGAGAAAGGAGAAATAAGTATGGTACCAGTTGAATATTTCTTTGTGCTTTCGGCACTGTTGTTTTTCATCGGCGTGTTCGGTTTCGTCACAAGGCGCAATCTGATTGCCATGCTGATTTCCGTTGAGTTGATACTCAATTCTGTAGATATTAACTTTGCTGCGTTCAACCGCCTGCTCTTTCCCGGACAGATGGAAGGTTTTTTCTTTACCCTGTTCAGCATAGGTGTAAGTGCGGCCGAGACAGCGGTGGCTGTAGCTATTATCATTAATGTTTACCGCAATTTCCACAGTGACCAGGTGAACTGTATTGAAAACATGAAAAATTAATTGTTATGGACTATAGTTTTGTATTTTTGATACTACTGTTGCCTGCTCTCACGTTTGTATTGCTCGGCTTGGCGGGGATGAAAATGTCCCATAAGGTTGCCGGAGTAATAGGAACATGCTCGCTGGCAATTGTTACAGTGCTGTGTTATTACACTGCATTCGAATATTTCCTTGTGCAGGGTAGGGATGCTGCTACTGGACTTTATCCCACAGTGACAGTCTTTGACATCACATGGTTAAAGTTTTCAGAGCTTCTTACTTTTAACATCGGTTTCCGTATAACGCCAATCTCGGCCATGATGCTTATCGTCATCTCTACGGTCAGCTTTATGGTACATATTTATTCATTTGGCTATATGCACGGAGAAAAAGGTTTCCAGCGTTATTACGCATTCTTGAGCCTTTTCACGATGTCAATGCTCGGATTGGTTGTAGCTACAAACATATTCCAGATGTATTTGTTCTGGGAGCTTGTAGGTGTTTCCTCATATCTTCTTATCGGATTTTATTATCCGTTGCATGCAGCGGTCGCAGCATCAAAGAAAGCTTTTATCGTTACGCGATTTGCCGATTTGTTCTTCCTCATCGGTATTTTGTTCTACAGCTTCTATGTCGGAACATTCAATTACGACCTTACGGCAATGCCTGATGCCCAGATGGGTGCTCTTCAGCAGGCAGGATGGATAATGCCTACGGCTTTGTTCCTGATGTTCATCGGTGGCGCAGGTAAGAGTGCGATGTTCCCGTTGCATATTTGGCTGCCTGATGCTATGGAAGGCCCGACTCCTGTCAGTGCCCTTATTCATGCCGCCACGATGGTCGTTGCAGGTGTGTATCTTGTTGCAAGCCTGTTCCCGTTGTTCATAGAATTTGCTCCTGAAGCTTTGCATTGGGTTGCGTATATTGCGGCGTTTACAGCGTTTTATGCGGCTGTCGTTGCTTGTTGCCAAAGCGACATCAAGCGTGTGCTGGCGTTCTCTACGATTTCGCAGATTGGCTTCATGCTTGTTGCGCTTGGAGTTTGCATGCCCGACCCGGAACTTGGCAAGGTTGCCATGACGGAGGAATATGCTGATGTCAACGGACTTGGATATATGGCAGGAATGTACCACCTGTTCACACACGCTATGTTCAAGGCTTGTCTGTTCCTCGGCGCCGGCTGTATAATCCATGCGGTACATTCAAATGAGAAGATGTACATGGGCGGTCTGCGCAAGTACATGCCGGTAACCCATTGGACATTCCTTATTTCATGTCTCGCAATTGCAGGTATTCCATTCTTCTCGGGCTTCTGCTCGAAGGACGAGATACTTGTAGCTTGCTATAATTTCTCTCCGGCTATGGGTGTGATAATGAGCGGAATTGCCGCAATGACAGCGTTCTACATGTTCCGTCTTTACTACTCGATTTTCTGGGGAAAGAGCTATTACGAAACACACAAGGCTGAAGGTGCACACCAGCCGCATGAGGCTCCGGCTACAATGACAATACCTCTTATTGTGTTGTCGGCCATAACCATGCTTGTAGGTATTTTCGGAACTCTCCACATCTTTGAGTTCGG
Source organism: uncultured Prevotella sp. (assembly GCA_900551055.1). Lineage (GTDB taxonomy): Bacteria > Bacteroidota > Bacteroidia > Bacteroidales > Bacteroidaceae > Prevotella. The sequence continues at coordinate 3,862 of URUK01000057.1, read as the reverse complement.
TGAGTTTGTTTCAGCCAATGGCATAGGTTTCGGCACTCATACAAACTGGACTGTGGCAGGTGTAAGTACTGTATTGGCACTTTGCGGCATAGGCCTTGCCACTTATATGTATAAAGGTGAGGAAACTCCTGTTGCTGACATGTTGGCTAAGAAGTTCCCACGCTTGCATCAGGCGGCTTACCGTCGTTTCTATCTTGACGAGGTCTGGATGTTCGTAACCCATAAGATTATCTTCCGTTGTGTCAGCCGTCCTATTGCATGGTTTGATCGTCATGTTGTTGACGGAGCGATGAATTTCATGGCGTGGGGCGCAAATGAAGGTGGTGAGAGCATACGCGGATGGCAAAGCGGCGATGTCCGCCAATATGCAATCTGGTTCCTTACTGGAACAATCGCATTAGTCTTGTTATGTATTTGTCTATAAAAGAAAACCGGTAAAATGAGTATATTAAGTTTATTTGTAGTAATTCCCGCACTGATGTTGCTTGGCCTTTGGCTGGCAAAAAATCTCAATCAGGTGCGTGGTGTGATGGTGGCCGGCTCTTCTTGTCTGTTGGCCCTGTCGGTTTGGTTGACTATTGCATTCATACAGATGCGCGCCGGCGGCAATACCGACGAGATGTTGTTTACGTACAGCATTCCTTGGTTCAAGCCTTTGAATATCGCATACTCGGTGGGCGTTGACGGCATTTCTGTTGTAATGTTGCTTCTGTCGAGCATCATTGTATTTACCGGAACATTTGCTTCTTGGCGTCTTAAGCCGTTGACGAAGGAGTATTTCCTCTGGTTTACATTGTTGAGCACTGGTGTCTACGGCTTCTTCATTACAACCGACATGTTCACAATGTTCATGTTCTACGAGGTCGCCCTTATCCCGATGTACTTGCTTATCGGTGTATGGGGCAGCGGCCATAAGGAGTATTCGGCGATGAAGCTTACCCTTATGCTTATGGGAGGCTCGGCACTGCTTATCCTCGGCATACTCGGAATTTATTTCGGAAGTGGAGCCACAACTATGAATGTGCTTGAAATTGCTCAAATGCACAATATTCCTGTTGAACTTCAAAAGGTGTTCTTCCCGTTTGTATTCATAGGTTTTGGAGTGCTTGGGGCCTTGTTCCCGTTCCATACATGGAGTCCCGACGGCCATGCTTCAGCACCTACTGCGGTATCAATGCTTCACGCCGGTGTACTTATGAAGCTTGGAGGTTATGGATGTTTCCGCATCGCTATGTTCCTCCTGCCTGAAGCGGCACATGAACTGGCTTGGATATTCTTGATTTTGACGACTATTTCAGTTGTTTATGGAGCTTTGTCGGCATGTGTACAGACTGACCTTAAGTACATCAACGCATATTCGTCAGTTTCCCACTGCGGCCTTGTGCTCTTTGCATTGCTTATGATGACGAAGACTTCATGTACGGGTGCGATACTCCAGATGCTTTCACATGGTTTGATGACGGCATTGTTCTTTGCCCTTATCGGTATGATTTACGGCCGTACACATACACGTGACGTGCGCCAGCTTGGCGGACTGATGAAGATAATGCCGTTCCTTAGTGTTGGCTATGTCGTTGCCGGTCTTGCCAACCTTGGATTGCCAGGCTTCTCGGGCTTCGTTGCCGAGATGACTATTTTCGTCGGTTCGTTTGCAAACAATGACATGTTCCATCGTACAGCTACGATAATTGCTTGTACAAGTATTGTTGTAACTGCTGTCTACATTTTGCGCGTTGTCGGCAAAATCCTTTACGGCAAGGTGGCCGACCCACATTATGAGACGCTTACCGATGCTACATGGGACGAGCGTGTGGCTGTTTGCTGCCTTATCTTCTGTGTTGCAGGACTTGGTATTGCTCCGCTTTGGGCGAGCGATGTCATAGACAACGCATTGGTTCCAATCCTCAACCACATCAACAATGTTTCAGCTATAGCGGCAATATGATGAAAGCAGACGAGTAAACGAGGTGCAGGCAGACAAGGCAAATCTTCTCGTCCCTTGTATCCTCGTCAACTTGTCAACTATAAAAAATCAGAACAATGAATTACAGTCAATTTTTAAACATGATACCGGAAGCCACGCTGATGGCTATCCTCATTATCGTCTTCATCGCCGATTTTGCATCGTCACGCAACAGCGAGCGCAGGTGGTTCAATCCGCTTGTATGCCTGTTGATGCTTGTTCAGGTGCTTGTCAGCGTATGGCCGCAAGAACCAACGTCGGCCTTCGGCGGCATGTATGTAACTACTGCTGCGGTAAACGTAATGAAGACAATCCTTGCCGCAGGCACGCTAATTGTGCTTATACAGGCGCGCAAGTGGCTAAGCCGTGAAGACACGGCGCGTAGGGAAGGCGAATTTTATATGCTTGTAATATCCACTCTGCTGGGTATGAACATGATGATGAGCGCAGGTCATTTCCTGATGTTCTTCCTCGGGCTTGAGATGGCTTCTGTTCCTATGGCTTGCCTCGTGGCTCTTGACAAGTACCGTCACAATTCGGCGGAAGGTGCAGCCAAGTTCATTCTTACCGCAACGTTCTCAAGCGGCGTTATGCTTTATGGCATTTCGTTCATATACGGAGCGGCCGGCACGCTTTATTTCGACGACGTTGCCACGGTATTGGCGGCGGAGCAAAACCTTACCATGGTTATCATGGGCATGGTGTTCTTCTTCAGCGGCTTGGGCTTTAAAATCAGCCTTGTGCCCTTCCACTTCTGGACAGCGGACGCTTACCAGGGTGCGCCGACAACCGTTACCGGTTATCTTAGCGTGATATCCAAGGGTGCTGCTGCTTTCACGCTGATGGCAATACTTATGAAGGTGTTTGCCCCTATGACGGAATATTGGACATACGTGCTTTACGTTCTTGTTGTCCTTACAATAACCGTCGGCAACCTCTTCGCCATCCGTCAGAAGGACCTCAAGCGTTTCATGGCGTTCAGCTCAATATCACAGGCCGGCTACATCATGCTCGCCGTGATTGGCGACAGCGCTATGGGCGTAGCGGCTTTGTCTTACTACGTGCTGGTTTACGTTGTTGCCAACCTTGCAGTCTTTGCCGTAATCGGCGTTGTTGAAGAGAACAACGGAGGCGTTACCGATATGGATGCCTACAACGGTTTGTATACGACCAATCCTAAACTGTCGCTCTTGATGACGTTCGCTTTGTTCTCGCTGGCCGGCATTCCGCCGTTTGCCGGTATGTTCAGCAAGTTCTTCGTCTTCATGGCAGCTGCACAGCAAGGTTCGCCGCTTACATATCTTGTGGTGTTCATAGCTTTGGTTAACACGGTAGTGAGCCTTTACTACTATCTGCTGATTGTCAAGGCAATGTATATAAAGAACTCTGAAAATCCGTTGCCAACGTTCAAGAGTGACGGCAACACCAAGCTTGCCCTCGCTATATGCACCGCAGGCATACTGCTCTTTGGCGTTTGCAGTTTCTTCTATGACTGGATAGAAATGGCGGCTTGATACCGTCTTTTCATATAGACAGACAAAGTGTGGGCAGACAAGAAACAACTTGTCTGCCCGCTTTATTTTAATCTCAGCTATGAACGATGGCCTTTTACCTTCTGAAACATGGCTGTTTGGAATGCAAAAGGCCGTCTTTTACGACCTGAAAGGCCACCTTTCATAACACAGGTTCTAATTTGTTGAAATTCAATGTGTTGTGTCTGTTTGTAAAAAGCATGCCATAAGTAGTGACAAAGTCAGCCGAAGCAGGTTGTCTTGACTGGCTTTGGTGATAATGAAGGCTTGCCAATCGTTTATCGGCTTTTGTGTTTTTGAATGATTATTCCATTAACGTGAGTTCGATATAAGAATAATCCTTCTTTGAAATGAAATAATTTATATT
>URUK01000056.1 GCA_900551055.1 uncultured Prevotella sp. | reverse complement strand
CGAGGGGAACGCGCGGCGCGCCGTCCCTCACCTGTGCCAGTCTGTCAAAGAACTTTTGCTTGCCTTTCTGAGGCGAAAGCGAATGCAAAGGTAAGGCATTTGTTTCAATGCTGCAAATGTTTTAGCAAGAATTTTTCAAAAACAATGCAAAATTATTATATTTTTGACTTATGTCAACCGTTATTCACATTGAACAGGTTGACGACATACAAAAACAACGGCTATGCCGCACTTTAAATTCACATATATCCAGGCATCTTTCTCACATAAATAAAGTCGAATTGTTGACGCTTTCAGTTGCCGTCACCGCCACAATAACGTTTCAACTGCATACAAGCTGACATTTCCTCCATTTCAAAAAAGGCTTTCTTTTAACGCCTTTATATAATATTAATAAGGTATAAGAAACACGGTGCTGGCAACAACGATGCAAAAGACGGCGAACAAGAACGCAAAAGACAGCAAATGAGGCTGCAAAAAGCCACCTTTCGCTCTGCAAAATACGGCTTATTGCAACGCAATGTGCATGCAGTTGAAAATCAACAAGTTACAGGCTGCAAAAGAAAGTGACAAGAAACGGTACGCTGAAATCTACGACAAAACCGTGGAAAACCGACACAACGACATAGGCATTGCCCGACACACGCGTGATGACGGGCAGCGTAGTATCCATAGTCGTAGCCCCTCCTGCCGAAATCGGAGCAAGCCTGCCAAACCAACGGACGAGAAGCGGCGCACAGAGCAGCGTCAACAGCTCGCGCGAGATATTGGCAAGCAGGGCAACTGTGCCAAGTTCCGGACCGCGATACTCTGTAATGAAAATGCCCGAAAGAGAATAATAGCCGAAACCGGAGCCTACGGCAAGACAGTCAGCAAGGCTACGGTCTGGGAACAGCAGGCTGGCTACGGCCACTCCGCCAAGCGTTCCGGCCACAGTAACAAGGGGCAAAAGAAGCAGACGCGGACTGACCGAACGGATGCTGCGCAGCACTGAAGTATCTCCGCCCACACTCACCCCGACAAAAAACATCAGTGCGCACAGGGCATAGAAACTGACATCAGAAACAGAATCAAGCCACTCGGGAAAAAGGCCGCAGACACCGACAACTGTGCCGACGACAAAAAACGAAACTATTACAAGACCTGACTTCAAGAATTAAAAATAAAAAGAAGAAAATTAAAAATTTATTTATCGAACATTCGCGCAGAAGCAAAAGAAAGAGAAGTTACACATATGAACCTATCATCATCCATCTCCGGTTCTTTCGCCCTTGAACAACAGCCGGCAAAGCACTCCACACCCCAGCACGGCAAATACCGCAATCACCGCCGCCTCCACGCCAAGGCTGCCGAGCGAGCCTACCACACGGGGATTGACACCCACCTCGACGCCGAGCAGGAAAAGCAAAATCCAAATGAGAATCGTTATGACACGCGGCACGAATGAGCGGCCACGCCCCTGCGACAGGCGGCCTACGACAACGCCGCACAGCATTATCAAAATGACAGTGAACATCAGGCTTAACCGTTTTATCTGATTGTAAAGCGAAGACCTACGTTCAGGTTGAAGTTGAACGGCTTGTCCTTGTATATCGTGCTGACGTCGCTGCCATTGTCGAAATAGTAGCTTACACCCGGCTCAACATATACGCCTACAAGGTCGCTGAAATTATACTGCACTCCGGCAGATGCCCCTACCGACCATTGCGGACGCTCGTCACGCACATCGGCATCTACCGTATTCACCACGTTACTGCTTGATACATATTCAGTATGCGACTTTCCTGAAACACAAAACTCGACAGAACCTCCAGCCGAAGCGTAAACTTCAAGAAAGTCTGTATGCCATATATCATAGTTTACGGCCACAGGAACGCCGATATAATGCAACTTCTGCTCCGTAGCATAGCCTCCATTATCGTCGCCCGATGTTATATCTGACGAATGATAAGAATAATTTACACCTGTCTCAACGCCGAAACGCCCTGGCAAATCAAACCTTACCGACGCTCCCACCTTCACAGGCTGGCGGTGCTTTACTTTAACCTCCGCCGCCTCGGCGCTTCCGTAAGCTGAATACAACAACATGTTTTCCTTGCCCAACACGGGATCAGACATCGCAGTGTACGGACGTATGGATGCTCCGCTGTTTCCTGAAGAAGCTCCTACAGCTGTAAGCCCCGAACCATAAACAGACACAGACATTCCACCGACATGCGGACGCACGCTGCCAGCCGAAGCCATATACTGCGCACTGCCGTCGCCATGCGAACCGCCGTCAGGATGGTTACGTCTTACAACAACACTCTCCCCTCCGGACTTACGGGCATCGGCGACAGTATTTTCACCTTCTACCACAACGCTTTCATCAACAACAACGCTGTCGGTTGACGGTTTTGCGGTCTCTACCGGACTCGCATCACGGCTGTCACTATAAACATCCGGACGCCTTACCGGATGCGACACGGAAGGCAAATCGCCGTCTGCAACACTGCCAGGCACGCCGCCGGCAAGTTCAGTTCCATGCAAAACGCCATCAGGAGCGACACCTGCTACAACATCGTAAGATATGGAATCACGGCCTGCAAAGATCCATACCATCACCGCTACAGCAGCCACAGCGGCAACTCCGGCCACAACGCGACGGTACCAGATAGGCACTATGGCGGCACGACGACGGCGCTTGGGGGCTGCACCGCCGTCAGCCGGAGCGGCGTTCACAGCGTCGCGGACACATTCCCACAGCCCGTCAGGCGGCGTAACCTTACGGTCGGCAAAACGTTTCCTCAAATGTTCTATCCATTGTTGTTCCATCATACGCAGATTTTTTCAGACCGTCAACCATAAAAAACACAAAAAGGCAAAAACAACAGCCTTACTGAAAGATTTGAAACCCGGGCTGCCATGCCGTCCCCCGCCAAGCCGCTGCGCATCATCGGAAGACATGTCGCCCGGACGTGAAGCGCCAATATGAGAACCAGCAAGCCGTCCCCCGTCTTGTTTGTCGCGGTATTCCCTTATCTTTCTTGCGAGCAGCGCTTTGGCGCGTGAGAACTGCGAAGCTGACGAGCTTTCACCTATGCCAAGCATGGTGGCAATCTCCTTATGGCTTTTACGTTCAAACACATAAAGGTTGAACACCATGCGATAGCCCGGCGGCAACGACAAAATCATATCGTTGAGCACATCGTCAGGGATGCCTTCCGGCTCAGGCTCGTCGGCCATGTCTGGCAGGCGGTCGCCATATTCAATAAAACCGTGGTTGGAATTCTTTTTCAAGAAGCGTAATGACTCATTGACTACAATCCTTGCCATCCATGCTTTCAAAGAACCTTCACCACGGAACTCAAACTTGCCCAACGATGTGAAAATCCGTATAAAACACTCTTGCAATACGTCCTTGCGGTCATTGTCATCGGCAATATAACGGGCGCAAACAGCCGTCAGGTATTCCACATACCTGTCATAAAGCGATTTTATGGCCCTGCCGTCCATCCGTGCCACAAGTGACACGAGGTCGCTTTCATTGTGAACGCCGTTATCTGTCATCTTTTCAAACAAAGGATTAAAAGCCGAATGGAAAAGCGCCGGCGCCCGGACGCGGCAAACAGCATTGCCGACGAGCAGGCGCGACCGCTTAATCCATGAACTTAAGCCCTTGCATATATCATTATTTCAACATTGAAGAATAGCCAGCCCTACTTATCTGACCGCCAACGGTTGTAGACTTGCGGCTGCAATAGTCGAACTGCACAGACTTCTCGCCGCTGTACGACTTGTATTTCAACGTCAGTTTAACAGTCTTGCCCTCAGTATCGGGCAAGTCTGACAGGCGGAATGCCACCAAAGCATCACCCTCAACACCGTTTACGTCGCCGTAAGCATTATGCTTAAACTCCACTTCGTACGGGTCGTCAGGATTTACCCCGGTAAGCAGGTTGACATAATGTGCCACATTCGTATCACCCCAACGCGTACGGAAACGCAGGGTAAGATAGCCGTCCTCTGCAATGTTGACCCAGTCGCGCACAATCTCGATAGGGTCGTCGCCATATTCTGACACATCACCGTCAGCAGGATAAGGCACTGCCTTTTTCGTTAGAATGCTGTCAATCCAGTCAACCTCTACAGACTTGTCATAATAATCGTTGACCGGATTCACCTCACGGTAACACACAAGGGCACGCACCTCTTTTTCACCAAAAGGCGAAGCGGCCATGTTCACAGGGTAAAGAGTTGTACTATCGTCAAGCTGCATGTAAAAACCAGCCCCCTCGATAGGCTTAACGGTAACCAAAGCATTCGGCATAGGCGGATAGTACCAGTAATAGGTGTCGTCATCGTTGCACGAGCCGAAAGAGAATAAAGCCACAAATGCCACAGCAAGTCCGGCCAAGAATTTCATTGTCTTCATAATCTATAGCTCTTATTTTTATACTTCAACAATGAAACACACGCAACGCCTGCAACCTTGCATAAAAGAATATATTTTTAATCATTATTTACATAAAAGGATGCCGCACCTGATTTTTCAGGTGCAACATCCTTAAACCGTACCGCCAATTATTTCTTTGAATTATCTATCTCTATACTTTCCATATTGCCTGTAACAGGATTTAAGACAACGCTTGTAAACAGCTTTTTACCGAAAAGGTCGCCGTCCAAAGCAGCTACCGAGCCGAACTGGGCGGCATAAAGTTCATAAGCGGCCCACTGCTCGTCGCCCTTATACAATGTAACTTGGATTTTTCCTGGCAGGTTTACATAAAGCCCTCCGTTGTCTTTTGCCTTCTTCCTGCTTAGCAGTTCCTCATGGATTGACGGCGTAACATGCTTGTCTTCCACACTTATATAATAAGGATTACCGCCAAGGTCATCAGCATCCGTTATGCCCATCCACTTTGAGAAGCGGAAAAGCAACTGCTTGTCAACTTCCTTTACTGGAACATACTTTACAACGGCCTCCATCGTGTCGCGCTCTGTTACGCCACTGAAAAGCTGCATCAAAGCGTTCTCCTGTGTCTCAAGATTTGACAGCATAATGCGCAGTTGCTCGCCGTCCTTTGGCATGAAATCAGCCTGTCCTTTATTAAGAAGGCTCTTGCTTTCACGTATGTCGTAGATTTCGAATGCGCATAATTCGGCCATCTTCGCAGAGCTTCCTGCCGAAAGGATGTCTTCATTCATATAATCGCGCGGATTAAGCGGTGCGGGCTTGGGCGCAGGCTTGAATGGCTCAGGCTGCGGCACAACCTTAGGCTCGGCATTGACGGCAAGCAACACGCTGTTTTCATCAATATCAACAGTCTGTATGTTGTGCTTAGAGTCTGCCGGCAATACATAGAACTTGGATGTGTCACGCTCGCCGACGGAATTGATGTCAAGCCCCAATATACGGTAGGTAACAGTAGGTTTCATGCCTACATTGTTCATCTTCATGTATTTTTCCGCATAAACAGCGAACTCTCCGGGAGTATATGACGTTTTCTCTATCTTAACCGTAAAACGCAATTCTGTACGCGGTAGATAGTAAGCTGTGCCCTCGGCCACGTTCTTGCCATTTTGCGCAAGTACTGTTTGGCAAACTGACACAAACAATAAAAAAGCGATGGTAAGGTTCTTCATGTCGTTATTATCGAATAAATGAATAATTGATTCATGCGCCAAGGCGTATAAACGCCTGCGGAATGCACTTGATTATGTCACTCGCGACAAGGCTTTCCATACCGACATCGCGGACCGCCAAATCACCGGCAAGGCCATGCAGGTACATCCCAATCATACAGGCATCAGGCTGTTTGTAGCCACGTGCCAATAATCCTGTTATAATTCCGGACAGAACATCGCCGCTGCCGGCTGTCGCCATACCTGCATTTCCTGTAGTATTAAACAGCACGTTGCCGTCAGGCATGCACAAGGCAGAGTAATGTCCTTTCAATATAATATAAGCTTGCAGGCGTTCCGCCATGTCGCGCGCACTTCCAAGACGCTCGTAACTGTCGCCATAATGAACGCCTGACAATCTCTCAAATTCTTTTGGATGAGGTGTCAATATTATTCCTTTGGGCAACTGCTGCAACCAAGCTTTATGACTTGCCAGAATATTAAGGCCGTCAGCATCAACCACAACAGGAGCCTGCGTCCTGCGTATTTGGGTTATAAGGGCGATAGCCGAAGCTTCCTGTTGCCCAAGTCCAGGCCCGATACATACAGCATCAAAATCCGAAGCGTCAACAGCGTCTGAAAAATATTTTTCATCTTTCCCCACACACATGACAGCCTCCGGGACTGAAATCTGCATTATATCGTTATTGCGGCACGGTGTACAAACCGTCGCCTTGCCCACGCCACTTCTCAAGCAAGCCTTCGTCGCAAGCACAGCAGCCCCTGCCATACCGTAACTGCCTGCTATAATGAGCGCATTGCCCATATCGCCCTTATGCACAAAGTTTCCACGGCGCAGGAGCCGCGGACGTATATCGTCCTCTTCCAACAATCTGTAAGAAGAAGGTGTAACTGCTATTCCCTCTTTGCTCAAACCTATATCAAGAACTTTCAATTCACCGATAAGCTTCTGGTTTTCCGGGAACAAGAATGAAAGTTTTTTATGTTGCAATGTCAATGTGACATCTGCCCTTACGATATTCGCCCTTACATTATATGTATTGTCTTCGGTCATAAGCCCCGAAGGCACATCTATGGCTACAACTTGTGCCGACGACTGGTTTATATACTTTACCAATGAAGCAAATCCGCCGGCAAGAGGTTTGTTCAACCCCGATCCGAAAAGGCCGTCTACAACCAGCACACCGCCGTCCAGTTTTGGAGGGTCAAACTCTTCCGTAACCTCGACAAAAGACTTAACGGCCTTGCATCCGACAAGCCTCTGCCTGTTTGCTTTACAGTCATCAGACAGATTTCCGCCGATATTAAACAAATAAACGTCAACCCGGTATTTTTTTTCTGCCAGCATCCTCGCAACAGCCAAAGCGTCGCCTCCGTTATTGCCAGGGCCTGCGAAAACAACAACCGGCGTATCCGCCCCCCATACAGCGGTTATCTCGTGTACAATTGCCGTTGCAGCACGCTCCATCAAGTTTATCGAACTGATTGGCTCATGCTCTATTGTATATTTGTCAAGCTCACGTATCTGAGCGCTTGTAAAAATCTTCATCAGTGCAAAAATACTAAATTAATGCTGAACGTTTGTCACATTTGGCATATTTTTAGTAATTTTGTGCCAAAATATCAATAGAGCATCATGTCAACAATAAAAATCCACGACAAGACATTCAAGATTTCATATACTGAAAAGGAGATATTGGAGCACGTAAAAACCGTTGCCGACCGAATAAACAGAGACATGAGCGGAAAGAACCCGTTGTTTCTCGCCGTACTCAACGGCTCCTTCGTTTTTGCTGCCGACCTTATGAGAATGATTACAATCCCATGTGAGATTTCATTCGTAAAGCTGGCTTCTTACCAAGGGACAATGTCCACAGGAACCATCAAAGAAGTGTTCGGAATAAACGAAGATATATCCGGACGAGACATAATAATTGTGGAAGACATTGTCGAATCCGGACTTACCATGAAACGAATGTTGGAATCATTGGGCACACGCAATCCGGCCTCAATACATATATGCACGCTGTTGCTTAAGCCTGAAAAGCTTAAAGTGAACCTCAACATTGAATATGCGGCAATGGAGATACCCAACGACTTCATTGTCGGCTACGGACTTGACTACGACCAGCAAGGCCGCAACCTTCGGAACATCTATACTTTGGTTGAAGAATAACAAGACAAACATACCATATCAGACCCAAAGATGAAGAATATTGTTATTTTCGGCGCGCCCGGTTCAGGAAAGGGCACGCAAAGCGATTTGATGATTAAGAAGTACGGCTTCGGCCATATCTCGACCGGCGACGTACTGCGCAACGAAATCAAGAACGAGACAGAACTCGGAAAAACGGCCAAACAGTATATAGACAAAGGCCAGCTTATCCCTGACGAACTTATGATAGACATCCTCGCAAGCGTTTACGACAAGTTCGGAAAAGAGCATAAGGGTGTTATATTCGACGGTTTTCCGCGCACAATACCACAGGCTGAAGCATTGAAGAAGATGCTTGACGAACGCGGCCACAAGGTTGCAGCAATGATAGAGCTTGACGTTCCGGAAGACGAGCTCATGACACGCCTCATCAAGCGCGGACAGGAAAGCGGACGTTCTGACGACAACGAAGAGACAATCAAGAAGCGCCTCGACGTTTACCACAACCAGACTGCACCGCTGATAGAATGGTATAAGAAAGAGAACCTGCACCATCATATTAACGGACTCGGAGAACTCGACCGCATTTTTGCTGACATCTGCAACGTAATAGACAACATTTAATCCTAATAATTAATAGTTAAGAATTAAGAGTTAAGAAAATATGCTTTTCCATATATCAGCCGCAAAACGGTTTTCTTAACTCTTAATTCTTAACTCTTAATTCTTAATTCCCTTCACTATGCCAGAATCCAACTTTGTAGACTACGTTAAGATTTACTGCCGCTCTGGAAAAGGCGGACGCGGCTCCATGCACCTACGGCATGCCAAATACCAGCCTAACGGCGGCCCTGACGGCGGCGACGGCGGAAAAGGCGGCAGCGTTTACCTGCGCGGTAACCACAACTATTGGACTCTGCTTCACCTTAAATATCAACGTCACATATTCGCCGAGCACGGAGGCAACGGAGGGAAAGCCAAGTGTCACGGCACTGACGGCAAGGATGTATACATCGACGTGCCGTGCGGAACCGTCGTTTATAACGCCGAAACAGGCAAATACGTGTGCGATGTGACTTACGACGGACAAGAAGTGTTGCTGCTGAAAGGCGGACGCGGCGGTCTTGGCAACTTCCAGTTCCGCACTGCCACCAACCAGGCACCACGTTTCGCACAGCCTGGAGAGCCGATGGAGGAAATGACTATAATCCTCGAACTGAAACTTCTCGCCGATGTGGGTCTCGTGGGTTTCCCAAACGCTGGCAAGAGCACGCTGCTTTCTGCGCTGTCGAGCGCACGCCCGAAAATAGCAAACTATCCCTTCACTACTCTCGAACCGTCGCTTGGCATAGTGAGTTACCATGACCGCCAGTCATTCGTCATGGCCGACATTCCTGGAATAATCGAGGGTGCAAGCGAAGGACGCGGACTCGGTCTACGCTTCTTACGCCACATCGAACGCAACTCGTTGCTGCTGTTCATGGTTCCCGGCGATACCGACGACATAAAGAAGGAATATGAAATACTGCTAAACGAACTAAAGAATTTCAACCCCGAAATGCTCGACAAGCACCGCGTTCTCGCCGTAACGAAATGCGACTTGCTTGACGAAGAACTGATAGGAATGCTGAAAGAGACAACTCCCGACGACATTCCCGTGGTATTCATCTCCGCCGTGACCGGCCAAGGACTCAACGAACTTAAAGACATTCTCTGGCGCGAGCTGAACAGTGAAAGCAACAAGCTAAAAGACATAACGGCTGAGGACACCCTCATACACCGCGACAAAGACCTATACACCCTGCCGGAAGAGCTGCGTGTAGAAGGCGAAGACGATATTGAATTTATCGACGAAGACGATATTGAAGACGTTGACGATGTAGAGTATTTCGACATTGACGACGAGGAAGAGTGACAAGTGCCGGTGTTGACAGGCCGGTTTGCCTGTCAACACCATGCCAACACCATGCCTTATGCCACAACCTATACTTTCTTTTTACAACCTCTCGCCGTCAGTCACGGCGTTCAGCACCACGCGCCACGGCGGCTTCAGCCAAGGCGCATACGGCGAATTCAACATCAACAGGTACTGCGGCGACGATGAAGAGTGCATCAACAGAAACCGTGAAGCCCTTGGCTTGACGCTCGGAATAAGCCCAAATGCCATCATCATGCCGCATCAGACACATGGCAACGAGGTGAGACAAATAGCAAAAGACTTCCTCGCGCTTCCTGAAACGGTCAAAAACATGGTGCTTGAAGGCGTAGACGCACTGATAACCGATGTCGGGAACATTTGCATCGGAGTATCAACAGCCGACTGTATTCCTATAATTATTTACGACCCGGAGCACAACGCATCGGCTGCAGTACATGCAGGATGGCGCAGTACGGTACAGCTCATCGCGCAAAAAGCAGTAACTGCCATGCACATGGCCTACGGCTCGCGCCCCGACAAGCTTATGTCAGTTATCGGCCCGGGCATATCCCTTGACGCATTTGAAGTAGGCGACGAGGTGTACGACGAATTCTCCGCCGCCGGTTTCGACATGGGAGCCATCAGCCTGCGCAAAGAAAAATGGCACATCGACCTTAAAGAATGCAACAGGCGGCAACTTGTAGCCTTTGGCTTACAGCCCGAAAACATTGCAGTTTCACCAATATGCACATTCTCCAGCAGCTCCGACTACTTCTCCGCACGCCGCCTCGGCACAGCATCGGGCAGGATATACACGGGCATTATGCTGAAATAAAATCACTAAAATAAAACAAACTAACCGCAAATCATCATGAAAAGACTTTTTATTGTTTTATCCGCGCTTATCGCCGGCATCACCATCCAGGCACAAAAATACTTAGGCGGAGACATCTCGCTGCTGCCAACTTACCGGCAGAACGGAACAAAGTATAAGACCCAAGACGGCAAAACGACATGCCCGTACAAGATTTTCAAGCAGTCAGGATGGAACGCCATGCGCGTCCGACTGTTCGTTGACCCGGCCAACGCTCCACAAAACAACAAAGACGAAGGCGTTTGCCAAGACCTGCCGTATGTCGTCAACCTGTGCAAGCAAATCAAGAAACACGGCTTCAAGCTGATGCTTGACTTCCATTACTCCGACACATGGGCTGACCCGGGAAAACAATTCACGCCGCACGCATGGGCAAAAGCCATAGAAGGCAAAAGCCGCGACGAGCAAATCATGATACTCGCAGACTCTGTTTACAGCCATACCCGGACGGCATTGGAGACATTGAAGAAGGAAAACGCAATGCCCGACTTCATACAAGTGGGCAATGAAATCACTTTCGGGACGCTTTGGCCAACGGGAAAAGTCGACCCCGTTAAAGACGACAACTGGGACACTTTGCTGACATTCCTGCACGCCGGAGTGAAGGCTTGCCGCGAGGTTTGCCCGAAGGCGCAAATCATAATACACACGGAGCACGCCCAAGACTGGCTCGCCACTGAAGGATATTATGACAAACTGAAAAAAGGAAAGCTCGACTATGACGTCATCGGACTAAGCTATTACCCCATGTGGCACGGCACGATAAAGCACCTCGGCGTTGTGCTCGACAGCATCAAAACCGAATTCAACAAGCCGGTGATGATTGTTGAAGCCGCATTCTATTACTCACACAAGAACGACAAGTGGGAACCCGACCCCAACCGTTACGCGGAGCTCTACCCTATCAGTGCGGAAGGACAGCGCAAGTTCACCGCAGAACTTGTTACAATGCTCAACAGCCACGACAACGTCACTGGCCTGTTCTGGTGGTTTCCCGAAGAAAACGAGTCGGGCGCAACAGTCGTAAAGAGCTGGCTTAACCGCGGACTGTTCGACAACGAGACGGGAAAAGCACTTCCGGCGTTGGATGAATTGAGAAAATTCATTGAGTAGTCAACGAGGGACAAGAAACGAGTTGACGAGGAACGAGTAGACAAAAGACGAGTTGACAAGAGACGAGTTGACAAGGGACAAGTAGACGAGGGACGAGC
The DNA here is from genome assembly GCA_900551055.1 of uncultured Prevotella sp. GTDB lineage: Bacteria > Bacteroidota > Bacteroidia > Bacteroidales > Bacteroidaceae > Prevotella. The sequence goes on along the minus strand of URUK01000056.1, from coordinate 30 downwards.
AGACAAGGACGAGTAGACAAGAGACGAGTT
>URUK01000055.1 GCA_900551055.1 uncultured Prevotella sp. | reverse complement strand
GAGACTCTAACTTGAATCCCGTATTTTCCATTTACACAAAATATTTTATAGTGCCGAAAAAATATTTAACTTTGCATCATGCAAACCAAAAACAGAAGGGGAGGGGACATACGCATGAAGTTCTGGTTCGACACATTCAGAAGCCGCCTGCTGCTCACTTTTGTCACATACGCGCTGTACATGCTGCTTTACATCGCTACCGACGGCCAGTCGCGCGAGTTCTATTCCGGTGGCAATCCGTTGCCGGTTTACCTTTTAGACGTAGCCGTCACCCTTGTCTGCATCTTCCTTTTCGTGCAGTTGTCCATATTTTACAGCCGTATTGTCTACAGCCGTTTCGTTTTTACGGCCCGTCCTTACATCAGTCTGATGGCCTATTCGCTCATACTCCTGCTGCTCAACAACGCCATGGCCTATCTCCTTTCGGTTGTTACGGGCTGGCTCTTCGAGATGGACAACCTGCCGTTCCTTCAGGTGCAGCATATTTATGTCTACGCCATTCTATCCACCTTCATATCGAGTGTGTACACCAACGCCCATTATCTGTACGCCTACATCACCGCCGAGGATGAGAAAAAGCGTCTCGAGATACTTGCCATGCAGGCCAAGCTCAACGCCCTTAAACAGCAGATTGACCCGCATTTCATGTTCAACAATTTCAGCATACTGTCCGAACTTATCGTTGAGGACAGGCGCCTGGCCGTGAAGTTCCTGGACAAGCTGTCGAAGGTTTACCGCTATGTTATCCAGAATTACGACCGTGACACGGTGCCAGTGGCCGACGAGCTGGCCTTTCTCGACTCTTACCTGTATCTCATGGAGATGCGTTACGAGGGTGCCGTAGCCGTCAGTGTGTCGCCTGAGCTGCGCCATGCCGAGGGGCGCATACCACCCGTGTGCCTTCAGCTGTTGGTAGAGAACGCCGTCAAGCACAACAGCTTTTCAGAGGAAAAACCGCTCATTATCTGCCTCTCTACCGACGGTGAAAAAATAACTGTGAGCAATTCCATAAGCCCCCTGTCGTCAGAAGTCAGGTCTACGGGCGTGGGCCAGCGCAACATCTTCGAGCGCTACGCCCTGCTGTGCGGCCTGAAGCCGTCGGTCAGCAATAACGGCGAAGTGTATTCGGTAAGCATACCCATTATTCCGGCCGGCAAGGAACATGCCGAAGAGTAGCCTGCGGCACCATACGGTAGGGCCGCGCCGGCCGTTTTTGCGGCTTGCCGGCCAACATTCTTACAGCAAAAAAGCATAAGGACAATGACAATACTGATAATAGAAGACGAGAAACGCAACTTCAACCGGCTGAAGCGCATGGTTGAAGAAATAGATTACACGCTGCGCATCGAAGGTCCGCTGACAAGCGTCAGGGAGACCGTTGCCTACTTGTCGGGTGGCGCACGGCTGCCCGACCTTATCCTGGCCGATATCCGCCTGTCCGACGGTCTTAGCTTCGACGCTTTCAACAAGGTAAGCATCGACGTGCCCGTGGTGTTCATCACCGCTTACGACGAGTACGCCCTGCGCGCCTTCAAGTACAACGGCATCGACTATATCTTGAAGCCGGTTGACGCCGGCGAGCTGGCTGCCGCCGTCGGCAAGGCGCGCCGCATGGCCGAAACTTCGTCGGAAGGCAGCCTGCGCATGCTGCTCGAACAGATGAGCAAGAACAGCTACCGTTACCGCGAGCGTTTCCTTTTGCCTTACCGCGACGGCTACAAGTCGGTGCTTGTGAGCGATGTCAACCACATAATGTCCGAAAACAAGGTAACTTACCTGCGCTTCAACGACGGCACGTCGAAGTCGGTCGGCCTCACTATGGAGGCTCTTGAGGCGCAGCTCAACCCCGACGACTTCTTCCGTGCCAACCGCCAGTATATCGTGCGGAAGGACAGCGTGGCTTTTATCGCAAACTTCTTCAACGCCAAACTCATGGTGCGTCTCAAGGGATGGCCCGATGCCGAGGTGGTAGTCAGCCGCGAAAAGGCCGCCGCTTTCAAGGACTGGATGGACCGCTGACGCGCCCGTTTTCCATTGCTTTATAATCTGTTGACAATCAGAGTGTTAGTAAAAGGTCGCCTTTTGCATTGCGAAAGGTGGCCTTTTGGCGTGTAAAACGTGGTCTTTTGCATTGCAATTTGCCGTGTTTTGAATTGAGAGTTGAGAAATGAGAACTGAAAGTCAGCGTTAAGCTAATGGATAATTATGATTTGCTTTGCTAACAGACAGCCATAAAGGTAATCATAATTGTCAATTCTCCATTATCAATTTTCAATTAAAAGAAACATCTGCCCCAGCTCTCCCGAGGGGAGGGATCTTAAAATGCTCTTGTCAATTGGTCTTATTGGCCTTATCAGTCTTATTTGCCCCGTTCAGCCGATAGGATTTATCCAACTGCCCACCTTTGGCCTTTGTCCGTGCCTTTTGCTTCATTTTATTTGTTCATGCGTTATATTTTGCCCGGATATCGGCCGTTCCCTGCCTTTCAGTTTCTTGTGTTTTTGTGTTTCAGAGGCGGTTTTTTCCGCTTCGGTATGTACGCCCTTTCGTGTATGGCGATATGTTCCGACCTTTGCACTGTAAAATCATTTGAATGTTATGAAAGTTAAAACATCAGTCATTTTATTGCTTGCAGGCGTCGCGCTGCTGTTCGGAGCCTGTGGAGAAAAGCGTCAGGAGTCAGCGGCGCAGGAGTATCCTGTAGCCAGTGTGGCGTCGGAGGCGGTGGAAGTCACCAACGATTATCTGGCCACCATACGCGGGCGGCAGGACATCGAGATTTATCCGCAGGTGTCGGGCAAGATTGTCAAGGTGGCCGTAACCGAGGGACAGCGCGTAAGCCGCGGCCAGACGCTGTTCGTAATCGACCAAGTGCCGTACCGCGCGGCACTGCGCAACGCCGAGGCCAATGTCCGTGCGGCACGCGCTGCTGCGGCTACCGCCAGGCAGACGTACACCGGCAAGCGTGAGCTTTACGGCCAGAAGGTCATATCGGAGTTTGAACTCAACACCTCGCACAACGCCATGCTCACCGCCGAAGCACAGCTGGCGCAGGCCGAGGCGCAGGAAGTCAGCGCACGCAACAACCTGTCATACACCGTCGTAACCAGTCCGGCCAACGGCGTTGTGGGCACAATACCTTACCGTGTGGGCGCGCTCGTAAGCCCGTCTGCAGCCTCGCCGCTCACCACGGTGTCAGACAATTCAGAGATGTATGTCTACTTTTCCATGCCCGAAAACTCCATGCTCGCCCTCATCCGCAAGTACGGTTCGGTTGAAAAGACCATCAGGCAGATGCCAGCCGTCAGGCTGCGCCTTAACGACGGCACGCTGTACGGCAAGCAGGGGCGCGTAGAGAGCATCAGCGGAGTTATCGACAGGCAGACGGGAGCTGTCAGCCTGCGCGCCGCTTTCCCGAATACCGGCGGACTGCTGCACAGCGGCGGCTCGGGTAACGTGCTCATCACGGAGAGCATCGGCTCGGCGCTCACCATACCGCAGGGCGCAACATATGAGCTACAAGACAAGGTTTTCGTCTACCGTGTGGTTGACGGCAAGGCCAAGTCTACGCGCATCGAGGTCACTCCGCTTAACGAACAGAAGAAGTATATAGTGCGCAGCGGCCTGAAGCGGGGCGACGTAATCGTAGCCGAAGGTGCCGGAATGTTGCAGGACGGAGCTGCTGTGAAGGTGAGAAAGTGAGACGTTGAGAAGGTGAGAAAAGGTAAAAAGGTAAAAAAGTAAAAAGGTAAAAGGGTGGGAAAGGAGTAAGGAGTAGAAGTAGTAAGGAGTAAAGTAGATTACCCTTACAGGCTGTTCTGCTTCAACATTGATGACTATTGTGACGTTACTCCTTCGCTTCTTGCTCCTTTACTCCTCCTCTCCTTACTCCTAAATCCATTTTACTTACTCCTTCCCTCCTTACTCCTTTACTACTAAAAAATATTTCTTATGAAACTAAAGACATTTATCGAACGTCCGGTTCTCTCGATAGTAATCTCCGTGGCAATCGTACTTGTGGGCTTAATCGCTCTGTTCACGCTGCCCATTGAACAGTTCCCGAACATCGCCCCGCCTACGGTCGAGGTCACGACGAGCTATCCCGGAGCCAACGCCGAGACTGTGCAGAAGTCTGTCATAGTGCCTTTGGAGGAGGCAATCAACGGCGTTGAGAACATGACATACATCTCCTCTACGGCATCCAACGCCGGTGACGTGTACATAACCATCTACTTCAAGCAGGGCACCGACCCCGACATGGCCGCCGTCAACGTGCAGAACCGCGTCTCGAAGGCGCAGGGCCAGCTGCCGTCGGACGTTACGCGCATCGGTGTCGTTACCAACAAGCAGCAGAAGTCGATGCTTAAGGCCATCACGCTGTGGAGTCCCGACGACAGCTATGACGCGCAGTTCATCAACAACTACCTGCAAATCAACGTCATACCGCGTCTCAAGCGTATCACAGGCGTTGGCGAAGTGACCCTTCTCGGCTCGAATTACAGTATGCGTATATGGCTCAAGCCCGACGTTATGGCGCAGTACGGACTCGTGCCTTCTGACGTTACGGCGGCCCTCAACGCGCAGAACATCGAGTCGGCGACAGGCTCTTTCGGCGAGAATTACCAGGGCGTGTTCCAATATACAATGAAATACAAGGGCCGCCTTGTCACTCCCGAGGAGTTCGGCGACATCGTTATAAAGTCTCTCCCCACAGGCGAGGTGCTGCGTTTGAAGGAAATCGCCGACGTGAAACTTGGCGACGAGGCATACAACTACAAGTCAATGACCAACGGACATGCCGACTCGGTCTTCATGGTTTACCAGACGGCAGGCTCCAATGCGTCTGAAGTCATCGGCAACATCGACGCCGAAATAGCCGAGATGGAGAAGAGTTTGCCCAAAGGAGTGGAGTTCGGCGAGCTGTATTCAACCAAGGACTTCCTCGACGCTTCAATGAAACAGGTTGTCAAGACGCTGTTCGAGGCCTTCCTGCTTGTCATCATCATAACCTACGTTTTCTTGCAAGACGTCAAGTCGATGTTCATCCCGGCGGTATCAATCATTGTCTCGTTGGTGGGTACGTTTGCCGTCATGTCCGTCGCAGGTTTCAGCATCAACCTGCTCACGTTGTTCGCTCTCGTGCTGGCAATCGGTATCGTCGTCGACGACGCCATCATCGTGGTGGAGGCCGTCCAGGCGCGTTTCGACGCCGGATACAAGTCGCCTTACATGGCCACAATCGACGCGATGGGCGGTATCACGTCGGCCATCATCACAACTACGCTGGTGTTCATGGCCGTGTTCATCCCCGTTTCGTTGATGGGCGGCACGTCAGGCACGTTCTATACGCAGTTCGGTATCACGATGGCAGCTGCCGTCGGCATCTCCGCAATCAACGCTCTTACGCTGTCGCCGGCACTCTGCGCCATGATGCTTAAGCCCTATCTGACCGAAGACGGACAGATGAAGCGCAACTTTGCGGCGCGCTTCCGTACCGCGTTCAACGCCGCCTTCTCCGTCATCACCAATCATTATATGGGCTGTGTGCTGTTCTTCATCCGCCGCCGTTGGCTCGCTTTGGGCATCTTGGGATGCGCCGTTGCCGCTCTTGTGGTGATGATGCGCTCGACGAAGACCGGCCTTCTGCCCGACGAGGACATGGGTTCGGTGATGGTAAACGTCACCACTCCTCCCGGCAGCTCGCTCGCGCAGACATCCCAGGTGATGCAGGAGATAGAGTAGAGGCTTGCCAAAATACCTGAAATAAAGATTGCATCAGAGACTGCCGGCTACGGACTTATCGGCGGTGCAGGCCCTTCAAGCGGCATGATTATCGCCCAGCTTACCGACTGGTCGCAGCGTAAGGACGACGAGCAGGGCATCAAGGCCGTGCTGGCCAAGGTCAATGCGATAGCCGAGGACATGCCCGGCGTGCAGATTTTCGCCATGGCTCCGCCGCTGATTGACGGCTACGGAGTGGCCAACGGCTTTGAAATCTACCTGCAAGACCGCGCCGGAGGCAGCGTCAACGACCTCTACGAGGTAGGTCAGGAGTTCATAGCCGCCCTGATGAAGCGGCCTGAAATAGGCTCGGCTTATACCACTTTCAACGTCAACTTTCCGCAATATCTGGTGGAGGTGGACGCCGCCAAGTGCCAGCGTGCAGGCACAACGGCCGATGCCGTGCTGTCAACCTTGGCCGGATATTACAGCGGTCAGTACGTGTCTAACTTCAACCGCTTCAACAAGCTGTACCGTGTGATGTTGCAGTCGTCGCCCGAATACCGCATAACTCCCGAGTCGTTGGACAAGACATACACCGCAGTGGGCGACGGCAAGATGGCTCCCCTGAGCCAGTTTGTCAAGCTGACAAAGGTTTACGGACCTGAGTCGTTGGGACGTTTCAACCTTTACAGCTCTATGGGTATCAACGGAGAAGCCGCCCAAGGCTACTCGTCGGGCGACGCCATCAACGCCATCCGCGAGACGGCGGCCGAGGTATTGCCGCGCAACTACGGCTTCGAGTTTGCCGGACTGTCGCGCGAAGAGAGCCAGACAACTAACAATACGCTTATCATCTTCGCCATCTGTACGGTGTTCGTCTACCTCATCCTGTGCGGCCTTTACGAGAGTTTCTTCGTGCCGTTCGCCGTCATCCTCTCTGTGCCGTTCGGTCTTATGGGCAGCTTCTTGTTCGCAAAGCTGATGGGGTTGGAGAACAACATCTACATGCAGACGGGCTTGATAATGCTCATCGGACTGTTGTCAAAGACAGCCATCCTGCTCACCGAGTATGCCGCCGACCGCCGACGCGCGGGCATGTCGCTCGTACAGGCCGCGCTGGCAGCCGCAAAGGTCAGGTTCCGACCTATCCTTATGACCGTGCTCGCGATGATATTCGGCCTTCTGCCGCTGATGTTCGCCACCGGCGCGGGTGCCAACGGAAACTCGTCTTTGGGTTCAGGTGTCATCGGCGGAATGCTCTTCGGCATATTGGCGATACTGTTCTTTGTGCCCGTGTTCTTCATCCTGTTCCAGTATATACAGGAAAAGGTGAAGCCCGTTGAGTTCCTGCCGTATCCCGACTGGGAAATACAGGGCGAGATGGACGACATAAAGGAGCGTAAGAAACTTAAAGAAAACGAGAAGAAATGAAACGTATATTGATATTGTTAGGTTGCGCGACGCTGCTTACCGGCTGTAATGTTTACAAGCAGTTCGAGCGTCCCGATGTAGAAACCGACAGCCTTTACGGGCATGACGTGCGTGCGGCCGACACCACGTCGATAGCCTCACTGCCGTGGACTGAGCTGTTTACTGACACAGAACTGCAAGCCCTTATAAACGAAGGGCTTGCCAACAACACCGACCTCGGCATTGCCAGGCTGCGCGTCGAGGAGGCAAAGGCCACGCTGTTCTCATCCCGTCTGGCTTACCTCCCGTCGCTTTCGCTCAATCCGCAGGGGCAGTTGAGTAGACAAGTAACGAGCAGACAAGCAGACGAGGGCAATCACCTTGTCAACTCGTCGACTCGTTCCTCGTCTGCTACGTACAACATCGCGGCTACTGCCGAATGGGAAGTTGACATCTTCGGACGGCTTACCAACGCCAAGCGCGGCGCAAAGGCGGCGTTTGAACAGAGCCTGGCGTACCAGCAGGCGGTGCGGACACAGCTGATAGCGACAATCGCAAACAGTTATTATAACCTGCTGACGCTTGACCGTCAGCTTGACATCAGCCGCCGCACCGCCCTTTCCTGGGACGAGATAGTGCGCACATACGATGCCAAGTTGCGTGTGGGCGAGGCTACGGCGGCTGCCGTTGCGCAGGCCAAGGCCAGCAAACTGGCGGTGGAAGGGCAGGTGCTGACGCTTGAAAAGCAAATCCGAGCGCAGGAGAACTCGCTCTCCGCCCTGCTCAGACGTGTGCCCGGAGCCATCAGACGCACAACGCTCGACAGCCAGCGGTTCCCCGAACACTTGGCCGTAGGCGTGCCCTTGCAGCTGCTCGACCGTCGTCCGGACGTGCGCCAGGCCGAAGCCGCACTTGCACAGGCGTTCTACAATACCAACGCGGCACGCGCGGCATTCTATCCGAGCATCACGCTTAGCGGACAGGCCGGCTGGACCAACACCAACGGAGCCGTGATAATGAACCCCGGCAGCTGGCTGCTCAACGCCATAGGCTCGATTACCCAGCCGCTGTTCAACCGCGGACGCAACATCGCCAACCTGCGTATCGCCAAGGCGAGGCAGGACGAAGCCATGCTGTCGTTCCGCCAAAGCCTCCTCAAGGCGGGCAACGAGGTGAACGACGCGCTGACGCAATGGCAGACGGCACGTAGCCGCATAGATATTGACCGCGAGCAGGTGGAGGCCCTGCGCACCGCCGTCGACAATACCATGCAGCTGATGCAGTACAGCAACCAGGCGTCATATCTTGAAGTGCTAACCGCAAGGCAGTCGCTGCTTCAGGCGGAACTGACTGAAGTAAACGACCGTTTCGACATGATACAGGGCGTAATCAGCCTTTACCATTCCCTCGGTGGAGGCGGAGAGTGGTGATTTGTAATGCTCTTTTTCATACTTGTTGCATATTTGTATCATGTTTTCCAGGGCGGCGGACGTAGTGATGCGTCTGCCGCCTTTATTGTTGGAGCAAAGCAGGCGTTGTGCTGTTGCTTTCCGGATTGCAACCTGTCTGAATGGAAAACACTTCTTGTCGTAAACGGGAATGAACGGGAAAGCCTGTGAATGCATATCGTTCAGAATGCTGTGTAAAACGTCAGGGCAAGGCTGTTGTCATGGATGTTGAAGCAAGGAACCAGTGCCGTGCCGTTACCGGCTTTGTCCCAACCAAACAGACGCTTCTCCCATGGAAGCAGCCAAAATCCTATTTTGGCGGACAAAATGCCCATCCCGGCTCCAGTTATGACATCGTTCAGCCAGTGACGGTTGTTGTACATCCGCATTACAGCCACACTTGCGGCTATTGCGTAAGCACAGAAACCGGCCGTATTGCCGTATTCCTTGCGCACAAGTTCTGCTCCCATGAACGCCGTTGCAGTGTGTCCTGAAGGGAACGAGTTGTGCGCGTTGGAGTCGGGACGTTTCTCTCCGACGGCTATTTTTGTCACGTTCACCATTATACCCATGGCGATGTAAGCGGTCGCAGTGCATGCAATACGCTCCTTGAAGGGATGTCTTGGTTTCAGTCCGGCAAGTCCTAATCCCACGTTTGCCGCTATTGGCAGGTATTGCAGGTAGTCGTCAATGTTCAGGTATTTGTCTTTTCGCCACCCTTCCATCCCGTCTTTTACACCGTTGTTTACGGAGTGGAACCATCCGTTGCATACACCGACCGCGCCGGTCACAATCAGAGCCGACGGTACTATCAGCTGTGTAGCCTTGAAACGGCATGACTCGTCGTCGCATCCAAGGCTGTCGGCGGCGGCGTTTTGTGCCGAGGCCGTAACACTTGCCATACAGGCTGTAATCATTGTAACTGCGGCGATTGTCCGCAAGTGGTGCAAGGCTGCGTCAGTACGCACCTTCCCCTTACCCGTAACCCGGCGGTACGCCAAGCCACGGCATGGGTGCAGAAATAGAAAACTGTTCATTTTTGGTCGTATTTATGAGTTGTCTTTGCTTCTGCTAATCCGCTAAGTATGGACATAAAAAAGGCAGGCATATCCTCTGCAATTGTCTTAACCAACTCAAGGGAACGACCAAGAACCCGTAATAGATAAAACAAGGCAAAGCATACACCCGCTATGCCGGGCGCACCTCAAACCATGTTTCCCTATTACTCTTTGTATTTGGTCGTTTTATGAGTTGAGAAACAATATGTGCAAGACACGCTTGTCTTACTTCTATGTCGCGGTCTTATCTTTCATGAAGGCCGTTGCAAAGGTAATGCTTTTTTCCTTATAAGATTTGATTTTTTGCAAAAATGTCATAGACCTTTTTATACATGAAACATCATTGGCGGCTCGATAATGACAGGCAGTCAAGCTCCCTGCCTTCGGGAGGGCCGGGGTGGATGTTTCTTTTAATTGAAAATTGATAATGGAGAATTGACAATTATGATTACCTTTATGGCTGTCTGTTAGCAAAGCAAATCATAATTATCCATTAGCTTAACGCTGACTTTCAGTTCTAATTTCTCAACTCTCAATTCAAAACACGGCAAATTGGACGCTAAAAGGTGGCCTTTTGCCCTATGAAAGACCACCTCTTACAACGCAAAAGATGGCCTTTTGTAATGCGTTGTATATCAGGCGGTTGTACGTTGCAATCCGAACACGCATATCCATAGAATGTCATGCAAGTTGCGCGGCACCACGCCCACCGGCGAAAATGCGTTTACAACTGCATAAGCGGCGACCGCACGTCACAGGAACGGCCGGTCGGCGGATTGGAGGCAGCCGCGTTGCACGGCGGAAATTTGCAAGACCATCGCAATAGCACAGGCACATCAAACGCAATGGCGAAAAGATGTACGTCGGCTAACACATGTTTTTTATTTATGGTAAAGCTAAAAATTATCGTCCGTTGCAAGTATTTTGGCGCACTGTCAACATGACACCAACATGCCGCCGGCATTCTCCACCAAGTATTAAAGGCGTAACCGCCATTCTTCAAACAAAGGTAATTGACTAATAAAAAAGAGCCGTATCAAAACTTCAAATGAAGTCAGATATGGCTCTTTTATTATGAATAAAACATTACTGTCTTGAAGTTTTTTACTTCACTTCCTCGAATATAATACGCTATAAATATCAGCTATTTATAATTTCATGGTACAAATATGAATTATTTTAGTGGTCATATATTGAAAAGCAAGAGTAAAAAGAGATATTTCCACGGCAAAAGAAAGATTTATAATTATTTAACTATGTATTTTGTATTTGCAGATGTTTTCATTTGATGTTGGATATTTGCACTTGTTTTGCTCTTCTTTTCACAAAACGCATAAAACGAAGACATTGCATCTTTTTCGCTTATTTTTGACTTTCGTTTTTTATGGAAATACGTTATACTTTTGCAAAGTAATCATAGACAAAAATAATTATGAAGCAAAAGCAACATATATTCCAATCCTGGGCGATAGAAATAGTAACGGTGCTTCTAGCGTCCACAATATCATTCCCTGTGAGTGATACTATTGGTGTGCAATTAAGTTTTCTCCCCTTTGTCATGGTCGCTTGTTATGTTGCTCTCAAATTCATCTATCACATTTGCATTTTTCTGTCGGCGCATATAATTGCTATAGTAGCACTATTGCGCCAGAACTCAATGCCGTCCAACAAACAGACCAAAGAAGAATATGCCTTTGCCATTACCTCGTCTGCAACAGACAACAATGATGTTCTAATGAAGCGGATGGAGCTATTCCATTACGAGTACCAACATGAGGAACGACAATATCTTCAGCAAAAAGAAAGGGAAGAAGACGAAAAACTACAAGCCGTATTGCAATACACCCGAAACACATTCAGGCAATTTGATTTTAGCGAAGAAGAAATCTTCCAAATCTGTGAATGTGTCCGATACTTTGTCACAAATCGGCAAGCACTTTCGGGCACAAGCATCCGCATCAAACGCCGTACTTCTGTTACCCAAATCTCACTAAAGAACTTTGCTTGGAACATAGCTTTTCAATACAACATTAGCCGGGATGTTACGGCACAATTTGTTATGCAAACATTCCATGAATGGTTTGCCAATTCTACGATTGATACCATCAGGAAGAATTTGCGCACAACAACGGGGAAACATAAAATCAAAATAGACGAAAAGATCATTCCTATTATTTCAAGAAAGCAGCGAACTGATAAATCAGAAAGATTTACATAAAAATTTATATTTTGTTAACTACGATTTATGTTCAGTATAATATATGCTAATTAGTCGTCCCTTAAAAAGCCCACTTTTGCGAGATATTGTTCAACCACAGTATCTTGCATATTTTTTGAATCATGTACCAAAGAGCTTTCATGGCTCTTCTGAAGTTATAGGTCGCTGCTGCCAGAAGCACGTTCACAGTATCTCCCACCACACCCTTATAAAAGTTGCGGCCCAATCGGTAATCTGACTTTAAGTGACCTATCGTCGGTTCTATACCTGCACGCTTGCAGAAGAGTTTATGTTTTTTCAGCTTCTGATAACGGCTGTCTGATTTCTTGGGTATATCGGGAATCATAATCTTCGTCCCGTTAATTTCCTTCTTGCCCCTATATCCTCTGTCACCGGTCAGCACTTTGATTTTTCGCCCGGTTAACCGTTCCACCTGTTCCAGAGAAGACTCGATGGTATGACCGTCATATTCATTGCGAAAGGACATGGCTCCCAGAATGATACCTGTGACAGAACGTATGATGGATACCTTGTTGCCGAATTCGTATTTCTTATGTT
>URUK01000054.1 GCA_900551055.1 uncultured Prevotella sp. | reverse complement strand
TCACTCCGTTCTCTTCGGCCCACTGCTTCATGCCCGCCGCCACGGCGTCGGCTATTGAGCGGTCGAGCTGTGCGCCGTTGTCGATTACGTCAATCATCGTCTCGTAGACCGACGGCGGCAGGTATTTGTACATCTTTGCGCGGTTGAACACGTTTTTTCCAAAATACTCCGACGGGCGTTCCATCGGCGTTACGACTTCGAGCGGCTTCTTCTTGAAAGCCTCTTCTACCACGTTAAATCTTAAGTTTGTCATGTCGTTAAAGTTTGTTTGTCGTTATTTTTGTCGCCCGCCCTAACCCTTCAGTAGGGATGGGGCTTGGTTAGCTGCGTTTAATCAGATGCCGCTTTATAGCTGCGTCCTGTCCGCCCGGTTTGCGAAAGGCGGTCTTTTACGTTGTAAAACGTGGCCTTTCAGCCGGTAAAAGGTGGCCTTTTGCAGGCCAAAAGGCCACCTTTTGCAATGTTGTTTGTAACGTTTTGATTTTCAGATGGTTGCGCTTACGGGCGCAATGTGAAGCCGAACACCATGTAAGCCTTCTCCGTACTGGGGTTGGCCGTTACTCCGGCGAACAGCGGCAGGCTGAATGTTTTTGTTATCCTGACATCTTTTGTTGCCCTTACTGATACGTTGGTGACGGCGAAACCGTTGGCCTTTGAGTAGAAACTCGTGGCGTAAGGCACTGCACCCACGGCCGCCGTCCAGTCGCATCCGGCAAGCCTGAACGGCGCGCTCACCTCGAAGTACGACGAGTATGCGCGCTTGCCGCTCTTGTTGAGGCCGTCGTTGCCTGCGAAGTTGGTGTACCACTGCACGGCCACAGGGCCGAAGTCGTAGCCGATGTTGGCCTCGAACACGTGTGAAGTCTCGTGCGCCGCGTAGCTGAAGTATCGGTCGTAGGGCTTGTTGAACCAGTAGTCGGTCACACCGATGTTAAAGCCCCCGATGCTGTATGCCAGCGTAAGGTCAAACTCTTCGGTGTCCGACGGGTCTGAAAGGCCGATGTTGCCCCATGCCGTCAGCGACAGTCCTTTGTACGCGAGGCCGAGTGTCGGTTGCAGGCTTACCTCGCCCAAGTCCTGTCCGCGCCAGATGTAGCGGCTCACTACGTCGGCCTGCACCGTGGCTTCAATTCTCTCTTGCGCCGCAGTCGGTGCGGCCATGCCGCACAACATCGCGGCCGTCATCGCTTTCATTACCAGATTTTTCATAACCATACCTATTTATATTATACATAACTAACGTCTGCCACGATGGCAGGTGATTGGCTCTTGAAGTGTTATTTTGCTTCTTCTGTCGGCAAAATTACAGCATTTTGAAAGTAAAACAAGTAGCTTGCTGACAATATTCTTTAACTTTTCATGTTTGTCTTACTGATGTTTCTTTATTTGTGTGATTGTCTTTCAAAATGCAATCAGAATTGTAATCAAATGTTTTAAAGTGTAAGTTGTGTGCCGTCAGTCGTAAATTTATGTGATTATTTTCGGCGGAACGTCGCCTTGCTTACATCCGGATGTGTTTTTAACGGTAATTATTTCAGATTGAAGTTAAAACCGTTCGTTTTATGACAAAACTGTAAACATGGTGTATTTTGTCATTACAAAGTGTTCAAATAAACTTGTTTTGAATGTCAAAAAGATATAATTTTGCAGAAAAATATTTCCTTTCGGTAGGATATTCATTATTTATATAACAAAAAGCGAGAATGTTATGAAAAAGATTGAAGCAATCATCCGCAAGTCAAGGTTTGAGGACGTGAAGAAGGCTTTGCTTGAAGCCGACATCGAGTGGTTCTCGTATTACGACGTGCGCGGCAACGGCAAGGCGCGGCAGGGGCGCATATACCGTGGCATTGTGTATGACACCAGCTCGATAGAGCGCACCCTCGTGTCGCTCGTCGTGCGCGACAAGAATGTGGAGAAGTCGGTCAGGGCCATCCTGAAGGCCGCCCAGACGGGCGAGATAGGCGACGGGCGCATATTCATAATGCCTGTTGACGACGCTGTGCGCATACGCACCGGCGAGCGCGGCGACATCGCCCTGTACAACGCGGAGCAGGAAAAATGAGAGAGAGGAATGAAAAGTGAAGAGTGAAAATTCCAACGTTTTTTAAGGTAAAACATTAAAAATGAAGATTATGGGAAAGCATGTTATGAAATATTTGACCGGCCGGAGGGTTGCCCTTACGGCGCTTTCGGCCTTTCTGTCGGCGACGGCGGCGATGGCGGACACCGCCACACCCGTGCTCGACAGCGGCAACACGGCGTGGATGATTACCGCCACGGTATTGGTGCTGCTGATGTCCATTCCGGGCATCGCACTGTTCTACGGAGGCCTTGTCAGGCAGAAGAACGTGCTTAGCATCATCATGCAGACAATGCTTATTGTCGGGGTAATCAGCATCTTGTGGGTCGCCATCGGCTATACGTGGGCCTTCGGCACCGGTTTCAAGGACTCCGGCAACCCCCTGTTCGCCGTCATCGGCGGCTTCGACAAGGCGTTCCTGTGCGGCATAACGCCGTCAACCGTCACGGCTACGGGCATCCCCGAACTGGTATTTGTCATGTTCCAGTGCATGTTCGCGCTGATAACGCCCGCCCTGATACTGGGCGCTTTCGCGGAGAGAATTAAGTTCAAGGGCTATATGTTGTTCATCGTGCTGTGGACGGTGCTGGCCTATTTCCCCATGGCCCACTGGGTTTGGGGCGGCGGCTTCTTGCAGGAGATGGGCGCAATCGACTTCGCCGGAGGCACCGTCGTACACATCAATGCCGGTATCTCGGCACTGGTTATGGCATTGCTTATCGGCAAGAGGGAGGACTACAAGGCAGGACATCCCATCACGCCGCACAACATCACGTTCGTGTTCCTTGGCACTTCGTTCCTTTGGTTGGGATGGTTCGGATTCAATGCGGGCAGCGGTCTGGCCGCCGACGGCCTTGCGGCGAACGCCTTTATGGTGACACATGTCGCCACGGCGACGGCTGCCGTGGTGTGGATGGCCATTGACTGGCTGTTCAACAAGAAGCCTACCACCGTTGGAGCATGCACCGGAGCCGTGGCCGGACTTGTCGCCATAACGCCGGCCGCAGGCTCGACGGGGCTGCTCGGAGCGTTTTGCATCGGCCTGATAACCCCCATTATTTGCTTCTTCATGGTAGCTGTTGTAAAGCAGAAGTTCAAGTATGACGACGCGCTCGACGCTTTCGGAGTACACGGTATCGGCGGTATCGTTGGTTCGATACTCACCGGCGTGTTCGCAACGCAGTTCGTTACAGGCGACGGCGGGGCTGAAGGCGCGCTATACGGCGACTGGCATCAGCTGTGGGTTCAGGTCGTTGCAACGCTCGTTTCGGTGGCGTTCAGCGCGGTGGTGACGTTCATCCTTTACAAGATTGTTGACCGCCTCGTAGGCATCCGCGTTGACAAGCGCGTTGAAGAGGAGGGGCTTGACATATACGAACACGGAGAGAGCGCATATAATTAATTAAGAATTAAGAGTTAAGAATTAAGAAAATATGCCTTTTAGACGGCTTTCTTAATTCTTAACTCTTAACTCTTGATTTCCCAAAGCGCAGCTTTCTTAATTCTTAACTCTTAACTCTTGATTTCCCAAAGCGCAGCTTTCTTAATTCTTAACTCTTAATTCTTAATTAAAATGTGTGGTATAGTTTCAATTTTCAACATCCAGGAACAGACACCTGCCTTGAGGCAGAAGGCATTGCGGATGAGCGGCAAGCTCCGCCACCGCGGACCCGACTGGAGCGGCATTTACTGTGGAGGCACGGCTATTTTGGCGCATGAACGCCTGGCGATTGTCGACCCGGAGTCGGGACGGCAACCGCTTTTCAGCCCTGACAAAAAGCAGGTATTGGCCGTCAACGGGGAGATTTACAACCATCGGGAGATACGCAGCCGGTACGCCGGAAAGTACCAGTTCCAGACCGGAAGCGACTGTGAAGTCATCCTCGCACTTTACCGCGAGCAGGGCGACAGGTTCTTGGACGAGCTTGACGGCATCTTCGCTTTCGCCCTGTACGATGTCGAACGCGACGACTATCTGATAGCGCGCGACCCCATAGGGGTCATCCCCCTTTATTACGGACGCGACAAAGAAGGGCGGCTTTACGTGGCGAGCGAGCTGAAAGCTCTTGAGGGACAGTGTGACAAGTACGCGCCGTTTCCGCCCGGACACGTGCAGACAAGCCGTGACACGATGCCGCGGCGGTATTACGACCGCGACTGGTTCAGCTACGACAACGTGAAGGACAACCCGGCAAGCGTTGACGAGCTGCGCGACGGGCTGGAAGCCGCCGTCAGGCGGCAGATGATGAGCGACGTGCCCTACGGCGTGCTGCTGAGCGGCGGACTGGACTCTTCCGTCATCAGCGCGGTGGCGCAGAAGTATGCCAAACGCCGCATAGAGACGGGCGGAGAGGATGCCGCATGGTGGCCGAGGCTGCACTCGTTTGCCGTCGGATTGCGTGGCGCGCCCGACCTGGAGAAGGCCCGTATGGTGGCGGAACACATCGGGACGGTGCACCATGAGATAAATTACACCATACAGGAGGGGCTCGACGCGCTTAGCGACGTGGTCTACTACACAGAGACTTACGACGTGACGACGATACGCGCATCCACCCCCATGTTCCTGCTTGCACGCGTAATAAAGAGCATGGGCATAAAGATGGTGCTCTCGGGCGAGGGTGCCGACGAGGTGTTCGGCGGCTACCTGTATTTCCACAAGGCACCGTCGGCGCGCGCGTTCCACGAGGAAACGGTGCGCAAGCTGATGAAGCTGCACCTTTATGACTGCCTGCGCGCCAACAAAAGCCTGGCCGCATGGGGCGTGGAAGGCCGTGTGCCGTTCCTCGACACGCGCTTCCTCGACATAGCCATGCGCCTCAATCCTGAGGCCAAGATGTGCCCCGGCGCGGTGGTGGAGAAGAAAATCCTGCGCGAGGCTTTTGCACCGATGCTGCCGCAGGAGGTGGCGTGGAGGCAGAAGGAGCAGTTTTCCGACGGCGTGGGCTACTCGTGGATTGACACCCTGAAGCGGATAACCGCCGACAGCGTGAGCGACTATGAGATGGAGCATGCCGCGCAACGCTTCCCCGTAAACCCGCCGCGATGCAAGGAGGAGTACTTCTACCGCTCGCTCTTCGCCGCCCATTTCCCCAGCGACGACGCTGCGCGCAGCGTGCCGAGTGTGCCGAGCGTGGCGTGCAGCACGGCCGAAGCACTGGCATGGGACGCATCGTTCAAAGGCAAGAACGACCCCAGCGGCCGCGCCGTAAGCGGCGTACACGAGCAGGCGTACTGACAGACGGCAGGCTATTGAAATTGAGAATTAAGAGTTAAGAATTAAGAAAATATGCCTTGCTTGTTGCTCATAAGCTATTTGATAAAGCATATTTTCTTAATTCTTAACTCTTAATTCTTAATTCAAAACACGGCAAATTGCCGTGCAAAAGGCCGTCAATTGGAAGCTAAAATGCCGTGTTTTGCAATGCAAAACACGGCATTTCGTAACGGTGTTGATTATCAGCGGATTACACGTTGGTTATTTCTTCGCCCTTGAGCGTTGCGCTTGAGCTTGACGTTACCTTTACACGCACGGTGTCGCCGATGCGGTGAGAGCCTTTGTCGAACACCACGACCTTGTTCTGCGAGGTGCGTCCGAAGAGTTGCTGGCGGCTCCGTTTGCTGAAGCCTTCAACCAATACGTCGAACTCGCGGCCTACGTCCATGGCGTTGCGTTCGGCCGATATGCGCGTCTGGAGGCTAATCATCTCGTTCAGGCGGCGCAGCTTCACTTCTTCGGGAACGTCATCGGGCAGGTGCTTCGATGCGTATGTGCCGGGCCGCTCGCTGTACTTGAACATGAAGGCGGAGTCGTAACCCACTTCTTCCATGAGCGAGAGCGACAGGCGGTGGTCTTCTTCCGTCTCGGAATGGTAGCCCACGAATATGTCGGTTGTTATCGAGCAGTCGGGTATTATGCGGCGTATGGCCTCCACGCGGCCCATGTACCACTCGCGCGTGTACTTCCTGTTCATCAGCTTCAGTATGCGGTCAGAGCCGCTTTGCACGGGCAGGTGGATGTGGCGGCACACGTTCGGGTGTTCCGCTATGACGCGCAGCGTCTCGTCGCTCATGTCCTTCGGGTGGCTCGTAGTGAAGCGCACGCGCATGTCGGGGAACGTTTCGGCCACGAGGGCGAGGAGCTGGGGGAAGTTGAGTGAAGAGTGAAGAGGGAATAGGGAAGAATCCAATACCTTGGAGCAAGATAATTCTTCACTCTTCACTCTTCCCTCTTCACTTAAATAGCTGTTCACGTTCTGTCCGAGGAGCGTCACCTCCTTGTAGCCTCGGTCGTGCAGGTCGCGCACTTCGCGGATGATGCTTTCGGGGTCGCGGCTGCGCTCCCGTCCGCGCGTGTATGGCACGATGCAGTAGTGGCAGAAGTTGTTGCAGCCGCGCATGATGCTCACGAAGCCGCCCACGTGGGTGCCGCAGATGCGCTGGGGCACTATGTCGCGGTAGGTTTCGGTGGTTGACAGCTCTATGTTCATGGCCTTGTGCCCCGTCTCGGCCTGTGCGATGAGGTCGGGCAGGGTGAGGTATGCGTCAGGCCCCGCTACGAGGTCGGCGTGGTGGTTGTCGATAAGGTCGTTCTTTACGCGCTCGGCCATGCAGCCCAGTACGCCGATGATGAGCCGCCGTCCGCCGCCGCGCATGGCGTTGAGAGCCTCGAGGCGGTTGAGGATTTTCTGCTCGGCGTTGTCGCGCACGCTGCAAGTGTTGAGGAATACGGCGTCGGCCTCGTCGATGTTCTGGCACACATCGTAGCCCGCCATCTTCATTACCGAGGCCACAACTTCGCTGTCGGCCACGTTCATCTGGCAGCCGTAGGTCTCTATGTATAGTTTTTTCATTTAATTTTTAATTATGGGACGGATGGGAGAAATAGGACTTATGGGAGCCGGGATGGCTGTGTTCAGCATGGCGTTCGCGGTTGCCTGTGCTGATTTTTCTTCTTGTTGCTTATTTATTTCCTCCTTACTCCTTCTCTCCTTTTACTTTACTCCTTCTCTCCTTACTCCTTTACTCCTTACTCAATATCGCCTTTGCAATCTCTGCAATGAGCCTTGCGTTCTCTTTGCTGCCGAGCTTCGTGTCCTTTATCAGCACGGCGATGTATAGCTTACGGCCGTCGGGCGGCATTACTACGCCGGCGTCATTGTCGGCAATCATCGTCCCGTCGTCTTTTGTGAAGCCAGTGCCCGTCTTGTGGGCGAGGAGCATTCCCGGCTCAAGTGCGGCCTTTATTTTGTCCGGGCCGGTAGTTGTCGAGATTAAGATGTGCTTCAACAGCGTAGCGTAAGGCTCTCCGAGGATGTTCTCTTCAAAAAGTTTCTTGAAAAGGGTTGCCACGGACAGCGGTGTGGAGCAGTTGTCGTATGAGCGCATCGGGTCGGCCTGCATCGAGATTTCGGTTTCCTTCAAGTTGTAATCGGCAAGTCCAATGGCGCGCATCTCGGCGTTCACGCCCTCGATGCCGCCGGCCATAGAAATGATGATGTCGCACGCGTTGTTGTCGCTTTCGGCCACGCTGTAATGCAGAAGGCTGTCGAAACGTATTGTGAAACCGCTTTCGGGATAGCGCTCCAGCATCGGTGTGTACGTGTTCTTGGTAACCTGGCTTGCGCTGACACGTACCATAGTGTCAGTCGGTATGCCGCGCCTCTCCATTTGGCGGAGCACCGCAACGGCTCCGTGCAGCTTGAAGACGCTCATCAGCGGATAACAGTCGGCGTTGTTTACGGTATGCTCCTTGCCGTCAATTATCCACGCCACGCCCACCTTGGCGTGCTTTCCCTTGATGATGCTGTTGATTTTTTCTTCCGCAGTCTGTGCCGCGGCAAGTGCCGGGAGCATTGCCGCGAGCAGTATGGTGATGAGAGTTCTCATTTATTTCACTTGTGATTTGACAGGATTCTTCACGCCTTTCATGCTTGTGAGGAACGCCTTTGCCGAGCCGAATTTAAGGAACATGTCGAGCCTTATGGGCACATGGTTGGAGTCGTCGGTGACGAAGAAGCGCGCAATCTCCCTCCAGCCCTTCTTCTCTTTTTCCGTATATGACAGTTCGAGGCAACGGTATTTCACGCCGTTGTCGGCCTTTATGTTCTTAGTTCCAAGCAACTTGATTTTCGCCGGGGCAAGTCCGTTGCCGTCGGCAATCTGGAAGTCTACCACGTGTCCTGTCTTCCAGTTGTCAAGGTCGAAGCTCCTTGCGCGCAGAAAAATGTTCATCATGTCGAAAACGCACTGCCCGGGATTGGCCGTGCGGCGTTCTTTCTTGCCGTCCTTGTGCAGCCTGCTTTGCGTAATCTGGCATTGTCCGCCCGGGTATTTGTACCATACCTCGTCAACGGTGTAGCGCTTTCCCTCCACTGCCCCTTTGCGGTAATACAGCGGGGCGAGGTCGAGCGACGAGTAGCACAGCAGCGTATCGCGCATCATGAAGATTTTGTCCATCTTGCTGTTGCCCCTCGTCGTGAGGCTTGCCCGGTAGGCGTTTTGCCCTCCGTACTTGCTTTGCACGACATACATCGATGCCGTACCTACTTTCACCCATACGAATTTCCAGTTGTAGTAGAGGTTGTACGACAGGAATTCGCCGGCCTTGAACGCTGTGTTCCTGAATGTGCACTGCGCTGTGGCCGCGCCTGCCATGCAGAGCATGACCGCGGCCAGGATAAAGGTTTTTAGGTGTTTCATAATCGTATAATTAAGACCTGCCGCCAATATCGCTGTTTTTGTTTGGTTATTGGGACGGGGTTGTTAGGTCGTTACATGGGCGGATAAGGTATTCCCAGCTTTTCGGCGCGTTCCAGGTTGCGGCGTGTTATGGTCTTTTCCTTCTCCGGTTTCTGTTTGGTTATTGCCTCCGGCTTTTGCAGGTTGAGGCTGCGCGACGTAGGATTCCACGTCAGCGTCATGTCCCATTTGGCCTTGCATTCTATCTTGTCATGGTAGTAATACGTCGTTTCCGGTTGCCTGTCGGCGGCGTATTCGCCTGTATCCCAGATGCCGTTGCCGTTGGAATCGATGAACATACGGGCGTAGTAAGTGTCAGGCTTTACGTAAAAGAACTCGGCGCGGCCATTCTTTGTGACCGTTTCTTTTACCACAGCGTCTGACTTGTTGAGCAGTTGCACTACCACGGTGGTGTCGGCCATGCCGGCAATGTCAAACAAGATGGTTGCGTATGCGTCCTCGGTCTTCACCTTGAATCCCTGTTTCTTCGGTGCGGAAGTTTTGCCGTAGATGTCGGTGAAGGCCATGGTGTCCACCTCAAGGCTGTATTCTATGCCCGGCCTCCATTCTCCGAGAAGCTCGTATGTGCGGTGAACTCCCGGCTTGGGACGCAGTATGAACGGCGATTTATACCACAATGTGTCGTGCTTTGAGTAAAGATGTATGCGCGAAGTGTCGGCCGATGCCAGCGGCGCGGGCATGGTAATGGTGATGTTCTGGTCAGGGTCAGGCTCAGAGGCGACGTTGTATTTCGGTTCGAGAGCTTTCGGCTTCATCTCCGTTTCGTATTCCTTGCCGCGCTTTTTCGCCTTTTCCTGCTCCTTTTTCCACTTTTCGTATTCGTCCTGTTGCTGCTTAATGCGCTTTTCATACGGCACTTTCGCGAGGATTTCCATTGTGTCGGTCTGTAGCTGTAGCACGCCGAGCGTGTCGGTGGCCATGTACTTCACTTCCATGCGCAGCGTGTCCTGGTTGACGAGCGTCGTGTCGCGCAGCCAGTATGTCACGGTGTCCTGCTTCTCGGTGGGTTCTATAACGAATGCGTCATCGGCGTTGAAGTTCAGGCCGTTGATTTGCGGCAGCAGGCTGTCGCCGTAGCTGAAGAACATTGTAAAGTGGTCGGGCTCGGTGCGTTCCGTCTTTACGAGGTATCTGTCGGTCTGCGTTTCGGTGAACGCCCGCAGCACGATGTCGTCGGGTAGGAAGTGCGTGTATGGCACGCGCATTATCGAGTCTATGTGCAGGGAGTCGCGCCACAGCGTGTCCTGGCGCACGTCCGGCTTGAACGACGGTGTTATTATGTCGTGCGAGAAAGCCAGCTGTTCGCTTTTTTGGCTGAAAGTGTAGTTGTTGTCGGCGTCCTGCAAGGCGTAGATGCGGTAGTCGCCTGGTGCCACGCCCTTTATTATGAACTTGCCGCGGCTGTCAGTCCGCGATACGCGCAGCATGGGTTCCTTGGTGAAGATGGTGTCGCTAAGGTTGCTGTACAGGCCCACGAGTATGCCCTTTATCGGTTCGAGGTTTTGTGCGTTGAGCACATATCCGGCCACTTCCATCGTGTCGATATGGTCGCCGGTGGAGAATGTGTACGTGTAGTTGCCCAAGGGGTTGCCTTCGTTGTTGTCGGTTATCGCGTCGGAGAAGTCAACCGTGTATGTGGTATTGGCCTTCAGGGAGTCTTTCAGCTCTACCACGATTTTCTTGCCGGACGCCACAATCTCGGCCTGTTCTATCTGAGGGGGCGATATTACCACTTTTTCCGTGGGGTTGTCTACCTTTATGTATTCGTCGAAGTGTATGCTTATTTTCTTGTCTTTGATGTTTGTGCCCTGGTCTTGCGGCGTCGTGCGCACGATTACTGGCGGTGTCTCGTCATACCATCCGCCGTCGGGCTGGCCCATCTTGGCGCACGACACTACGGCGAGGGCTGCCAGCAGCGGCAGCCACAGCATGCGGTTGGTCGGCTTGTCCGGCCTATTTGTCTTATTGCTCTTATAGGGCTTATGGGACAAGTAGGACTGAAATGATTTTATTATGCGGTCAAATCTCATTCTTTGCGGTGTTGAACCTGAGCATCTGTTCCATGATGTCGCGGTTGTTGTTGAGGCGCGGCACCTTGTGCTGGCCGCCCAGTTTGCCTTTCGACTTGAGCCAGTCGTTGAACAGTCCGCGGCGCGCCTTTACCACTTCGAGGTGTTGCAGGGTGATGTCCTTGTACCGCTTGGCCTCGTAGTCGCTGTTGACCTCTTGCAGCTTCCTGTCAAGTATGGATGCGAAGGCTTCCAGGTCGGCGGGTTCTTTGGCGAACTCTATGAGCCACTGGTGGCGGCACTTGGCTTCGCCGTCCATGAATACGGGGGCGGCGGTGTATTCGCTCACTTCGGCCCCGGTCTTGCGGCACGCCTCGGCAAGCCCCTGTTCGGCGTTGTCGACGATAAGTTCCTCGCCGAAAGCGTTGATGAAGCTCTTTGTGCGGCCTGTTATTATGAACTTGTACGGGTTGGTGGAGGTGAACTTCACTGTGTCACCTATTATATAACGCCACAGTCCGCAGGGCGTTGATATTACCATGGCGTAGTTCACGCCGGTGCTTACGCCTTCGAGTGGGAGCACCGTAGGGTTCTCTTTCCCGAACTCGTC
Source organism: uncultured Prevotella sp. (assembly GCA_900551055.1). GTDB lineage: Bacteria > Bacteroidota > Bacteroidia > Bacteroidales > Bacteroidaceae > Prevotella. Next base: position 1,319 of record URUK01000054.1, on the reverse strand, counting down.
CATGGGTATGAACTCGTAGAACACGCCGTAGTCGAGCATGAGCAGCATGGCCGGGTCGGCCGGGTTGCTCTGCAGTCCGAAGAAGCCTTCGCTGGCGTTGTACGTCTCCATGTAGTGCATGCGCGGCGAGGTGATAAGCTGTTCGTACTGCTTGCGGTACGGGGTGAAGGCCACTCCGCCGTGGAAAAACACCTCGATGTTGGGCCACACCTCCTCAAGGTGCGTCTTGCCCGACAGTTCCATGACCCTTGTCAGCACCGAGAGCATCCACGAGGGCACGCCGCTCAGGTTGGTGACGTTCTTGGTGAGCGTCTCGCGTGCTATGCGGTCGCGCTTCACTTCGAAGTCGCCCAGCAGCGCTGTCTGCTTTTTGGGCACGCGCACGAGGTTAACCAAAGGGTTGATGTTTTCTATAAGTATTGCGCTGAGGTCGCCAACGAGGCTGCCCTCCACGTTGTAGTTGGGCGAATGGCTGCCACCGAGGATGAGTCCGCGGCCGTCGAACATGCGGCTCTCGCGGTTGTTCCCGAGGTAGATGGCCACGGCGTCGGTGCCGCCCTGGTAGTGGGTGTGCTTCAGCCCCTCGCGGCTTACGGGTATGAACTTGCTCTTGTCGTTTGTCGTGCCCGACGACTTGGCATACCATTTCACCGTTCCCGGCCACAGCACGTTGGCTTCTCCGTGGCGCATGCGGTCAATCATGTCCTTCAGGTCGTCGTATGTGTTGAGTGGCACGCTGGCCGCAAAGGCTTCGTATGACGTCACGTTGCCCGGCATGTGCCGCCGTCCGTATTCGGTGTTCCTTGCGTTCCCGGTGAGGTAGCGCAGCATTCTGTCCTGTATTGAGGCCGCCTGCGAGGTGTATTTTTCGATTTCCTTCAGTCTTGGGGTGAAGAAGTTTCTTGCAATGCTTGTGATGCTCATCCTGTTGTAATAAGATGTTGAGTGTGCAAAATTAAGCTAAACTTTTTGAATACTGCAACTTTTCACAGTTTTTTTTATCTTCGGCGCAGGCGTTGCGGACAAATGGAAAGGGTGGGGCCGGCAGGCCGGATATGGCTGGCAGGGTTTCTGTGACAGGGCATGCCGGCCATGTTTGTCCTGCTCGTCCCTTCTCCTTGTTATTTTAAAAGCATGGCATATTGGTTCCAATTATGGTTGATTGTAAAAAGGCAACCAAGCTCCCTCCCTTCGGGGCGGGTGGGGCGGATGTCGCTTTAGATTGAGAATTGAGAATGGGGAACGGAGAATTAACGTGAGTTCAATATAAGAATAATCCTTCTTTGAAATGAAATAATTTATATTGTTTTGTATTTCAA
>URUK01000053.1 GCA_900551055.1 uncultured Prevotella sp. | reverse complement strand
TGTGGTCGGGTTCCATGTGGTTTATTACGAGATAGTCTATCTGCCTGTCGCCCAGAATTTCGCGTATGTTCTTGAGGTAAGGCATGAAGAAGTCTACTTCAACTGTGTCGACGAGGCACACCTTGTCGTCGTCGATGAGGTAAGAGTTATAAGAAACGCCGTTGGGCAGCGGCCACAAGCCTTCGAAAAGCTCCTTGTTGCGGTCGTTTACGCCAACGTAATAGATTTTGTCTGTAATCTCAATCATGTCCGTATTTGTTTTAGTTGTTTCCTTTCAATGCGTTGTCAAGCTCTTTTTTCATGGCCTCTCCGAATGCCTTGTCTACGGAGTTGCCTATGCTCCGGCAGCAGTTCGCCGAGAAGGCGAGGGCGCACCGTATGATGTTGTCCCACGTCTGTTCGGGTATCGCGCCGTCCATCATGTCGCGTGTCACGCCGTAACGCACCATGCCGTACACCAATCCGGCGTTGAAGTTGTCGCCCGCGCCGATGGTGCTCACCGTCTCGGTGGCTTCCACGGGATAGCTCTTGCGCAGCCCGTTGTCGCCGCGCAGCTCCACGTCGGCCGCCCCGTCGGTGTAGACGAACTTCTTGCAGTAGAACGAAATCTCAGAGTTGTACACCTTGTCGGGCGTGTCCATGCGGTACATCACGTTGAAGTCGTCGCGGCTTCCGCGCACTATGTCGGCGTATTCGAAGTTCTCCAGGATGTTCGGTGTCAGCTTCATCACCTCGTCGGCGTGCGCCGCGCGGAAGTTGACGTCATAATAGATGATGGCTCCGCGGTCGCGTGCGGCGTTGAGTATTGCGGCCACCTGCGGTCGGATGACCGGGTTTACGGCGTAGTAAGAGCCGAGCATCACGATGTCGTCGCGGTTGATTTCAGGCGTGATGTAGTCCAGGCGGTCGTGCGGATGGTCCTTGTAGAATATGTATTCGGCGTCGTTCTTGTCGTTGAGGAACGCCAGCGAGACGGGCGACTTTGTGCCTTTGTTGCCGCTTACGCAGCTTGCGTCGACGCCGTTCTCCTTCAGGAAGCTCACCGTCTTTTCGCCGATGCGGTCGTCGCCCACCTCGCTTATGAACGCCGCCGGCACCCCGGCGCGTCCCAGCGATATGATGCCGTTGTACACTGAGCCGCCCGGCACGGCGCTCACGGGCTGCCCGCCCTTAAATATTATGTCAAGCACGGTTTCGCCTATTCCTATTACCTTGCGCATTGTATTTGTCTTGCGGTATTTTGTATATGCGCCGCAAAGTTACTAAAAAAATGCTTTTTATGTAATCCGTAGCATGTTAAACTCGTGAAAAACCTGTAATTTTGCACCCTTGGTTATGAAATACAACACTCATGTTTTAGGCAACGGGCTGCGCGTGATACATCTGGCGTCGGCGTCGCCCGTGGTATATTGTGGCTACGCCGTGGGCGCTGGCACGCGCGACGAGCTGCCGGGCGAGGAGGGCCTTGCCCACTTCTGCGAGCACATGACGTTCAAGGGCACTGCCCGGCGGCGCTCCATGCAGGTGCTTAACTGCCTGGAGAGCGTGGGCGGCGACCTCAACGCCTTCACGAACAAGGAGGACACGGTTTTCCATGCGGCGATACTGCGCGAGCACCTGCCGCGCGCCGTCGACCTGCTTACCGACATCGTGCTGCACAGCACGTACCCGGAGGCAGAGCTGGAGAAGGAAATAGAGGTGGTGTGCGACGAGATAGAGTGCTACAACGACTCGCCGGCGGAGCTGATTTACGACCGCTTCGAGAACATGGTGTTCGGCGGACATCCCCTCGGCCACAACATTCTCGGTACGCAGGAACGCCTGCGCGGCTTCACACATGACGACGTGGCGCGCTTCACAGGCAGGCATTACAGGCCGGAGAACGCGGTGTTCTTCGCCTACGGAGACATCGGCTTCGACCGCCTTGTGCGCCTCTTGGAAAAGGCCACGGCCGGCTTTCCGCAGTGCGCGCCGCGTCGCGTCGCGCCGCGCGATGTGGTTGTCCCGGAGTACATGCCGCGCGAGGAGACCGTAGAGAGGGGCACGCACCAGGCGCACGTGATGCTGGGCTGCCGCGCCTACGACGTGCACGACGCGCGCCGCTTCACGCTTTACCTGATGAACAACATTCTCGGCGGCCCGGGCATGAACGCCCGGCTGAACATAGCCCTCAGGGAGAAGCACGGGCTGGTGTACACCGCCGAAAGCTCGATGGTGAGCTATTCGGACACGGGGATGTGGTGCGCCTACTTCGGGTGCGACCCGCACGACGTGTCGAAATGCCGCCGCCTCGTGATGCGCGAGCTTGACAAGCTGGCCTCGAAGCCGCTTTCAGCCGCCGCCCTCGCCGCCGCAAAGCGGCAGATAAAGGGGCAGATAGGCGTGGCCTGCGACAACCGCGAGAGCTTCGCCCTCGACTTCGGCCGCAGCTACCTGCACCACGGCATCGAGAAGGACGTGGCGCGGCTCATGGCGCGTGTCGACGAGGTTACCGCCGAGGGGATGCAGGCCGTGGCGCAGGACGTGTTCCGCAAGGACAGGCTTACCACGCTGATGTTTGTGTGAGTTATGTCTTATGGAGTTAAGGAGATGGCTTTTAAGGAGTTAAGGAGTTAAAGGAGTTATCGCTCACTTCGTTCGCTGGGAGTTAAGACATTACCTTTGCCAGTTGACAAGTAATGGGGGACAAGCAGACGAGGCTTTTGTCTTAACTCCATAACTTCATAACTCCTTAACTCCCAAACAAAACTCCTTAACTCCCAAAATAAAAAATATGAAAAGCTACCTCGTTTTATTGGCCGCCATCGTCTTGGAGACGTTCGCCACATCGTGCCTGAAGCAGAGCGAGCAGTTTACAAGGCTGTGGCCGTCGGTGCTCACCGTGTTGGGCTATGCAGGCTCGTTCTACTGCCTTAGCCACGTGTTGAAGACAATGCCCGTGGGCATAGCTTACGCCGTCTGGTCGGCTGTGGGCATAGTGCTCGTGTCGCTCATAGGCCGCTTCGTGTTCAAGCAGCACCTTGACGCGCCTGCCATTATAGGCATTGCGCTCATCATCGTGGGCGTGGTTGTAATCAACCTGTTCTCGAAGTCGGCGGCGCATTGAGCGGTGTTCTTTACCACCGGCGTAACGCGTTGAGGCTCAACGCGTTGCAAAATGCCGTGTTTTGCACTGCAAAACACGGCATTTTGCAATGTAATTGATGGCCTTTTGGCAACCAACCACAGGCCTCCTGAAGAGAGGGAGCTTGATTGCCTTTTTCCAGCTAACCTTTATAGGATGAATAAGACGAATGTGGCCGATAGGACAAATGCGTGCCTGTTGGCAAAGCATATAAAGCTCCCTCCCTTGGGGAGGGTTGGGGTGGGTGTCAGGTTGGGCTGGGCTGGTCGTCACTTTGCAACCCGGTTGCATCTTGTTTGCAGTACTTTTGCATTGTAAAAATATTTCAAAGAACTTATAGGAGATATGGAGAAGAGTGCTGTTTTGCGTCCGGCACTGTCGTTGGCGATGCTTGCGGCAGGCATGGCGATGTCGGCTTTTGACACCGGTTGGTTCGCTCCGCAATGGGTAAGGGCGGTGTGGTACGCCGTGGCTTTCCTGCCCGTGGGGCTTGGAGTGATAGGGGAGGCGTGGGAGTGTGCCGCCAAGGGCGACGTGTTCAGCGAGTTCATGCTGATGAGCGTTGCGTCGGTCGGCGCGTTCCTGATAGGCGAATATCCCGAGGCCGTGGCCGTCATGCTGTTCTACTGCATCGGCGAGACGTTGCAGGACATGGCCGTAGACCGCGCGCGCGACAACATAAAGAGCCTTATGGAGTTCAGGCCCGACCATGCGACGGTCGTCGTCGGTGACGGGATGGAGGCGAGGCGGCCCGGCGATGTGCGCGTTGGCGACCTCATAGAGGTGCGCCCCGGCGAGCGTGTTCCGCTTGACGGGCGGCTTGAAGGGCCTTCCGCTGCCTTCGACACGGCTGCGCTGACGGGCGAAAGCGTGCCGCGCACGGTTGAAAGCGGCGGCGAGGTGCTGGCCGGCATGATAGCCGTTGACAGCGTGGTGCGCCTCCGCGTGGTGCGCGAGGCAGGCCAGAGCGCCGTGGCGAGGATATTGCAGATGGTGGAGGAAGCGTCGGAACGCAAGGCGCCCGCCGAGCTGTTCATCCGCCGTTTCGCCCGTGTCTACACGCCGGTGGTAACCGGCCTGGCCGCGCTCACGGCCGTTGTGCCGTGGCTGTGGTCGCTCGCCAGCCCGTCGTTCACGTATGATTTCGGCACATGGTTTTACCGTGCGCTCATCTTCCTTGTAATATCGTGCCCCTGCGCGCTTGTCATAAGCATTCCGCTAAGCTATTTCGCCGGCATCGGCGCGGCTTCAAGGCGCGGCATACTGTTCAAGGGCGGCAACTGGCTCGACGCCATGTCGAGGGTTGACACCGTGGTGTTCGACAAGACGGGGACGCTCACCCGGGGCCGCTTCGCCGTCGTCAGAGTAGACGGCGGAGATAAAGATGCCATGCTGCGTGCCGTGTCCGCGATGGAGAGCGGCGGCAGCCACCCCATTGCAAAGGCCATTGTGGAGTACGCCGGAGAGGCCGGCGCCACCGTGACCGGACTGAAGAACATTGCCGGTTACGGCCTTACGGCCACCGTTGACGGCCACCGCTGGGCCGCCGGAACGCTGAAGCTGCTCGACCGCGAGGGCGTAGCCTATCCGCAAGAGCTGGCCGCCGTGCCCGAAACGGTTGTGGCATGCGCCAGGGACGGGCGGTATGAGGGCTGCTTAGTGCTGGCCGACACGCTCAAGGATGACGCCCGTGAGGCCGTAAGCGGGCTGCGCCGCTGCGGCGTGGGGCACGTCGAAATACTGTCGGGCGACAGGCAGTCGCTGGTCGACAAGGTGGCCGCCGGGCTGCATGTGGACCGTGGCAGCGGCGACCTTCTGCCCGAAGGAAAGGTAAGGCGCATGGAAGAGCTGAAGCGCGAGGGGCGCACCGTGGCCTTCGTGGGCGACGGGATTAACGACGCCCCGGTGCTCGCCACCGCCGACGTGGGCGTGGCGATGGGCGCGCTCGGCGCCGACATGGCCGTAGAGACGGCCGACGTGGTGCTTCAGACGGACAGCCCCTCGAAGGTGGCCGATGCCATACGCATAAGCCGCCGCACGCGGACGATAGTTCGCCAGAACATCGTTTTCGCCATCGGAGTGAAGATATTGGTGATGCTTCTCGGCGTTCTCGGCCTCGCGAACATGTGGGGCGCGGTGTTCGCCGATGTCGGCGTGGCGCTCCTCGCGGTGCTGAATGCAACGAGGATATTGAGGAGTTAGAGGAGTATTTTTCAGTAGTTAGAGTAGTTAAAGTAGTTAACGCTCCCTTCGGTCGCTGGGAATTAAAGACAAATGCTTTGGGAGTTAAGGAGTTATGAAGTTAAGGAGTTAAGACAAATGCTTTACCAATAGGCGTTTAATGGCATCCAATCAGTACCCGATAAACAAAGGTAATGTCTTTAACTCCCAGCGAACGAAGTGAGCGATAACTCCTTTAACTCCTTGCAATAACGGAGAAAAGCCCAAGCTTTTCTCCGTTATTGCGATATTTTTCTTATTTTTGCACCACTATGGTTGACGAGGATTTCTACATTCACAAGCTGGAGCACCGCGGCATAAAGCCTACCGCCACGCGCCTGCTTATACTGCGGGCGATGTGCCGCGGCGACGAGACGGTGTCGCTGCCGCAGCTCGAAAGGCTGCTGCCCACGGTTGACAAGAGCACCATCTCGCGCACGCTCTCGGTGTTTCTGTTCAACAAGCTGATACATGCCGTTGACGACGGGAGCGGCTCTCTGAAGTACAACGTCTGTTCGGACGACTGCGATTGCAGCGTTGACGACGAGCACACCCATTTCTATTGCGAGCATTGCCACCGCACTTTCTGCCTTAAAGGCATACATGTGCCCGTGGTGGAACTGCCCGACGGCTTCCGCATCAGCAGCATAAACTATGTCATCAAGGGGCTGTGCCCCGAGTGTGGGGAGAAGGAAGAGGGGAGGAGGAGAAGGAACTTTTATTAGTAGTTAAGGGAGTTTTGTTCGGGAGTTAAAGACAAATGTTTTGGAGTTAAGGAGTTATGAAGTTAAGGAGTTAAGACATTACCTTTGCCAGTTGACAAGGAACGAGTGGCAAGATATAAGACATTTGTCTTAACTCCTTAACTTCATAACTCCTTAACTCCAAAACATTTGTCTTTAACTCCCGAAAAAACTACTCTAACTACTAAAAAAGCTCGCCTAAGCGAGCTTTTTCTTATTTACTAAATGCATAATACATTCCGCCGTTTACGGCCATGCGTGCGTTGTATATGCCCTGCTCGTTGAGGCTGACGTCCATCGAGCCGCCGTCTTTCAGGTATATTTCGGCAACGTTCTTGCCCTTCATTTTCAGCAGCTTGGTAGTCTTTCCGTCCTGCACCATCGACCAGGAGTCGTCCTCGGCGTTGTGCTTGAAGTTTACAACCTTGCCGTCGGGGCCTTTTACTTCGTAGCCGTCCTCGAGCGTTGTCACGGCGTACAGTTTGCCGTCGCTGCCCATGATGTTCTCCGTTTTGCCTATGTTCTCGGCCAGGGGGTTGGAGCCTGACCAGAACTCAATGCTGTTGATTACGAACATGTCGGCCACTCCGCAAAGCACGTAAGCCGGCGATATGAGTATGAAAATCAGCCAGTTGAGGAACTTGTTGCCCGTTGCCTGCTGGTTCCAGTCGAGCACTTTGTTGAATAGTCCGAACGAACCGATGCACGAACTCATTGCCATTGTTCCGGCCATGAGCAGTGTCAGTGATTTTAATGCCTTGTTATTCATGTTGTGTTAGGATTTGTAATATTATCGGCTACAAATCTAATCGTTTTCAATGAGAAAGCAAGTTTTTGTTTCATAAAAAACTATAAAAAGCCCCGTTTGCGCTCTATTGTGCTGTTGAGGGTAAGGGGAGGGATGTGACAGATAGGGCGGATGAACCGTAAAAGGCCACGTTTTACAACGTAAAAGGTCACATTTTGCACGCTAAAAGGCCGCCTTTCACACGATGAAAGGCGGCCTTTCGCAAAGCCTCTGATTGTCAGGCGGTTGCAGGGTGAAATATAAAGCCCTCGCGAGAGGGCTTTACATCGGTATCACTTCGAGCGCCACTGCCCGTGCAGGTTGCAGTATTCGCGCGCGTAAACGTCTGTCGCGTCGGTCATGAACACGGCCTCGGGCTTGTCGCCGGGCTTGAGGTAGCGGCGCAGCGTTGTGTCGCCGGCAACCAGCTCAATCCATTCTATGTAGTGGTTGTCGAGCATCGGGTGCTCAACGCTGCCCACTGTCACCTTGTATCCGCCGTCGATTTTCTCGATTACCGGCACGTGCTTTTCGGTTGCCGCGTCTACGCTGTTCTCTTTCAGCAGCTTCATGGGCTGTCCGCAGCATACCAGCTCTCCTGCGCCTGTGTGCAATACTTCTACGATGTTGCCGCATACCGTGCAGCGGTAAACTTCTTTCCTGTTAGTCATAATCTTGTTCCTTTCTTTTATTTTATGGGGTTGTTGTAGTTGGGTTGCCTGGGAGATGGGGGGAGGATTGGGAGGGCTGGGAGGTTGGGGAGGGGTGGGAGACGCTGCGTCAGTCGTCCTCCTGTGTGTCGTCGTCTTCCCCGTCGCTGTCGTTTCCGTCGCCCTCCGGCTTGTATGTCCCGTCGAGAATGGCGCGGTATTCGTCGGGGCTGTTGAGCAGGCGGCATGCCTCCTTCATCTGCTTGTCGTAGCCGAGGCTGTTCTCCACGCTGCCGGCCTGGAAGTAGTAGGCCGCCACTATGTCGTTGGCGATGAGCTGCTTGAGCACGTCGCGGTGCATGTCGAGGTCGCGCGCGATGTTGTGCTTGAGCTTCTTCTCAAGCGCATCGAACTCCGCCTTGGCGTCGTCGTAATAGCCTTCGAACTTCACGAGCTTCTTCAGCGTGCCCAGGGCGCGCTCGCTTTCGGGGTCGTATGAGAAGCCGCTCTCGATGACTCGCCGCTTGAACTCGTCGTAGTCGGCGTCGGAAAGCTTGAATTCCGCCGCCGGTGCGATGGTCGGATGCTTGGCGATGTAGTCTATTTCGTAGTCGAGCAGCACCTCCGTCGAGTCAAGGCCGGTCACCGTCAGGTAGTAGGCGATGTTCGGCAGAGAGTCCGGCCGCACCACGAGGTCGGGCTTTATGCCGCCGCCGTCGCGTACTTCGCGGCCTCCGGCGGTGTGGAACACCTTGGTGAGGCTGTCAGGCACGTGCTCGGTGTAGCCTCCGCGGGCGTGGCGGTAGTTGATGGCCTGTATGCAGCGGCCGCTGGGAATGTAGTATTTCCCGGTGGTAAGCTTCAGCTGCGTGTTGTACGAGAGGTCGATGGGCATCTGCACCAGGCCCTTGCCGTAGGTGCGCGTGCCGAGTATTACGGCGCGGTCGAGGTCTTGCAGGCTGCCTGCCGTTATCTCGCTGGCGCTGGCGGAGCTGCCGTCAACCAAGACAACCACCGGCATAATGGAGTCGATGGGGTCGACGGTGGTGGTGTAGTCGCGGTTGGCGCGCTTCAGCTTTCCGCGCGTCTTGACGAGCGTCAGTCCCTTTGGCACGAACATGTTGACAATCTGCACCGCCTCGTCGAGCGAGCCTCCGCCGTTGCCGCGCAGGTCGAGCACAAAGCCCTTCATGCCCTTCTGCTTCATGTCAATGAACGCGCGGCGCACGTCCTTGGCGCAGTTCTCCGTGAAGCCCGACAGGCTTAGGTAGCCGATGCTGTCGGGGCGCAGGCCGTAGTAGACTATTGCCGGGGTCTCGACGGCGCGGCGCGTTATGCGCATCTGCATCTCCTTGCCCGTAGAGGGGCGGAGTATCTTCAGCACGAACGTGGTTCCGGCGTCGCCCTTCAGGTGCGAGCTGACATACTGCACGTCCTTGTCGGTCATCAGGGAGTCGTCGATGCTTAATATTACGTCGCCCTTCTTCAGCCCCGCCTCGGCGGCCGGCGTGCCTGCCATAGGCTCGTCTATGACGACGCGCTTCAGCTTCTGGTTGTACCGTATGATGGAGCCTATGCCGACGTAGCGGCCCGTAATCATCGTGCGCAGGTCCTTCACCTGGCTCTCCGGGTAGTAAACCGTGTAGGGGTCGAGCGACCGCAGCATCGAGTTTATCGCCGTGCCAACCGTCTCGTCGGCGTTGAGCGTGTCCACATACATAAGGTCAAGGTAGCCGTAAATCTCGTTGAAAAGCTGCATGTTCTTCGCAACGTCGAAATTGTGGTCCCTGCTCTCCTGCGCCGTCGATGCCGCGAAAGGCAGCATGAGCAGCACGGCTAGCTGCAAAATCCTTATCTTCATTATTGTAAACAGTCTTTTGTTATGCGTTATATATAGCCGAATATATAGTGCAAAGATAATGCAAACTGAGTGAAATGCAAAATAAAAGGACGTGAAACGACATTTTATTTTCATTTCCGAGGTGCAGCTTGTCTTATCCAAAGATAAGGTTTTACAGCCGCAAAACGCCGCTTTTGACAAGAAAAATATCGTATTTTGGCCGAAAATTCAATTTTTTAGCCGAAATGTTTGGTGGTTTCGGAAAAACGTCCTACCTTTGCATCGCATTTGAAAGACAATGCTTCACTGCTTCAATAGCTCAGTTGGTTAGAGCACCTGACTGTTAATCAGGGGGTCGTTGGTTCAAGCCCATCTTGAAGCGCAGCGGTTAACGCCGCACGGAGGGAGTTGCAAGACAGGTTCTTGCGACTCCTTTTTGTTTTTGTACGGTTGCTGTCGGGCGGACGGCATAACGTTAACGAAATATAAATAGTTGAAATCCTGCCTATAGGTTTAGGTGTGCTGCGCGTCTCTGAAATGTGAGATAATGTAAACCTAAATAATCTTTTAAGCTTATGGATTTCAAAAAATTTACCTTAGTTGCGGCACTTTTGGCCGCTCCGGCAGCATTGTTTGCCCAATCCAATCATTACATTAGCGTGACGGGAGCTGGTTCTAACGACGGCTCATCTTGGGACAACGCCATGCCGTTCAGCACGTTGTGCGAGAACATAGACACTTATGAGAACGGCGATGTTTTCTATTTTAAAGAAGGAACGTATGTGGTTTCCACGCCTCTGAAGGTCACAGGAAAAGGCTACACGTTTATCGGCGGTTTCTCGAAAGACCTTACCGGGACATCTAATGAAACCCCAACATATCCCACTGTAACTCCTACTATATTTTCAGGTGATGCCAACGGCGACGGTGTTGCCAACGAGGGCGACTCAGAGTGTCTGTTCTCCTTCAAAGCCAACACGAAGAATGGCGTGAAGGACAACTTGATTGTATTGAAGGGACTTGACTTCACCGGTGCGTATTCTCAGGCAAGTCCGGGCGATCATGCCACCGCACGCGGCGCCCTCCACTTGGACAACTGTGGCTGGGTTGAGGTTGACAACTGCCGCTTCTATGGCAACGTGGCAGAGGAACCTGCTGAAGGCAACGCAAAACAGGTTGGCGGCATGGCGCTTACCAGCCACCGGAGCCTATCCGTTTTCAACGATTGCGAGTTCACAGATAATAAGAGTACGAGCCGTGGTGGTGCCATAAGGCTGACTGCCGATGGAGCAGACAAGGGCAAGACTACGTTCAACCGCTGCCTTATAGCACGCAATACAATCAAGAACGATTTAGGAAGCGCAATCTGCATGCAACATGGTACATATCTTCAAATTGTCAACTCTACCGTTACTGGCAACGTTGGCGCTGACGGGGAGGCCGCCGTTTATGCTACAGGAGCTGACAATACTTACCCCAGAAGCGTGTACATAGTCAATTCGACAGTTGCCGGAAACGAGGGCGGACCGCAAGTAGAGATGACTGACAATGCCAACCTTTACGTGGCAAACTCTATCGTAGTGTCGGAAGGTGACGCACCCGCGTTTTCCGTAACGTCGGTAAAGGAGTTCGTCAGCGGCGGCATGAACATTGTAGGTTCTGATGCAGCCGGCACGCTGACATGGGGCGATACTGACGACGCGCAGGCCGAAAACAACTATGCGGCTGTGTTCGGCGAGAACGTGCTTGGCGACAACGGAGTAATCGAGCCGCTTGCCGAGACCGGCAAATATACGGCTGCCGCGCTGGCAGAAGCCATTGCCGACTGGGGCATCGAGGCCGACGTTACCGTTGACCAGACGGGCAAGACGCGTGCCGACGGCAGCACTCCGGGCGCTTACGCCAAGACAACTCCGTCGGGAATACAGGGCGTTGAGGCTGTAGAGAAGGCCGGTGACGGCGCTTACTACACGCTTCAGGGCGTTAAGCTGGGTGCTCGTCCTACGGCTACGGGCATCTACATTCACAACGGAAAGAAGGTTATTATAAGGTAAAAGTGTGTCTATGCCGCGCCGGTGCGCCTTATACGGCGTGCGGGCGCGGTGTTTTCCACGATGTTTTCAGGTATTGATACAATGTTGAGAAAAATTCTTTGCGCCTGCGTTTTGCCGGCGCTTTTTTTGTGGGTTACGGCTGCCGTGGCGGCCGGAAGCGAGGGGCGCAGGCTTACTGTGATGGGTCTGGGCGACTCGATTACCGAGGGCGGCGCCGAGTTCAGCACTTACCTGTACCCCCTGTGGGAGCTGCTTTTCGCCGGAGGGTACGACGCCGATTTTATTGGCCCACGCCAGAGCGAGTGCCGCATAGGGCGGCTGAGCCATTGCGGCTTCAGCGGACAGACGGTGGAGTTTCTCGACGAGCGCATCGACAGCCTGTACCGCAGGTATCCGGCCGACGTCGTACTGCTGCACGCCGGGCACAACCACTTCGCCGACAGGCGTCCCGTTGACGGCATGATGCTCGCATACAGGAGCATAATAGGCAAGATACGCGCCGTCAATCCGCAGGCTTACGTCTTCATGGCGAAGGTCACTCCGAGCGGCAAACTGCCCAAATATTCGTACATTCCGGAGCTTAACAGGCGCATCGAGGCGTTTGTCGACTCTTTAGGCGACAGCCGCGTGGTGCTTGTCGACATGGCCGAGGGGCACTGCTGGCAAACGATGACCATCGGCGACAAGGTGCATCCCAACGCCAGGGGGCGCGAGTTCATGGCCCGAAAGTGGTTCGACGCGATACGCAGCCACATCGCTCCGCAGCACGAGGCGTTCAGCCCGGAGCGCATACGCTACAAGGCCGATTCGCTGCGCGGCGGCCTTGAGCTGCACGTGTTCCATCCCGAAGGGGGAGGGCGGCGCCCCACGGTGGTGTATTTCTTTGCCGGAGGGTGGCAGTATGGCAGTCCGTTGCAGTTTTACCGCGAGTGCCGCTGGCACGCGCAGCAGGGCTTCACGGCCATCAGCGTTGACTATTCGATAAAGAGCCTCGGCGGAAGCGGCGCGGCGCAGGCCGTGGCCGACGGGCGCGACGCCGTGGCTTACATCCGCGCGCATGCCGGGGAGCTGGGCGTTGACACGTCGCGCATAGTCGTGGCGGGCGCTTCGGCCGGCGGCGCGATAGCCGGAAAGATAGCCGACAGCGCGGTGTGCGCCCGCATGCTGTACTATCCCGTAGTCGATTCCCTGCAAAACGACGTGCAGGCCATGCACAAGCCGGTGCTCTTCATGATGGGGACGAAAGACAGCTTCACGCCCATCGGCAAGGCGCGCGCCTTCGAGGAGCGGCTGCGCGGGCAGGGAACGCCCGTAGAGGCGCATTACTTCGAGGGGCTGGGGCATCCGCTGTTCCGCTACCGCGAGCCGCTCGGCGACGTGTTCTACGAGATAAGGAAAATAACGGACGCTTGGTTAATTCATAATTTATAATTCACAATTCATAATTGGCTGCGCGTTGACAAGGCGGCGGATTTTAATTGTTTGAATATCAGGAGGTTACGCTTTGTGTTGTAAAAGACCGTCTTTTGTCTTGCAAAAGGCGGTCTTTTGTCGTCTGAAAGGCCACCTTTCGCATTGCTGTTTGGGATCATCCGCAGTTTTGTTGGATGAGAAAAGGATTATAAAATCGTACAAAATTAATG
>URUK01000052.1 GCA_900551055.1 uncultured Prevotella sp. | reverse complement strand
GAAGAAACTTATAACTGAATCCTGTTTCCATTTACACAAAATTTTGGACAGTGTCGACGGCGGTTACTGCAAAGATAGGATTATTTGCCGGATAATCAAAAGTAAAAGGGTGAAAAAGTAAAAAGGTGAGAAAGTGATGATTTTGCGCAAAACGCTTGTATCACCTCCTCACCCTTTCTACCTTTTTACCTTTTCACCTTTCTCAGATTGCCGCGCTTACGCCGAACACGCCGAGGATGGCGGTGGCTATGGCTGCGATGATTTTCAGGATTATCGATGCTGTTTGTTTTCCTTTGTCGCTCATTGGTTTTGGTTTTTGGTTTTGGTTTTGGTTTTTGGTTTTGGGGGAGGACTGGGAGAGCTGGGAGGGCTGGGAGGACTGGGATTGTGAAAGGGACTGGGATTGTGAAAGGGACTGGGAATTGTTGGGTTGAGCGGAGGCAGGGCGGCGCCTGCCCTACCCTGCCGCTCTCACCTTTTCACTTTTTTACCTTTTTACTTTTTTACCCTTTTACCCTTTTACCTTTTCTCACCTTCTCACCTTCTCACTTTCTCACCTTCCTCTCACGCTGTTTCCTCCGCGTCGTCGAGTGCCACGCCTATGGCGTTCTTGGGCAGTTCGGTGACTTTGCAGCCGGTGAGCAGTGCGCGGACGCGTGTCTTGTCCTTCTCGATTTTCGTCTCGGGCTGGAAGAGTACGTGCACCGACTTGACGTTCTGTCCGGCGGTGAACTCCTCTATCGTGTCGGCCGGGCGTGTGGACATGCCGATTTTGAATGTGCCGAGGCGGTTCAGCTTGACGCGGTGCGACATTTGCAGGTGCTTCTGCATCGTTTCCACGAGTTCGCTGAGCACGGCCACTATGTCGGCGCGCTTCACGGTGCAGTTGGCCTGCATTTCTTCGGCGAGGTCGTCGATGTCCACCGTTCCGGTGTGTACGGCGCGTGCGTACCACTTGCCTTGGTTGCTTGATGTTTTCCTGTTGTCCTGATAAAGCTTGTAAAATACTGCCATGATGTTTAAGTTTTTAAGTTTGTCTGTTAATTGAAAATTGTTTGTTGTTTGCTTGATGCGCATCTTTCACCGGCAAAGGTACGGCGAAAACGGGTGCCGTCAAAGCCTCGGCGCAGTACATTGCAGGAGTGGAACGCTTGACAATCTGCAACTTGCTGTGCGCCAACGTGTTGCGGACTGCGCCGCAGGAGGCCGTCCCCTGCCCTGCCGTAGGCCGTGTTTTGGGGTGCGGAAGGCGGCTTTTCGCGGTGTAAAAGGCGGCATACGGTAACGCGCTGGGTTACAGCATGTTAAGAAATTAACAATTAACAATTAACAATGAAAAATCAGGCAGTCTGGCTGCTTTGTTTGCACATGATTTGTGTTAAATGATATTGGTTTGCAGACTGATGCCAGCGTCGCAGTTTAATTTTTAATTGTTAATTGTTAATTTTTAATTTTTAATTCCCCATCCCGTCTCCGGCGGTTTTTGCCGTTCACGTTTTTTAGCAAAACGGGATGAAAGTATATAGTGTTGTGAACTTATTGTGCACGGAATGCGTGTAATTTTGCAGCCGGTTGTTTTCAAGTTGACAAGTGACGAGTTGACGAGGGACAAGTTGACGAGTGACAAGTGACGAGTTGACGAGGGACGAGTAACAAGTAAACGAGTGACAAGTAACAAGTTTTTCAATTAACCTAACAATTTCAGGAAATGACAATGGAAATGGAAAAGGACGCGTGCGTGATGCGCGCAACGGAGTATTCGCAGACGCTTACGCGCGAGCAGAGGCAGCGCGCAAAGGAGAGGCTCGCGGCGCAGTTCGCCGAGCTGTTGGGACGTTCGCCCGCGGAAAATATCTACTGGATGGAGACTGTGACCGACCTTATGGACCTGTCGCACGTGGTGTATCTCACGGGGCTTATTACCGACGGGCAGGGCCGCCCCTTCGGCTTCAGGCGCATAGTAGAGCGCGCCTGCGCCGTGCTGCACGTGCCGCTGCCGGCCAACCCCTACTCGATGGCCTTCAACGCGCGCAACCGCAAGGGCGTGCGCCAGACGTCGATGTTCAGCCGCTACTGCTGGTTGATGTATTCGAGCGAGTCGGCCAATCCGCTTTACGGCATGGTGAGGATAATTAAGTAATTAAGAGTTAAGAATTAAGAGTTAAGAAAGCCGGGTATCGGGCTTATAAGGCTTATCGGGCTTATTCAGTTAGGATAGGGCTGATGGGGCTGATAGGGCTGATGGGACTGATAGGACTGACTGATAAGCCGATACCACGGCTTTTGATAGTTCATTCTTCATTTTTAATTTTTCATTCTTACTTAAATTTTGTAACTTTGCAGCTTGGAAAAAAGGTGAAAAGGTAAAAAAGTAAATAAGGTAAAAGGCTGCGCCAAAGGCAAGGCATTTGTCTTAACTCCTTAACTCCTAAAAAAGGTAATGGCTTTAACTCCCAGCGAGCGAAGCGAGTGAGAATTCCTTTGAGCGGAGTGAAAAAACTCCTTTAACTTCTTTAACTCCCGAAAATAACTTCTAAAAAGAAAAATATGTCCAAGAAAGACAACGAGCTTACGCCGATGATGAAGCAGTTTTTCTCGTTCAAGGCGCAGCATCCCGACGCGATGCTGCTGTTCCGCTGCGGCGACTTCTACGAGACTTACCTGCAAGACGCCGTCGATGCCAGCCGCATACTCGGCATAACGCTGACGCGTAGGAGCAACGGCGGACAGCAGAACGGCGCGGCTACGGAGATGGCGGGCTTCCCCCACCACGCGCTCGACACGTACCTGCCAAAGCTCGTAAGGGCAGGGCGCCGCGTGGCCATCTGCGACCAGCTGGAGGACCCGAAGCTGGCCAAAAAGCTCGTGAAGCGCGGCATAACGGAGCTTGTCACGCCCGGAGTGGCCATGACCGACAATGTGCTCGACTACAAGGAAAACAACTTCCTGGCCGCCGTCAACTTCGGCCGCGCGGCCTGCGGAGTGGCTTTCCTTGACATATCCACGGGCGAGTTCCTGTCAGGCGAAGGCTCTTACGACTACGTTGAGAAGCTGCTCGTGAACTTCTCGCCCAAGGAAGTGCTCTTCGAGCGCGGCAAGAGGGACGTGTTCGAACGGTGGTTCGGCAGCAAATACTTCACCTTCGAGCTTGACGACTGGGTGTTCGCCGAGCAGACAGCCGAGCAGAAGCTGCTAAAGCACTTCGGCGTGAAGTCGCTCAAGGGCTTTGGCGTAGACCATCTGCGCAGCGGCATCGTGGCCGCCGGGGCGATACTCCACTACCTCGAGATGACCCAGCACACGCACATAGGCCACATAACGTCGCTCGCACGCATCGACGAGGAACGCTACGTGCGCCTCGACCGCTTCACCATACGCTCCCTTGAGCTGCTGCACCCTATGCAGGACGACGGCTCGTCGCTCCTCGATGTGCTCGACCATACCGTAACGCCGATGGGCGCGCGCCTGCTAAGGCGCTGGCTCGTGTTCCCACTGCGCGACGCAAGGGCCATAGAGGCAAGGCTCGACGTGGTTGACACTTTCTTCAGCGACACGGAGTTCCGCGACGTGGTTGACAGCAGTTTCCGCCGCGTGGGCGACCTCGAGCGCATAATATCAAAGGTGGCCGTGGGGCGCGTCTCGCCGCGCGAAGTGGTGCAGCTGCGCGCCGCCTTGCAGGCCCTCGGCCCGGTGAAGGCCGCCTGCCTCGCCTCAGGCAACGGCGCGCTGCGCCGCATCGGCGAGAACATCAGCCTCTGCGAGAGCCTGCGCGACAGGATAGGGCGCGAGGTGTGCGACGACCCCCCGCAGCTGGTAAGCAAGGGCGGGGTGATACGCCAGGGAGTGAACGCCGAGCTTGACGAGCTGCGCTCGATATCCACCGGCGGCAAGGAGTACCTGCTGAAGATACAGGAGCGCGAGACCGAGGCCACGGGCATAGCCTCGCTCAAGATAGGATACAACAACGTTTTCGGCTATTACCTCGAAGTGCGCAACACGTTCAAGGACAAGGTGCCGCACGACTGGGTGCGCAAGCAGACGCTGGCGCAGGCCGAACGCTACATCACCCAGGAACTGAAGGAATACGAGGAGAAGATACTCGGGGCGGAAGACAAGATACTTTCGCTCGAAGCCAGGCTCTTCGGCGAACTCGTGACGGCAATGCAGGAGTACATACCCGCCGTGCAGGCCGACGCCGCACTGGTGGCTAAAATCGACTGCCTGCTGTCCTTCGCCAAGGCTGCGGAGGAGCACGGCTACGTGCGTCCGGTGATAGAAGCCGACGAAATAGTGCTCGACATCAAGCAGGGACGGCACCCCGTAATCGAAACACAGCTGCCGGTAGGGGAGAGCTACGTGCCCAACGACGTCTACCTTGACGACCGCCGCCAGCAGATTATCATAATAACAGGCCCCAACATGGCCGGTAAATCGGCTCTGCTGCGACAGACGGCGCTCATCGCCCTGATGGCCCAGACGGGCTGCTACGTGCCGGCAGAGAGCGCGAAAATAGGCCTGGTGGACAAGATTTTCACCCGTGTCGGCGCGTCGGACAACATATCATTGGGCGAATCAACGTTCATGGTGGAGATGACCGAGGCCGCAAACATACTCAACAACGCCACGCCGCGCTCGCTCGTGCTCTTCGACGAGCTTGGCCGAGGCACGTCGACCTACGACGGAATAAGCATCGCATGGGCCATTGTGGAGTACCTGCACGAGCACCCAAAGGCCGCAGCGCGCACCCTCTTCGCCACCCACTACCACGAGCTTAACGAGATGGAAAAGAACTTCAGGCGCATAAAGAACTACAACGTAAGCGTGCGCGAGGTGGACGGCAAGGTAATCTTCCTGCGAAAGCTCGAACGCGGCGGCTCCGAACACTCCTTCGGCATACACGTGGCGCAGATAGCCGGAATGCCGAAGAGCATCGTGCGACGCGCCGAAGCCATACTGAAACAGCTCGAGGCGGACAACGCGCAGGTGGGAACTGTGGGCAAACCCTCGGCCGAGAAAATCAACGCCGGACGCGACGGCATGCAGCTCAGCTTCTTCCAGCTTGACGACCCCGTGCTCTGCCAGGTGCGCGACGAAATCCTCGGACTCGACATCGACAACCTCACTCCCGTGGAGGCGCTCAACAAGCTCAACGAGATAAAGAAGATTGTAACGGGGAAGAATTAAGAGTTAAGAGTTAAGAATTAAGAATTAAAAATGAAGGATGACAATTAACCGTAATGACGGCGCAGCTTGATTATTCATTCTTCATTTTTCATTAAACAGAAATATGCTTTACCGCAAAGTAGACGAGCAGGACGTACCGCAGATAACGGAGCTGTACAACTGGTACATTACCAACGGCGTCGAGAGTTTCGAGACCGAGCCGCTGCCGGTCGGGGAGATGCGCCGCCGCGTCATGGACATATCGTCGCGCTTCCCTTATTACGTGGCCGTGGAGGAGGGCAGGGTAGAGGGCTACTGCTACGCCCATCAGTGGAAGGAGCGCGCCGCCTACGCCCACACCTTCGAGACTACAATATATCTCCGTCCATCGGCGAAGCGCCAAGGCATCGGCACGGCGCTGATGGAGCTCTTGATAGCCGACTGCCGCGCCATGGGATGCCGCGCCCTCATAGCCTGCATCACCGGCGAGAACACGTCCAGCATAGCATTCCACAGCCGCCTCGGCTTCGAGCGGGCGTCACTCTTCCGCAGCGTGGGCTACAAGATGGGCCGCTGGCTCGACGTGGTTGACATGGAGCTGCTGCTGTGGTAAAAAGGTGAGAAGGTGGGAAGGTGAGAAAGAACGAAAAGGAAAATAGAGGAAATTTTCCGCAAATTTCCTCTATTTTCCTTTTATTTTATGTTTTATGATTTCGTCGTATGTTTCGGATTTCACGTATCCGATTAACCTGTTGTTAAGCGGTATTTCGTCCATCAGGCCTTGCCTTACAAGCCCTTGCAGGTCGGTTCTTGCAGTGTGTTCGGTTATGGTAAAGCGTGTGGCTACTTCCTTTACGGTCAATATTTTGTTTTCTTTTCCTGTGATGATTTTCAGTATGTGTGCCTGTCGCTGGTTTATGCCTTTCACGCCTTTGAACATCAGGATGCTGTCGCGCTCGTTTATTTTGCGTTGCAGGTAGTTTTTCAGTTCCTCGTAGGCCCGTTTCATCGTGTCGAGGTTGAACTGGATGAAGTACGACAGGTCGTTGTCGTCGTGTTCGGTGTAGAGGAAAGCACGCTCGTATTTGGCCTTGCTGGTGTAAATGATGCGTGATATTGACAGGTATTCGGTGAGCCAGTAGCCTTTTTTCATCATGTACCAGTAGACCAGTGAGCGCGCCGTGCGGCCGTTGCCGTCGGCGAAAGGGTGGATGTAGGCAAGTATGAAATGCAGTATGATGCCTTTGATTATGGGGTGGATGAAGTCGTCGGGCGAGTCGTTGCTGGCGAAGGTGCACAGTTCTTCGAGCAGTTGGGCCACTTCTTCGTGCGGTGGCGGTGTGTGGGCGATGTCGCCTGTTATGCCGTCCATCACCACGATGTCGTCGGTCTGGCGAATGCTTCCCTCGTCGTCCTTGTTCTCAAGCGTTCCCGCTGAGATGTAACGGTGGATGTCGAGCAGCCTTTCCACGGTGAATTCGTCGTCCCTATGCTCCGACAGATAGCGTATCGTGGCGTAGTTGTTGGCTATCATAAGCTGGCTCTTGTCGCGCGGCTTAAGGTTCTTGCGCAGCATGTCCTTGGCTACTTTGCGCGTGGTCGAGGCGCCTTCCATCTGGCTTGAGGCTATTGCTTCCTCCATGACAGAACTTACAAGGTAGAAGTTCTTGTCGTTTTCGGGTATCAGGTTGTCCGTGCCGAGGCTTCCGCCGATGTTCATGTCGAACTCGTGCAGCATGGCGTGCATCTGTTCCGTTACGGTGAAATAGAACTTGTATTTGCCGAATGTCACGGCTTTCGCGTTGGCTATGCGTTGCAGTTTCACGGCCTGCCACAGCACGGCGGGGTCTACGTCCGCCGGCGCCATATATTTCACTTTGTCCCAATAGAGGTACGAACTGTTGATTTTCTTCATCAGTTGGGCTGTTTCGGGGTTGTAAATCAGCTTTACGGCTTCCCTGAAAAGCTTTTGGTTGTGTTTCGGGGTGTTTTCTATCATTGCGTCGTGAATATGCCGCAAATATAAGGAAAATAATCTTACAATAAAAGGGAAATAGAGGAAATTTTCCGCAAATTTCCTCTATTTCCCTTTTACTTGTTCATTATTGTCCGCCGTTGGCGGAGTTGTTTTGGGCGGCCCGGCTATGGTTGTTTTTCCAAACGGTGTCCTTTCAGCCTGCAAGACATGGCTTTTCGCTCTTTGAAAGGCGACCTTTTGCACCATGAAAGGATGCCTCCTGCAAACGTGCCGTAAACAAGCGGAAACCGTAAGCAAAGCCGTAAGTATCTGCCATGAGTAGGCACGATGGTTCCGCCAAGGGGTTATTGTTGAAGTTCAGGCAGGCGTATTCCTATTTTGTATGTCTTTATATAGCTGTCGATTGCCTTTACGGCAGGCTCATCCTGTATGTTGGCGGAGGTAAATTCGCTTGCTCCGTTGCTGTCGGGGTAGGCTATCATGCAGTTCATAATGACGTTGTTATCAGTAATGTCGAGCTTGTTTCGTATCTTTTTATTGCGTGCATAGCCTGCCAGCTGCCTGATGTGTTCAGCCACAATGCCGTCGTCGCTCCACTTTGTTGTGTACTTGGTGTCGATTATCAGCTGTTCTGAAGGCTTGCCGAAGTCTATTTCGTTGCCCGTACTTCTTGTGTGGTACTTTATACCTTTGCCATGCCTCATGCGCAGTTTGCCGAGCATGTAAAGTTCGAACAGCAGCGGCATGTTTATCCAGAACGGCGGCACGAGCGTGTCGTGTTCGGTCTGCGACCGCTGCATGTCGCAGTCGAACCGGCGTATTATCATCCTTGCAACCTTCAATGCGCGTTTGTAGTCATGGAATATGGGGCTTGTGTGTAACGTTACCATACATTCCCGGCTGGTTATTTCTGTTACACCGGCGAATGCTGCAAGGTTTTTTGTCAATAGTTCGTGCAGCTCACGGTTGAACGTTGAATGGTTGTTGGCCATGAAGTTTCTTGCGTACAGCAACGCATGTCTTATTATCCGGTTTTCAAGGCAGTTTTCCGAAAATGTCTGGTATCGGCAAAAGTTCCTGTCGAGCCTGCCTCCGGAGATGTTTTTCTTCAGCTGTTTTGTGAACAGAAGCCTGCCTTTCAGCTTTCCTTCCAGGTTTTGTTCTTCATGCCGGTAGTCCTTTTTCAAGCCTTTGCGTACAATGTTCTTAACCAAGAACAGAAAGTGCGCAATGATGAACGGTGTCAGCATAATTGTGCCTCCGTTGTATTCTATTTTCGGCTTGTCGAAGTCTATTTGGTAAATGTTGTGGATGTGTTTCTGTATCTCGCCGTCAGCTTCGTAAAAGCAGTCGGTGAACATCCTTAACCAGTCGATGCCTTCTATTTTCGGCGATACACGTAGTGCCGTGTCGCCTTCGGCTATCCATGCGGCGCCGATGTAATATCCAGTTCTCAGCGTGCGTGCTTTTATGTCGGTTACGGTCAATCCCAACAGCCTGTCGGGTGTGCCGCAGTTAGCCATGGGTATGCCGTCTAACGCCACATGATTGCCTATTTCTTCGTAATCAAGCTCCTCATGTTCCCTTTTGTCAATTATCGTCGTCATTTGCTGTTGCCTCCGGGCTTGCTGGATAGTTTGCTATCTTCTTGTATTCATTGCTGTCTTTCCTGATGTTCAGCACGCCGTCGCGGACGTATTCAAGCAGCAGCGGCCTCACCTCGTATTCCATCTTCATGTCAAGTTCATCTTTATTTTCGGCCATGAAATACGAGTGCCCAACCATCACGTCGTCCTTGTCGAACTCGTTGGAAACGTTGTCGAACAGCGCGCTAACCTCGTCGAAGTATCCTAATGCCATGTCGCACAGCTCGTCGTTGTCCCCGTAATAACTTTCTATGGCTTTACGGCTTGCCTTTATTGTAAAGAATGCGAACCTGCGCCTTACGGCGTAGTCTATGTATCCCACGCTGCGGTCGGCGGTGTTCATCGTGCCGATGATGTAAAGATTTGACGGCACGCCGAAGCTCTTGCCCGAATAAGGCAGTGTCACGGTTACCTGGTTGTCCGCCCCGAGCCTCTTGTCGGCTTCGAGCAAGGTTATCAGTTCACCAAGTATTTTTGAAATATTGCCTCGGTTGATTTCGTCTATTATCAGCACGAACGGCAGCTTGTCCTTTTCCGCTGGTCTATTTAGAGTTTTGGCTTTATATTTGTCAAGTAGCAGGTTCAGCTTGTCATAAGTTATATTATTTAATTTGTAGACAGTGCTTAACGTCATTGCCGTATTGTCATTCAGTTCGTAAATGTCTTCATTTATGTCTTTAACCAGCCATCTGACTTTTCTGCTCCTCTTGTAAATATTTATGTCGTCCAGCCACTCATAGTCACCTTCGATTACACCAATAGCGTCAATGGTTCTTGATGAATAGCAGCTCAGCACATAGTCGCCTTTTTGCATTTTGTTTATGAATGCGTCGAGCACAATTTTTCCACCGTATTTAGAAAAGTCAGTTTCCTCATTAATTTCCTTTCCGTATTCATCCCATCCAATCCTTATTCTATTGTTTTTCAGGCAGTCTGTTCTTGTCGGGTTGTCGCCTGTGCCTTGCAGCGACACTTTCCAGATGGTTGGATATTCACGTATTATATCGTTTTTCCCAGCCGTGCGTTCAATGTAGTTGGCTTGTTTACACATTTTCTTAAACAATCCGTCTTCAACTTCATACGATATGCCGCCATCGTCATTCTTTTTGGGTTTTATGCCTTCGACAAACTCTTCGTAATCCATCGACTGGTGGAACGTTGTAAAAGCGATGCTTTTGTCAGCAACGAGCTCATCATACCGTTCCATAATTTCTTTCCTTGTGCCTGGCAGGTTTTCTTTTCCGTCGCACAAGGCTACGGCAAGTGTTGCGGTCGTGTATGTCTTGCCCGTGCCGGGCGCACCTTGTAAGATTATTTGTTTCTTATGTTCGAGAAGTTTGAGCATTTTGTTTAGCTCGTCATTGTCAATGCCTTCCATGTCTGTTGTAGAAATATCTTCGCGTGTTTTTGCTTTATCAAAGGCATCGGCAATAAATTCAGGTATCGACTTCATCTCATTATATCCTTTTCTTGCAAGTTGTTCAGTTTTCCGCCTTATTTCCAAGTATTTCTGTCCCGAAGGGGGATTATTGCCTAAATTACCTGTTATACCGTTGTTTTCCATCCAAGTGCGGCTTGGACCGTCAAGTGAAACGTAGAAATTCGGTCTTATCCAATACAGTCCTTGCGTGATGTTCCATTTCACACTGTATTGTTTCATTGCGTTATTGTAGCATGAGATGAATTCTGTTTCATACTCATTTCCTTTGTCTGCGTATTCTATTGCTGCTTGAAACAAGCTCCAAAGGTTATCTATATCGTGCTGTTTCCTTACGTTTTCATAGCCGAAAAACCAACTTCTTTGTGGGTTTAACGTTGGAATGCCTACAAAATCTGCTGGTATATTTGCCTTGATACCAAGATGTTGTTTGAACAATGACATTATTTTTATCCTGTTGTCAAATGTCTGGTTTCTGTTCATTATCCCGATGACCGTGAACGGGCATATGTCGTCAAGTTCAGAGCCGTCCTCCTCGTGCAAATATTTTACATATTCGGCAGGTATTTTATAAATAAAGTCAAGCAACGCTTGCCTGTTGTTTTTGTATTCAAGCAGCTTGTCTGCCAATTCTTCAAAAAACGGTATCCATGTAAATTGTTCCATAATAGTATTTTCGGTTAAGCATGTTTTTCATTTTGGTATTGTCAGGCAAGCAACGAACTTGCCTGACAATATTGTATTAAAGGAGTAATGGGACGAACGGGATGTTATGTGAATAAGGTTCTTCAGTTTGTCTCTTGTCCCTCGTTGACTCGTCAACTCGTCCCTTGTCTTATAAGAACTTACTTCTCCGCCCCGAGTCTTTTCGTCACTTTCGGGCAGAACATGCAGACGAGGCCGAGCGCGATGAAGGGCAGGCTGAGCAGCTGGCCCATGTTCAGGAGCATCGAGGCCTCAAACTCTTCCTGTATGTCCTTGGTGAACTCGATGAAGAAGCGGGCGGTGAATATCAGCGTGATGCACAGCCCGAAGAAGAAGCCCGTGCCGACGCGCTGCGGCTGTTTGCGGTAGAGATACCAGCCGACGAAGAAGAACACGGCGTAGGCTATGGCCTCGTAGAGCTGCCCGGGATGGCGCGGAAGCAGGTCGACGCGCTCGAAGACGAACGCCCAGGGCACGTCGGTGGCCTTGCCTATTATCTCGGAGTTCATCAGGTTGCCGAGCCTGATGAGGCAGGCAGTCACGGGGGTGGCTATGGCTACGTTGTCGAGCACGCGCCAGAGGTTCACCTTAGTGCGGCGGACGTAGAGCCAAAGGGCTATTATCAGTCCTATCGTGCCGCCGTGGCTGGCCAGTCCTTCGTAGCCGGTGAACCGCCACGAGCCGTCGGCCATGAAGCGGATTGGCAGCACCATCTCTACCATGTGCCTGCCGCTTGAGAGGAAATAGTCAGGCTCGTAGAACAGGCAGTGGCCCAGGCGCGAGCCTATCAGTATGCCGATGAAGCAGTAGATGAACAGCGGGTCGAACAGCTCCGGCTTGATTTTCTGCTCCTTGTACAGTTTCCTTACTATGAGGAACGCCGCCAGCAGGCCGAGCAGCCAGCACAGCGAGTACCACCGCAGGGCGAATCCGCCGATGCGGACGGCCACGAGGTCGGGGTTCCAGAGAATGTAGAGAAAAGTGTCCATAACAATAATTTACCCACCCCAACCCTCCCGAAGGGAGGGAGTTTGATAACCCTTGTTGGTAAGGTAATTCAATTTATATAATTATAATCACATTAATATAACACCTGTTTGGCAACGACTTTTGCGCTTGCCACGGCATTTCCGAATGGCAAGGGCTTGATTGTCTTTTGCCGTCTTTTTACGCTTTCATATTATGTAACCGAAGAAGCAAACCAAGCTCCCTCCCTTCGGGAGGGTTGGGGTGGGTTTGGTTACACATTGAAGCGGAAGTGCATTATGTCGCCGTCCTGCACAACGTAGTCCTTGCCCTCGATGCCCAGCTTGCCGGCTTCGCGCACTGCGGCCTCTGAGCCGTACTTTATGTAGTCGTCATACTTTATCACCTCGGCGCGGATAAAGCCCTTCTCGAAGTCGGTGTGTATCACTCCGGCGCACTGCGGCGCCTTCCATCCCTTCTTGTACGTCCACGCCTTCACCTCCATCTCGCCGGCGGTGATGAACGTCTCGAGGTTCAGCAGGGCGTAGGCTTTCTTGATAAGGCGGTTCACGCCGCTCTCCTCCAGCCCCAGCTCGTCGAGAAACAGCTTCTTGTCCTCGTAGCTTTCAAGGCTCGCGATGTCCTCCTCGGTCTTGGCGGCTATCACCATCGCCTCGGCGCCTTCCTCCTTGGCAATTTCCTCTATGCGGCGGCTGTATTCGTTGCCGGTCTTGGCCGAAGCCTCGTCTACGTTGCAGACGTACAGCACCGGCTTGGCCGTCAGCAGGAAAAGGCCATGCGCCGCCTCCTGCTCCTCCTTGCTCTCGAACTCCACGATGCGTGCGTTCTTGCCCTGCTCAAGCACCTCCTTGTAGGCTTCCAGCACGCTGACTTCCACCTTTGCGTCCTTGTTTCCGGCGGCGGCCACCTTCTGCTGCTTCGCCAGTCGCGCCTCGATGGTTTCCAGGTCCTTCAGCTGCAGCTCGGTGTCGATTATCTCCTTGTCGCGCACGGGGTCGATAGTGCCGTCAACGTGGGTTATGTTGTCGTCGTCGAAGCAGCGCAGCACGTGTATGATAGCGTCCGTCTCACGTATGTTCCCGAGGAACTTGTTGCCCAGTCCCTCGCCTTTCGACGCGCCCTTTACCAGTCCGGCAATGTCCACAATCTCGCAAGTCGCCGGCACGATGCGTCCCGGATGCACGATTTCGGCCAGCCGCGTAAGCCTCTCGTCTGGCACGGTTATCATGCCTACGTTAGGCTCTATGGTGCAGAACGGGAAGTTGGCCGCCT
>URUK01000051.1 GCA_900551055.1 uncultured Prevotella sp. | reverse complement strand
CATCAGTCATGGGAATGGATGTTTTTATGTAACTTATTGATTGTCAGCTATAAAGGTACTAAAAATATTTCATTCCCACAACTTTTTCAATCGTTTTCTTATACCGAACTCACGTACCGTTATGAAATCTTTTACAATGCTCAAAACCCTTGTGGCGGCCGCCTGCATGGCACTGCTTTCAAGCTCGTGCGTAGTCCACAGGGATCACCACGGACCGCCGCATCACAAGAAACACAAGAAGCACAAGAGGCCGAAGCCGCCGCGCCATCCTCACTACCACGGCTCTATTGACACGGAGCAGGATGGCGGAACGTATTTCGCTTTTGTTTATCAGCAGACAAGGGACGAGGGACAAGCTGACGAGAAACGAGGAACAAGTTGACAAGGGACGAGGAACAAGTTGACAAGACACGAGGAACAAGTTGACGAGACACGAGGGACAAGTTGACAAGACACGAGGAACGAGTTGACAAGACACAAGCAGACGAGCAGACAAGGTAGCCGCCTTACCAAATCAAAAAGGCAAATAACCTTGTCTGCTCGTCCCTTGTTTCTCGTCTACTTACAAGCTACGCCTTGTCTGCTCGTCTGCTTGTGTCTTGTCAACTCGTTCCTCGTTTCTCGTCAACTTGTCCCTCGTCCCTTGTCTGCTAAACAGCAGCGAACGCCCTTTTCAGGCGCAGGATGAAGTCGTCGGCCATCGCCTTGGTGAACGTCAGCGGCGGCAGCAGGCGCAGGATGTTCGCAGATGCGCAGCCGGTGAAGCAGTGTTCCTGGTAAACGAGCCTGCTGCGCAGTTCCTTGTGCGGTATGGCGAGGTCGATGCCAATCATCAGTCCGCGTCCTCTCACGTCGGTGATGCGAGGCTCAGTGGCCTTCAGTTCAAGCAGTCTGTCCGTCAGGTAACTGCCGGTCTCGCGTGCGTTGTCAACCAGATGCTCGCTCTCCATCACGTCGAGCACGGCCAGTGCGGCGGCGCAGCCGAGGTGGTTACCGCCGAACGTGGTGCCCAGTTGGCCGTATTCGGGCTTGAAGTCGGGCGAAATGAGCACCGCGCCCATGGGGAAGCCGTTGGCAATACCTTTCGCAACGGTAATCAGGTCGGGGCGTATGCCGAGCCACTGGTGGGCGAAGAACTTGCCCGAACGGCCGTAGCCGCACTGTATCTCGTCGCATATCAGCACCGCCCCGTGCCGCTTGCAGGCCGCCGAGAGGCCGCGTGCAAAGTCCTCGCTGACGAGCTTTATGCCGCCCACTCCCTGTATGCATTCTATTATGCAGGCGCAGACGTCGCCCTTGCTTAGCTCCGCCTCCCACGCCGCAAGGTCGTTCAGTGGCAGGTAAGTAACGTGGCCGTTGGCGTTGACAGGCGCTATTATCTTAGGATTGTCGGTCGCCTCGACGGCCAGCGACGTGCGTCCGTGGAAGGCTTTGGCGGCCGACAGGATGCGCGTGCGCCCCGTCTTGAACGACGCCAGCTTCAATGCGTTCTCGTTGGCCTCGGCTCCGCTATTGACGAGAAACAGCTGGTAATCGTCGTATCCGCACGCCTTGCCCAGGCGTTCGGCCAGCTGCCGCTGCAACGTATTTACCACAGAGTTGCTGTAAAAGCCGAGCGTGTTAAGCTGTTCGGTGACTTTCTCTACATAATGGGGATGGCAATGACCTATGCTAATGACGGCGTGTCCGCCGTAAAGGTCTAAATATTCCTGCCCCTTGTCGTCCCAAACGGAGCAGCCCTTGCCTTTGACGATGTTGACGTCAAAGAGGGGATAAACGTCAAATAAGTTCATAATAAAAAAGCAAGCCCCCTCCCGGCCTCCCCGAGGGGAGGGGTTTCAGTTACCTTATGTTGCTGATACAAGCCAAGCCCCTCCCCTCGGGGAGGTCGGGAGGGGGCTTTTATTTAGAACGCCGATGCCTTTAGCCTAAGCCCAGTGCCCTCTTCCACACCAAACATGATGTTCATGTTCTGCACGGCCTGCCCCACGGCGCCCTTCAGCAGGTTGTCGATGCAGGATGTTATGAGCAGCTTGTCGCCGTACTTCTCGCAGTGAACGAGGCATTTGTTGGTGTTCACCGCCTGCTTCATGTCTATGGGTTTGTCGATGTAGTGGGTGAAAGGCTCGTCGCGGTAGAACGCCTTGTAGCCCTCGATGATTTCCTCCACGGGCTTCCGGGTGCGCACTACGGAGGTGGCGAAGATGCCGCGCGCGAAGGGGCCGCGGTATGGAATGAAGTCTATCGAGCCGACGGGCGCGCCCTGAAGCTGCGTCAGGCTCTGGCGTATTTCGGGCACATGCTGGTGGGTGAAGGGCTTGTATATGCTCATGTTGCCGGCGCGCCAGCTGAAGTGTGTCGTCGCTCCGGGCTTCTGTCCTGCCCCGGTGCTGCCCGTTATGGCGTTGACGGCCACGTCTTCCGTGAGCAGCCCCATCCTGGCCGCAGGCAGAAGGCCGAGCTGTATGCACGTGGCGAAGCATCCGGGGTTGGCCACATGCTGCGCCGAGGCTATGCGGCTGCGGTTGATTTCGGGCAGGCCGTAAACGAAGTCGTTGCCTTCGGCGGCAAGGCGGAAGTCCTGCGCAAGGTCAATTATCTTCACATTGCCGGGCACGCTGTGCCCGTCGAGGAACTGGCGGCTCTTTCCGTGGCCGAAGCAGAAGAAGAGAACGTCAACCTCGTCGAGCGGCATCGCGTCGGTAAAGCGCAGCTCCGTGTCGCCGTAAAGCCCCTCGTGAACGTCGGTCACGGGGTTTCCGGCGTTGCTCTCGCTGTTGACGAAGACGATTTCCGCCTGCGGATGGTTGAGCAGAAGGCGCAGCAGCTCGCCGCCGGTGTAGCCCGCTCCGCCAAGGATACCTATTTTCATGTTAGCTTTGTTTTTAATTTTTATAAAGGAGTTAGAGAAGTTAAAGAAGTCATCGCCCGCTCCGCGAGCTAAAAAGTTAAAGCCATTACCTTGGAAGTTAGGGGGCTATGAAGTAAAGGTGTCTGGACAAATGCTGTAAAGGATGCCGCCGCCCGTTTTCCGAAAGGCCGTGTTTTGGAAGGTAAAAGGTGGCCTTTTGCAGGCCAAAAGGCCACCTTTTAGAGCCTGAAAGACGGCCTTTTGCAAAGCCGCTGATTATCAGCAGGTTGGCAAGGGTTGGATTTTTATTGGGTGAATAGGACTTATAAGGCTTATAGGGCCAATACCAATAACCGGCGAAAGCCTGCCAATCCCCCTCCCTCGGGAGGGTTGGGGAGGGGCTTATCTTTCCTCCCCATGTATTCCATAATACACCCTTAACGGCGTTGACAGCACCTTGATGAAGCCCTTGGCCTCTTCCGCCGTCCAGCCGTGCTGCATCTCGCCGTACTCTCCGAGCTTCGACTTGAGCAAATCGTCGGGCGAATCCACGCCCACGCACTCGAAGCCGAGGGGGCGGAGCTTCAGTATCGCCGTGCCGTTGACGTTGCGCTGGCTGCTGGTAAGCATGGCCTCGATGTCGGGCATGACGGGTTCCAGGTACTGGCTTTCGTGCAGGAACATGCCATACCAGTTGGCAACCTGGTCTTTCCAGTACTGCTGCCACTTGCTCAGAGTGTACTTCTCGAGCATGCGGTGAGCTTCGATTATCAGCTTGGGGGCAGCGGCCTCGAAGCCTACACGGCCCTTTATGCCTATGATTGTGTCGCCGACGTTGCAGTCGCGGCCTATGCCGTAGGCTGCGCCAAGCTCCTCGATGCGCTGTATGGCCTTTACCTTGTCGTCGAATTTCTCGCCGTTCACGGCTGTGATTTCACCCTTGCTGAACTCTATGCGCAGCTCGCTCTCGTCGTGCCGGGTCACGTGTTTAAGGTACGCCTCTTCCGGAAGCCCCTGCGCCGAGTCGAGCAGCTCGCCGCCGCAGATGCTCGTCCCCCAGATGCCTACGTTGTAGCTGTATTTCAGTTTTGCGAAGTCTGCCGTGAAACCGTGGGCGTTGAGGTAGTCAACCTCTTCCTTGCGCGACAGCGCCTTGTCGCGCGTCAGCGTGATGATTTCCACCCCCGGCGCCATCACGAGGAAAGTCATGTCGAAACGTATCTGGTCGTTGCCCGCGCCGGTGGAGCCGTGTGCTATGGCGTCAGCGCCTATCTGCTTGGCGTAACGGGCTATGGCAATGGCCTGGAAGATGCGTTCCGACGACACCGATATGGGGTAGCAGTTGTTTCGGAGCACGTTGCCGAATATCATGTACTTGAGGCTTTTCTCGTAGTATTCATGCGTTACGTCGAGCGTGACATACTCCTTCGCGCCCAGTTTGTAGGCGTTCTCCTCGTTCTTTTTCAGCTGTTCGGGGCTGAATCCGCCCGTGTTTGCGCACGCGGCGTATACCTCGTAGCCCATGTCGTGCGACAGTTTCATCACCGTGTAGGATGTGTCAAGCCCCCCGGAGAAGGCCACAACCACTTTCTTCTTGTCTGGCATAATCGTTTGTTTTTTTATTTTTTATGGGAGTTAAGGAGTTATGTAGTAAAGGAGTTAAGACGAATGACTTGTCATTTGACTGCAATAGGACAGATTAGCCGAATAAGTCGAATAAATGGACTTAATCCAACAAAACATTTGTCTTAACTCCTTTACTCCATTACTTCTTAACTCCTAAATTACTTTCCTATCCTTTCCCCACTTCCACCTCCCCTCGGGGAGGTTGGGTAGGGGCTGCCCTGGTTTTACTTTCCAATCCTTCTCATCACTTCCTCGGGCAGCTCTATGGGCGTAGGTTCGCCCCTGTGCTCCGCCGGGTCGTAAAGCATGCCGGTGCAGATGCAGTAGCGCCGGCCCGTGCGTTTGAGCACATCGACGTTTATGCAACCGTCGCAGCCGCGCCAGAAAGCCTCGTCGTCGGTAAGGTCGGCAAAGGTAACGGGCACGTAACCGAGCTGGGTGTTCATCTTCATCACCGCCGAACCGCTGGTAAGGCTGAATATCTTGGCCTGCGGCCAGCGTGTGCGCGCCAGCGTGAAGGTCATGTCCTTTATGCGTTTCGACACGCCCAAGCCGCGGAAGTCGGGATGAACGATAAGTCCCGACGTGGTGACATAGTGCTTGTTCCCCCACGTCTCGATGTAGCTGAAGCCGGCGAAGCGGTCGCCGGCAAGGGCTATGACGGCCTTCGTCTCGCGCATCTTGGTAGCCAGGTAATCATGTGAGCGCCGGGCGATGCCCGTGCCGCGCACCTTGGCCGCAGCGGCCATGGTGTCGAGTATGGTGTCAACGTACTTCTCGTGCGAGGCGTCGGCCACTAAGACTGTTATTTCTTCCATTTCTTTTCAGGAGTTAAAGAAGTTATAGGAGTTAAGGAAGTTAAAGCCATTACCTTTGCAAACTGCATGCAGACGGCAGGCTTTCTCACCTTCTCACCCTTTCACCTTCTCACCTTTTACTTTATGTCCGGTATCACGTTCCGCAGTTCGTTCATCACGTCGGAGTACGTCACGCCGTCCTTCATTACGATGAAGATTGTGTCGTCTCCGGCTATTGTGCCGATGATTGACGGCAGTCCGCCGTTGTCGATGTTGTATGCCAGGCTGCTGGCGTAGCCCGGACGGGTCTTTATTACTCCCATGTTGCCCGAGAAATTGATTGACATGAAGCCCGACGTAAGCAGCATCTCGGCCGCCGTCTTTGGGCTTGCCACGCGTTTGTACATCGTTTCGTTGGGCAGAACATAGAAGTACTTTCCGCCCAGGCTGGTGGCTTTTGCCACCTTGAGTTGCTTCAGGTCGCGGCTAAGCGTGGCCTGCGTAACGTTGTAGCCCTCCTTGGCAAGAGCCTTGAGCACGTCGTCCTGACAGCACAGTTCTTGGCTTGAAATGAGCATGCGCAGTGTTTGCAGCCTGTTGTCCTTGGATTTCATTTGTTGTATTTTTATGCAATTACAGGTGCAAATATATGGATATTTATTCAAAACGGCAAGAAAATATGCAGAAAATTGCATATTTTCTTGCCGTTTTGAAGTAGTAAGGAGGAAAGAAGAAGTAGTAAGGAGAGAAGGAGTAAAGGAGTAAGTAGATATGTTTTGAGCTGTATATTTGAATAACTTTACAGCAAGTCATATCTACTTACTCCTTTACTCCTTCTCTCCTTACTACTTCTTCTTTCCTCCTTACTACTCTACTCCTTCTCTCCTTACTCCTTAAAAAAACTACTCCCTGCTGTTTCCGAATATCCTAAGCAGGTAGAGGAAGAGGTTGATGAAGTCGAGGTAGAGCGCGAGCGCACCCATCAGGGCTATCTTCTGTGCCTCGGCGCTTACGTCGTCGGCCTCGACGAGCATGTTCTTTATCTTCTGCGTG
Organism: uncultured Prevotella sp.; assembly: GCA_900551055.1. Classification (GTDB taxonomy): domain Bacteria; phylum Bacteroidota; class Bacteroidia; order Bacteroidales; family Bacteroidaceae; genus Prevotella. Next base: position 7,602 of record URUK01000051.1, on the reverse strand, counting down.
TCATACGCCGTAAGGCCGACGAAGATGAGCACGCCCACATAGCTTACGATAAGGCCGAAGCCCGCGTCTTTCAACAGGAACACGTTTACAAGCGTGGCGATGACGAGTCCGATGAGGGCCATGAACAGGATGCGGCCCAGTCCCGACAGGTCTTTCTTCGTGAAGTAGCCCACGAGCGACATGGCGGCGAACGTTCCGGCGGTGATGAAGAACACCGAGGCGATGGATGTCATCGTGTATGCCAAGAAAATGATTGACAGCGTTGCGCCGTTAAGCACCGAGTAGAGCACGAAAAGCAGCGTTGCCGTGGAGAGCGAGAGGCGGTCGATGCGCGCCGAGACGTACCACACAAGGGCCAGTTCGCCGATAAGCAACCCCCATTTCAGCATCGGGTTGGTGATGATTGCCGTCATTATGCCCGGGCTGTTGGCCACTGCGTAGGCCGTGAAGCCGGTTATCACCAAGGCCAGCGTCATCCACACATACACCTTGCGCATCAGGGCGGGGAAGGCGACGGCGGCCGTCTGCTCTTTCTCGCGTATCAGTTCATACAGTCTGTCTTCGTTCATAATTGTTTTGCTTTTTACGTTTGATTTTGTTTCACATGCGCGCCGCAATGTGCGGCACGGTATTATGTAATGACTGCAAACATACGGAAAAAAAACGAGAAACGCCTTTCTTTTAATGATTTTCATCGAATATTCACATTATTTCCCCATCCACGCAGGCGCGTATTGGCGCGTATTTCCGCCACGCATGAGGGCGGCTGCGCAACGGCCTGGCATCCAGAGGGTTGCAAAAGGCCGTCTTTCGCGTTGCAAAAGGTGGCCTTTCAGCGTGCAAAAGGTGGCCTTTCAGCGTGCAAAAGGCGGCCTTTCGGAGTGTAAAAGGCGGCATATTGCAAGCCCCTCCCCAACCCTCCCGAGGGAGGGGGCTTGATTACCATTCCTAAATCAGCCACAATTGACATTAGTTTAGTATGATTTTATAATCCTTTTTTCGTCCAACAAGACTGCGGATGAACCGCCTTTCGCATTGCCGCCGATGCGCCCGCATGCCGTGCCGGGACGTTCCGCGCAGCGCAACGGGGCTGGCGCGGCGGCGTATTTTATACATGTTTCGCAGCAAAACACATGTAGAAGTCTTACAAATCATTATTTTTCCGCCGCTTAATAATTTAAAATATAAAGACTATGAAACAGTTTGACATCAAGAATGTTTACATTGAATGGCGTGAAATGAAAAAGCTGACGGTGAAGGAATCGACCATGGCGACGTACACGAGCAACGCCGAAAAACACATCCTTCCGGCCTTCGGAAGCGTAAGCAGCATCGACGAGACGCAGATGCAGGACTTCGTGCTGAAGCTGTCGGACAGCGGACTGTCGCCGCGCACAGTGAAAGACATATTCCTTGTGCTGAAGATGCTCCTGGAATTCGGCCGGAAACGCGGCCTTGCCGAGTGGCGCGACTGCGACGTGAAGATGCCCCAGTGCGCCGCATCGACGAAGGTCACCGTGCTTACGCACGCCCAGCAGAAGGCGCTCATGGGGTATCTGCGCCGCCACTTCTCCTTCCGCGGCCTCGGCCTGTACATCTGCCTGTGCACCGGCATGCGCATAGGCGAGGTGTGCGCGCTGAGATGGGGCGACATAGACATACGCTCGCGGCTAATCAAGGTGGAGCGCACCATCGAGCGCATATACGCCGGCGACGGTACGGAACGGCGCACGAAGGTGGTGATAGGCAGGCCTAAGACCGACAGCTCGCGGCGCGAGATACCCATAAACAACGAGCTGGCGGCCATGCTCAAGCCGGTGTCGGCGGTGGTGTGCGCCGACGACTACGTGCTGACTAACAGCGAGAAGCCGCTTGAGCCGCGCCTGTACCGCCGCTATTACCAGAACCTGATGAAGCAGCTCGGCCTGCCCCCGATGAAATTCCACGGCCTGCGGCACACCTTCGCCACGCGCTGCATAGAGTGCAAATGCGACTACAAGACGGTAAGCTCGATACTCGGCCACTCGAACATCAACACCACCCTCAACCTGTATGTCCACCCCGACATCTGCCAGAAGCGCAAATGCGTAGACAAGATGATGAGGTTCGTGATGAAATAGCGCGGACTCCCGGCCGGCGGGCGCACCGCGCTTCACTCAGCGCCGCGCCGCTGACGGCTTGAGAAGGTCGGCGGAAGCCGCCGTCTTTACATTTTTAATAAAAAACGGAAAAATATTTGCACATGTGCAATATTATTCCTACCTTTGCACCGTTCAGTGGAATGAGGGGCTTCCGAAAGCTCCTCATTTTATTTTAATAACCCTTTTATGATAGACAAGAACGTAGTTAGGAATTTGGTAGAAGAGTGGCTGAAGGACAAGGAGTATTTCCTTGTCGACGTGGAAATCAGCGCCGACGACAAGATTGTTGTTGAAATCGACCATGCCGACGGGGTGTGGATAGAGGACTGCGTGCAGCTAAGCCGCTACATCGAGGACCATCTGAGCCGCGACGAAGAGGACTATGAGCTTGAGGTGGGAAGCGCCGGGCTGGGCCAGCCCTTCAAGGTTCCGCAGCAGTACGAGAACTATGTGGGCAAGGAAGTCGAGGTGCTTGACGCCGCAGGAAAGAAGCACCGCGGCACGCTGAAAGCCGTAGACGGCCGCCAGTTCACCGTTACCGTAAAGGAAAAGGTGAAGAAGGAAGGCTCGAAACGGCCCGTGATGGAGGACGTGGACAAGACCTTCTCGATGGACGAAGTCAAATACACGAAATACATGATAAGCTTTAAGTAAAAGCCCCCACCCAGCCTCCCCGTGGGGAGGAGACAGGGCTTTGCAGGCAATACATATCTCAGCCCCTCCCCTCGGGGAGGTCGGGAGGGGGCTTTTTCATAGAAAACAAAAGACAAATATATGGCAACAAGAAAGACAGGTGAAGACACCGTAAGCATGATTGACACCTTCAAGGAGTTCAAGGACACGAAGAACATCGACCGCACCACGCTGATGAGCGTGCTCGAGGAGAGCTTCCGCAACGTCATAGCAAAGATTTTCGGAAGCGACGAGAACTTTGACGTCATCGTGAACCCCGACAAGGGCGACTTCGAGATTTACCGCAACCGCACCGTTGTGGCCGACGGCGAGGTGAAAGACGAGAACAAGGAAATAGCACTGGCCGACGCCCTGAAGATAGAACCCGACTATGAGGTGGGCGAGGAAGTAAGCGAAAAGGTTGACTTCAGCAAGTTCGGCCGGCGCGCCATACTCAACCTGCGCCAGACTCTGGCGTCGAAAATACTCGAACTTGAGCACGACAGCCTGTACAACAAGTACAAAGACCGCGTGGGGCAGGTAATCAGCGCCGAGGTGTATCAGGTGTGGAAGCGCGAAGTCCTGCTTGTTGACGACGAGAACAACGAGCTCATCCTGCCCAAGTCGGAACAGATACCGCACGACGTATACCGCAAGGGCGAGACGGTGCGCGCCGTTATCAAAGAGGTGAACAACGAGAACAACAACCCCAAAATCATCCTCTCGCGCACAAGCAACATGTTCCTCGAGCGCCTGCTCGAGGCAGAAGTGCCCGAAATCGCGGACGGACTCATCACCATACGCCGCATAGCACGCATGCCGGGAGAACGCGCGAAAATCGCCGTCGAGAGCTATGACGACCGCATAGACCCCGTAGGAGCATGCGTCGGAGTAAAGGGAAGCCGCGTCCACGGCATAGTACGCGAGCTTGGCAACGAGAACATCGACGTGGTGAACTACACCGCCAACATCAAGCTTTTCATACAACGCTCGCTGAGCCCGGCAAAAATATCAAGCATCAACGTCGACGAGGAAAACCGCAAGGCGGAAGTATACCTGCGCCCGGAGGAGGTGTCGCTCGCCATCGGACGCGGCGGAATGAACATCAAGCTGGCCAGCATGCTGACCGAATACACCATCGATGTGTTCCGCGAACTTGACGAAAGCGAGGTTGACGAGGACATCTACCTCGACGAATTCTCAGATGAGATAGACCAGTGGATAATCGACGCCATCAAGAGCATAGGCCTCGATACCGCAAAAGCAGTGCTTAACGCGCCGCGAGACATGCTCGTAGAAAAGGCCGACCTCGAAGAGGAGACCGTTGACCACGTACTGAAAGTGCTGAGAGCAGAGTTTGAGTAAAAGTAAAAAAGTAAAAAGGTAAAATGGTAAAAAAGTAAAAGATAAATGTAAATGATTGTGACTTGGTAAAGACTAAGGTAATAAGCGGTAATTAAGCGATAATATGACGCAATGTTTTACTTTTTTACCTTTTTACTTTTTCACTTTTAATTAAATAGGGTATGAGTATAAGATTAAATAAAGCTATTCGTGAATTGAATATAGGACTTCAAACGGCAGTTGAATTCCTGAAAAAGAAAAGTGACCTTGGAGAAGTCAGGGACGACCTTAGCTTCAAGCTGAACGACGCCCAATACGACGCCTTGGTGGAAGAGTTCAAGTCTGACAAGGAAGTCAGAAGCCAGGCTGAAAAGCTTTTCCCGAAACACCCCAAGGAGAAGAAACGTCCCGAAGCCGCTGCCAGGCCGGCAGGAACGGGCAAACCGGTATCGACGCAGAAATATACCGTTTTGGGCAAGATTGACCTTGACAGCATAGGCAAGAAGCCTGCCGCGGCAGCCGCACAGCAGCAGCCGGCTGGCAAACCGGAGCCCGAAAAGAAGCCCGTGCAGGACGAAAAGCCGAAGGAGCAGGCGGCAAAGGCGGAGCCAAAGCCCGCAACAGTACAGAAGCCGCAGGACGGCGGAGCTCAAGCCGCACAGCCAAAGCACGACGAAGCTGCCGCGCAACACGACGAAAAGCCCAAGAAAGCCGGGCCGCAACAGGCTGAAACGCCAAAGGAAGCCGCTCCGCAGCAAGCCAAAGCCGAAGAGGAAAGCAAGATTTTCACCCTGAAAAGCGAGAAGAAACTGACCCCGAAGGTGAACGTTCTCGGCAAGATTGACCTCGACGCGCTCAACCAAAGCACGCGTCCGAAGAAGAAGTCGAAGGAAGAACGCCGCAAGGAACGCGAGGAGAAGGCTGGCCAGACACGTGCGGACGGCAAGAAAAAGCGTTCGCGCATCACCAAGGAACGCGTCAACATAGACCAAGCCGCCAAGGCTGCAAGCGCACAGGGTGCGGCGGCTGACAAGGGCGGCTCGAAGAAAAAGAACCGCAAGCGTGGGCACAAGCCCCTCGAAGTGAACGAGGAGGACGTTGCACGCCAGGTAAAGGAGACGCTCGCAAGGCTTACAAGCAAGGGCCAGAACAAGAAAGGCGCGAAGTACCGCAGGGAGAAGCGCGAGGCCGTTCAGGAGCATCTGAAGGAGCAGCGCGCCGAGGCCAAGGCTGAGAGCAAGACGCTGAAGCTGACCGAATTCGTCACGGTGAGCGAGCTGGCAAGCATGATGAACGTGTCGGTGAACCAGGTTATAGGCACTTGCATGAGCGTAGGCATCATGGTGTCAATCAACCAGCGCCTCGACGCAGAGACCATAAACCTTGTCGCAGAAGAGTTCGGCTTCAAAACAGAGTACGTCAGCGCCGAAGTGTCAGAGGCCATAACGGAAGAGCCTGACGACGAGAACGACCTGCAGCCTCGCGCCCCCATCGTCACAGTGATGGGCCACGTAGACCACGGTAAGACGTCGCTGCTCGACCATATCCGCAACACCAACGTCATAGCCGGCGAGGCCGGAGGCATAACGCAGCATATCGGAGCGTACAACGTGACGCTGGCCGACGGGCGCAAGATAACCTTCCTCGACACCCCGGGACACGAAGCGTTCACCGCGATGCGTGCCCGCGGAGCGCAGGTTACCGACATTGCCATCATCATCATCGCGGCCGACGACAGCGTGATGCCCACCACTCGCGAGGCCATAGCCCACGCGCAGGCGGCCAACGTGCCGATGGTGTTCGCCATAAACAAGATTGACAAGCCCGGCGCAAACGCCGACAAGATACGCGAAGACCTTGCCAACATGAACCTCCTCGTAGAGGAATGGGGCGGCAAGTACCAGTGCCAGGAAATCAGCGCGAAGAAAGGCATCGGCGTAGACGAGCTGCTTGAGAAGGTGCTTCTCGAAGCCGAGATGCTCGACCTCAAGGCTAACCCCAACCGCAAGGCAACCGGCAGCATAATAGAGTCGTCGCTCGACAAGGGCCGCGGCTACATTTCCACGGTGCTCGTAAGCAACGGTACGCTGAACGTTGGCGACATCGTGATAGCCGGAACGAACTACGGACGCATCAAGGCCATGTTCAACGAGCGCAACCAGCGCATCGAACACGCAGGCCCGTCGGAGCCGGCAATCATACTCGGACTCAACGGCGCGCCGACCGCCGGCGACTCGTTCCACATCCTCGAGACCGAACAGGAGGCGCGCGAGATTGCCAACAAGCGACTGCAATTGCAGCGCGAGCAGGGCCTGCGCACGCAGAAGCGACTCACCCTGAGCGACATCAGCCACCGCATAGCCCTCGGCTCGTTCAAGGAGCTGAACATAATCGTGAAGGGCGACACCGACGGAAGTATCGAGGCTTTGAGCGACTCGTTCATCAAACTCTCAACGGAGAAAATCAAGGTCAACGTTATATACAAGGCCGTTGGACAGATTTCAGAGAGCGACGTGTCGCTGGCCGACGCGTCAGACGCCATCATCGTCGGCTTCCAGGTACGCCCCTCGGGCGCGGCACGCAAGCTGGCCGAGCAGGAAGGCGTTGAAATCAACACCTACTCCGTCATCTACGACGCCATAGAAGACGTCAAGTCGGCCATGGAAGGCATGCTCGACAAGGTAGTCAAGGAAGTCGTCACGGGCCAGGTGGAAGTGCGCGAGGTCTACCACATCTCAAAGGTGGGCACCGTGGCCGGCGCATACGTCACCGAAGGCAAGGTGCACCGCACAGACAAAGTGCGCGTGGTGCGCGACGGCATCGTAGTCCACACCGGCGAAATCAACGCCCTCAAGCGTTTCAAGGACGATGTGAAGGAAATCGGCGTGAACTTCGAGTGCGGTATAAGCATCGTCAACTTCAACGACATCCAGGTAGGCGACATACTCGAAACATTTACCGAAATAGAGGTGAAGCAGAAACTCTGACAACCCCTATCGGGACAACAACCATAAGGGCAGGCAAGGGACGAAACCCATGCCTGCCCTTTTTTCATGTCCTGACCGCAACCTGCTGGCAGACAGCCACATACACACCGCAACGCAAAAGGCCGTGTTCCGCATTGTAAAACACGGCCTTTCGCATTACAATTCACGGTCTTTCACAAGGCAATTCACGGCCTTTCGCAAAACCGCGGAAGGCCCGCCACAACGCCGCCTCGCGCCGCACGCCTTCCCAACCACCCCGAAGCGCCCGGCAAGCCTCCATCGACACCGTTTCATTCAACATCCCGGCATGTCACAATGAAAGCAAAACGGCCCGTTCGCCGACAATATGTCATTACGCCGCAACTGTCCTCTCCGCATTCCTAAACGCACAGAAATATCCCTAATTTATTTAATTAGAGAGAGTATTTATGGAAAAAAGACTAACAATGATTTTGGCC
>URUK01000050.1 GCA_900551055.1 uncultured Prevotella sp. | reverse complement strand
TTCCCTGTAAGACGCGCCACAACGAGGTTGCCCCGAACCAGTTTGAGATAGCCCCCATCTTCGAGGAGACCAACCTCGCCGTTGACCATAACATGCTCCTGATGTCGCTGATGCGCAAAGTGGCGCGCAAGCACGGCTTCCGCGTGCTGCTGCACGAAAAGCCTTTCGCAGGCGTCAACGGCTCGGGCAAGCACAACAACTGGAGTTTGTCAACCGATACGGGCGTACTTCTCCACGCGCCGGGCAAGACCCCGCAGGACAACCTGCGCTTCGTAACCTTCATTGTGGAGACACTTATGGGCGTGTACCGCCACAACGGACTGCTCAAGGCCAGCATTATGAGCGCTGGCAACGCCCACCGACTGGGCGCGAACGAAGCTCCCCCGGCCATCATCTCGTCGTTCCTCGGCAAGCAGCTGTCTGACTTGCTCGACCACATCGAGGGCAGCGACAACAACGAACTCTTTGCCATGGCCGGCAAGCAGGGCATGAAGCTCGACATACCTGAAATCCCCGAGCTGCTGATTGACAACACCGACCGCAACCGAACCAGTCCGTTCGCCTTTACGGGCAACCGCTTCGAGTTCCGCGCCGTAGGCTCGGAGGCCAACTGCGCCAGCGCAATGATTACGCTGAACTCCGCCGTTGCCGAGGCTCTGGCCGACTTCAAGCGCCGCGTCGACGCACTCGTCAGCGGAGGACAGGAATTGACCGAGGCCATAATAAACACCCTGCGCGACGACATCAGGACGTGCAAGCCCATACGCTTCGACGGCAACGGCTATTCGGAAGAATGGGTCGAGGAGGCCAAGCGCCGCGGACTTGACACGGAAAGCAGCTGTCCCGTGGTGTTCGACCGTTACATCGACGAGGCCAGCGTGGCAATGTTCGAGAGCCTCGGCGTGATGACACGCAAGGAGCTTGAGGCCAGGAACGAGGTGAAGTGGGACACTTACACCAAGCGAATACAGATTGAGGCGCGCGTGATGGGCGACATAACGATGAACCACATCGTGCCCGTGGCTACGCACTACCAGAGCCAGCTGGCGAAGAACGTGCAGAACATGCGCCAGATTTTCCCAACCGAAAAGGCCGAGAAACTATGCGCACGCAACATGAAGCTTATCGAGGAGATAGCCGAGCGCACGCAGAAGATTGAGACGGGCGTGGAGGAACTTGTCAACGCACGCAAGGTGGCGAACAAGATTGAGTGCGAACGCGAGAAGGCGATAGCCTACCACGACACGGTAGAACCCAAGATGAAGGACATCCGTTACCAGATAGACAAGCTGGAGCTTATCGTCGCCGACGAGCTGTGGACGCTGCCCAAGTACCGCGAGCTGCTGTTCATCAGGTAATTTTTTTGGGAGTTAAGGAGTTAAAGGAGTTATCGCTCGCTACGCTCGCTGGGAGTTAAGACATTACCTTTGCTAATTGATAAGAGACAAGCAGACAAGTGACAAGCAGACAAGGCATTTGTCTTAACTCCTTAACTCCATAACTCCTTAACTCCCGAAAAGAAACTCCTTAACTCCTGAAAACAAGAAAAACTACGCCATACTTTAGCTGCGTAAATCGTGGGCGTGGGGCTGCTGTGAAGCCGTCCTGCGCCTTTTTCATGCCGTTCCGGCAGCAGGCGCGCAACGCACTGACTGCCAATGCGTTACAAAAGGCCGTCTTTTAGCGTGCAAAAGACGGCCTTTTGCATTGTAAAAGGTGGCCTTTTACCTTCCCGTTTGCCGTCTTTTGAATTGAGAGTTGAGAATTGGGAATGGAGAATTATGATTACCTTTAAGGTTGCTTGTTAGCGAAGGTAATCATAATTCTCCATTCCCAATTCTCAACTCTCAATTCGATTATAAATCGACCGCAAGCAAACCAATAGGAATTTTTCAAAAAACAGCGGCGTAATTACACATTGAAAGGAATATCAACGATTTTGCTTACAAATATGGTAAATCACCGCCTGTTTTACCGGCAACCTGTCACCAAAATGCAAACAGCCGCCAAAAACATGTCATTTAACTGTTAAATAATTATTCAAAAAGAAACTTATTTCGTAATTTTGCAGACAAATTGACATGTATTTGATGTTTTTGAAACTTAAATGCAACTAAAGTATGGGAAAAGGATTGTATAATGCCGAGTACGAACACGACGCATGCGGCGTCGGAATGGTTGTCAACATCCACGGCAACAAGAGCCACGAGCTGGTTGACAACGCGCTGAAAGTGCTCGAAAACATGCGCCACCGCGGCGCGGAAGGTGCCGACAACAAGACCGGCGACGGTGCGGGCATCATGTTGCAGATACCCCACGAGTTCATCCTGCTGCAAGGAATACCTGTGCCGGAGAAAGGAAAATACGGCACGGGACTGGTGTTCCTGCCCAAGGACGCAACCCGGCAGCAGGACATACTGAGCGTGATGATAGAGGAAATAGAGCGCGAAGGGCTGTCACTGATGCACCTGCGCAACGTGCCTACTAACCCCGAATGCCTTGGAGAGACGGCTCTCGCGAGCGAACCGAGCATAAAACAGCTGTTCGTCACGGGTGTGACCGACGACCGGGTGCCGCAGTTCGAGCGCACGCTGTACCTCATCCGCAAGCGCATAGAGCGGCGCGTGAAGGACAACGACTTCTACGTGTGCTCGCTGTCGTCGAAGAACATAGTATATAAAGGCATGCTGTCAAGCCTCCAGCTGCGGCAGTATTACCCCGACCTGACCAACAAATACTTCACCAGCGGACTGGCATTGGTCCACTCGCGTTTCTCAACCAACACGTTCCCGACATGGAGCCTGGCGCAGCCTTTCCGCCTCTTGGCGCACAACGGCGAGATTAACACCATACGCGGAAACCGCGGATGGATGCAGGCAAGGGAGAGCGTGCTAAGCTCTGACGCCCTCGGCGACATCAAGGAGCTGTCGCCCATCATACAGCCGGGCATGAGCGACTCGGCAAGCCTTGACAACGTGTTCGAGTTCTTTGTAATGTCGGGGCTCTCGTTGCCGCACGCCATGGCGCTGATGGTGCCCGAGAGTTTCAACGACAAGAACCCCATATCGGAAGAACTGAAAGCCTTTTACGAGTACCATTCCATCCTTATGGAGCCTTGGGACGGCCCGGCCGCGCTGCTGTTCAGCGACGGACGCTACGCCGGAGGCATGCTCGACCGCAACGGATTGCGCCCGGCGCGCTACACAATAACGAAGAACGACATGATGGTGGTGGCGAGCGAAGTTGGCGTTATGGACTTCGACCCCTCCGAAATAGCGGAGAAGGGACGCCTGCAGCCGGGCAAAATACTTCTAATCGACACCAAGGAAGGCAAAATCTACTATGACGGCGAAATCAAAGAACACCTCGCCGCCGAGCATCCTTACCGCCAGTGGCTGTCCACAAACCGCATCCAACTGGAGAAACTGAAGAGCGGACGCAAGGTGAACAACGCCGTGCCCGACCTTGTAAGGCACGAGCTGATGTTCGGATTCGGCGCGGAAGACATCGACAACACCATCGTCCCGATGTGCGTCAACGGGCAGGAGCCTACCGCGGCGATGGGCAACGACACTCCGCTGGCAGTGCTCAGCGAGCGTCCGCAGCCGCTGTTCAACTACTTCAGGCAGCAGTTCGCACAGGTGACCAACCCCGCGATAGATTCCATACGCGAAAGCCTTGTCATGTCGCTGACCGAATACATCGGGCGCGTAGGCTCGGGAATACTCTGCCCCGGCGAGTCAAACTGCAAGATGGTGCGCCTGCCCCACCCCATACTTAACAACACCCAGCTTGACATTCTGTGCAACATACGCTACAAAGGGTTCAATACGGTTAAGCTGCCGATGCTCTTCGAGTGCGCAAAAGGCGAGGACGGGCTGCGCAGTGCGCTCGACTCGCTGTGCAAGGAGGCGGCACGCAGCGTTGACGAGGGGTACAACTACATCATTCTTTCCGACCGCGACATCGACGAGACGCACGCCGCCATACCGTCGCTGCTGGCCGTCAGCGCAGTGCATCACTACCTCATATCCGTTGGAAAGCGCGTGCAGACCGCCCTGATAGTGGAGAGCGGCGAGATAAAGGAGACCATGCACGCCGCCCTTCTGTTGGGTTACGGCGCGTCGGCGCTGTGCCCATACATGGTGTTCGCCGTGCTCGACGACCTCGTGAAGCGCAAGAAGGTGCAGGAAAACTACGACACCGCCGAGGCGAACTACATCAAGGCGGTGAAGAAAGCGTTGCTTAAAATCATGGCGAAGATGGGCATCTCCACCATACGTTCATACCGCGGAGCAAAGATTTTCGAGCCTGTCGGACTGTCGGAGAGCCTCCTCAAAACATACTTCGGCACCGAAGTGTCCTCCATCGGAGGCATTGGCTTGGAGACGATAGCAAGGGACGCCATCGCAATGCACGACGAGGGATTTGCCCGGAAGGCCGAAACCGACTTCCTGCCGAACTTCGGACAGTTCCATTACCGCAAGGACGGAATACGCCATGCGTGGAATCCCGAGACCATAGCGACGCTCCAACTCGCCACAAGAACAGGCGACTACAAGAAATACAAGGAGTTTACGAGCCTCGTTGACGACAAGCCCGACCCGATATTCATCCGCGACTTCTTCGACTTCAAGCGTGCCGCCACGCCGCTGCCAATCGACAAGGTAGAGCCGGTAAGCGACATTGTGAAGCACTTTGTGGCGGGAGCGATGAGCTTCGGGGCACTCTCCAAGGAGGCGCATGAAGCCATTGCGTTGGCCATGAACAAGCTCGGCACGCGCTCGAACACGGGCGAAGGCGGCGAGGACAACGAGCGTTTCCAGTCGCAGTTCAACGGAATATCGCTCTCAAGCAAGACGAAACAGGTGGCGTCGGGGCGTTTCGGCGTGACAACCGAATACCTCGTGAATGCCGAAGAGATACAAATCAAGGTGGCGCAGGGCGCAAAACCCGGCGAGGGAGGCCAGCTTCCGGGCTTCAAGGTTGACGAGGTGATAGCCAAGACGCGCCATTCCATACCAGGAATATCGCTCATTTCGCCGCCGCCTCATCACGACATATACTCCATCGAGGACCTGGCGCAGCTGATATTCGACCTCAAGAACGTCAACCCGAAGGCCGCGATAAGCGTCAAGTTGGTGGCGGAGAGCGGCGTGGGAACCATCGCCGCCGGTGTGGCGAAGGCCAAGGCAGACCTCATTGTAATATCAGGCGCAGAGGGAGGAACGGGCGCCAGCCCGGCGTCGAGCATGCGTTTTGCAGGCGTTTCGCCTGAAATCGGCATCAGCGAAACGCAGCAGACGCTCGTGAAAAACGGCCTGCGGGGCCACGTGAGGCTGCAAGTTGACGGCCAGCTGAAGACCGGCCGCGACATAATAATAATGTCGTTGCTCGGCGCGGAAGAGTTCGGCTTCGGCACGTTGCTGCTCATCGTGCTCGGCTGCGTAATGATGCGGAAGTGCAACCTGAACACATGTCCGCTCGGAGTGACCACCCAGAACCCGGAGCTTCGCCGCCACTTCATGGGCAAGTACGAATATCTTGTAAACTATTTCACGTTCCTTGCCGAGGAGGTTCGCGAATATCTGGCCGAAATGGGGTACTCGAAGCTCGACGACATAGTGGGCCACACGGAGCTGATTGTGCGCAAACAGGCTGAAAAAGGCAGCAAACCGGCGATGCTCGACTTTACCCGTCTGCTGTTCAAGGAAAGCTCGCAATGCCCCCTCTGCCACACTACCGGGCAGCCACACGACACCGACGGCGTGCTTGACCGCCAGATGATAAGCTCCGCACGGCGTGCCGTGGAGGAGCAGGAGGAGGTCAACTTGGACTACGCCATCAAGAACACAGACCGCGCCGCAGGCACGATGCTTAGCGGACTCATAGCCTCCAAATACGGCGAAGACGGCCTGCCTGACTCCACAATCAACATAAAGTTCAAGGGAAGTGCCGGCCAAAGCTTCGGAGCTTTCCTCGTAAAGGGAGTCAACTTCAAGCTTGAGGGCGAGGCCAACGACTACTTCGCCAAGGGACTTAGCGGCGGACGCATAGCCATTCTGCCGCCGGTGCGCAGCAACTTCAACGCCGAAGACAACACCATAGCCGGCAACACGGGCCTTTACGGGGCCACGTCGGGCGAGCTGTACGTCAACGGGAAGGTGGGCGAACGCTTCGCCGTGCGCAACTCCGGGGCGATAGCTGTCGTCGAAGGAGCAGGAGACCACTGCTGCGAGTACATGACCGGGGGCCGCGTAGTAGTGCTCGGGGAGACCGGGCGCAACTTTGCGGCGGGCATGAGCGGCGGCGTAGCTTACGTGTGGGACAAGCACCACAACTTCGACTTCTTCTGCAACATGGACATGGTGGAAATCAACCTCGTGGAGGAAAGCTCGTACCGCAAGGAGCTGCACGAGCTGATTCGCCAGCATTACCTGTACACCGGCTCGAAGCTGGCGCGCCAGATGCTCGACGACTGGGGGCGCTACGTTGAGGACTTCATCCAGGTTGTGCCCATCGAGTACAAGCGCGTGCTGCAGGAAGAGCAGGTAAGGAAGCTGCAGCAGAAGATTGCCGACATGCAGAGAGACTATTAAGTAATTAAGAGTTAAGAATTAAGAATTAAGAAAAACAGCATTGCCAACAGTTACGAGGCATATTTTCTTAATTCTTAACTCTCAGCTCTTAATTGAAAAATCATATTTTCTTAATTCTTAACTCTTAATTCTTAATTGAACATGGGAGACCCTAAAGCATTTCTTACAATACACCGCAAGGAAGCGGGATACAGGCCGGTGCATGACAGGATACATGACTTCGGCGAAGTGGAACAGACGCTTAACTCCAACGACCGCCGCCAGCAGGCGTCACGCTGCATGGACTGCGGCGTGCCTTTCTGCCACTGGGCGTGCCCGTTGGGCAACAAGCCGCCCGAGTGGAACGACGCCTTGTACAAAGGCGACTGGGAACTGGCCTACCGCCTGCTCAACTCCACAAACGACTTTCCCGAGTTCACGGGGCGCGTATGCCCTGCGCTGTGCGAGAAGGCGTGCGTGCTCAACCTCGTGGAACACCAGCCCACGACCAACCGCGAGGACGAAGCGGCCATAACGGAGCACGCCTTCGAGGAGAACTACGTGCGCATTCACCGCCCTGAAAGGAACGGCATAAAGGTGGCCGTGGTGGGCAGCGGCCCGGCGGGACTTGTCGCGGCCAACCGCCTGAACCTGCTGGGCTACGAGGTGACGGTGTTCGACAGGAACGAGGACGCCGGCGGACTGCTGCGTTACGGCATACCCAACTTCAAGCTGAACAAGGCCGTCATCGACCGCCGCCTTGATGTGCTGCGCGCCGAGGGCATACAGTTCATCTTCAACAAGAGCATCGACGTGGAGAAGCTGCCCGGCGGTTTCGACGCTTACGTAATAGCTACCGGCACGCCGGAGGCGCGCGACCTCGCCATACCGGGGCGCGAACTGAAGGGCATATACTTCGCCCTTGACATGCTGGCGCAGCAGAACCGAGTGCTGGCCGGCAAGGAATTCAAGCGTGAAGAGCTTGTAAACGCCAAGGGAAAAGACGTTCTCGTAATCGGCGGAGGCGACACCGGCAGCGACTGCATCGGCACGGCGCACCGCCAGGGATGCAAGAGCGTGACGCAGATAGAGATAATGCCGCGCCCGGCGGAAGGCCCCGACGACCCCCAGAACCCATGGCCGCAGTGGCCGCGAACGCTCAAGACCACGTCGAGCCACGAGGAGGGATGCGCCCGGAGGTGGAACATCAACACGCTGCGCTTCGTCGGCAAGGACGGCAAAGTTACCGGAGCGGAGGTCCAGGAGATAACGTGGAAGCCCAACCCCGAGGGCGGCCGCCCCCTGATGGAGCCTGCGGGCAAGCCCGAAGTGATAAAGGCCGACATGGTGCTGCTGGCAATGGGCTTCCTGAAGCCCAAGCAGCCGCAGTTTGCCCCCAACGTGTTCGTATGCGGCGACGCCGCCAGCGGAGCCTCGCTCGTAGTGCGGGCGATGGCCGGAGGACGCGATGCGGCACGCCGCGTTGACGCCTTCCTCTCGGCGAAATGACGCCGGCGGCGTAACCCGTTGGCACTCAACGCATTACAAAAGGCCGTCTTTTACACGCTAAAAGACGGCCTTTTGCATTGTAAAACGTGACCTTTTGCATTCCAATTTGCCGCCTTTTGAATTGAGAGTTGAAAATGGTGAATGGAGAATTATGATTACCTTCGCTAACAATCAACCTCAAAGGCAATCATAATTTTTCATTCTTAACTCTTAATTCTTAATTAAAATAACGACCCACCACAACCATCCTGAAGGGAGGAAGCTTGGAATGCTCTTGATAATTGGCTTTATCGGTCTTATCAGGCTTATTTGTCCTGTTCTGCCAACAGCATTCAACCAACAGCCCACTCTATTCTTTTTGGGGGATATGTGCTTGCTTGTCTTTTTTCAATTTATTACAATCGAGGCTCCCGGTAACCGTCATGCCGCGCGCCAACGCGGCATCCAGAATATACGAACAACGCCAAATGACACAGGCTGCAAACAATGGATGCCGCGTCGGCGCGCGGCATGACGGTTACCGAGTGCCTCGAATGAAAGCAATTCAGTACGATTATTACAATTATAACATCACACACCAAAACTTCAGATGCTCCCTTTTCATCTGTTTTACAGCCACAACCTTTGCCATTATTCATAAAAACATTATCTTTGCAGCCGTAACAAACCAAAGCGGGCTGCCACAGGCTTGCAGACCGCCTGCCAACCCTTATGAAAGAGTTTCTACAAGTATTGCGCCGCTTCGTGCCCCCGTACAAGAAGTATCTGGCACTTTCGGTGATATTCAACATCCTCTCGGCCGTGCTGAACGTGTTTTCGTTCATGGCCATAATGCCGATACTGCAAATCCTGTTCAAAACGGGCGAGGCCACGATGGCCACCAGCCTGATGGAATGGGACTGGAGCCACGCCAAGGAAGTGTTTACCAACAACGCCGGATACTACGTCGGCAAGATGATAGGCGACTACGGCTCAACCACCACCTTGCTGATAATCGGCCTCTTCCTGGCCTTCGCCACCTTCCTCAAGACGGGCGCATACTTCCTCTCATCAGCCACAATCATACCCATACGCACGGGCATCGTGCGCGACATACGCAACGCCCTCTACCGCAAAATAACGTCGCTGCCGCTCGGCTTCTTCTCGGAAGAGCGCAAAGGCGACATCATCGCGCGCATGAGCGGTGACGTGCAGGAGGTGGAAAGCTCCATAATGTCGTCGCTCGACATGCTCTTCAAAAACCCGATACTCATCATCTTCTACTTCACCACGCTGCTTATCGTCAGCTGGCAGCTCACGCTGTTCACCCTCGTGTTCGTACCCCTGATGGGCTGGGTGATGGGCTTCGTGGGGCGCAAGCTCAAGCAACGCTCGCTGAAAGCCCAGTCGCTGTGGAGCGACACGATGAGCCAGGTTGAGGAAACACTGGGCGGACTGCGCATAATAAAAGCGTTCTGCGCCGAGGAAAAGATGAACCAGCGGTTCAACCGCATCAACTCCGAATACCGGGACAACGTGCGCCGCGTCAACACACGCCAGCAGATGGCCCACCCCATGAGCGAATTCCTCGGCACGCTGATGATTGTCATAGTGCTGTGGTTCGGCGGAATGCTCGTGCTCAACGGCAAAGGGCTGAGCGGACCGACGTTCATCTACTACATGATAATCCTGTACAGCATCATCAACCCCCTCAAAGAGTTCTCCAAGGCAGGCTACAACATACCCAAGGGACTGGCCTCGATGGAGCGCATAGACAAGATACTGAAGGCCGAAAACAACATAAAGGAACGCCAGGCCCCCGTACACGTAAGTGATTTCAAGCACAAGATAGAGTTCCGCGACGTGTCGTTCAGGTACGGAGAGAAGTGGGTTCTGCGCCACATCGACCTCACGATAGAGAAAGGAAAGACCCTCGCCATAGTGGGACAGAGTGGCGGCGGCAAGTCGACCCTCGTCGACCTGATACCCCGCTACTACGACGTGCAGGAGGGAGAAGTGCTTATCGACGGCGTAAACGTGAAGGACATGGCCATCCACGACCTGCGCCAGCTCATCGGAAACGTCAACCAGGAAGCCATACTCTTCAACGACTCGTTCCGCAACAACATATCGTTCGGCGTGGCGGAAGCCACACAGGAGCAGATAGAAGCAGCCGCACGCATAGCCAACGCGCACGACTTCATAATGGAATCGGAACACGGCTACGACACCAACATAGGCGACCGGGGCAGCCGCCTGTCGGGAGGCCAGCGCCAACGCATAAGCATAGCCCGCGCCGTTCTTAAGAATCCGCCCATCCTTATACTCGACGAAGCCACCTCGGCGCTCGACACCGAAAGCGAGAGACTTGTGCAACAGGCCCTCGAACACCTGATGAAGACACGCACGACCGTGGCCATAGCACACCGGCTTTCAACCATAAAGAACGCCGACGAGATATGCATCATACACGAAGGACGCATCGTAGAGCGCGGCACACACGACGAACTGCTCGCCCTCAACGGCTATTACAAGAAGCTGAACGACATGCAGAGCCTTTAGACCGAACCATGAAAAAAGCCATGCGAGCCATCGTTTACGCGACGTTCTACCTGCTGTCGCTCCTTCCATACAAGGCTCTTTACGCCCTGTCGGGCATCCTCTACGCAGTAACTTACCACATTCTGCGCTACCGCCTGTCCACGGCAAGGCGCAACCTGGCAACGGCTTTCCCCGAAAAAAGCCGCCGGGAACTGCGCCGCATAGAACGAGGCTTCTACAGGTGGCTGTCAGACTACTTCGTGGAGACGGTAAAACTCATGACCGTATCACACAAGGAACTCATGCGCCACGTGGAGTTCAGGGGGACGGAAGCCGTGGAAGACTGCTTCGACCGGGGCCAGGCATGCGCCGGAATACTCGGACACTACTGCAACTGGGAGCTTCTTTCGGCCACGGGAAAAACGTTCACGCGCCACAAGGAAGCGGTAGTCGGCCTTGTGTATGCGCCAATCCCCAACAAGACCATCGACAGCCTGTTCATCAAGATACGGCAAAGCATGGGCGGAGTGTGCGTGCCAAAGAAGGACATACTTAGGTATCTGGTGTCGTTCCGCAGGCAAAAGCTGATGAATATCTTTGGCTACATGGCCGACCAGGAGCCGCAATGCCACAGCGCCAGCATGCAGCTTACATTCCTCAACCGCACCATAACCGCCGTGACAGGCCCTGAAAAGATTGCCCGGAAGATGGGCAACGCCGTGTTCTACGTGGACATGGAACGCCCCGAACGCGGCAAATACATCTGTACTTTCCACCTGCTGACAGACGACGTGGCGTCGATACCCGAGCAAGAGATGACAAGACGCTTCTTCGCCATGCTCGAACAGAGCGTCAGGCGCGACCCACGCTTCTACCTGTGGACGATGGAAAAAGTGAAGGACTAAGACCGAAGAGTGAATAATCCATGACAATAGGATATGACGCCAAGCACATTGTGTGCGACAATACAGGGCCGGGCAGCTACGGCAGGACGCTCGTAAACGACATTGCCGAAGCCGCAACGCCCGGCATTATGCTGAACCTGTACACCCCGGAACGCGGCGACGACGCGCTAAGACGGCAAATACAGCCGCGGCAGAACATAAGGTTCGTGTACCCGGAAGCCACCATCAACCCCATCAAAAAGGCCCTCTGGCGCACACGGGGAGTGGTGTCCGCACTCGTGAACGACGGCGTAAAGCTGTACCACGGGCTGTCAGGCGAGCTGCCAACGGGCATAAAGGAGGCCGGCATAAAGACAGTAGTGACGATACACGACCTCATCTTCATGCGCCATCCGGAGTGGTACTCGTGGGCGGGAAGGAAGCTGAACGAATGGAAATTCAGGAAGACCTGCCTTGAGGCCGACCGCATAATAGCCATCAGCGAATGTACGAAGCGCGACGTTATGCTGTACGGCGACGTGCCGGCCGACAAGATACACGTAATCTACCAGAGCTGCGGCTCGCGCTACAAGATGCGCGAAAGCGAAAAGAAGATGCAGGAGGTACACACCGACTACATGCTGCCCGAACGCTACATAGTGAGCGTAGGCACGGTGGAAGAGCGCAAGAACGTGCTACTGGCGGCAAAGGCGATGCGCCTGCTGCCCGACGACGTGAGCCTCGTAGTGGTGGGGAAATCCACTCCTTACTGCGAAGCTGTGAAGCGTTACGTGGCTCAGAACGGGCTCGGAAGGCGCGTGATGTTCCTGCACAACGTGCCGGCCGACGACCTGCCGGCCATCTACCAGATGGCGGAAGCCTGCGTATGTCCGTCGCGCTACGAGGGTTTCGGACTGCCGGTGATAGAGGCCATACAGAGCGGACTGCCCGTTGTGGCCTGCACGGGAAGCTGCCTTGAGGAGGCGGGGGGCAACGCCACGCTGTACGTCGACCCCGACGACGTGTACGGAATGGCCGAAGCCATGAAGCTGACGCTGAAGGACGCGCCGGGGCGCGACGAACGAATAGCCGCCGCGCGGCAGTATATCACACGCTTCGAGAACAACGACGTGGCACAGCAAGTGCTCTCGGTGTATGACGAGTTGATTGGTTTTTCTTAGGAGTCGACAAGGGACGAGGAACGAGTTGACAAGAGACAAGCAGACGAGCGACAAGGAAAATACAAATAAAACACGGCCTGATAAAAGCCACTTACATATTCCCCGTCGCTCGTCTGCTTGTCTCTTGTCAACTCGTTCCTCGTCCCTTGTCAACTTGTTTCTCGTCTCTTGTCAACTTGTTTCTCGTCCCTTGTCACTCGTCTGCTTGTCCCTTGTCAGCTCGTCCACTCGTCCCTTGTCAACTTCAGTCAATCGGCAGCCCTATTATGCAGCCCTTGAAGTCCTCTTTTCCGCCGACGACGGCCTCGGCCTGCTTCACCATTTTGTCAAGCTCCGGGTTGCTTTCGGCAAGCGCGGCCATGCTAAGGAACGAGCGGTAGAACTGCTTTTCCTTGTCATGCTGCCCCACAAGGCCGTAAGTCTGCGCCACGTTGAAGACGGTGGCCATGCTGTCACGGTTGCGGCGCAGCGCCTCTGTCCATGCGTATATGGCGTTCCAGTAGTCCCCCTGCTTGTAATATCCCTCGCCGAGGGCGCGCTTCACTATGTACACCACGCGCCCGTCGGGCTGCATCAGGCTGTAAGCCAAGTCAAGATACTCAATGCCTTCGGCCAGGCTGTCAAGCCCGATGCACACCATTCCGAGGCGGTACAGGCATCCGGCGTCCTTCATGTCCTTCATCTCCGCCGCCCGGAGAAGCCACTTCCGGGCAAGACTGTCCTCCTTAATCTGCATGTACGACATGCCGAGCGAATACACCACGTTGTACGACGAGTCGCCAAGGGCCAGCAGCTTGTTGTAAACGGTTATTGCAGCGTCGAAGCTCTGCATGAGAAACTGCGCGTCGGCGTTCTGCCTGAGCACAGGAATGCACGTAGAGTCACGCTCAAGATAATCGTTGGTAAGCACCCTCGCGCTCGACGGCAGATACCTGTCGTCAGTATTGTATATGGCCGCCACGGCTGCGGTCATTTCCCCGTCCATGGGGCACCGGCGCAGGATGGCCCTGCCCCAGGTCATCTGCCCGTCGTTGTCGGCCAGCATCTTGTAGCTGTCAAACATGTAGCGCATCTGCTCCAAGGTAAGACTGTCGCCGCCCGGGCCGGCCACCGGCAGCATGGTGTCGATACAACGGCGGTAGTCGCCGCGCATGTAGTGGCACCGCGCCACCTTCCTTTGCAGCGCGGCCGAGCTGTCGGCAGCCATCGCCTCGCCGTAATACTGCAGCGCGTGGAACGTGTCGTGCGCCTCGACGCAGCTGTCGCCAAGAGCCTCCGCGCCGCCGGTCTGCCCCCATGAGGCGGCGGCCACGGCGGCCAGCATGGCCGAAATAACAATCAGTTTCTTCATCATAGTAATCCGTTTTTTCGTTTCTCACATGCCGCGAATATACTGACAAAACGTCAAACTGCAAAGAAAATCCCGCTTTTTAACTAAATATTTTAGTTCGTTTTACATCCTCTTGTGTAACAGCCTGGCATCCAATGCGTTGCAAAAGGCCGTCTTTTAGCTTCCAAAAGGTGGCATTTCGCATTGTAAAAGGTGGCATTTTGGAGGCCAAAAGGCCATCAATGAGGGTTCATCCGCAAATCAGTTGGATGAGAAAACGATTAAAAATCGTACAAAATTAATGTCAAATGAGGCACTCGGTAATCGTCATTCCGCGCT
>URUK01000049.1 GCA_900551055.1 uncultured Prevotella sp. | reverse complement strand
AGTGCCTCATTTGACATTAATTTTGTACGATTTTATAATCCTTTTCTCATCCAACTGAACTGCGGATGAATCCTAATATGCCGCCTTTTGGCTTCCAAAAGGCCGTCTTTTGCCTTCCAAAAGGCCACCTTTTACCGCCTAAAAGGCCACCTTTTGCAAACTCGCTGGTTTTCAGCGCGTTTGCAATGGCGTTTCAAAAGGGTTGCTGATGCCTGTCTGTCGTAATGTAGATGAAAACCGCCGGAACGTAGATACATTGTGTTAAAACATGAATTTATTTGTAAGAAAAATCCATTTTTAATCATTATTTATATTTTAATTTTGTATATTTGTCGCCGAATTAATGAATTATTAACGTTATAAGTGTTGATTTTACGATAATTGTTAAGGTTGATTACTAATATTAACTAAATACATGCTGAATATGAAAAAACTTTTACTCTTGTTATTGACGGCCGTTTTCGCCGTCACGGCAATGGCGCAGACATCCGAAGAAACTGCGCTGGAATTGCAGGGGGGGGAGAATTCTTGGACTCTTGACACCCCCGGCGGCTATGCCTATTGGTATTATACGCCCGATGAAAACACGCTGCTTACAATTACTCCTTCGGTCGGCTATACCGCAGTTTATACGTATGACGGCGAGGGTGACAACGCAACTCAAGTTCAATTAAGGAGTGTTTATCTGTCTCCGCAGAGCATTTTCAGTTTGGAAAGCGGTCGGAAGTATTACATTCAGGCCGGAGGCGGCACTACGGTAACGTTCACTGCCGCTATGGAGACAGGTGGAAATATAGGCAAGGGATTGTCCTCTGCCGACCCGATGCCCATCGTGGTCGGCGAGGAGGCTTACATGGGCTCGTCCATTGGGGGCAGCAGTAACCTGACTGCGTATGCGGCATATACCGCTGACGAGGACGGAGTGTTGGAACTTTCGTTGACAACATCCGTACAGGTTTCGGTCAACGGCGGTGCGCCGACATACGCTGAGTATGTAAACAGCGGTGAGTATGTTTACAAATTCTCGGTTGAAAACGATCAGACCTACAACCTTACGTTTACCTACTACTACCCGTTCATCCTTACGGCGGAGATGACCCACCCCGTTGAAGGCTCTTTGGACATGCCTTTCACGCTTGTGGAGGGTGACAACGAACTGCCTGCCGAGGCCGGCGAATATTGGTACACGTTTACAAATACCAGCACCGGCTATGGCGTTATTAACGGTGGCGAAGGAACTAGGGCACAGGTAAAAGTCTACAACAACAAGGCCTACATTGATTACGGACAGACTTATGCAGAGTCGGAAGAAGGTAACTTTGACGTACGTTTCGAGCTGCCTTATCCTGGCACTACATATTATATATGGGTAAAGCGTGGAATAAGTGTTGACCAGCCAAGTACATTGAACTTTACGGTTGAAGACTACAAGCAGGGCGAGAAGGAAGACGACCCGATTGTACTGGAGAGCCTGCCTGCAACAGAAACCACGTCAAATGCAGGCGGAACTTACTATTACGCCGTGGAAGTGCCTGCCGGAGAGCATAAGTTCCTCAACGTAGAGGCACTGTCTGAAATAACGAACACAGCAACCTCGGTTGCCGTATATGTGCAGGGCAACAGCTCTAACGCTACAAGCGGCAACGCTTCCGTCCGCGCGGAGGTGAACGGCGGCACGTCGGGTCAGCGTTATATAATAAGGTGGACGTCTTCAGAGTCGTCGCCGATAGAGTTTACCGCTTCGTTTAAAGACATCAGGCAAGGCGACCTGATAAGCGAACCGCTCGACGCAGTGCTCGGTACAAACGAAATCGATGCCGACGGCACAAGGTATTACAAGTACACTCCCACCAAGAACTGCAAGCTTGTTCTGGCCGGAACGATTGAAATGGCCGTGTCATTCTCCGTGTACAGCTACAGTTATTATACTCCTGTTACAGCGTCGCAGACCGGAGCCGAATACTCGCTTACAGCTACCGAGGGCACTGAGTATTACATACAGATAGACAATGCCAAGGCAGGCGACGAGTTCACTTTGGCGGAGGCCGAGTTTGAACAGGGCGAAACGCGCGACGACCCGATAATCGTCGAGGACGGAAAGTTCACCTTCGGCTCGGAGACTTACGGCGACTATTGGCTGCAATACACTGCCGACAGGGCGGGAAAGCTTGTCATCGAGAGCGATGTTCCTTATAATTACACTGAAAGAATGCAGTACGGCAGGTCTACGGACAGCTACTTGTCAGACATGGTTATGAGCAGCTATGACGGCAGCACGTCAACAACCGTTTACGGTGCGGAGGTAAATGCAGCCGCAGGTGATGTGTTCCTTGTCAACTTGAAGATGGCGGCTCCCCACGAAGGATGCGTAATCACATTCACTATAAGGGACTTTGAGGCAGGCGAGGCGGCTTCTACAGCTATTGAACTGACTGAAGACGTGGCCGTAGTCGTTCCTTCCGTATCGCGTACAGCGCCTATGTGGTATAAGGTTTCTTTGCCGGAAGCAAGCAAGGTTACCATTACAGCCGACAATTTTGTCAGCGGATATTGGTATCAAGGCTTGGAGTCTACTACAGGTTCGGGCGAATACATGACATTCAACTACAGCTATGACGAAAAAACTTACGTAACAACCTACACCTTTACCAAGGAGGTTGCGGCTGCAGGTGATTATTATATAATGATAGACCAGTGCTATGGCAACACCAACATGACATTCTCTGTCGACACGTCTTCAGGCATAGGCAGCGTTGACGCAGGCACGGCAATCAGTCTGGACGGCAACACTCTCAACATCAATGTCGACAATGCCGATGTCAGGGTGTACACCCTTTCCGGCGCGGCGGTTGTCAGCGAGAAGGTGTCGGGCAACGCTTCGTTCAGCTTGGACAAAGGAATTTATATTGTAAAGATAAACAATACGGTGAAGAAAGTCATCGTAAGATAACATTAAAAACGTACAGGCGTTTGCCGTTCCGATACAAAGCGTGAACGGCAAACGCTTTTACATTCTCATAAACATTCACTACATGAAGATTTTTAAGCAACTTTTGGTGGGCTTGGGCCTGCTGTTGTGCGTGCCGCAAGACGCCGAAGCTGTAAAGGCTTATCCGCGTCCTGTCACCATAACGCAGCCCGACGGCACGAAAATCACCGTGAGGATACATGGTGACGAGAGTTTCCATTACACCACGACAATCGACGGTTTCATGCTCGAGAGAGATAAAACCGGCTTTTTCCGTTATGTCAATTACGATTTCAACACAGGCGTAAAGACCCTTTCGGCGCAGCGTGCGCGCAACGTAGGCGAACGTACCGCAGAGGAAAAGACGTTTGTCGCCAACCTCAAGGCGGCACAGTTAATCACCGCCGACATGAAAACACGCCGCACGCCGATGCTCAAAAGGCACAGCAGGGCGGTGCGCCCATGGCTCAAAAAACAGCCTCTGATGAAGGCGAACGCCGCCACAGCCGATGCGGAAACGCCGACGACAGCGGAAAGCCAGTATCTCGTAATCCTCGTGAACTTCGCCGATTGTGGGTTCCAATACAAGAATAAAGACTTTGAGACGTGGCTCAACGAGCCGGGTTACAGCACAAACGGCGGCACAGGTAGCGTTAAAGACTATTGGCGCGACAACTCGATGGGGCAGTTTGTGCCCAACTTTACCGTGGTTGGCCCTTACACTTTGTCGCAGAACCAGCTTTACTATGCAGGCAATGCGGAAGATACAGGCGAGGATGCAAACCCCCGTGCGATGATAAAAGAGGCTTGTCAGCTGGCCAAGGAGGCCAATCCAGACCTTGATTTCAGCAGGTATGATAATGACGGCGACGGCTTTGTTGACAACTGTTATGTGATATACGCAGGCTATAGCGAGGCCAGCACGGCCAACGGCGACGACATGTGGCCGCACAGCTGGACGATGGGTGATGATGTGTTCGAGATTGACGAAGTGAAGATTGACGAGTACTCATGCTCCGCCGAGCTTGTAGGCATGCCCGGAGCGCCGGAAGAACCGACAATGGACGGCATCGGAACTTTCACTCACGAGTTCGGACATATTCTCGGACTTAAGGACATGTATGACACCGATGATTATACTAACGGCTACGGAGTTGACCCGGGCGCGTACAGCCTGTACGCTTCCGGCAGTTACAACAACGACAGTCGCACGCCTCCCTGCCTGATGGCTTTCGAGCGTTTCCAGATGGGTTGGATAGATACAAATACCGAACTGACGGAACTTAAAGACCCCGAAGACGTAGAGCTTGACAATATTTCGACAAACAAGGCGAGATACATCAACGCACAGCCCGACCGCGATGTCACCACAGGCGTCGAGTGGTTTATACTTGAGAACAGGCAGCAGACCGGCTGGGACAGGTACATCCCCGCACACGGACTGCTCATAACCCACTTCGACTACACGCAGGAGTCGTATGCGGAGTACTGGAGCGTGAACGGCCCCAACAACAATGCGAACCACCGCTGCATGTACATCAAGGCGGCCGACGGCGTTGACGACGAGAACTCGCGTGCCGGAGACACATACCCCGGAACAAGTGCGAACACCGAGTTTACCGACACTTCTACACCAAACTCACTGAACTGGAACAACGAGCCGGTAAACGTGCCCATCACGAACATCACTGAGCAGGACGGCATCATACGTTTCCAGGTGAGCGGAGGCGTATCAGTATGGGACTATGTGAAGACAAACATGCCGACCGACCTAAGAGATGTGACGGCAACGTTCAACGGAGAGATGACAGGCAACATAAAAGCTGTGAAAGAGGCTGGCTTCTGCTGGTCGTTGGAGGAAGATCCGACAATCGACGACGAGCACACGGCTGCAATTATGGAGGATGGCAAGTTCAGCGCGGCAGTAGACAACCTGCAGCCCGGAAGCAACTACAATGTAAGGGCATACGTGAGGACTGCAAACGGTGCTTACATCTACGGTTCTTCCATGTTGTTCACAACCGAGTGCGCAACGGCGTCAGCTCCGTTCGTAGCTGACTTCCTGTCTTGGACCAATGGGCAGCCTGACTGCTGGCAGATTGTCGACCGCAACGGCGACGGCACAACGTGGATTCTCGACGAGAGCACCGGTGGCTTGGTTTACCAGTTCAACTACTGGAACAACGCCGACGACTGGATTATAAGCAAGAGGCGCATACATGTGCCGGAAAACGGCGTGCTGTTCTTCTCGCGCGGTGTGGCAGAGACCACTACTGTAGAAGATTTGGAAATCTATGTGTCTACCAAAACGAGCGACATCGACGACTTCTACCTTTATGAAAGGCTGTCGTTCGCCGATTATTTCAGCGAGCAGCACATAGAGGAAGTTGACCTTAGCCGCTTTGCCGGGCAGGATATTTACATCGCCTTCAGGTGCTGTTCGGAGAAGCTTCAGACCAACCTGTGGATTTGGAATGTAGCAGTTACCGAGAAACTGCCTGCACCTACTATCACCACGTTCGACCAGACAGCTCCCGACCAAATGACGGTAGAATGGACACCGGTGGACAAAGCAGTAAGGTATTACCTCTATGTAGGAAAAGAGACCGACGAGCCTAACGATGTATTGGTGTTCGCTCCGATGGATTTCTTCGAGAAAACGGAGGGCGACGTGCAGCTTAGCACAGGCTCGATGTTCTTCACCGGCGACGCCACTGTTGAGCTTAAGGAGTTCCCGGAAGGCATAACCGACCTGAAATTCATGCTCACAACGTCAGGCCCAACCGGCACTTCAACCCTGCTTGTTGAGGGAACTAAGGACGGCACAACGTGGACAAGCGTAGGCCAGAGGCTTACTCTTAGCGAATATGACAACGAGGGACAGGAGTGCGACTGGCTTAGCTATGTGCAAGACCAGGGCTTCAAGAAGCTGCGCTTCAGGTTTACACATGGCGGACGCAACGGACGCGTGAGGTATCTTACGCTCGGCTATACCGACGGAAAGATTATTGAAGACAGGGGGTCAGGTGCTGTCAGTGGCACTGCGGCCACATTCTCTGCAACCACTCCGGGCGAGTTTAACGACGGACGGTTTGTCGCGTGGGTGGCTTCCGGTGACGGAAACTTCTTCTACGACCAGTCGGCGAACGCCTACTATGAGTACAGCGGCTCAACGTCGATAACCGATGTAATCGGCGAGTCGGGCATAAGCGTCACCGCAGGCGAGGGCTATGTCGGCCTTGACGGTCTGAAGCCGGGCTACCGCATCACGTGCGCTTCGCCCTCCGGCGCGCTGCTTTACAGCGGCGAGGCCGACGGCCAGCACGCCGACATCCGTCTTGACGGCCAGCGCGGCATCGTGATAATAAACATAGAAGGCGACGGCCAGACATACCGTACAAAGGTGATAGTAAGATAAAATGCCACAGGCAATGTCCTCACGGCAGACGCCCGGCAGGGCGGCCTGAAGCGGGCGGAGATGTAAAAGATGGCCTTTTGCAAGGCGAAAGGCCACCTTTCACCGCCTGAAACACGGCCTTTTGCAGGCTAAAACATGGCCTTTTGCAAAGCCGCATGCAACCTGCTGACAGTCAGGCAGTTATGCCAAGGCGGCAAAACGCCGCCAATTGGCATGCAAGGACAACGCCGAATAAACAAAAGATAACAACAAAACAATGAAAATAAGGAAATACATCTTGTCGTTAGTGGCGGCAGCCGGGTGCGCCGTCTGCGTGGCCGCGATAGGCGACGGGCGCAATGACGACAAACAGGAGAAAGTGAAGCCGGCGGAGAACATGCCCGCCAAGGTCGACACGCAGCGGTCGCCCTATTCGCTGATTAACCTTGCAGGCAGCGAGGACGGCAGGCCATACGGCCTACGCCTGATGGGGGTGAACGACAAGGAGGTGTCGTTAAGCTGGAACACTCCCGAGGCCACGGACGGCTATTGGGACGACTTCGAGACGCACGACGACTTCGTAATCAACTCGCCCGGCAACGTAGGCTGGCAGTATATCGACGCCGACAACGCGATGACGTACACGTGGCAGGCCTGCACCTTCCCCAATATGGGGCAGAAGATGGCGTTCATCGTGATGAACCCGTCGATGACATCGCCTGCGACCGACTCTTATCCGAACTACAAACCGTTTTCGGGCAAGAAGATGCTGGTGGACTTCTGCGCGGCAGACGTGCAAAACAACGACTTCATAATATCGCCGGAACTCAACTTCTCGAGCGACTTCAAAATCAGTTTCCGCGCACGAAGCTACAATGAAAACTACGCCCTTGAGCGCATACGCGTGGGCTATTCAACCACAGGCATGAGCCCTTCAAACTTTACATGGGTGCAGGAGGGTGACTACATAGAGCTGCCTGCGGCGTGGAACTTGTATGAGTTCGACATACCGCAGGAGGCCAAGTATGTAACGATAAACTGCGTATCTGACGACGCCTTCATGCTTCTTATTGACGACATCTTCATCGGTACGAACGAAGTACGCCCGGGTGTGATGCCTATGAGGGCTGCAGCCGACGGGGCGAGGCTCACCGGTTTCAACGTATACCGTGACGGCACAAAGGTTAACCAGAAGCCGGTTACCGAGGTGAGATACACCGATACGGTTGACGACTACGGCACATTCAGCTATACGGTGACCGCCGTTTATTCTGACGGCAATGAGTCTGAACAGTCTGAAGCGCTGACGGTTGAAGTACCTGACATCAGGCTTCTGCCTTTTGAGGACGACTTCGAGACATGGACTATGGATGAAGACAAGTGGAGCCTGGTGAACGACGATGCCAACGACACCAACAACTGGGGCATAGATTATTATGCAACAGGACTGGTAGACCCCTGCGCAACGTTCGGATATTCAAGCCAGGTGAACTACGACCAGTCACTTGTCACACGTGAGCTGCTGACTAACAACAGGTCGGTTACCTACCTGCGCTTCAACCTGAAGCTGCAAAGGGAGCAGCAAAGAAACCATGACTACCTTGCCGTTGAAGTGACAAGCGACGGCGGAAAGACGTGGAAAACCGTTGACACATTCGACAACTGGGACGGCGAGATTGACTGGAAGGTATGCCAGTACAATATCGGCCAGTATCTTGATAACGACCTTTTCCGTGTGCGTTTCCGCGCTTACGGCACCGTGGCGACGTACATCGACTACTGGTATGTTGACGACATAAAGGTCTGGAACCCCGAGTGGACAACGGCAACGCTCACCGTAATGTCGGCCGACGGACCTGTTGCAGGCTGCCCCGTGACGCTTACCGGTAGTACAGGCGGCGTGTACACAGCCACCACAGGCGATGACGGAAAGGTAGTATTCGATGAAATCGAGGACGACACGTACACCGTGTCAATCGTGAACGACGGCTATAACATATACGAAAGCGAGTGGACCGTAAGCAAGGAAGGTGAAAACGCATTCACCGCTGAGCTTAAACGGCCTGTTATGACATTGTCGTCAACCGACGTGGCAGCCGAAATCGCGGCTGAAAGCAGCGCGGAGCAGACCGTCACATTGAGCAATACCGGCGACGGCCCGATGACATGGTATCTCAACACAATGCCCGAAGCAGGCAGCGGCGATGCGTCACGCCTTTGGGAAATACAGGGCACGTTCACCGCGTCGGGCGACCTCCAGTCGTGCGTAGCGTTTGACGGCGAGAACTATTATACCAGCTCGTTCACGGAGCTTGGCGAGTTCTGGAAGTACGACAAGGACGGAAGGCTTGTTGAACGCTTCCGTCTGCCCGACATGTATTATCCCGTTTACGACCTCACTTTCGACGGACGCTACTTCTACGGAGGCGACGGCACCAACCGTGTGTTCAAGTTCGACTTCTACAACAAGCGCGTGGCCGACATCATTACGGTGGCAGAAGAACCTGATTTGAAGATAACCCACTGTTGCTACGACCCCGACCTTGGCGGTCTTTGGATTGGCGGATGGAACACGTTGGGTCTTATCGACATGACAGGAAAAATCAGGGTATCGGTTGAGGCCTTTGACCGTAACACGACGCTTTCGGTCATTGGTTCGGCCTACGACAATGTTACGCCCGGCGGTCCTTACCTTTGGCTGGCCGACGGAATTGCCTCGGATAACATGATTGACTGCGTTACGATATATCAGTACGATATTAACAGGGCGCGGCTTACCGGCGTAAGCCATCTTGCAACCGACATTCCGGGTTATAAAATCGGTGATGCCACAACCGGAGTGAACAGGCTTGGCGGTCTGTCGTCGTCGTTCGACATCAAGGATGGTACGCTTACGCTCACTGGAGTGCTGCAGCAGTCGCCGGGGTTGATATTCAACTACACTCTTTGCGAGACCGACAAGTGGGTTGCCATGTCGCCGAAGCACGGCACACTACAGCCCGGCGACAATCAGGAAATCACCTTCAGCTTCAATTCCGTAGGCGCGAAGATGGGTGACAAGTTCAGTTCCACGGCTGAAATACTTACCTTGCCCGAACTTGGAGAACAGGCTTTGAACATCAGCATGGATGTGAACGCCGCCGCAGCGGCACCTCGTCCCGTTGAGCTTGCAGCCGAAACGGGCAACGCTTCGGTACGGCTTACATGGAAACCGGGCGACGAAACCCGTGCTCCAAAGGGTTACAATGTTTACCGTGACGGAACAAAAGTGAATTCGGAAGCCGTTACAGAGGCTTCGTTCACAGACTACAAGCTTGTTTACGGAGAGTATTATTATAAGGTAACGGCTGTTTATGACGGCGACGTTGAGTCTGTTCCGTCAGACTCCGTGCTTGCTTTCGTAAAGCAAGGCGCGCAGTATTACGCTCCGCTTGAACCCTCTGCAACGGTTGAAGGCAACACGAACGTCAACCTGACGTGGAAGTCTCCGCTTGTGAACGCAGGCAAGAGCAACAGCGTATCATGGTCAACCGGCGTATATGCTGATGCAATGGGCGTTGCCAACGGTGGCACTTTCTATGCCGCTTCGGATTGGACTGCCGAAGACCTTGTGCCTTACCGCAACAAGCGTGTGTCGTCAGTGTCGGTACAACTCGTCAATCCCTGCACTTATATCAGACTGTTCGTGTATAAGGACGGAAAAAGTGTTTATTCGGAAACGTACAACGGAAACGTCTTGTATGACGGCACTTATACCGACGTAACCATTGACGATCCGCTCTATATCGAGCCAGGTTCGGAGTACAGGTTTGCCTTCCAGCTGCAGAATGCGCAAGGCATAAAGCCGTTGGGTATGGACGCCAGCCAGGCAGTTGACGGCAAGGGCAACCTTCTGTCGATAGACGGAGAGACATGGTTCCCGGCTTCTTACCAAGGCATCGCCGGCAACTTCAACATAAAGATTGACGTTGTTCCTGATGAAAGCATGGCCGAAGAGGCTCCTTCAGGCTACAATGTGTACCGCGACGGAGAGAAGGTTAATGACAAACCCGTTACAGCCACGAGCTATACTGACGTTGTAAGCGAGGCCGGAACCCACGACTATACGATTACATCGGTTTATTCTGACGGCGGAGAGTCGGCGGAGAGCGAGAGCGTAAGCGTTGAGATAGTCGGCATATACGGTCCTTACGCACCGTCGGCCGTTGATGCCGATGTGCATATCAACAGGGATGTAACCCTGCGTTGGGACTATCCGACGGACGGCACGCATACCTTGAAAGCTGACATCGAGACCCGTCCGGTGACGGTAGACGGCAACATGCCCGAATATGTCAACTCTTTCACCGGCCATGACGAGGGTGTTGAGATGGGTATAGCGTCGGACAACAACTTCATCTACACCTCGACTTATTCAAAGGACGGTTATGTAAACAAGTACTCGATGGACGGAGAGTACATCGAAAGCTTTACAATAGACGGCATCGAGGGAATTAGGAACATTGTTTACGATGGCACTGACTTCTATGTAGGCGATTACAGCACCAACATTTACAAGGTTGACATGGAGTCGCACATGGTGCTTGCCACGATGACCATTTCCGAGTTCTCGCGCCATCTGGCATACATCCCCGAGCTTGACGGCGGCAACGGCGGCTTCGAGGTTGGCGACTGGGAGACCAGTATCTATGTAAGGAAGGACGGAAGCAAGATTGGCAACGGGCCTACTTTGCTCGGAGCGAGCGGCACGGCATATAATGACGGCCTGCTGTATGCCTTCGAACAGGGCGGTGACAACACCCGTACAATAGGCATATACGACTTTGCGACTTCTCAACGTGTGGGCAGCATCGACGTGACTGCTTACTCTGAGATAACAGGAATATCAACGGCTTCAGCCGGAGGCATGTCCGTTGTGTCGCGTCCCGACGGCTCTAAGTTCCTTGCTTTGGCGCTGCAACGCCAGAACGACAACACCAAGTTCGCATTCATCGAGCTTGAAAGCGTAAGCGGAGTGACGGGCTATAACGTCTACCGCAACGGCGAGCAGTTGAACGACGAACCGCTGACACGCCGCTATTTTGCGGAAAGTCTTGACGTGGAAGGCTCTTACAAGTATGAAATCGAGACGGTCTATATGGACGGAAGCAAGTCTGACAGCCGTGCAACGGTAGACGTACAAATCCAGCTCAAGGGCACGGCGGAAGTGCCTGAAGACGTCAAGGCCGTGCAGTCTACTTACGGTTACAACGTTCTCCTGTCGTTCGCAGACCCGCAGATGAATGAAGGCGCTGACGTGGCCGAAGGCTTCGAGAACGCTGAACTGCAAGCTCCCGTAAGCGTGAACGGATGGCTCAACACCGGCAACGCATGGACTGCGACAGCCGACTACGCATACGAAGGCACGAAGGCGATTACCGCCGGCGAGGACGATGAGGCTACAATCATCATCCCTGTGAACGGAAGCACACACCTGAAGATAGCCGTACGCAACGCTGACGACCACAACGGACACGGCTCGCTGACGCTCTTGCGTTCAATCGGCGGTACTGACGAGGCCGACTTCATACGCATGAACGTATATCAGACCAACGAGGCTTGGAGCGAGATTGAGGCGGAGATACCCGCCGGAACGTCGTACATCGCGGTAAGGAAAGATGCCGGCGCAGCTCCGCAACTTGTCGATGCTATACGCCTGTTCTCATCTGAACCCGAGCAGACTGTCTATGCTTACGACATATTCCGCAACGGCGAGCAAATCAACGACGAGCCTGTGCAAGGCATAAGCTACATTGACCGCAACCTGCTGCCCGGCCATTATGACTACCAGGTGCGCCTTACCACGATGACGGCGGCAGTCAGCGAGCTGTCAGAAAAGGTCGGCATCGACCTCGATTATGACAACGGCGGACTTGCGCCGACCGGACTTACAGCCGGATACGAGCCTGACGGCACGGTGAAGCTCAGCTGGCAGTTCCCGGCACTTGGCGAACCGATATACCTGCGCTGGCACGACGGCAACAGCTATGACGCCGGAGGACTGTCAAGCGGAGGCGCGTTCTACGCCGGAGCACGCTGGTATGCCGACGATTTGAAGGACTATGAGGAGTTGTCGCTTACCGATGTCGAATTCTACATCAACCAGGTACCCGACGCACTGTTCATCCTCATCTATGAGGGCAACACCCTTGTGCGCCAGCAGTATGTGCCGACGATGAGCCAGTATTCGTTCAACAACGTCAAGCTTGACGAGCCTCTTGCCATCGACCCGTCAAAAGACCTGCTCGTTGCCCTTTACATCGAGCACAACGAAATCACGGCTCCGCTCGGTTACGACCGTGGCCCTGCCAACAGCGGAAGGGGCAACCTGTATTCTAACGACGGACTGACGTGGGGACTGCTCAACGACTCTGAAACAGGCATCGACGCCAACTGGAACATCTCGATAGGCTTGAGTCCTTATTCGAACGTTCCTCTTGAGCCTGCAAAGGCTATGAGCAAGACACGCAAGATGTTTGCGCCCAAGGCTTCGCCTGCAGGCAGCAAGCTCGTGGCTGTGCCTGCAGGAGTAGAGGCAAAGTCGCAGAAAAACGCGTTCATGGGCTACAATGTTTACCGCAACCGCGAGCGTCTCAATACAGAGACAGTGAAGGAAACGACGTACATCGACGACAAACCGATAGACAACAAGTATCTTGAATATCAGGTATCGGCCATCTATTCAGCGTCGGGCGAAA
Organism: uncultured Prevotella sp.; assembly: GCA_900551055.1. GTDB lineage: Bacteria > Bacteroidota > Bacteroidia > Bacteroidales > Bacteroidaceae > Prevotella. The sequence continues at coordinate 1,893 of URUK01000049.1, read as the reverse complement.
CATATTCAGCCCCCGTTACGCTCACCGCAACAGGCATAAACGGCGTTGAGAGCGAGAGCGGCCTGCGTGTTGTCGCTGACGATGACGAAATCAATGTGTACGGCCTGAAGCCCGGAACCGCAGTCGCCCTGTATGACGTTAACGGAGCATTGCTTTACAGCGGCAAGTCTGCCGACACGTATGTACATGTAATTCCGGCAGCGGCCATCGCCGACGGAACGTACATTGTCAAGGCCGGAAACGACGCCGTGAAGTTTGTAAAGGCCGCAAGATAACGGCAATTACCGGGCACTGAATTTACACCCGTAGAACGGTGTCTTTATAAAAGGCCGCCTTTCGCACTGCGAAAGGCGGCCTTTTAGCGCCTAAAACATGGCCTTTTGCAGGGTAAAAGGCCATGTTTTAAATTGAGAATGGAAAATGGATGATTGATAATTATGATTTGCTTTATTGACAGGTAGTCTTAAAGGTAATCATAATTGTTCATTTTTAATTTTTCATTCTTAATTAAAAAACAGACCCACCCCGACCCTCCCGAAGGGAGGGAGCTTGATTACCTGCTTTTAATTGGTTGCAAATGGGAAGTTTGGAAATTGTCATGTGACGCTTGCTTTCGGTTCCATTGCCGGACGAATTGATTGGATGTATTTGTTTTTTCTCCGTTAAAGTTTGTACCTTTGCACCCCGTATTTGACTTTATATGCAAATGAGTGCGAAGGTAAAGGGCTTTATGTATGGCGTGGCAACATCGGTCACGTTCGGTCTTATTCCGCTGTTCACGCTGCCGCTGATGCAGAGAGGCATGGCGTCAGACTCAATATTGTTTTACCGCTTCATTACAGCCACGGCGGCGTTGGGGCTGATGATGATTGTGAAGAAGGAGTCGTTCAGGGTAAGCTGGCGCGACCTGCTTGTCATCGTGCCGTTGGCAGTGTTCTACACAGCCTCGTCGATGTTCCTGCTTTACGGTTACGAGGCTATGGGTGCAGGCGTAGCCACGACGTTGCACTTCACTTATCCCGTATTCGTAACGTTGCTAATGTTCGCGCTTTTCAGGGAAAAGGCGTCGTGGGTTACGTGGACTGCCGTTGTGCTGGCTATCGCCGGAGTGGCCAAGCTGTCGCTCAACGGTACGGAACTGAAGCTCGACCCGGTGGGGGTAGGCGTGGTGCTGCTTTCCGCCGTGGGGTATGCAAGCTATATAATAGCCGTGAACAAGTCGCGCGTAAGGAATATGCACAGCCGCAAGCTGGCGTTTTACGTCTTTGTGTTCACCACGCTGATGTTCGCCGTAAAGAACGGTCTGGGCGACGGGGTGCAGCCTTTGCCCGACGCAGTGTCGGCGGTCAACGTGGTGCTGCTTGCCGTTGCGCCCACCGTTATATCAAACATCACGCTGCTGCTGGCCGTGCGCAACATCGGCGGTACGCTGACTTCAATCCTCGGCGCGCTTGAACCTGTCACGGCGGTGTGCATCGGTGCGGTGGTGTTCGGTGAGGAGTTTACGGTGGGCGAGGCCGTAGGAATAACGCTCATATTGGCTGCTGTCGTCTTGGTTATACTCAACCGCAGCATAAAAGAAAACCTTACGCTTCTGCTCAAGCGCATAAGGCCGAGGCATCCGTAGTTTTTTAGTAGACGAGTAGACAAGGGACAAGTAGACAAGGGACAAGTAGACGAGGGACAAGTAGACGAGGGACGAGCAGACAAGGACGAGTAGACAAGAGACGAGTTGACAAGGGACAAGTAGACGAGGAACGAGCAGACAAGAGGATACTTTAGTGATTAGCAACGCAAATCCCCTTGTCTACTCGTTCCTCGTCTACTTGTCCCTTGTCAAGACACTGTCCAAAATTTTGTGTAAATGGAAACAGGATTCAGTTATAAGTTTCT
>URUK01000048.1 GCA_900551055.1 uncultured Prevotella sp. | reverse complement strand
AAGTTTTTTAAGTTTGCTTTGCCGAGCCGCATCCTATATTCGCGAAGCAAATATAATTAAAGGCGAGTGCTACGGTAAGCCTAAAACGAAGTTTTTTAAGTTTGCTTTGCCGAGCCGCATCCTATATTCGCGAAGCAAATATAATTAAAGGCGAGTGCTACGGTAAGCCTAAAACGAAGTTTTTTAAGTTTGCTTTGCCGAGCCGCATCCTATATTCGCGAAGCAAATATAGTTAAAGGCGAGTGCTACGGTAAGCCTAAAAACGAAGTTTTTTAAGTTTGCTTTGCCGCGCCGCATCCTATATTCGCGCAGCAAATATAATTAAAGGCGAGTGCTACGGTAAGCCCAAAACGAAGTTTTTTAAGTTTGCTTTGCTGCGCCGCATTCTATATTCGGTTTCGTTCACGGCTCGGATATATGGCTTATGAAAATGTATTATTATAATGTTCTACACAAGCGAGGTGCTCGGTAATCGTCATGCCGCACGCCGATGCGGCATCCAGAAAACAGCAAATACGTTGAATTATGTCAATTGCAAACACTGGATGCCGCATCGGCGTGCGGCATGACGATTACCGAGCGCCTCGCTTGAGATCAATACCGTATGCTTATATCAAGCATAATGGCATTCACGATAATGCCTAACGAACTTCCATCCGTAAAGCAAATAAGCAAAAAAATCCCGTATGCCACTGTGGCATACGGGATTTTTATTTTATTCACCGGTTGTTCGTTACGGTTATTTCTTCAGCACCTTGACGGTTGTTCCGTCGGCCTTGCGCACGATGTTGATGCCATTCTGCATCTCGTTCAGCTTGCGTCCGCCAAGGTCGTAGATGGCTTCTGTGCCATTCTCGACAGCTGTTGTGGGACTGTCGATGCCTGAAGTGATGTATTTCTCGCCAAATATTACTTGTATTTTTAATTGATTTATGTCTATAGTGGCATTAAGCTTTCCATTCTCTATTTCACCATTTAGATCTGCAAAGAGGTTGTATCCGTTTAATTTTTCACCTAAATCCCAATTTACACCCTCGATGTCACCTGGAGTTATTGTTATAGGTTGTCCCCAAGCGGCAATTCTTTTAATTCCGTTTCCATCATCAGCTACAACGCCACCATTTATTGTTATGTTACCAATACCAGCAGTTCCAAGCATAAAGTTCTTCAATGATAACGTGTATTTTCCGTCGTCTTTATTCCTCTGCATTTCTATTGTAGCTTCAATTCCTTCAGCAACAAGGTTGTCACCCTGCTTGACATTCATCTTGTCTGTATATTTGGTGATGGCAAACGGGTCGTTTCCAAATACGCCGGTCACTGGAATTTGAGAAACGACAAGATCGACATTCATGTTGATTTTGAGGTACAAATCGCTGTATGCTTCGTCTACACAGCTACCGTCTTCAATTGTTATGTCCAAGCTTTTAATAAAAGGTATCGGGCTGTTTGTTATCTGTGCCGTATATGTTCCTTCTTTGAAGAAAGTATATCCGCTTCCTGTCGTTTCATCAGCTGCCACATTTGACAACGTTATCTTCTCAAATGTAAGCCCCATGACTTGGAAATTGTTAAGTACTATGTTATAAGACGGCGTGTCACTTGAAGCCTCTACAGGGTCAACTGTCACGGACGACTGTATCGGATCTTGCTCCGCACCAGAGATTGTAAGGTTGAAAGTACCTTCATAATCTTTTGCGTTTGCGGCCATAGCCATCACGGCTGCGGCCATGAGAGTAAAAAGTTTTTTCATAAATTATCCTTTCTTTTTGTTTGGTTATTTAATTCTGTAACTAATACCTATTGTCCCATAGATGGGGTAGAGGTTCTGTTCGATGGTGTCGAAGTCGGCGTCGAAGATGTCGGTGAAGCCCCACGACACGTCGGCGAACACGCCCCAGTGGCGGTGGAAGTACCAGTCAACGCCGGCCAACATGCCGAACTGCCACGAGCGCATCGAGTCGGAGAAGTCGTAAACGCCGCGACTGCCGTCCTCGGTGCCTACATATACCTTCTGTCCTGTAGGGTCGCCGACGCGTATGTAACCGCCGTAGGCATCGCCGGTGAACTTGGGCGAGTTGATGTACGACAGGTATGGGCCGAGCTTTATGTGCAGGTTGTTGTTCACGGCGTAGGTGGCAAGCAGCGGAAGTGTAAGCATCCACTGCTCCACGTCGATGCTTACGCCGCCGGTGAAGTTGCCCTCAAGCCGCTGGCTTCCACGTACAAAGGCCATGTGGTAGTTCTTAACGGTAGACTCGACCTTCATTCCCTTGTTCTCAAGGTATATGCCGGTGGTGAGTCCCCAGTGCTCGTTGAAGTCGCGGTAAACGCCGAGACCGAGGTTGAAGCTCGGCGTAAGTGTGAACTTGTCGAGGCTTCTGATGGTGGCGGGCATGCCCATCGGGGCTGTGCCTCCTATGCTGTAGCCGAAGCGTAGGTTGTACGTAAGGCCGTCGAACAGGCGGAACGCTCCTGCCTGCGTGGCCGTCAGGGCGGCCAGGATTATGGTGAATATAGCTTTCTTCATGGCTGTTCGGTTTGTTCTGCGCATATAACTTTAACTTCGTCGATGTATAGCGTGCTGCCAAGTGCTCCCTTGAAAGTTGCTCCATCGATGCTCGATGTGAACACTACGGCGAGGTTGTAGCCGCGGTTGCGCAGCAGTTCGTAGTCGATTTGTTGGCGATAGTCGAAGTCAACGATGAATTCCGTCCATTCGTCAACGTCGGTAACATTCTCCACCTGGGCTATTGCGACAATCTGCGAGCTGGTTTTCACGTCGTCGCCGTGCAGGTAAAAAGCGTTGCCCTCGGCGTCTTGGTTGCGGTAAAGCACGGCGTATATGTCGCCTTGGTCGTATGTGTCGGCTATCGGGTTGCGGTCGCCGTCAACGCACTGGCCGCCCGATTTGTACTTATACCATCCTGTAAACTGCAGCGGCTCCTGGTTGAATGTACGGCCGAACTGGGTGGCCTGCATTGCACCTTCAGTTCCGCTCAACGCCTTGCTGGCGTCAAATTCGCCGATGAAGAGGTTGCCTGCGGCTATGCCCATGTGGACTATGCTGCCGAAATCGTCTGTGCTCATCGTCTCGAGCTTCACTCCACGGCCGCTGTGTCCGTCGCTTACAGGCGACGAGGGGTATTCGTCTGCCGGCACGCTTCCGCTCGTAAACTGCGCGCTTATGTTGAAGCCGGGGTTGCCTGTGGCCCAGTTGCCAAGCCATTCGCCTGTCGACGAGAGGTCGCTCCATGCGTAATACTGGCTGTTGTTTATTCCGTCAACGAGTCGTGTGTTCTCAAAGTCGTACTCTGTGGTATTGTATGCCTCGCGGAACGACACGTTGTACGTGCGCGTCCACTCGCCGTCCTGCGACGTTACGGTGTAAACAACGGCGTTGCCGTTCGAGAAGTCGTGCGTGCTTCCGCTTTCAGGGCTTACCGTCGCGCCTTCTGTGAGGCGGAATTGCGGGTCCATTGCAGACACGTCAACGCCGTCTTTTACTTCGAAAACGATGTCGTTGGCGTTCGACAGCACTTCTATTAGCGTGTCGCTTGGAGCGAAGAACACGTCGGTGGGGTTGTCAAGGTGGACGTAAGCCTGCTCGATGTCGCATTCGGCGTTAAGCGGTTCGTCCTTGAAGCAGGACGAGAAAGAAAGGCTGAAGGCCGCGCCGAGCAGCAGGTGGTAAATCTTCATATATATTATATAATGTGAGAAATTGGGTGCAAAGGTAAACGAAAAATCGTTTTTTGCAAAATTTTAAGGCAATAAGTGTGCAATTTAAAGATGGTTTTTGTAAAAAGACACGGGAACAATACTCGCCAATTAACCACCTAAGACCCACCCCTTAACCACCTAAGGCCCACCCCAACCCTCCCGAAGGGAGGGAGCTTGATGTGCCTTGAAGGATGAACGGTGTTGCGAAAGGCCACCTTTTGGCGTGCGATTGATGGCCTTTTAGCTTGTAAAAGACGGCCTTTTGCAGGCTAAAAGACGGCATATTGGCAGGGCGTTGATAATCAGGGAGTTACGGAGTGGCGGCTCCACGGCTATTCAAAGGCTTATCAGCCGCATTCGGCTTATCTGCCTTATTCGGTTGAATAGGACAAATAAGGCTGATAAGACCGATAAGGCCAATGGACAAAAGCGTGTAAGCCAAGTAGCAAAAGCATACAAGTCAAGTAGCAAAAGCATATAAGTCAAGTAGCAAAAGCATACTAAGCTCCCTCCCTTCGGGAGGGTTGGGGTGGGTGTGAGGTTTGCTTGTGTCGGGTGTTCACTATTTTTATTACATTTCGTTTCCTTGTCTCGCTAATTTGCATTACCTTTGCCACAGATTAAACTTTTTGCAAAATGAAAATCGCTTTGATAGGTTACGGCAAGATGGGCAAGATGATTGAGCAGATTGCCCGTGGCCGCGGCCATGACATTGTTTGTATAATCGACGTTGACAACCAGCAGGATTTCGACTCCGCCGAGTTCGCTTCGGCCGATGTGGCAATAGAGTTTACCAATCCGACGGCTGCTTACGGCAACTATCTTAAAGCCTTCGCAAAGGGCGTGAAGGTGGTTTCAGGCTCTACGGGATGGATGAAGGAGCACGGCGACGACGTGCGACGCATGTGCTCGGAGGAAGGCAAGACGCTCTTCTGGGCGTCCAACTTCAGCGTGGGCGTTGCCATCTTCTCCGCCGTGAACCGCTATCTGGCGAAGATAATGAACGGTTTTCCGCAGTACGAAGTGAGCATTGAGGAGACCCACCACGTGCATAAGCTCGACGCTCCGAGCGGCACCGCCATCACGCTGGCAGAGGAGATAGTGGACAGTCTCGACCGCAAGAGCCGCTGGGTGAAAGGCATTACGGTGGCCGCCGACGGCACTACGGAGGGCAACGGCAAGTATGCCGCCGACGAAGTGCCTGTAAACAGCGTGCGCCGCGGCGAGGTGCCGGGTATACACACCATAACCTACGACAGCGAGGCCGACTGCATAACCATAACGCATGACGCCCATTCGCGCAAGGGCTTCGCCCTCGGCGCGGTGCTGGCAGCCGAATATACCAAGGAGCACAGCGGCCTGCTGACCATCGGCGACATGTTTAAGTTCTGACAAAAAAACAGACACCAGACCTTACACCCACCCCAACCCTCCCGAAGGGAGGGAGCTTGGCTACCATTTTTTGGTTATCTCCTATTGGCAAAAGCATTTCAAACTCCCTCCCTTCGGGAGGGTTGGGGTGGGTGTCAGGTGGTGCGGTGGTGGAAGTTATACCTTCGACTATATGGAAAAGAAACAACTTAATATGAAAAAGCAGTGGGCAAAGTGCATTACGGTGCTCGTGCTTTACCTCCTCTTCCTGCTCTGGGTGAAGAGCTGGTGGGGGCTGCTTGTCGTGCCGTTCATCTACGACGTGTACATAACCAAGAAGATAAAGTGGCAATGGTGGAAAAACTCCGAGCCGCCGGTGCGCTTCATCATGTCGTGGGTCGACGCCATAGTGTTCGCCCTCGTGGCCGTTTACTTCATCAACCTGTTCTTCTTCCAGAACTACGTGATACCCTCGTCGTCGCTGGAGAAGTCGCTGCTTACGGGCGATTACCTCTTCGTAAGCAAGGTGAGCTACGGCCCGCGCATACCCGAAACGCCGCTCACCATGCCCCTGACGCAGCACACCCTGCCCGTGCTTAACTGCAAGTCGTACATAGAATGGCCCAAATGGGACTACCGCCGGGTGAAAGGTCTCGGCCATGTCGAGCTTAACGACATCGTGGTGTTCAACTATCCGGCCGGCGACACGCTTGTAAGCAACGAGCGTTACCAGGCCGCCGACTACTACCAGATGTGCTATTCGTTCGGCAGCCAGCTGCTCGACTACCGGCCGGACATGGCGAAACTCACCCCCCAGGAGCAGTATGACTGGTATCAGAAGGTGTATTCCACCGGGCGGCAGTATATCCTTGAGAACTCCGCCGAGTACGGAAAGGTAATCACAAGGCCGGTGGACCGCCGCGAGAACTACGTGAAACGGTGTGTCGGTTTGCCCGGACAGACGCTGCAGATAAAGAACCGCATCGTCTACCTTGACGGCAAACCGAACAAGGAACCGGATAATGTGCAGTACACATATTACGTCAAACTGGTGCAGCCTATTCCCGAGGAGATGCTTCAGGAGCTTGGCATAAGCATGGAAGACCTTACCAGCCTGAACCAGAGCGGCTACATGCCGCTGACGAAGAGGGCGGTTGACGCGCTGCAGAAGCGCAAGGACATCGTCGAGAGCATACGCCTGAACACCGACACTATAACTGGAGACGTATATCCGCTGAACGCCAACACCGGTTGGACTCGTGACAACTACGGCCCCGTGTGGATACCGAAGAAGGGCGAGTCGGTGCGGCTGACGATGCAGAACATAGCCGTTTACGAGCGTCCCATCCGCGTTTACGAGGGCAACGACCTGCAAGTGAAGGACGGAAAGATATTCATCAACGGCAAGGAAACCGACCGGTACACGTTCAAGATGGACTATTACTGGATGATGGGCGACAACCGCCACAACTCCGCCGACAGCCGTTACTGGGGCTTTGTGCCTGAAGACCACGTCGTGGGCAAGCCTATCTTCATCTGGTGGAGCAGCGACCCGGACCGCGGCGGCTTCTCCGGTATACGCTGGAACAGGTTGTTCAGGATGGTGGACGACATTAAATAGCAGACAAGTGGACAAGGGACAAGTAGACAAGGATAAAGGGACGAGCAGACAAGAGACAAGGGACAAGCAGGCAAGGAAGTTTGCATAGCTGGTTTATTGTTTGCCAATCTGTCAATAAATGTAATTGTCTTGTCTGCTCGTCACTCGTCCACTTGTCAACTAAAATATGAAATGTGCGCTCAAGTTTGTGATGGCGCTGACGGTCACAATCTTGCTGATGTTGGCTTTCCGCGCCTTGGCGTTCACTGTTTACACGGTTAGGGGTACGGCCCTTGAGCCTGCCTTTGCCGACGGCGACCGTGTATTGGTGAACCGCTGGAGCTATGGCCTGCGCACGGGAGGAGGCAAGATGTTCCGCTACGTAAGGTGGGTGGCACGTCCGGTGGAGAGGGGCGAGCTTGTGGTGTTCAACAATCCGGCGGACACCGCGCGGCCAGTAAGTCGCCGGAAAGCCATGGCCTACTACTGCAAAGGCGTGCCGGGCGACACCGTAAGGGCTGGCAACGCAACGCTTGTAGTGCCGGGAAAGGGGCGGCACATCACTGTAACGGCAGGCAACATCGCCATGCTGTGCCGGATATATAATATGTATGAAGGGCGCAAGGCTTACATCCGGCAAGGTCGTCTGTATGTGGACGGACGCAGGACGGAGTGCGCCACGCTCGCCTACGACTACTACTGGCTTGAGCCTTCACGGCAAGGCGCAGCGCAAACAGGGGTTAAGGGAATGTTGGTGCCTGAGAACCATGTGGTTGGCAGGGTAGTGGTGAGGGTTTGGCCCCTCCCCAACCCTCCCGAGGGAGGGAGCTTGATATGCTTTAGCTTATTGATATTTGCGAGGCGGAATAAGACCAATGAGGCTTATAAGGCCAATAAGCCATAGGACGCCCCTCCCTAACCCTCCCGAGGGAGGGAATGCTGATGGGAGTTAATAGCAAAGGTAATGGCTTTAACTTCTAAGCGAGCGCAGCGAGCGATAACTTCTTTAACTCCTTTAACTTCTTAAAAAACCATGTCCCAAGTACTTCTTTCTTCGGCGTATTTCGCCCCGATACAGTGGTACCAGAAGCTCAACAGATATGACAATGTGGCCGTTGAGGCGCACGACAGCTTCATCAAACAGACCTACCGCAACCGCTGCCTGATAGCCACCACGGCGGGAGTGCAGGCGCTGACGGTGCCCGTTGAGCGCGGCACTGACGGCGCGGCTGACGGCGACGGGGCGCAAAGCAGGAAGTGCATGATGAAGGACGTGCGCATAAGCGACCACGGCAACTGGCGCCACCTGCACTGGAACGCGCTGCAGAGCGCGTACGGCGAATCGCCGTTCTTCGAGTTTTACGCCGATGATGTGCGCCCGTTTTTCGAGCGGCGGTGGACGTTCCTGTACGACTTCAACATGGAAATATGCGCGAAAATGTGCGATTTAATCGGCATTTCTCCCGACATCGGGACGACGGACGAGTACATTCCGGCGGACGACGGACGGCTTGACGGCACGGCAGACTTCCGCGAAGTCATCCGCCCGAAACACCCGTTGCCCGACCCCTCGTTCACTCCGCGCCGCTATTATCAGGTGTACGAGGCCAAGCACGGCTTCCTGCCGAATCTCAGCATACTTGATTTGCTTTTCAACATGGGGCCTGAAAGCCTGCTGTATCTTTAGCGGCTGCATGGCGCATGGCCGCCGACTGGCAATCTTTTCTCATCCGACGACATGGTTTGTCGCCATGACCGGCTATCTTTGCGGTATAGACTTATATATTTTGACTGGTAAACCTATAACGCAATGAAAAAGAAAAGAACAAGGAAAACAGTGCGTCCGCTTGCGCAGGATCAGTGGTGGAACAAACTCTACTCAACGCTTTCATGTATCAACTCGCAGCGCGAAATGGAATTTGACGGTGTGGAAGTGAGCTTTGACGATGCTTGCCCGTCATTCGGCGGAACAGATTACAGCCGGTATGACTTCGACCGCGACGAGCCTGAATGTCATGACATGTATGACGGTTGCGATGCCGACGACTGGCATGATTGAATCGTCGGCGTATCGCCTGACGGCCTGTTTGCATCAGGCATAAAGTCAGCCGTCACGCAAAACGCCACCTTTCATCGTATGAAAGGTGGCGTTTTGCGTTGTAAAAGACGGCCTTTTGCAGGCTAAAAGGTGGCCTTTTACAAGGCAGTTTGTAATGTGTTGGTAATCAATGCGTTGCGATGCGGCAGTTTGGCTGTGGCGACAGCCTGCGTCAGTCGTCGCCGGCCACGCCCGGATTGTCCCTCACATGCTCCTCGTCATAGTCCTCCATGTCGTCGAATATTTCAGAAGGGTAATGCTCTTCGTCGTCCGGGTCTTCGTAATATTCATCCCTGAAATGGTCGTATATGGCATCCTTCTCTTCGTTGGTAAGCTCCTCCCCACGGTTGTATTTGTCCCTAAGCTCCTCTGCGCGTGCGTCAAGCTCGGCCTGCCGGCGTGAATTTTCACGTATCATGCGGCGTTGCTCGTCAGTTATCTGGTAGGCTTCGGCCTTCTTGATGCGTTCCTGGCGTCCCGCCTCGAGCGACTCGTACAGCTGTTGCCGCTTCATGCGCTCCCTCGCTTCCCTTTCATATTGGAGCTTTTTTGTCTGCTCGTCCTTCTCGTTTGCCACGTGGAAAAAGGCTAAAAAGCCTATTCCTATCATCACGCCTATTGCCAATTTGACTGAAGACGGCAGCGTGCTCCACCAGTTTTTGCCGTTGTTTGTATTGTTTCTCATGCTTTCTGTTTGTTATGTTTGCGGCAAAGATAATGCAAATGAGCGGAATGCAAGCTTGCTTGTATATTCCCAAGTGCCGCTTATCTTATGCAAAGATACGGATATCAGGCGACAAAACATGTCGTCGGCGGCACAAACATGCAGAAAAGCGCGCCGCGGCTTGCCGTGCGCCTGTTTGCGCCCTGCCCGATGCCTGTCAGCGTGAAATAAGATGAAAAATAGGTATTTTAATGCAGTTTTAATGGCAAACAGCGTTGTGTTCGGTAAAAAATAGTTACCTTTGGTGCGATTTTTTTGACGTAAAAAGATATTTTTTATTTTTCGATGAACGTAATTACAAAAACAGTTTCATTGCCCGATGGAAGGACCATCAGCATTGAAACCGGGAAAGTGGCAAAACAGGCTGACGGCTCTTGCGTCCTCCGAATGGGGAACACCGTGTTGCTCGCCACCGTTTGTGCCGCAAAAGATGCAGTTCCCGGAACAGATTTCATGCCTTTGCAGGTTGAGTACAGAGAACAGTATGCCGCCGCCGGGCGCTTCCCCGGAGGCTTCACAAAGCGCGAAGGCAAGGCAAGCGACAACGAAATTCTTACTTGCCGACTTGTAGACCGCGCCTTGCGCCCCCTTTTCCCGGCCGATTTCCACGCCGAAGTGTTCGTTAACGTTATTCTTTTCTCGGCCGACGGCGTTGACCAGCCCGACGCCCTTGCAGGCTTCGCGGCGTCGTGCGCCCTGGCTTGCTCTGACATTCCGTTCGAGTGCCCGATATCTGAAGTGCGCGTTGCGCGCGTGAACGGTGAGTACATCGTTGACCCGACGTTCGAGCAGATGAAGGATGCCGACATGGACATCATGGTTGGTGCGTCGAAAGACAACATCATGATGGTGGAAGGAGAGATGAAGGAAGTGTCGGAACAAGACCTGCTCCAGGCTCTCAAGGTGGCACAGGAGGCCATCCGCCCGATGTGTGTCTTGCAGGAAGAACTGTCGAAGGAACTCGGCACCGACGTGAAGCGCGAGTACTGCCACGAGGTGAACGACGAGGAACTGCGCGAACAGCTCCGCAAGGAAACATACGACAAGTGCTACGCCATAGCGCAGGCCGGCGACCATGACAAGAAGGCCCGCGAAGAGGCTTTTGACAAGATAAAGACCGACTTTGAAGAGGCTTACGCCGCAGCGCACACCGAACTCTCAGAGGATGAACTCGAAGAGAAGTACGCTTTGGTTGACCGCTACTACCATGATGTGGAGCGTGACGCCATGCGCCGCTGCATCCTCGACGAAGGAAAGCGACTCGACGGCCGCAAGACCGACGAGATACGCCCCATCTGGTGCGAGGTTTCACCCCTGCCGATGCCTCACGGAAGCTCGATATTCACCCGTGGCGAGACGCAGAGCCTTACCACATGTACGCTCGGAACGAAACTCGACGAGAAGCTTGTAGACGACGTTCTCGACCGCTCTTACCAGCGTTTCCTGCTGCACTACAACTTCCCGCCGTTCTGTACGGGCGAGGCCAAGGCACAGCGCGGCGTAGGCCGTCGCGAGATAGGCCACGGACACCTGGCTTGGCGCGCGCTGAAAGGGCAGATTCCGGAGGAATTCCCCTATACGGTGCGCCTCGTATCGCAAATCCTTGAGAGCAACGGCTCGTCGTCAATGGCGACAGTCTGCGCCGGAACCCTTGCCCTCATGGATGCCGGAGTGCCCATGAAGAAGCCCGTGAGCGGCATCGCCATGGGACTTATCAAAAACCCCGGAGAGGACAAGTACGCCGTTCTTAGCGACATTCTCGGCGACGAGGACCACCTCGGCGACATGGACTTCAAGACCACCGGAACGAAAGACGGACTGACTGCGACGCAGATGGACATCAAGTGTGACGGCCTCAGCTTCGAGATTTTGGAAAAAGCCCTCATGCAGGCGAAGGCCGGCCGTGAGTACATCCTCGGCAAGCTGACCGACACTATAAGCGAGCCGCGTGCCGAACTGAAGCCGCAGGTACCGCGCATCGAGGCGTTTGACATACCCAAGGAGTTCATCGGAGCTGTGATTGGCCCCGGAGGAAAGATTATCCAGCAGATGCAGGAAGAGTCGGGTGCCACCATCACCATCGACGAAATCGACGGAGTGGGCAAGGTTCAGGTTAGTGCGCCCAACAAGGAGAGCATCCAGAAGGCCATCGCCAAAATCAAGGCAATCGTGGCTATACCCGAGGTGGGCGAGGTTTACGAGGGAACAATCCGCTCAATCATGCCTTACGGCTGCTTCGTTGAAATCCTGCCGGGCAAGGACGGACTGCTGCACATCTCCGAAATAGACTGGAAACGCCTTGAGACTGTTGAAGAGGCAGGCCTGAAAGAGGGCGACAAGATTACCGTCAAACTGATGGAAATCGACCCGAAGACCGGCAAGTACAAGCTGTCTCACCGCGTTCTGATACCCAAACCCGAAGGTTACGTGGAGCGTGAGCGCCGCCCGAGGCCCGAACGCCGTCCCCGTCAGGAGCGTGGAGAGCGCCGGGAGCGCGAGCCGCGACGCTTCGAGCACCGCTCAAGCCGTGACGAATACCACGACCCTTTGGCGCCGAAAGAGCCCAAAGACTTCAACGACAGTCTTGACCACGGTGACTTCTAACGGTGTCATACATTAATATATATACGGCGGCGGCATATCATGCCGCCGCCGTTCTTTCATTATCTTTAACTCCATCTTTTTTGTTCTTACCCGTAGTTGCATTACCTTTGCACGCATGTTGAAGAATATCTTGCTCGTAGCCCTTGGCGGAGCGGCAGGCAGCGTGGCGCGTTATCTGCTGTCAAAGGCCGTGCAGGGCGCGGCTGCTTCATCCTTCCCGTGGGGCACAATGGCCGTGAACGTGGCCGGATGCCTGCTCATCGGGCTGTTCTACGGGCTTTCCGGAGACGGTGGGGCACGCATCGGGCAAGACTTGAAGCTGATGCTTACCGTTGGGTTTTGCGGCGGATTTACAACCTTCAGCACGTTTGCCAACGAGTCATTGACGCTCGCAAAGACAGGCGACGCGCTCCTTTCGGCAGTCTACATGGGCTCGAGCGTAGCCTTGGGCATGCTTGCCGTAGTGGCCGGAGCGCAGCTTGCGAAGGCCTTTGCAAGCTAAGGCATGAAATCAAAAAACACATATAAAAGATGAGAACCATATTCAACACATTACCGGCTCTCGCTGTTGCCGCTTTGGCAACGGTTTTGTTAGGGTCGTGCGACAACCGTAAATTCCATGTGGACGGCACAATCGCCGAGGCGAAAGACTCTGTGCTGTATTTCGAGAACATGAGTCTTGACGGCCCGGTGACGGTCGACTCTGTGAAGCTTGGAGACGACGGGGCGTTCAGCTTCAGCGAGAAGGCACCCGATGCGCCCGAGTTTTACCGCCTGCGCATTGCCGGGCAAATCATTAACCTTAGCGTGGATTCAACGGAGACAATCACCGTAAAGGCGTCATATCCGACCATGGCAACAGGCTATACGGTAGAAGGCTCGCAGGAATGCGCCACAATCAAGGAGCTGGCCTTGAAGCAGATAGACCTCCAGTCGCGCATAATAGCATTGCAGCGCAACAACTCCGTAGGCTTCGACGAGACTCGCGACAGCATCGACAGGATGATAGACGCATACAAGCAGGACATCAAGTTGAACTACATCTACAAGGCACCGATGCGCTCGTCGTCGTATTTCGCATTGTTCCAGACGCTTGGCAACATGCTCATCTTCAATCCCCGGGAGAACGAGGACGACATAAAGGCGTTTGCGGCGGTGGCTACCAGCTGGGACACTTACCATCCGAAGGCCGTGCGTGGGCAGAACCTGCACAACATAGCGATACAAGGCATGCGCGATGTGCGCATCGTCCGCAACCAGAGGGCGGCCGAAATGGTTGACGCAAGCAAGGTGCGCGTGGCCGACCTCATTGACATTTCCCTGCTCGACAACAAGGGGCAGACGTGCAAACTGACCGACCTGAAGGGCAAGGTGGTGCTGCTCGACTTCCACGTGTTCGGCTCCGAAGGCTCTACGAAGCGCATAATGCAGATGCGTGACATATACAACAAGTACCACGGACGCGGCCTGGAGATTTACCAGGTGTCGTTAGACCCGGACGAACACTTCTGGAAAACGCAGACTGCGGCCCTGCCTTGGATAAGCGTGCGCGACCCGAACGGGCTTCAGTCGAACAACCTTGCGCTGTACAACATACAGTCAATCCCGACGTTCTTCATCATAGGGCGCGACAATACGCTGAAGAAGCGCGACGCGCAGATAAAGGACCTCGACGCGGAAATAGAGGCATTGTTAGGCCAATAATCGTCCGTGGCCTTGCAAAAGGCCATGAATCAGGTTGCAAAAGGCCACGTATTGGACTGCAAAAGGCCGTCTTTCACACTGTGAAAGGCGGCCTTTTGCAATGCGTTGGATGTCAGGATGTTATGCCGCCGTCCGATGTTTTTACGATAATTGGCCTTATAAGAGGCTGCAAGTAGGAATATTATGCTTACTTTTGCAGCGTCTTAAAGCCGTTTGTGATGGAAATAATAAAGTTTGTAAAGGAGTGGACGCTGCCGTGCGCGATGGTGTTCGGCGCGTGCGTCTACCTGCTGTTTACCGAAATTCCCATGCTTGTGCCGTATGGAGAGGTGGCCGGGCCGTGGTGCATTGACATCATACCGGCGCTTATCTTCATGACGCTGTACGTGACGTTCTGCAAAATCCGGCTGCACGACCTGTGCCTGCGTGCGTGGCACTTGTGGCTGCAGGTTATCCGCCTTGTCATGGCCGCCGCGCTGGTTGCTGCCGCTCTGTGGACGGACGACGCCACGTTGCGCCTTGTCTTCGAAGGGGCTTTTGCCTGTGTGATATGCCCTACGGCCTCGGCTGCTGCGGTTGTGACCGAGAAGCTGGGCGGAAGCATCGCCTCTATGACCGTCTATACGCTGATAGACAATGTGGTTACGGCTTTGCTCGTGCCGTTGTTCTTCCCCATGCTCGAGAGCCATCCCGGCGTTGGTTTCATGTCGTCGTTCGCCACGATACTGCAACGCACCGCCGTTGTGCTCGTTCTTCCCTTCGTCTGCGCGATGATTACGCGCCGTTGGCTGCCGCGTGCGGCCAAGGCGATAAAGGGTTGCAGCAACCTCGGGTTTTACTTCTGGGCGGCCAACTTGTCGATTGTCATGGGCATGACGCTGCACAACATTTTCACAGCCGGCATCGGGTGGCTCTCGATGACGGCCCTCGTCATTGTGCCGCTTGTGGTTACGCTCGTCCTTTTCGGCACGGGAAAGGCCGTCGGCCGGCGCTTCAACGACAGTGTGGACGGCGGCCAGGCGCTCGGCCAGAAGAACACCGGAGTGGGTATCTGGCTCACGATGGTCTATCTGAACCCCGTCGTAGCCATAGCGCCTTGCGCTTACGTGGTGTGGCAGAACGTATTGAACTCGTGGCAACTGTGGTGCATGGAGAAGTACGGAAAGCTGAAATGGTGATGCCGGACGTTTGCAAGCATTTTGCTGTTGCTGATAAAATACAATATGAAAAGCATGAATATGAAAACAGTTCTGATAACCGCCGCTTTTGCGTTGGCTGTCTCCGCGCCTGCGGCAACGTCCGTAACGCCGTCAGGCATACCTGAAAGCGAAGCGGTTACGGCTGCACAAGGACAGTGGCACAGGCACCACGGGAAGAAGAAGCGGCGCAAGAAAGAAAAGTACATTGTGACCGATTTCGACGTGTTCTATGGCGGCCGGAAGGTTGAGGGTGCAAGTGCGATGTCGTTCAAGGTTCTCGGCCGCGGCTACGCCAAGGACGATATCGAGGCGTATTACAACGGAAAGAAGATTGAAGATGCAACCGCAATGTCGTTCAAAGTGCTCGGCTGCGGCTACGCCAAGGACGATTTCGAGGCGTATTACAACGGAAAGAAGATTGAAGACGCAAGCGCGATGTCGTTCAAAGTGCTCGGCCACGGCTATGCCAAGGACGATTTCGGGGCGTATTACAAGGGCTGTAAGATTGCCGGAGCAAGCGCGATGTCGTTCAAAGTGCTTGAAGACGGCTATGCAAAAGACGATTTCAACACGTATTATAAAGGCAGGAAGATATCCAATTAGAATTTATAGAAGGTAAAGATGTTTTTCGCTTCGCTCAAGGGAACTCTCGCTCCCTGCGGTCGCTAAGGAGTTAAA
>URUK01000047.1 GCA_900551055.1 uncultured Prevotella sp. | reverse complement strand
TTATAATCGTATTCCTCATCCAACAGATTTGCGGATGAACCCAATTGAACACTCGCTCCAACTCTAACTAACACCCACCCCAACCCTCCCGAAGGGAGGGAGTTTGATTGCCTTTTTCCCATTCAGCCATGCGCGGATAGCAAATCGGCACCAGTGGAATACAGCTAATCAAGCTCCCTCCCTTCGGGAGGGTTGGGGTGGGTGTTAGTTAGGGTTGGGGTGGGTGTGATATTGGCTTTGGCCTGCTTCTTCCTCACTGCCATTCCGCCGTGAAACAGATTAAAACGGTTAAATTGACAAGTTGTGTGAATTTAATCGATTTTTAATCGCCGGTTATCCGTTATTTTAGCGGTTTTTTATTGCCGCGACGTAATTTTGTGCTCCGTAAGCCGCAGGCAATGGCGGCATTTTATGAAAAACCGTTAATAGACAATATTATATGAAAATGAGGATAAAGACTATTATTGCGGCGGCATGCCTTTCGGTGGGCATCTGCTCGCAGGCGGCCACGAAGCATGCGCAACAGACGTCATACCCTGAATACAAGGGACTGATTATGGCCGGCTACCAAGGATGGTTCCGCGGACCGCAGGACGGCACGGGGCAGGGCTTCGGCCACTACGGCGTAGGCAAGGAGTTTGACGAAGACCACTGCACCATCGATGCGTGGCCGGACGTCAGCGAGTATGCGAAAACATACGAGACAAAGTTTAAGCACGCCGACGGCAGCGCGGCACGGGTGTTCAGCTCGGCCGACAAGTCGACCGTTGACCTGCACTTTAAGTGGATGGCCGAGTACGGACTCGACGGCGTTTTCATGCAGCGTTTCTTCGACTATACGCGCCCCGCGAACAAAGGCGGCGCGCCGGACAAGATACTCGGCTACGCGCTCGAAGCCGCGCAGAAGTATGACAGGGCCATCGCCGTGATGTACGACCTGTCCGGGCTGAAGGGCAACGGCGAGGACTGCTCGTCTGTAATTGCCGACTGGAAACGCCTTGTCGACGAGCTTCACGTTACAAACCCCGAGGGGCGTAACACCTACCTGCACCACAACGGCAAACCCGTGGTGGCAATATGGGGCGTAGGTTTCCCCGACAGGCCGTACAACATACGCAACATAGGCTTGGAGAGACTTATCGATTTCCTCAAGAACGACCCCGAATACGGCGGCTGTGCGGTGATGCTCGGCGTGCCGACGTTCTGGCGCACGCTTGAAGCCGACTGCGTACACGACCCTTACCTGCACACGCTGATACGGCAGGCCGACATCGTGTTGCCGTGGACCATACAGCGTTTCTCGCCGCTGTTGCACAACGACATGAACCGCTACCGCGACCTTATAATAGGCGACTTGCGCTGGTGCAGCGACAACGGAGTGGCATACGTGCCGGCGGTAACTCCCGGTTTCAGTTGGCACAACTTAAGCAAGAGGGAGTTCCCTGACGACGTCAAGCCCGTGGGCAGCATCCCCCGACAGGGCGGACGCTTCTACTGGCAGCAGCTGTCGACGGCCATGCTCGCCGGTGCGGAGATGATATACGTCGCCATGTTCGACGAGGTTGACGAGGGTACAGCCATCTTCAAGTGTACCGACAATCCACCGGTAAGCGACAAGGCGCAGTTCATCGACATGGACGGCAAGCCCTCCGACCATTACCTTTGGCTCACGGGCGAGGCCGCGCGCATGCTGCGCAAGGAGGCTCCGTTAAGTCTCGACATGCCGGCAAGGAACATGGCGGAGGCAGGGAAGTAGCTTCTTTACGTGTGGAGTAAATAAATAAGGAAAACGATTATGGAAGTTAAAGAAGTCAAAGAAGTTATCGCTGAGCTTCGCTTGCTTGGAAGTTAAAGCCAAATGCCTTGCTGGCAGGCTTAAAGCTATTGGCTTTAACTCCCATGACTTCTTTAGCTTCTTAATTAAAAAAAGAACATATCAACAACCATGAAAATCTCTTCTTTTTTAACCGCCGCGTGCCTGCTTTACTTTGCAGGCACCTGCGGCGACGCTTCGGCGAAAGTCAAGCTGCCTGCGATATTCTCTGACGGGATGGTGATGCAGCAGCTCGGAACAGTGCCTGTGTGGGGCGAAAGCGACAGCAAGCAGGGCACGGTAAAGGTAAAAACATCGTGGAACGGCAAGGAGTACACAGCCAATGTAGGTTCTGACGGCAAGTGGAAGGCCATGGTGGAGACCCCGCGTTACGGCGGCCCGTACAGCGTCGAGATAAGCGACGGCGAGGCGGTAACCATCAACAACGTGCTGATAGGCGAGGTCTGGGTGTGCTCCGGGCAGTCGAACATGAACATGACAATCGACGGAAGCTACAACGACCCGGTAATAGGCGCGCTCGACGCGGTGGTTACTTCGACCGACAACAACATCAGGATGTTCTCCGTCGGACAAAAGATGGACTCCAAGCCGCTGACCGAATGCACCGGCGAATGGAAGGCCGCGTCGTCGGAAAACACGCCCCATTTCACAGCCGCAGGCTATTACTTCGCACGCAAGATACGCCAAGTGTTGGGCGTGCCGGTAGGCATCATACACACGGCTTACGGCGGCTCGCGCGTCGAGGCGTGGATGAGCGCCGAGGGCGTGGCTCCGTTCAAGGACATCGAGGAGGTGCAGAACGAGTGCATCCTGTACAACGGAATGCTTGCCCCGGTGGTGGGCTACGGCATACGCGGCTGCCTTTGGTATCAGGGCGAGGCAAATATTGACTATCCGGACCTGTACACCCGGCTGCTGCCGGCCATGGTCGCCGACTGGAGACAGAAGTGGGGGCAGGGTGAGTTCCCGTTCTACTATGCCCAGATAGCTCCATATAATTATGGTAAAGGCGAGAGCAAAGGCAAGAACTCGGCATACCTGCGCGAGGCGCAGACGAAGTGTCTCGACCTGATACCCAACTCGGGCATGGCAATACTGACCGACATCGGCTATCCGAACACAATCCACCCGATGAAGAAAGAGGAGGTGGGCGACCGCTTCGCATACCTTGCGTTGGGGCTGACATACGGCATGAAGGGCTTTCCCGTTACCGGTCCGATGTTCCAGGAAATGAAAATAGAAGGCAAGGAGGCCACCATTACGTTCAAGAGCACAGGCCGCGGAGTAACGTCTTACAGGCAAGACATAAAAGGCTTCGAGGTTGCCGGTGCTGACAGGGTGTTCCATCCGGCAAAGGCGAGGATAAGCAACGACCCGAAGAAAGTCATCGTTTGGAGCGACAAGGTTGCACAGCCGGTGGCCGTAAGATTCTGCTTCAAGGACTATACCGACTGCAACCTGTTCAACTATGCCGGCCTGCCGGCGTCCTCGTTCCGTACGGACAACTGGGACGACAAATGATATGGCGCAGCCGTTAGCGTACAGCTACGCAACGCTTTGATAATCAACTGTTTGTAAAATGCCGTGTTTTGCATCGCAAAACACGGCATTTCGCGTTGCAAAAGGTGGCCTTTTGGAGGGCAAAAGACGGCGAATGAGAGACCCGCCCCAGCCCTCCCAAAGGGAGGGAGCTTGATTACCTGTTTTTACTTAACCATAAATAAGGTGCTTGGTATTTGTCATGCCGCACGCCGATGCGGCATCCAGTGTATGCAATATGCATTGTTTCGCTTTTTAAGTCCATGCGGAATTGCAGCCGGCATTTGGGGGCTAATTCTTCGCTCTTCACTCCTTCGCTTATACTTTGTCTCCATAGCACAGGTCGCCGGCGTCTCCGAAGCCCGGCACAATGTACTTGTGCTCGTTCATTCCGGGGTCTATTGCGGCGCACCAAACGGTGGTCTTGTCGTCGGGGAACGTCTGTTTGACGTGCTCTATGCCCTCGGGCGACGCTATGACGCAGGCCACGTGGATGCGCTTGGGCGTGCCCTTGGTGAGGAAAGCCTTGTAGCCAAGCTCCATCGAGCCGCCTGTTGCCAGCATCGGGTCGGCTATGATGAGCGTCTTTCCCTCTACGCTTGGCGTGGCGAGGTATTCTACGTGTATGCCCACCTGCGTGTGCTCGTTGTCCGTGTATTCGCGGTATGCGCTCACGAAGGCGTTGCCTGCATGGTCGAACACGTTGAGGAAGCCGTTGTGGAAGGGCAGTCCGGCGCGGAAGATGGTGGCAAGTATCACCTTGTCGGCAGGCACGTTGACGGTTGAAACGCCGAGGGGTGTCTGCACGTCAAGCGGCTTGTAGGTGAGCGTCTTGCTGATTTCGTAGGCCATCATTTCCCCTACTCGCGTGATGTTGTTGCGGAACAGCAGGCGGTTCTGCTGGTAGTTCTTGTCCCTCATCTCGGCCATGTACTGCCCGATGATGGAGTTTTCGTTACTAAGGTCGATTATCTGCATGTCTTTAATGTGTTTACGGCGATGGAAGCCAATGCAAAGGAAAGGGTTGCCGTCTTTCCTTCTTTCCATCTGCAAAAGTAAAGATATTTCATGTTTTTTGCAAAGTGAAAGTTGCAAAAGCGCTTCGAGGACTTTAAATTTTCAATACTTTAACCTAAAAACGGTTGATGATTGGCTTTTTTACACATAACGGCGTTTGCCATTATATTAAAAAGTAGTACCTTTGCACACGGTTTGAGAGACCATGCTGGAAAACGGATAAATCACTTTTTAATACTTCATTAAAATGGCAAATTTAGATTTAAGCAAGTACGGAATCAAAGACGTGAAGGAGATTCTTCACAACCCGTCTTACGAGGTATTGTTTGAAGAGGAAACAAAAGAAGGCCTTACAGGCTATGACAAAGGTCAGGTGACAGAACTTGGCGCTGTTAACGTGATGACCGGCGTTTACACCGGACGTTCGCCCAAGGACAAGTTCATCGTGATGGACGAGACTTCAAAGGACACCGTATGGTGGACTACCGACGAATATAAGAACGACAACAAGCCCGCTTCACAGGAGGCTTGGGCTGCCGTAAAGGAAATAGCACAGAAGGAACTTTCAGGCAAGAAGCTCTATGTTATCGACGGCTTCTGCGGCGCAAACAAGGACACCCGCATGGCTGTGCGCTTCATCATGGAGGTTGCTTGGCAGGCTCACTTCGTTAAGAACATGTTTATCCGCCCCACAGAGGAGGAACTGGCTGACTTCGAGCCTGACTTCGTTGTTTACAACGCATCAAAGGCAAAGGTTGAGAACTGGAAGGAACTCGGCTTCAACTCTGAGACAGCAGTCGTGTTCAACGTAACCTCAAAGGAGCAGGTTATCATCAACACATGGTACGGCGGCGAGATGAAGAAAGGTATGTTCTCAATGATGAACTACTTTTTGCCGCTTAAGGGCATCGCTTCTATGCACTGCTCTGCAAACTGCGACATGAACGGCGAGAACACAGCTATCTTCTTCGGTCTGTCTGGTACGGGTAAGACAACCCTTTCTACTGACCCGAAGCGCCTTCTCATCGGCGACGACGAGCACGGATGGGACGACAACGGCGTGTTCAACTTCGAGGGCGGCTGCTACGCAAAGGTTATCAACCTCGACAAGGAGAGCGAGCCGGACATCTACAACGCCATCAAGCGTGACGCACTGCTGGAGAACGTAACTGTTGACGCTAACGGCAAGATCGACTTCAACGACAAGAGCACGACGGAGAACACCCGTGTATCTTACCCGATTTACCACATCAACAACATCGTTAAGCCCATCAGCCACGCTCCGGCTGCAAAGCAGGTAATCTTCCTTTCAGCTGACGCATTCGGCGTACTTCCTCCCGTGTCAATCCTTGACCCCGAGCAGACGAAGTACTACTTCCTCTCTGGCTTCACAGCCAAGCTGGCAGGAACAGAGCGCGGCATCACCGAGCCTACTCCTACATTCTCGGCTTGCTTCGGCCAGGCGTTCCTCGAGCTGCATCCTACAAAGTATGCTGAGGAGCTTGTAAAGAAGATGGAGAAGAGCGGCGCTAAGGCTTACTTGGTGAACACCGGATGGAACGGAACGGGCAAGCGTATCTCTATCCGCGACACTCGCGGTATCATCGACGCCATCCTGAACCACTCTATCGACGCTGCTCCGACGAAGACCATACCTTACTTCAACTTCGTTGTTCCGACACAGCTCGAAGGCGTTGACCCGAACATCCTCGACCCGCGCGACACTTACGCAGACGCTGCGCAGTGGGAAGAGAAGGCTAAGGACTTGGCTGGACGCTTCATCAAGAACTTCAAGAAGTATGAAAGCAACGAGGCCGGCAAGGCTCTCGTGGCTGCAGGACCGAAGCTCTAATAAGTCCGGTGCTTATAAATCAATACAGGCCCTTGCTCCGATTTGCTTGGAGCAGGGGCTTTTTCGTTGTGTATTGCGAGCGTGCCGGGTGAACTTAAAAAGCTTTTAAAAAATCCTTTTATGTATATAAAAAAGTCCAATTTCTTGCCTTTTTAGATAATAAAGAAGGCAAAAGGCGTTCTATTTAAGGAATTCTGATTAAATTTGCAGCTAAAATCAAATATGAGAGAAAGAATGAAAAGGATTATCCGGCCTTTCGTCGTATTGCTTTCTGCCATGCTCCTTACGGTTTCATGCTTGGATGGCGATGACTATAACGATATAATTTATTACGGAGACACAGCTATAACATCGTTCTCGCTTGGAACGCTGAAACGCACGATGGTGACGGAGGCTTCCGATGGTACGGACAGTACTTATATAGCGGATGTGGACTGCAGCTCGTATGACTTCTATATAGACCAGCTTAACAAGAAAATATACAACCCCGACTCGTTGCCGGCAGGCACGGACGCGTCTCGTGTGATTTGCAACGTAAGCAGCAAAAGCTCCGGCGTTGTGGTAATAGCTTACAAGGACACGGAGGGCAATGACTCGTTGGTTTTATACAGCAGTTCTGACTCGATAGACTTTTCCGAGCCGCGCGAGTTCCGCGTCTATGCCAACGACGGCAGCGCATACCGCGCATACAGCGTGGAGGTGAATGTCCACAAGGAATATCCCGACTCGATAAACTGGCACGACATGGGCGACTATCCGGAATTCACGTCGCTGTCAGGCATGAAAGCGGTGATTTTGAACGGCCGGCTCTTGGTGTTCGGAACAAAGACAGCCCCGAGCGGAACGTCCATGTCAGTGTATTCAACAGGTATTGACGGCAGCCCTTCGTGGAGCGAGTTGTCCACGAATATACCTCTTGACGCCGAAGCATATAAGAACAATGTTGTTGTGAAAGGCGACTATGTCTACTCGCTTTCAAATGGCAATGTAGTACGTTCGACTGACGGCGCGGCATGGGAGACAATGGGCACAACGGCCATAAAGCAGTTCCTTGCCGCAGGCAGGCAAAGCCTTTATGCCATTGGCACAGACGGTGGCGTGGTTAAATCGGACGATGACGGCGCTACGTGGACTGAAGACAATGTTGTAGGAGATGTGAAGCAGATGCCTGCGGACAATGTAAGTTACGGCTGCGTCACCCTTGCCACCGATGAAAATGCAGAGCGCATAATAATCGCAGGAAATCCGGACTTGGATGAGAATACAGAAGATTCCGTAGCGGTTGTATGGGGCAAGATAGAAGAATATTCTGACGGTTCGCGCCAGCATTCATGGACTAATTTCAGCGAGGACAACGGCTACCGTCTTCCTCGGTTGTCTGACTTGTGCATGGTTGTTTATGGGGGCAAACTTGTTGCCTTGGGAGGCAGCGGACTCGGAACAAGCAGCGCCGAGGCGTTTTCTGACTTTTATGTCAGCGAGGACAACGGTATAACCTGGCACACCGACAACGAACTGTATTTGCCTGAGGGCTTCACAAACGGCGATCATGACGTGTTCTCGATGGTTGCTGACGATGATAACTACCTGTGGATAATATGCGGTGGTACGGGCAAGGTTTGGCGCGGCAGGCTCAACAAGCTAGGTTGGGAGGAAGCGCAGACCTCGTTCACCGAATGAACGGTTTACTATTTACGAACAGATGAAGAATGTCCTGCTTGTCGCTTTTTCATTGCTCGTGACGCTTGCAGCCAATGCGCAAGACGAGTATGAATACAAGATGGAAATAGGCGTTGGAGCGGGATTGGTGAGCTATCAGGGCGATTTCAACGGCAGTATTGTCAAGAATATGCAGCCTTCGGCATCATTGATAGTAAGGCGTGTGTTCAACCCGTACATGGGACTGAAGCTTGATTTTTCTTATGGGAAACTGAAGGGAAGTTCGGCGGACGTAAAGACGTGGTATCCGGAGTTACATGACAATCCGGTGGAATTCAGCAATACGCTGATGGATCTTGGACTCACGTTCGAATATAATTTCTGGCCTTACGGCACAGGGCGTGAATACAGGGGAGCCAAGAGGATTACTCCATTTGTGTTCATGGGTATAGGCGCCACCTATGCGGACACGGACGCAGGCAGTGCCTTTACGGCTAATGTCCCGATAGGCGCGGGTGTGAAATACAAACTCGGCAAGAGGCTCAACCTCGGCTTGGAATGGGCTATGCACTTTTCATTGAGCGACAAGCTGGACGGCATTGAAGACCCTTATGGAATAGAAAGTACGGGAATGTTCAAGAACACAGACTGTTATTCTATGCTGAAGCTGACGCTGACTTACAGTTTCATGCCAAAATGTAAAATATGCAACAAGGATGACTGAAACGGATATAGACATGGACCGCATACCGCGCCATATCGCCATCATCATGGACGGCAACGGCCGTTGGGCGACAGAGCGCGGCAAAGAGCGTAGCTACGGTCATCAGGCCGGGGTTGACTCGGTGCGTAGGATTACGTCCGAATGTACACGCTTGGGGGTAGAATACCTTACTTTATATACGTTCTCGACCGAGAACTGGAACCGCCCGGCTGACGAGGTGGCGGCATTGATGGGGCTTGTCCTTACGTCTCTTGAGGACGAGATTTTCATGAAGAACAATGTCCGCTTCCGCGTGATAGGCGATATAGGGAGGCTTCCTGTAGAGGTGCAGGCTAAGTTGCAGGAAACGGTGGAGCACACCAAGGGCAACACGGCCATGACAATGGTTGTGGCTTTAAGCTATTCTTCAAAATGGGAAATTACCAAAGCGGTGAAGGATATTGCTTCAGATGTGGCGTCGGGCAAGCTTGGCATAGGCGACATCGATGAAGATACAGTATCGGCCCGCTTGCAGACGAACTTCATGCCCGACCCCGATTTGCTCATCCGCACAGGCGGAGAAGTACGGATATCAAATTACCTGCTTTGGCAAATCGCATATTCGGAACTTTATTTTTGTGACACATATTGGCCTGATTTCGACGAGGTGTGCCTGCACAAGGCCATCGCAAGCTATCAGAGAAGGCAGCGGCGTTTCGGAAAGACGGAAGCCCAAGTGGAAAATAATGATTAATTCAAGACTACAAGCAGACAAGATGAACACAGTTAAGGGATATATCATGCTGCTCGCCATGCTTTTTATTTGTGCAGGCATGGCGGCGCAGGAAAAAATAGTAAATCCTGACATATCTTACGCCGGAATTCCCCGTTCGGGAGTCATTGGCGGCATTGCTGTTTCCGGAGTGGAAGGATATGAAGACTATATGCTTACGGGCATTTCCGGATTGTCGATAGGGCAGAAGATACAAGTGCCGGGTTCTGACCTGACCGACGCAGTGAAGCGTTACTGGAGGCACGGGCTGTTCTCCAAGGCGCAGGTGGCAGTTGACTCTATTGTAGGCGAAAAGATATATCTCCACTTCTATTTGGCGTTGCGTCCGCGCGTATCCACAATTAATTATGTAGGTGTAAAGAAGTCGGAAAGGGAGGATTTGGAAAGCAAGCTCGGCCTTCTCAAGGGCAGCCAGATTACCCCCAACATGATAGACCGCGCCAAGCTGTTGGCGAAGAACTATTTTGAGGACAAGGGTTACAAGAACGCCGACATCAACATAATGCAGCGTGAGGATGTTGTAAACAAGAACCAGGTTATCCTCGACATCGTAATAGACAAGAAGGAGAAGATGAAGGTGCGCCAGATTATCATTGAAGGCAACAACAACCTTAGCGACTCTAAAATCAAGGGCGGACTTTTCAAGAAAGGAGCTTTCAAGAAAATCCATGAGGCAGGCAAGCTTTCATCGTTCCTCAAGTCTAAGAAATACACGCCGGAGCGTTATGAAGAGGACAAGAAAAACCTCATAGACAAGTATAACGAACTGGGTTACCGCGATGCGGTGATTGTGCGTGACAGTGTATGGAACGTGGACGACAAGCACGTAAACATATTCATCGAAGTAGACGAGGGCAAGAAATATTACATCCGCAACATCACATGGGTGGGCAACACTGTGTTCTCAAGCGATTACCTCGGCCGTCTCCTGGATATGAAGAAAGGCGACGTATACAACCAGAAGTACATGAACAAGCGGCTTTCTGAGGACGAGGATGCCGTTGGAAACCAGTATTGGAACAGCGGTTACTTGTTCTATAATTTGCAACCTACCGAAGTGAACATCGTCGGCGACTCCATAGACCTTGAGATGCGCATAATGGAAGGCACGCAGGCCCACATCAGCCACGTGCGCATCAGCGGCAACACGAGGCTTTACGAGAATGTGGTGCGCCGAGAGCTTAGGACGAAGCCCGGCGACCTTTTCTCCAAGGAAGCGTTGGAACGTTCGGCACGTGAAATCGCATCTATGGGGCATTTCGACCCCGAGCAGGTGGCTCCAGACGTACAGCCAAACTACGAGGAGGGCACCGTTGACATCAACTGGCCGCTTGTGCAGAAGTCAAACGACCAGATAGAGTTCTCTCTCGGTTGGGGACAGACAGGTGTCATAGCGCGTATCGGCTTGAAGCTCAACAACTTCTCAATGGCCAATCTGTTCAACAAGAACAAGGAGCACCGCGGCATTCTGCCAGTGGGCGACGGCGAGGTGCTTTCAATCGGAGCGCAGACCAACGGTACATACTATCAGTCGTACAATGCGTCTTACTCTACCAACTGGTTCGGCGGCAAGCGTCCTATCCAGTTCACTGTCGGCGCGTACTTCTCAAAACAGACCGACGTGTCGAGCAATTATTACAACTACGGGTACATGAACAATTATTATAACTACCTCTACGGCTACGGTAACAGCTGGAGCAACAGTTATGAGAATTTCTATGACCCTGACAAGTATGTGCAGTTGTTTGGCGTGTCTGTTGGTTGGGGTAAGCGCTTGCGTTGGCCCGACGACTATTTCCAGCTTTCTGTCGAACTGGCATACCAGCGTTACATGCTGAAGAACTGGCAGTATTTCATCGTTCGTAACGGTAACTGCAACAACCTCAACCTCGGCATAACGCTTTCACGTGTGTCTACAGACAACCAGCTGTTCCCACGCCGCGGCTCGGAGTTCATGACATCGTTGACAATAACTCCGCCTTGGTCTTTGTGGGACGGAAAGGATTACAAGGCACTTTCGGCCGTATATGACGCCGAGGCAGCCAACGGACAGTATAATTCCGACCGGGCAACGGCAGCGCAGAAAGAGAAATATGCTTGGATTGAATATTACAAGTGGAAGTTCCGCTCGAAGACATATACCGCGCTTTCAAATGGTGCAAAGTGCTTCGTGCTTATGACCCGTGTCGAGTTCGGTATCCTCGGTGCATACAATAAATATAAGAAGTCGCCGTTCGAGACGTTCTATATGGGTGGTGACGGTATGAGCGGTTATTCTACCGGCTACGCAGAGGAAACAATCGGACTGCGCGGTTACGAGAACGGTAGCCTCACGCCTTACGGTGCCGAGGGATATGCTTACGACCGCTTCACGCTTGAGCTCCGTTATCCGTTCCTGCTCGGCAACACCACAATCTACGGCCTTGGCTTCCTTGAGGCTGGTAACGCATGGAGCGACCCGAAGAAGTTTAATCCGTTCGACATGAAGCGTTCCGCCGGTATAGGTGTGCGCATCTTCCTCCCGATGGTCGGCCTGATGGGTATCGACTGGGCATACGGTTTCGACAAAGTGTGGGGGCAGAAGGGTGGCAGCCAGTTCCACTTCATCCTCGGACAGGAGTTTTAGGAGTGAAGAATTAAGAGTGAAGAGTTAAGAATTAACTATCAGCCCTATCAGCCCCATCCGTCCTATTAAATAAAATACTGAAAGGAGAAAATGTTATGAGGAAAATCGTTTTTGCGGCCTTGTTCGCCCTTGTGTCGGTGACGGCCAGTGCGCAGAAGTTCGCGCTTATCGACATGGAGTATATCTTGAAGAACATTCCGGCTTACGAGCGTGCAGATGAACAACTTAACCAGGTTGCCAAGAAGTGGCAGGCCGAGGTTGACGCGCTCAACACCGAGGCATCCACGATGTATAAGAACTATCAGAACGAGGTGGTGTTTCTCTCGCAGGAGCAGAAACAGGCTCGTCAGCAGGAAATCAATGACAAGGAGAAGCAGGCAGCCGAGCTTAAGCGCAAGTATTTCGGTCCTGACGGCGAGCTGTTCAAGAAACGTACCAGTCTTATGACGCCAATTCAGGAGGAGATTTACAACGCAGTGAAGGATATTTGCGACCTGCGCGGATATTCGCTCGTGCTCGACAGGGCGTCAGACACAGGCATCATCTTTGCTTCGCCGCGCATCGACATCAGCAATGAAGTTCTGTCGAAATTGGGATATTCAAACTAAAAACGGCATCTTTCATCATTAAAAACGCCGCGTTGTATAAGATTTTGCATATATTTGCACGGGGAATAAGAAAATAATAAAAATATTGATTTAACAGAAATGAAAAAGTTATTTGTAATGTTACTTATGTGCGTGCC
Organism: uncultured Prevotella sp.; assembly: GCA_900551055.1. Taxonomy (GTDB): domain Bacteria; phylum Bacteroidota; class Bacteroidia; order Bacteroidales; family Bacteroidaceae; genus Prevotella. The sequence continues at coordinate 3,703 of URUK01000047.1, read as the reverse complement.
TTTCGCGGCTTTCGCACAGACAACACCGAAGTTCGGACACGTTAACGCGCAGGCCATCATGCAGGAGCTTCCCGAGTTCATCAAGGCGCGTGGCGAGCTTGAGGCACAGTCAAAGCAGTATGAGAACGACATGCAGGCCATGCAGGCTGAAATCCAGCGCAAGGGTGACGAGTACGAGAAGAACCAGAGTACCATGAACGCAACGGCAAAGGCCGAGGCCGAAGCTGCCATCAACCAGCTTATGCAGAAGTACCAGCAGGCTTACCAGGACAACCAGCAGGCTCTTCAGAAGGCGCAGCAGGAGAAGCTTCAGCCCATAATGGACAAGGTTGTAACGGCAATCAGGAATGTCGGCAAGGCCGGCGGATACGTTTATATCATGGATGTTTCCGGTGGCATACCTTATATCAGCGATACATTGAGCAAGGACGTTACTGCTGATGTAAAGGCTGAGATGAACAAGTTGAAATAATCCGGTTTACGGCATACAGGCAGCGGGCAGACAAGTGGCAGGGACGTAGATGCGCCTTGTCTGCTTGTCTGCTCGCTGTCTGCATGTTTCGGTTTCTTGGCGTTACTGCCGTAATTCACTATTTTATGAAAAAGATTTTATTCCTCTTTATCATGTTCGTCTTGCCGTTGTCGGCGACTGCTCAAGTCAAGTTCGGGTATCTAAGCTATTCAGAGGCGGTCAAGGCCATGCCTGAATATGCCGTGATGCAGAAAAACCTCGAATCGCTTAAGGCGCAGTATGAAGACGAGACAAAGCGTTCGGAGGAAGAGTTTAACGAGAAATACCAACTTTTCCTCGAAGGCAGGAAAGAACTTGCCGACCCGATATTGAAGAAGCGGCAGTCAGAGTTGCAGGAACTTCTTGCCAAGGGCATATCGTTCAAGGCGGAGGCCGCCCGGCTGCTGAAGCAGGCTGAAGCTGACATGTATGCTCCGCTGAAAACGAAACTTGCCGACGTGCTGCGCCGTATAGGTACGGAGCGCGGCTACGCTTTCATCATCAATACTGACGGCGACGCCCTTCCTTTTGTCAACGACGCGTATGGAGAAGACATAACGGCGGCGGTGATTGAGATAATTAACAATTCATAATTTGGAGATGCCAAGGACGGAAAGAACGGAGAGTTAAGAATTCGTTGCTTTTCTGCCTTATCCGTCCAAATTGTCCCATTCACCCTAAATAATCCGGAAGGCAATTACGAATTATGCATTATGAATTATGAATTATCTCCCGGTCCTATCGGGGTTTTCGATTCCGGTTACGGCGGACTTACAATCCTTCACCAGATGCGCAGTGTCCTGCCGCAGTATGACTATTTGTACCTTGGCGACAATGCGCGCGCACCTTACGGGCCGCGTTCGTTCGACGTGGTGTACCAGTTCACGCGTGAAGCCGTAGAAAAGTTGTTTTCCATGGGGTGCCACCTCGTCATACTGGCCTGCAACACTGCTTCGGCAAAGGCTCTGCGCACCATCCAGCAGAACGACCTGCCACGCCTCGACCCCGCACGCCGCGTGCTTGGCGTAATACGCCCCACGGCGGAGTGCATCGGTTCGATAACGCAGACGCGCCATGTCGGCGTGCTCGCCACCGAAGGCACGATAAAGAGCGAGAGCTACGTGCTTGAAATAAAGAAGCTTTGGCCCGACGTTACCGTCACGGGCGTAGCCTGCCCGCTATGGGTGCCGCTGATTGAGAACAACGAGTACGACACGCCCGGTGCCGACTATTTCGTAAAGAAGCGCATCGACACTCTCATGATGCGCGACCCCAAAATCGATTCCGTCATACTCGGTTGCACGCATTATCCCCTGTTGCTCGACAAAATCCTTAAGCACACGCCGCGCGGAGTGCGTGTAATTCCGCAGGGAGAGTATGTGGCCGCCAGTCTTAAAGACTACTTTGTGCGCCATCCCGAGATGGACGCGGTGTGTACCAAGCACGCCACCTGCCGTTACCTCACCACCGAGAACAGCGGCAAGTTCCGCGAGTCGGCGCGCCTCTTCCTACATGAGGATGTCGAGGTTGAAACCATCACTTTGGGCTGATTTTGCTTGTGCGGATTTTCTTTTTTGTGCTAAATTGAAATCTTTTTTTGCATTTTTGTTGAAAAAAGTTTTCAAAATGATAAAATGTCATTATATTTGCCTTTGCTGTGGAACAATATGCGTCGTGAAGAGCCGGCGTATGCAATCTTAATGTATAACATCTTAAATTTGGAGAGAGTATGAAAAAGATTTTACTCGCAGCCGTTGCCTTGTTATTTACTGTTGGCGCAACGGCACAAGACATCAAGTTGAACCGTGGCTCTAATATGAAGCCAGTGAATGTGACTACCCCCCCCCTCAAGCACTTACGCACTGATGGCAATGCTCGTTTAGGCTTGGATGGGCAGGTTGCCAGGCCTATGGCAAAAGCCGTTCAGAGGGCTGCTACGCCGGAAGGAACGGCACGCGAATACATGGTTGTTTGTGGTGATAATGCGACAGGTGTTTCAGATAAATATAAAAAATTGCTTAATCGTGCATATAAGCTGACATTTATCTTTGCTGCAGACGGCAAGACTGTTTATTTCAACAATCCGTTGTATGCTGATTATGCCACGGAAACCGTATGGATAAAAGGTGAACTTAGTGCTGATGGCACGCAGCTGACTGTACAAGCAGGTCAGCCTTTGGGTACTTTCTTTGGTAACGAGTGTGTGCTTGGTTCAATTGGAGTTGATATAGACATAAAAACGCCTATTGTCTTTACAGTTGATGCTGCGTCAGGTGGTCTGATTTATACGGAGGGCTACATAGCTTTGGTAGCTGTTCAAGATGGTAAGGCTTTAGGGTTTTATACCTATCAATCAGGATTGCAGATGATTCCTATGGACAGCAATTTATGGTTTGATGAACCTGTAACACGTAAATATACGGCTCTTTCATATGATGGACAAACTGACGGACAGGAGGAAAGTACTGTTGAGGATATTTATTGCCCGGTGATGGGTTGGCATTTTATAAAGGGCTTGATGCCTGCTTATCCTGAAGGATGGATGATAGCAGAAGATGTGGAAGGAAGCAACGATATTTCCATATTCAACGGTCAGGTCGTTGCAGATGATATTGCGGCTTTTTTTGACGTAATGACGAGTTCCAGTGACCCAACCCTTGAATATTCCAGTACTTTCACTTATGGAGCGGATGGTTCTTATACGCAGGACGAGGACGAAGTGTTGCGTGATTATTTCGCATACGACATGGACGAAGAGGAAAACTATTTATGCGGCAGTTCCATTCTTTATACCGGCATCACTCTTGGCGCTCCTGGAACATCTGATATCAGCAGCGTAGAGACCGGCAAGGGCGAGCCTGTTGCTACAGAGTATTACGACCTGTCGGGTCGTCGCGTTGACGCAGCTGCTAAGGGCGTGACAATCCGCGTTGAGAAATATGCTGACGGCACAAGCAAGGCTGTCAAGACGATAAAGTAACGGGCTGCGACCCTTTCCGCAGCGTTGCTTTAACAGTAAAGGCGGGGCATAGAGCCTCGCCTTTTTGTTTGTTTACGGTTGTGAGGTTTTGCGGTTGTGAGGTTTTACGGTTATGGGGTTGTGAGGTTTTACGGTTTTAACGTGAGTTCGGTATAAGAATCTTATGCAATAAGCCTGCTTTTATCAATGATGTCAATATTGAGTGACGGTTT
>URUK01000046.1 GCA_900551055.1 uncultured Prevotella sp. | reverse complement strand
TGCTCGACCGCCTCGGCTTCAAGTGGGGCAAGGAGCTTGTACACTTCTCTTACGGAATGGTGGAGCTGCCCAACGGAAAGATGAAGAGCCGCGAGGGAACGGTGGTTGACGCCGACGACCTCATTGCCGAAATGATTAAGGACGCGCGGCAGACGAGCGAGGAACTGGGCAAGTTCAGCGACATGACCGAGGAGGAACGCTCGAACGTGGCACGCATCGTGGGCATGGGAGCGCTCAAGTACTTCATCCTGAAAGTCGACGCAAGGAAGAACATGCTGTTCAATCCCGAGGAGTCAATCGACTTCAACGGCAACACAGGCCCGTTCATCCAGTACACCTACGCACGCATCCGCAGCATCATGCGCAAGGCCGCCGAGCAGGGCGTCAGCCTGCCCTCGACGCTCGACGGCACGTATCCCGTGAACCAGAAGGAGACCGAACTGATACAGAAAATGGCCGAATACGGCGCCGCCGTGCGCCAGGCCGGCACGGACTACAGCCCCAGCGGCATAGCCAACTACTGCTACGAGCTGACCAAGGAGTTCAACCAGTTCTACCATGACTACAGCATCCTCGGCGCCGACAGCGACGGGGAGAAAGTGCTACGGCTTGTCCTTGCAGCCAATGTGGCAAAGACTTTGAAGAACGGCATGGCCCTGTTAGGTATCGAGATGCCCGAGCGCATGTAATTTTTTAATTCATAATTCACAATTCATAATTCATAATTGGGCTGGTGAGGAGCAAGGATGACAATATAATCGTTCAAAAGAGCTATGCTTTCAGTCTGCGTTGCGTCAAGCTGTACAAGTTTCTTTGCAGTCGCGACGGAAACTATGTGATAGGCAAACAGCTGCTTCGGAGCGGCACAAGCATAGGCGCAAACGTGCGTGAGGCATTGCGTGCGCAGACTCGTCCCGATTTCACAACAAAACTGAACATAGCCCTAAAGGAAGCCAGCGAAACCGAATATTGGATTGAATTGTTGCGCGATGCGGAGTATATTTCCGTCTCGCAGGCGGAAAGTATGCTCACAGACTGTGTTGAATTATTGAAAATCCTCACTTCGATAGTGAAGAAAACGAAAGAAAACACTTCGTTGTTGAATAATTAAAGAACGAAGGAAAACACCCAACCAATTATGAATTGTGAATTATGAATTATGAATTAAATAATCCACCGGACTATAGGAACGATACCGTTTTGCCTCTTCCGCCGGAAGTTTCGGCCGATGCGTGGGCCGTGGATGCGGCGTGCAGCGGCAATCCGGGCAAGATGGAGTACCGCTGCATCGACCTTGCCACGGGCGCCGTGGTGTTCCATTTCGGCCCCGTCTACGGCACTAACAACATCGGGGAGTTTCTCGCCATCGTCCACGCCCTCGCCCTTATGGAGCAGAAAGGGCTGCGCAAGACAATCTACAGCGACAGCTTCACGGCGATAACGTGGGTCAGGAAGATGCAGTGCAAGACCAAATTAGAGCGCAACGCGCAGACGGCGCAGCTGCACAATATAATCCTCCGCGCCGAGACATGGCTCAAGACACACCCCTTCCGCGTGCCCGTCATACAGTGGGACACGCGCTCGTGGGGCGACATCCCGGCGGATTTCGGGAGGAAATGATAAGGAGTTAAAGTAGTTAAAGGAGTTAGCACTCGCTTCGCTCGTTAGGAGTTAAAGTCAAATGCCTTGCCAATGGTTTTACGCTTGTTGACAAAGGTAATGACTTTAACTCCTAACGAGCGAAGCGAGTGCTAACTCCTTTAACTCCTTTAACTCCTCCTTTAACTCCTAAATCATTTCTTTAAAACAACTTTTCCTTTGTGGATAAACAAGCCTTTTTCAGGCTTGTTTATCCTCTGTCCGCTGAGGTTGTAATAGTTGTTGTCGGTGCAGTCTGCCTCGGCTACGGTGTCATTGATGCCCGTAGTGTCCCATTCGTTTTGCTCCGCGCCAATCCGGTAGTAGAAGGCCACGCTGAAGTTGTAGAGCGGATAGGGCTTGCCGTACAGCGGCTGGCCGTCCTCTCCCTTCTGTTCATAGTTGGGACGGAGGCTCGGCGTGCCCGCGTCGTGGTCGTAGACGAACGTGCCGTCGGGGTTTTTCGCGTCAAGGTCTACGTAGGTGTAGAAGCCCTTTGCCGGGTCGCTGTCGCGCAGGTTGCCGTGTCCGTTGTGGCCCCAGGTAGCCTTTTCGCGTTCGTTTGTTGCGTCTTTGTTGACGCTCGGTATCGTTTCAACCGAGTTGACGTTGTTGCTTGCGTACATGATGTGCAGCTCCTTGCCTGCGAGCGAGTTGTTGCAGGTGATTGTCACCTCGTCGTCGGCGGTGATTTCCACGCTTGATATAACCTCGCGCTGCTTGCTGTTGTAAGCTCCCGTGTACACTTCAAAGCCGTAGTTCTGTATTTCGGGCAGCAGGTTGGTGTCGAACTTCAGCGGCGGACAAGGCACGTGGTATTTCACTATGACCTGGTTCGCCTTGTTGCCGCGCTTTATCAGGACGGGCTGCAGCGGCTTGAAGTCCTTTTTCTCTACGACTACCTGCTGGTAGACCTTGCCCAGCATCTCGCCGTACCAGCGGTAACCGTTGGGGTCGAGGTGCCCTCCGCGGTCGGGCATCTGGTACACCGGGCCTGCGCAGTAGATGTCGTCGTACTCGTTGGCTGCCTCAACCTGCGCCATCGATATCGACATGCTGTCGCGTACATACTGCGCGCCGGTCTGGTAGGTGATGAGCACCGGCCGGTAGCTCTGGCCGTATTTCCTCACCACATCGTCCTGCATGTTGTTCTTCAGCTTTATGAGCAGCTCCTTGTAGCCGTTTTTCGATGTAGTGTTGGGCACTCCCGGATACAGTCCCTTGTCGGGGTTCGGGTCGTAGTTGAACTCGCCCTGCATCCAGAATATCGCCGGGCACTCCACAGTGGAGTTCTCTTTGCGCATGTTCCGCATGGCGGTGTTCAGCGCGGAGAGGAAGTCTTGGTAGAGCACGGTAGTCTCCGATTCCTTCGACAGCTGCTCTATGCTCATGCCGCTGGTGCCCACCGATGTGGTTATGGTGCGGTCGATGCCGGGGTTGGCCTTCTTGATGTGGTTGGCCGCAGCCACTACGGGACATTCGGCCAGGTTGTTGTCGACACGCGAGTGGGGGTCGTTGACGAAGGGCGCGGCCACCTTGCTCACCAGCGGATTAAGCTCGCCGGTGGTGGAGTTGCTGTAGTTTATCCACACCTGGCTGCCCATCATGTAGTTGCCCGGCACGTTTTCGGTGCTGATTGCGGGCCACGACTGGTGGCCTGTTGACAGGCTCTGGCCGTTGATTATTATGTGTGTGTAGTGATGAGGCTCTTTTGACGGGTCGGGAATGAAGGGTATAGTCTTCTCAACAGCTCCCACGGCGCACTTCCCGTCGGTGAACGGACGCTTGTTGCCGAGCTGGTCGGTGTCGATGCCGAGCTGTTGCAGGTATTGCGCGTCGCCTGCAGTGGCGGCGTCTTCGCCCTCATATATGGGCAGCGCGCCCATTTCCTCGATGTACTTGTCGTATGGAGTGGCAAGGCCGGTGTAGTCTATGAGGTCGTAATTTATCAGGCATTGGTTTTTCTTCGGCAGGTCAAGGTCGATTTTGTTTCCTGCTTCGTCTTTGCCGTAGGTGTATAGCCGCGCCACGTAGCTGTTCGCCATTTCAAGGTCTTCGCCAATCACGGGCGTGTAGTTGTCGAATACAATGTCGTTGGTATGGTCGGGATGCTGTGTCGAACGGTTGTTTTCTATGATGCAGTTGTATATTTTCTTCTTTACGGCAGTTGTGGTCTTGCCGAAGCGCAGGCCGCCCCAGCCCCTGTTCTCCTCGTCCCAGATGTTGTTCTTTATGGTCACGTTGACGAGTTCGAAGCTGCTGCCGGTGTCAAGGCCGTCGGCGAAGCTGATGGCGCTTACCGTTTTTGCCGTGTTGTTGTAGAACGTGGAGTTGATTATCGAGACGTTGAGCACGCCGTCCGTATTCTTGTTGCTGATGTAGAGCGCGCCGCCTGCCCCGTCGCAGCGGTTGCGGAGGAAGAGGCACGACTTGAACGTGACGTTGGTCACAGAGTTGTCGCCCACGTCCTCAATCTGTATTGCTCCGGCCTGATAAAGCGCCTTGTTGCCTACGAACTTGCAGTTGTCGAACTCGACGTTGACGTTGCCAATGCTCATCGCCCCGCCGTACTGTCCGCTGCCGTTCTGTATGGTGAGGTTCTTCATCGTAACCTTCACGCCGTCATACGTCGCCCCATTGTTGCGTATCTGTATTATGCGTCCGTTGTTGCCGCCGTCAAGCCCGGCTCCGGGCGCGTCGCCCACGATGGTAAAGTTCTTGCCCAGCGGCACGCTTTGTCCGCCCGTGCTTTTGCTTTCGGCGTCAATCATGTCCATCACGTGGATTACGTCGCCGTCGGCGACGAGCTGCAACGCCCTGCCGATGGTTTTCACGGGAGCGGTCTGCTGGGTACCGTTCTGCGAGTCGTTGCCCGTCGAGGCCAAGTAAATGTCCTTCGCCGCAACGTCAACGCACAAAAGGTTCATGGCCAGCAGGCACACGCCCGGCAATAGAGATGTCTTGATTTTTCCCATTTTAACGTCAATATTAAATTTTAGGTTAATGTTTGCCCCGGCGTTCCAAAAGCGAGTATGCGCCGTTGGATGCGCCGGGTTGAATGTCGTAAGCAAATTTACCCGCGGGCGATTAATAAAGCCGCGCTTAACTGCTTAATTATCAATTAACTTGCAATTTGGCTCGTTTTAAGCGGCAAAAAACGGCATTTTGCATCGCAAAACGGCACATATCGAAGCGCGAAAGGCCGCCTCCGGCATTCCAAGCCGGAAACGGCTGATTTGCAATCATGATTGCAAATCAGCACGGACATGAAGGGGGAGGGTGGGAGGCTCGGCAGTGTCAAATTAAAAAACTGCGTTTTTCATTTGCCGTTGCGCCCGCCTTTCACTATCTTTGCTTCGCGAAGATAGGATGCGGCTCGGCAGTGTCAAATTAAAAACTGCGTTTTTCATTTGCCGTTGCGCTCGCCTTTCACTATCTTTGCTTCGCGAAGATAGGATGCGGCTCGGCAGTGTCAAATTAAAAAACTGCGTTTTTCATTTGCCGTTGCGCTCGCCTTTCACTATCTTTGCCGGCAAAAACAATACGATGACCGAATTTGAAAAAATGCGCAGCCAAGAGCTGTACGACTTCTCCGACCCGGAGATTTACGCGAGCCTGAAGCACGCCAAGGACGCCTGCGCGCGACTCAACACGATGACGATAAACGACGGCGGCTACCGCGAGGCCATAGAAGACCTGATACCCGGCATACCGGAGGACAGCTATGTGTGCCCGCCGTTCCACTGCGACCACGGCAACGGCATACGCATGGGCCGGAACGTGTTTGTAAACTACAACGTGACGATGCTCGACGGCGGCATGATAACCATCGGCGACAACTGCCTCATCGGCCCCAACAGCCAGCTGTACACGCCGCAGCACCCCATGGACTACGTGATGCGCCGCCGCTCTGTGGAGACGGCATACCCCATAACCATAGGCGAGGACACGTGGCTCGGCGGCGGAGTGATAGTATGCCCTGGCGTTACGATAGGCAAACGCTGCGTGATAGGAGCCGGAAGCGTGGTGACGAAAGACATCCCCGACGACTGCCTTGCCGCAGGCAACCCAGCCAGGGTGATAAGGGAGTTAAGAGTGAAGAATTAAGAGTTAAGAAAAATGCCTTTGCCGCCTGTGCCCAAAGCATATTTCTTGAAATTCTTGGTTCTCAATTGTCAGAAGCATATTTTCTTAACTCTTAATTCATACTTTCCCAAGTCATATTTTCTTAATTCTTAATTCTTAACTCTTAATTAAAAAATGGATTTGCTCTTTGTATGCCTCGGCAACATATGCCGCTCCCCGGCAGCCGAAGCCATAATGAAAAAGAAGCTCGTAGAGCTGGGGCCGCGCTTCGCCGGCATCACCGTTGACTCAGCCGGCATAGGCCCGTGGCACGAAGGGCAGCTGCCCGACAGCCGCATGCGCCGCCACGGGGCGCGCCGCGGATACCGCATAGACAGCATAGCGCGGCAGATAAGGCGCGACGACTTCACGCGCTTCGACATCATATTCGGCATGGACGCCGACAACATGAAGGCCCTCTCACGTCTTGCACGCACCGGGGAGGAACGCGCCAGGCTGATGTGCGCAGCCGACTTCATGACGCGCCACCCAGGCTACGCCACCGTGCCCGACCCGTACTACGGCGGCCCCGACGGCTTCGAGCTTGCACTCGACCTTATCGAAGACGCCTGCGACGGCATCATAGCCATGCTCGAAAGCCGCCAGTCGCCGCCCGAAAACCGCTGAAACCATCGTCTTGAACCAGTTTTTAACGTTTTTAAGTCACATTTCCGCGAAAAAATTTGGCGGTTTGCCCAAACTTGCATACCTTTGCACCCACAATGACCGCATACAGGTCAGCGTAGGGCTTTTAGCTCAGTTGGTTAGAGCAACAGACTCATAATCTGGAGGTCCCAGGTTCAAGCCCTGGATGGCCCACCGAAAACAAAGTGCTAATTACTTGAAGTTCAGGTAGTTGGCACTTTTCCTTTTGTTCCGGTTGATGGTTCGTCCGCTCAAAATATCAGCGTTTTACATGCCATTTGTGTTGTTTGTTGACCTATTGTTTACTTCTAAAAACAATGGTAAAATGCTGACAATCAAGGCTGAAATTAAGAAAGATGGGCAGAAAGTTGACGGAACGTACAATGTAAAGTTGAGATTTACGCTGGATAGGAAGGTGAAAAGACTGTCTACAAGTCTGTTCGTAAAGCCCGAGGAACTGACAAAGACGGGTGATTTCAGGAAAGGTACTGCGGTTTACAAAGAGATTGGGAAACTTGTAGCGGCTTATCAGGAAAAGTGTAACGCCATGCAAATTGACTTTAATCGTTATTCATTGGATGATGTTTTCAAGAGGTTGAGGTTTGAGGAGCGGAAAGAACAGGACATTGACTTCATCACCTTCTCGCGTAAATGGATTGAAAACACAACAATCAAGGGTGTCAAGAATTATGTGACAGTGATTAACTCACTTGTTTCGTTCATGCAAAGGGGTTACCTGCCAATATCGGAAATCAACCATGCATTCCTGAAAAAGTATTCCGATTATCGTTAACCAACGAAGGAACGAGAGAATAGCACGGATGAGAATCACTGGCCAACGCATTCCGTCAAACAGGATGATGTCGCTTTATCTCGGTAGCATAAGGCATCTATACAAGGAAGCGCAGAATGCTTATAACGACTATGATAACGGCTATATCCTGATACCCAACTCTCCCTTCGACAATTTCAAAATCCCCAAACAAGAAGCCACAAGGAAACGTGCATTAGACCGGAACATGATAAAAAGCATTTGGAAGCTGCCATATAAAAACAAGGTGAAAGGTTATAAAAGCACCTGCCGTTATGATTTGGCAAAGGATTGTTTCATCATGTCTTTCTGTCTTATGGGCATGAATTCCGTCGACTTGTACAATGTCAAAGAGTTTACAGACGGCAGGATAATCTACAACCGCACCAAGACAAAGGACCGCCGATTGGACAGTGCAAGGATGGAAGTCGTTGTCCCCAAACTGATATTTCCCCTGATTGAAAAATACAAAGACAAGGCCGGCCAACGATTGTTCAACTTCCACCATTACTACGCCGACCACAAGGCATTCAACAAGGCAATCAATTACGGACTGAAGGAAATCGGTTCACAACTCGGCATAGACGATTTGGAATATTACGCTGCGAGGCATTCATGGGCGACAATAGCCTTAAACAAAGTCGGCATTAATAAGTACACAGTCCATGCAGCCCTCAACCATGTGGACGAATCGATGAGGGTAACTGATATTTACATTGAGCGCGACTTCGTTAACGAGAACAAGGCCAACGCAAAGGTAGTCAAGTATGTGTTCGGAAGGTAAAAAGTGATATTATTACAGTTTCAAATGTCCCATACAAGATGTGTCGTAACTGATTGATATTCAGTAAATGTCTATTCTTTTAGTGTGGGACATTTAATTGGACATTTAGACTTGATGGATATAAATTTAGATGTCTTATATTTGTCCGGTAAATGTCTTATAAATTTTATTTGTATTGTAACCAAAATATCGCGACCATGAACGCAGAAACATAGAATCACGACCGAATAAAATATTTGCAAGACATTGTGTCATAATTCAAGACAAAAGGTTTCAATCTCCGACAATTTGGCGTTTTTGTAAAATAAGGCAAGCGTTTTGTTGGTATATAGGTAATGAGGGACAAAACATATATCCCATGTAAAGGCGCAATAAGCAAAAGAGACTGCCTAACAAATGTCTCTATGGAGAGAGAAAAAAACATATTGTTTAACTTAAATATTTTTATGCCTATGTAAAAAAGGAATCCGAGAAGTAAAAAACATATCAGAATTTAAAGCAGTATTTGAGTTTGACGTGTTTGTTGCTTCGGAGTGACCGAGCGAGATTTACTATTATCGCAGCTTGCCAAAAAGTATCCCGAGGATGAGAAGCTCTGGCAAGAAACTTATGATAAGTATGGCAAGGTGGGAACGCTAGCTCTCTTTCGCCAGAAAAATGCTGATAGAAATCGTGGTGAGCTTAACTGTCAGTTCATAAAGTGGATACTGAGCAGGGAAGATGAATTCTGCCAAGAAATAAAGAAATATATGACTGATGAAAATGGAAAAGTAATGATCAGTGACCAGAAAGTAAAGTTCACCTTATATGGAATGCTTTATGTAATCTTGAAGTGGGAAGGTTGTTATGTGAGGGGCAAAGGTAAGCGTAATGCTCCAAATGAAATTTCCTATAACAAGTTTTGCAGTAAAGAACTATTTGACTTACAAGGTAGGCTTAAAAGTAAAAACGTGAGAAAGACATTGGCAAATCTTCTTTATTCACATAATTACTTGTTGAACGAAAATAACAACCGGCTTCATGGTCCAACAAAAGAACTTGAGTCTGTCTTTAAATTCATACATGCCGAGATAACCAAATATATAGATAAAGAAAGATAGAGTTAACGAGGATGCAGCGTAATGGGCACCTCGTTTTTTTGTTTTTTTATATTCACTGAACACCATTGACATGACCTTGTTGAGATAATGTTATGTAATTACATGACACTATTGGCATATTCGATAATGGCCTTATGTGTGAATGATTTTTGTATCGAAAATGTTAAAAGTTCCCAGATTTTGAAATTGGCATATCGCTCATTTTCAGATATTTTGCAGTCTTAAGATTAAGACTTACTTTTGTCCATAATTTTTAATTTTAAAATTTTATTATGGAAACAGAAAATAAAAAAGTTACTATTGGTGGCTACCCTCCAAAGGTTGAGATAAGCGGTAACGTTTCATGGGGGTATGTAGGAAAGGCGTGTTTGCCATGCCTTGTTGTTATTGGTGGTTGGTATTTCTTTAAAAGCTATGCCTATTATTGGCTTTGTAAAAAGAAAAAGGAGTCAGGGCTGGAAGTTTCCAAGCAGAACACGACTATTAACCCGGCAACAAATCCCGTAACACCTCCCAAAGCCGAAACGTTGAACGAAGTCTGTGCAAAACCGCGTGTTGGCCCTGATGATTTGCAGTTATGTGGCAAATTGTTATGTAAAGGCGATACTTTGGTTATCTACAGTTCCGACGGTGAAGGCAAGAGTACGCTTGCAATGGATATGTGCATAGGTATAGCCAACGGCTCGAAAACCCACTTGCTCTCCGAACAGGAAGTGCCATCTGCACCAAGGCCACAGCGTGTGTATTACTTTGACGCGGAACTTTCGGACGACGATATTAAGATGAGGTTTAATCCCGATTATCATTATCCTGACAATCTCAAGAGAATCAGTCATGTTTACAGCACTGTGCAGGAACTGTTTGATTCCATTGAAAGTTTTGTCTATAATGGGAAGTCAGACGTAACCATTTGCATTGACAACCTGTCAGCAATCATTCCGACCTCTTCGGCGAATGCATACAGGGACTTATTTTTACGGCAAAACAGTATAAAGGAGAAGGCTAGGGCCGATGGGTTTTACGTAACTTTTATAATTATAACGCATACGACTAAAACAGTTCCGGGCCGTATCAACGAGAATTTTTATGGATCCGCATACCTTGGGAACTTGTCTGCATCCCGTATTGCCCTACTCCCTACACGATTTGGTGAGGACTATAAGATGTTGAAAGTGCAAAAGAACAGGAAAATGCCCAAGGACGGGAATGTCATTGTAGTAAAACGTGTAACAACGCCATACCTGCATTTTGAGTATCATGATGTGATGCAAAAAGATGAAGCCGCACCATTAGAACAGAAAACCGTAAAAATAAGCGATGTCACGCCCGCAACAGGTACATCAATACAAAAAGCCCCTAACCAAAAGGTTACATATGAGAAAGAGGAAAAGATTATTGCCATGCTCTCTAAAGGGATGAAACAGAGCGCCATAGCAAACAAGTTGCGCTTGAGTACAAAAACTGTTAACAGGACAATCGCAAGGCTTAAAACTAAAGGCCGTATCAGTGCCTGAAAAAATAATTGCCACCCTTCGGGGTGGCTTTTTCATGTCCTTTTTGTTGGTGTAGACTTGTTTGTCATGGGGTGTAAAATGTCATTCTGAGGGGTGTAAATCGAGTGTTAAGTGTCAATGCAAACAGTCCTTGTTGTCTTACTTAATCCATTGTTACACAGTGTTTTACCGATATAAAATTATATATGGATTATATAAGACAGGTAGTTTACACCCCTGATTTTGCAATATACGGCAGATTACACGATGAGAGGCGGTCAAACGGAGGGTAATTTGCGGTCTTTTACAAGGCGGTTTACGGCCTTTTACAACACGGTTAAATTACGGCAGTATCAAGTAACCTTCCTTTCTGTTGCCTTCGTCATCGGTAATCATACGTTCCTTGACATTCATGTACACTTCAAGCTCGTTTGCCTTTGCCTTCTTTCCCACAAGACCAAGACCGTCATAGATTTGTTGTAGTATATTCTTCACCTCGGGCTTAGTGTAAAAGTTTCCGACCGTGAACGTTTCCCTGCACTTCTGTATTATCGGCCCGTGATTGCAGTGATAGTCATATTCTTGCTCAATTTTCTGTTCATCGAAATTAAGTCGGGCAAGTTCATCGTAGCCCAATTTGTCATACCAATCGTGATAATGTATGTCGATGAACGGGTTTTGCAGGATGATTGCGTAATGGCTGGAACACGTGTTACGGAAGTCGGAATATATCTTTAGCCTATCCTTATCGCTTGCAGAGTAGTATTGTTGTTCAAAGTCCTTTACCTTCTGCGGCTTTACGTTCATGCTTATGGCGGACTGTATGCTTGTAGTCAGCTGGCAGGAATGTGAGTAATAGTGGCTGCGCTGGTGCCATTTGTTCCACATCGCCATCTGTACGAGAGTGTTTATCCCGAGTGTCTGCCTTCCGTTTACCTGCAACACGTCAACATAATCGTCAACGAATTTTTTATCTTCAGCCCTGTCACGGAACGCCTCCAAAAGTATTGCCTTCATTTCAGGGGTTGCCATGTCGTATAGTGTGATTATTTGGCTTGACTTGTATTCCATCGCCGTTTGCTGTGCCTTGAACTCCGTTGTGGTCATGCAGTAGGGTTTTGTCTTGTAATATATGACCGCATCGTGTCGGAAAGGGTTTATGTCGAGCCTCTGCCTACCGAGTATCTGTGGTATGTCGAGCATTATGTCCAAGGTTTGCCATTCTTTTCCGGCGTTGATGAATACGAAGGTCATGGCGTTTGTTGAATAAAAGTCGACTCCCTCGAACGATGCCTTGGTGCAGAACGTGAAGGTTTTGTTACGTGGATTGTCCCTGTCCGTACATAGTCCACCTGTCTTGAAGCCCTTTGGCAGTCCTGATACTTTCCCTTCGGAGCACAATACCGTAACTTCGTCGGGCTTAAGGTTGTTCTTCACGATTATGTTTATTATTGACCTTACTTCATTGAGGAATATGCAGGCCTCCGTTGAATAAACCACCTGTCCGTCTACCACTTTTCTCGCAAAATACCCGTTAGCCCTGAAATCCTTTATTATCCTGCCACAGACTTTCTCCGCGCTCTCGTCCTTCTTCATTTGTATCTCCCTTACGTTTGGTTCTTCAAGCACGCTTTTATCCCATTCGAGCTTTATGTACGGAAGGCCCTTAAATTGTGGAACAAAGTCAAGGAACATGTCTTGTATGGGTGTCGCTGAGAGGTAGCAGATGTTTTTAGCTTCACAGTCAAGACGGATAAGGAAGTTCATGTCCGTTGTTCCCTTGAAAGTTGCGTCACCAATAAGGCACTGGAACTCGTCAACCACAAAAAGAAAACTGTCAATAACGCCGTAACCTTTCAATACATCAATCACCTTTTCGCATGAATCCAATGTTACGAGTACCTTTGCATATTTCCTGTCCGTGAACGGTGTGCTTCCGCAATGACTTATGTAACTGTTCAAGTCCGACATCAACCTTTTTATGTCTGCCGCCCTTTTCTCGTTGCTCGTATAGGGAGAGTGGAAGAGGAAGGTGTCGGGATGTTGTTCATGTTTGTCCTTCAGTGCCTGCAAGCGTGGGGATATTATTACTACGTCGATACTTGAATTTAAGAATAACGATGTTCCTCCACAGCCTGTAACGGTCTTGTTGAGTATGAATTTGTTGAATTGTCGCAAGTAAGGAAGAAGTGTTTGGTCTTCGCTCATGTACCTGCAACCTTTGGGTATATCATAATATTTTTCCATTTTTTCTATCTTTTAAATTGTTATTGTTGTACGTTCCACCAATATTTACAAGGTTAACGGAACGCATTGTTGTTTTACTTTTATTATTCATTTGCTTAAGCGGCGCAAGCCTACTTCAAACGAAAGAAGAAAGATGTTGTGGTTTGTATTTTGCCTCGGTGTTTATATTTGTTCCACCCATAAAAAAGCTGCACATTTGTTATATCAAAGTTAACAGGATGCAACTGTTTTACCATTGGATTACCGTATATTTAAGTATCAACCGGTATTCAATTAAAAAAAGCTGCACATAAGCTACTTCATGGTTAACAGTATGCAACCTTTTATCTCCAAATATCCTGCATATATAAGTATCACCCCTAATTTATGGAAAAAATCCTGCACTTCTTTTCTCTTTCGTAAGATGTAGGCCAACGCCGCATGAGTTGGTTATCCTATTGTTTTTTACCATTACATGACATACCTGCCTTCGGTTTACTTTGAACTTCATCTTTTGCAATGTTTTTTGTCATGTTATTTGTAAAATGTAAAATCAACAGTACCGAAGTTGTCTTTCTCTGTTTTATAGGCATTTGTCACGTGGCCTATTATTTCATCTTCCGTCATGGTATTACTTTCCCAGCCTTTGATAAAATACTCCAAAGCCAAATCCTCTTCAACTCTCCACTTGCACAACCAACAGGCCAACTTGAAGATACTGCAAGCCCTATGTCCTTCCTGCCAATATTCGGGATGGTTTCTTTTCCAGACAGAGTTCATTATGCTTATTATGCTCCTGTCAGATATTTTCTTTCCTGTTTTGGCATAATGGTTTGTAGGTTGTGCTTGCCTTACTTGCTGTACTTGGATTATCGGTTTTATTGTAGGTACGTAATGGTAAGGCACGGGATTAGGATTCACCCATATGTTCGGATCGTAGCTAAGGTAGTTCCTCCTTGCCAAATCTCTACAACTTGTGTCAGGGTTTGAAATATTGAATTTGGCCAATAGCTGTTCATACAAGTCTCTGTGATTGTTCGGATTGGTATTGTCATGGAGAACCAATGCTTTCAGTCTCCCTCCGCTCGGTGTAACGAAAACTGAATACACGCAGGGAGTTATTATAAGCCTGCGCCATAAATGTTGCATTTCGTTATAACCTTCTATATCATCGAAGTCCATAGCTGTCACGTTGGAATACTGCATAATATGAGATTCTTCCACTTCTGAGAATACACCATTGTAAGCCACAGCAGGCAACAGTCTTTCTTTCCATTGTTGCTGTTCGGCATGGGTGTTCAAACTCCTGATGTACTCTACAGCTTGTTTCAATGTGTACTGACCATATTTATAATCATTCATCAAGATGTTCCCTTCCCTGATGATTTTCACTACATCGTCAACTGTTGCACAGCCAAGATGGAACTTTGTGTAGTTGATACGCTGGGTTAATGTTACTTGTTGCATTGTCTTCATCTTGTTCTTAATTTTTAAATTTAATTCTTCCATAATATATCTTTTTTTAAATTCACAGGTAAGAATTTGGAGGCTTCAGAATTCCCCTTTTTGTCATTTTGCGCAATAAAACGACATTTTTATTGTAAAACAACTTGTAATTTTTCAAGAAAGAGAAAATAAAAACCGCCAAGAGGGTAACTCCTGACGGTACGTTATTCTTTTTACTACGTTTTTACATTTTGTCAATATACCAGCCTTAACTTTACATACTCGGGGGTTATCTCCAGTTTGATGTCCTTCATGCGGCTTGCACCCAACTTCCTTGCAGACTTCTTGTAGCTTTCAATAAAATCATCTATGTCGATGAAGGTATTGAAATAACTTCCGAACGGTGCTTTTGGATATGGCTCCGGCATTCTGAAACCATTTAGTCCTGTGCCTGTTATGGTATCGGCATCGGCGGAGTTTATTTCACCCTCCTCAACCAAGTTCTGCAAGGATGTGCGGTTGAATGTAAACTCGAATTCATTGTCAGACGGATTGCAAGCGGAGAAAACAACCCTGCGCTCCTCTTCCTCTTCAGTAACACTGTCAAAAACATTCTGGATTTCCTGTTGAACACTCATTAATGTGGAAGGTTCAATCTCACGAACCTTGCCTACTAATAATATCTTTTTCATAATATTTTACTTGTTTTTGTGATTTGATTATCAATGTTATATCGTAGCTCCTTTTTAAATATCCGACCCGTCCTTTGTAAGCGTCGCTACGTTTTCTCTCACGCAGACATGTTCCAAGTATTTCCTGCAAGGTCGTTTCAATGCAGAGTCCGGTTTTCAAGCCAACCGTAAATACATCGCCAATAGAAAGTGGACTTATATTAAACAGCTTCTTCATATTCACAAGTCAGTTTTATCTTCATATTCATCATTGACAGTATGTTCCTCCTCATAAAAATACTCTTCTTCATAATAGGAATCCTCTGTGTCTGAGTCCACTTCTTCGTCGTCATCCTTCATATCGTCAATCACCACCCAGTCGTCCTTGTGCCTCATTAAAAGGAACTCATAAAGCGACCAAACGTCATCCTCGGTGAAAGATTCCGAGTCACAGTCCGACGATTCGTTTTCAATGGCAATGAGGTCCTCCCTTATCCTGTCCAGCAACTCCGACTTGTACTTTACTTCCATTATGTCACCATTGCTCATTATGACTCTTGCTTTGTTGTCGTTCTGTCTTTTTATTTTCATCATATTATTCTTGGATTTTTATTTGTTTGTAATTCATTGTTAGTTACTATTTTGCATATCCATAGTAAAGGGACTTGGCACTCAATTGAACCAATATTCTTGCTTTCGTGATTATAGAAACCAAGCCTTGTTAGACTGTTCCCGTTTTCATGGTCGATAAACTCTTTCTCCACTAATAAACCGTATTCGAGGAGTTTAGTTGATGCGAAAAAATGTTTACAGGCTCTTACACCGTTTCCTGCCTTTTCATTTTTCATGAATATCCCCTTTCTGCTTTTTTGAGTTAATTGTTAATGTTATGTCGAACTCGTCCTTAAGGTACTTTACTAATGTCTTATAAGCATCTGTTCTTTTCCTTGCTCTCGGTATTACGGTAAGAAGCTCGGACAAGTCAACCTTAATGCAGAGTCCACTTTCAAGTTTTCTGCCGATGTAAGTTTCAAGTGCTTCTATATCCCTCTTGAATTTGTCCGGCACTATTACTGTGTTTTCTTTGTTTGTGATTACATCTGGAGAAACACAATCCTGACGGTCCCCTGAATACTGCACTTCATCAGAGAATAATTTGTTTAAATATTTTATTATCATAAAACTTGAATTTTTATCTTATCTCACTAATCAGGCTTTAAGACTTCTTCAAGCGCGTTTTTTCACTTTCAGACACTTTATGTCTTATTCACTGATTAGGTTTTGAAGGGTTGTGATGTGCGTTTTATCGCTTTGGATGACTTCTTACTATAGCGTTGGAAGTTCTTATGAAGTAGTCTGAAAATAAAAACGCACCAAGAAATAAATCTCAGTGCGTATAAAAATTTTTTAATTAGAAAAATTAAGATACTTTCTAATGGTGTGATTTTAATTATTCAGCTCGTATAATATATCTCATATCGCTATTTCATCTTAGCTGTCTTAAAAAATCTGTTAGAGAAATAGTTGTAATACCTAAACCCTTTGCACGTGTCTGAAG
>URUK01000045.1 GCA_900551055.1 uncultured Prevotella sp. | reverse complement strand
AGTTGTGGTCGCGCATCTTGGCTCCGTACATGTCCCAGATGCCGCTTCCGGTGTCAACTGTGTATGTTGTGTCAACCACACCGTCGTCCAACGCCACCATGAGTGATGCCGTCTTGAACACCGAACCTGGTTCAAGCAGGTCGGAAACGGCGCTGTTCTTTATTTCATAATACTCCCCGTCGGCGCATTTCGTCATGTTCACTATGGCCTTGATGTCACCCGTTTTCACCTCCATCACTACCGCAACGCCCACGTTCCCGTTGATAAGCTTAAGCTCGTCAACAAGCGAACGCTCGGCCAAGTCCTGTATGTTGACGTCTATCGTGGTTACGATGTCGGCCCCGTTGACAGGGTCTTGTATGGTAATGTCAAGGAATTCGCTGCGCACCTTCTGGCGGCTTATCTTGCCCATCTTGCCCCTCAGGATTGAGTCATAGGCCAGCTCAAGTCCGAACTGGGCCGTATCCTTCGCCCCGAAAAGGTCTCCGATTGTGCGCTTTGCCAGCGAGCCGAACGGCCGTTGGCGTGCGTTGAACTTCTCATAATGGAACCCTCCCTTGTTGGCCGACAAGCGGAACACCGGCAACTTCTTCACTTCGGAAAAGGTGTTGTAGCTCACCCTCTTGCGCCATACAGGCCAGTGGCGGCTTCCCTTGGCACGTCCTTCCTCGAGATGTTTCTTGAAGTCAGCGGCGGTCTTTGCCGGGAAGATTTCATGCAGGCCTTCGCAGATGCTGTCAACGCTGACTTCCCAAAGCGAGTCTCGTTCCCTGTTGTCGTCGCCTCCGGCCTTGAAGTCCATGAAAAGGCGGAATTCCGGCAGCGAACCGGCCATCAGCCGCCCGTCACAGCTCAATATATTGCCGCGCACGGGCTTGACGTCAACGCTGTCACGGGTAAGCCTCGAAGCCACCTCCATCCAGTATTCGCGCTTCACGGTGGATATGTACACCACCCTGAAGATGATGAACAGGCCGACGGCCAGCATCGCGTAGGCCACCACCTTGTATCTCTTTATTATTTTCTTCCTGTCAAACAAGCTACTCATTTTCCGGCACTGTTATGATGTAAGGCGGCTGGTTGGATATGTGAAGCACGCTGTCCTCGTTGTTCCTCAACATATCCAGCACGTTGCTTTCGCGGCAAATCTCGGTCAGTTCGCTCGAACTTGCCAGAGCCTTGTACTTCGCGTCCTTCAGTTCTTGCCGCAAATCGTTAATCTCTATGAGGTCTTGCTGGCAGCTGTACCTGTTCGAAACATATATCATCGTCATGAAAGCGACGAGTATTATGACGCCGATTTGCTTCCTCATGACGTCCGCCGTGAGGAAGTCGCCGCCCAGAATTTTGCGCAGGGTATAGCTGGCGGCAGGCGGAGCGTCCTCCTCACGCGCCTGCTCCCTTATCGCATCGGTCAGCTGTACGGGCTTTTTCTCCCCTCCGTCAGCGGCTTCAGCCGCCTGCTTCCGTCCCTGCTTTATGTCGTCGTTGCCGTCCATTTGTCAGTTGTCCGTCCTCTCCGCCACCCTTAGTTTCGCGCTGCGGCTCCTCGGGTTGGCCTCAATCTCGCCGTCGCTTGGCGTTATCACCTTGTTGTTCACCGCCTTGAAGGGCGTTGCCGTGCGGCCGAAGAAGTCCTGTTCGGCCGTACCCTCGCCGTTGCCTGTACGTATGAAGTTCTTTACCATGCGGTCTTCAAGACTGTGGTATGTTATCACCGACAGCCTGCCGCCAGGCCTTATCAGCCGCGTACAGGCCGCCAACATGCCGGAAAGTGCGCCAAGCTCGTTGTTGACGCATATCCTGAGAGCCTGGAACACCTTTGCCATTTCCTTCTTTTCACGTTCCTTCCTGAACACTGCCGACGCCGCTTCGGCCAAGTCCTGCGTAGTGGCGAGCGGCTTGGCGGCCCTCGCCTTGACTATCGCCGATGCCAGGCGGCGCGAGTTTTTAAGTTCGCCGAACATGTAGAAGATGTTTGCCAGCTGCTCTTCGGGGCATTTGTTGACTACGTCGGCCGCCGTGCGGCCGTCGCGTTTGTTCATGCGCATGTCCAAAGGAGCGTCGAAGCGGAACGAGAAACCGCGCTCCGCGTCGTCGAAGTGGTGGCTCGACACGCCGAGGTCGGCTATCAGTCCGTCTATCTGTTCAACGCCGTAGTATCTCATCCAGTTTGCCAGATACCTGAAGTTGCTCCTCACGAAGGTGAAGCGCGCATCGCCGGGAACGTTCGCCTCGGCGTCGGCGTCCTGGTCGAAACCGAACAGGCGGCCCCCGTCTCCCAACCTCGCGAGGATTTCGCGGCTGTGTCCTCCGCCGCCGAAGGTCACGTCCACGTACACTCCTCCGGGCTTGATGTCAAGCCCGTCGACGCTTTCCTTCAGAAGCACCGGTACGTGGTATGTCTCTGCTACTGTAGCCATTGTCGTGTCATTGGTTGCCTGACGGCGCGGCGCAGCTGTCCGCCTGCGCGCCGTCTCCGCCGTGCTTCATTATGCTTTCGAGGGCTTTGCCGAACTCTTCCTGCCCCATGAACGGAGCGGCGGACTGCTCTGCGCCCCATATTTCTATTACGTCGTCCATGCCGATGAACCTCACCGTCTGCGCGGCTCCGGCCATCTTGACGTGCTGCCGGCCAAGCATGAAGCGCCCGTTGGCGTCCAGCGTGACGGTCTCCGCATCTGCGACGAACTGGCGAAACACGTTCTGGTGCATGGGGTTCCAGCGGTTCAGGCGAGAGCGCAGCGTGTCCATCTGCCTGTTCCATACGCTTTCGGGATAGAGCACAAGGCACGGCTGGAACACGTCCTTGCGCACCACAAGGCTCTCTTCGCCTGCGGCTTGCAGCTCTTTACGGAACGATGCCGGAAGGAACACACGCCCTTTTGAGTCGATTTTAGCTTCTATGTTGCCGAGGAAACGCATTTTTGCACAGCAAACTGTTTATTCGGCAAAGATAAGTATTTTTCCCCACAACGCACCACTTTTCCCCACAAAAGTGATGATTTTATTTAATTAAGGAGAGAAGGAGTAAGGAGAGGAGGAGTAAGTAGTAAGGAGAGGAGGAGTAAGTAGTAAGGAGAGGAGGAGTAAGTAGTAAGGAGAGGAGGAGGGAAGGAGTAAGGACAGGAGTAGGCATTACGCCCATGTGCTGGCGGACGGCCTGTTGCGGCGAATTAAGAAAACTTTGCACGCCCGGCTCTTGATAATCCGCGCAAAGGGACTATATTTGCAGAAACAACACGGATTATCATGAAAAAAGCCTTTTTTACGCTCTTCATGGCCGTTGCCGCGCTGCAAGTCGCGGCGCAGGAGGCGCGCCCTTTCGACACGACCATACACAACGAGGAGTACAAGATTTACATCAAGATGGACTTGTATGACAAGGACATCACTGTGCCCGGGCAGGATGTGCTCGGCGAAATGGACGGATATTTCGGCTCCACACAGAGCCGCAGCATGTGGATGATTGTCTCGTCAAGGCTCATCGACGAACGTACCGCCGAGATAGAGGTAGCCAACGACTATGGCAGCGAGGACTTCATAGCCATGCTGAAGGTTGAAAAAGACGGCACGTACTCGTACAAGAAGAAGGACGGCAGCACGCTGAAGTTCGCCGTAAACGGCAAGTGGCAGAAGCTGCCCGGCAGCCTGGAGTTCAAGAAGAAGTAAAAAACAGCCCCTCCCCAACCCTCCCGAGGGAGGGCGCTTGACCTGCTTTGCCTGTAAATTTGCAGGCAAAGCCTATCCGGCTTATCAGCCATATTAGCCCCATCCGGCCTATAAGAGCAATATGGCTGACAAGCCGGATAAGCCCAATAAAAACCATCTGACAATAGCAAATCAAGCTCCCTCCATTTCTTTTAATTGAGGATGGAGAGTTGAGGGTGGAGAATTGTGATTACTTTAAAGGCTGCCTGCCAACAAAGGTAATCACAATTCTCCACCCTCAACTCTCCATCCTCAATTTAAAACACGGCAAATCGGGAGGCAAAAGGCCATCAATTGCACGCTAAAAGGCCACCTTTTACAAGCTAAAAGGTAGCCTTTTGCAAACCCACTGATAATCAAGTAGTTAGCAATGGGTCAACATACGATGGACAGCTGTTGCCAAACTACCCTTCCGACTGCCGTTCGGCGAGCCACCGTTGCAGGCCGTGCCTTACTGAACGGAGGCCGAACTGCTCGGTGTGTATGTCCTCCGGAGCCATCCACAGGCATTCGGCGGCATCGTCGCCGGCGGCGAGCCGCGACGTGTCTTCCGCCTCGCAGACGAAGAACATGTCGAGCGTGTGGATGTCAAGGCCGGAGTACCGGTAGACGTTCGGCAGGCTGAACAGGTAGCGTGCGGCCTTGACGGCAAGGCCGGTCTCCTCCATCACCTCGCGCACAACGGCCTCTTCAACAGTCTCCCCCACGTCGGCGAAACCGCCGGGAAGGTCGAGCGTGCCCTTTGCAGGCTCCAGTTTGCGCCGCTCTACAAGCACCCTCCCCTCTGCGTCGGTTATCAGCGCCACCACGGATGCTGCCGGGTTCATAAACAACTCGAAGCCGCAGCTGCCGCATTTCTTGCTTTTCTGCGAGTTCTCCACAAAGTGCCTGCTGCCGCATACGGGGCAATATTCAAACTTTTCAAGCAAATCCATGCCAATCAAAAATTAAGAACTTATTGAATTAAGAGTTAAGGATTAAGAGCTTGTTGAATTAAGAATTAAGAGTTAAGAATTAAGAAAAATACTCTTATAGGCTATCTGCAAGTCATATTTTCTTAATTCTTAACTCTTAATTCTTAATTCAACAAGCTCTTAATTCTTAATTTAGTTGTTCCATTCGTCAGTGCGGAACGGCACCAAAGGAAGGCCGGCCATGTTGCCGAAATTGCCTATCTGGAAGTTCCTGAAGCAGTATCTTACGGCCACTGGAGCCTTCACTTCGGGGCAAGTCAGTATCACACCCTTGTCAAACGAGTACTTTGCCTTGGCCTTATGGAACACCTTGTCGGCCCCCGCTACTTCAAAACCTTCTATCCCTTCCATGCGGTTCATTCCGCCGTAGGTGTTGTCGAACTTGACATAACACGTGTCGTTGCTGACCGTCAGCGACTTGAACGTGGGGCTTTCACACCATACCGACTTCAAGCCATACGTCTTGTTGAGCGCCTGGTAAGCCAGCCTCTCGCCCACGGGACGCTTCTTCGCCGGATGGATTTGGTTGAGTTCCCAAGGATACACGCAGTCGTTCGTACACACAAAACCGCTGTTCGGAATGATTTTCGACGCACGCTGCTGCTGCTCGCGCAGGTATGCCGCCGCCGTTCCGTCAGGCCCTCCGTGGTTGAAAGGCGTTATCTCGACGATGTAGAAAGGAATGTCGCCCAGTCCGAACGCCGCGCGCCACTGCTTCGCAAGCACCGCGAGAAGGTCTGAATACATGTTGCCGGGATTGCCTACGTTCGAACATCCCTGATAGAAAAGGATTCCTTTCACGGTGTATTTCTCTATCGGCGAGAACGTGCCGTAGCCCCAAAGCATGGGCCGTTTGAAGTCCCACTGGAAGTTCTTTACCATCGCCGCCGAGTCAAGGTCTTCCTTGGTATACTTCTCAAGGTTCTCCCTCGACAGCCAGCTCTCTACCCTAGTGCCGCCTTTGTTGGCCATCACCAGGCCAACCGGCACTCCCGTGGCCTGCGTAACGGTCTTTGCGAAGAAGTATCCGGCCGCGCTCGCCTCGCCAACAGTCTCCGGGCTGCACTGCTTCCACTCGCAGTCGGTGTCCTCAAGCGGCGTCATGCTCATCCTGCTCGGTATCTTCACGAAGTGTATCAAAGAGTCGGCCCTCGCGCCGGTCACCACGTCCAAGTAGCCCTCCGTGGGGCAGTTGTCAAAGCCTTTTATGGGCATCTCCATGTTGCTCTGCCCTGCGCAGACCCACACTTCGCCTGCAAGCACGTTGTTGACGCTCACCGCCCCGTCGCCGTCATCAAAACTTATCGACAGCCGCCGGCCGTCGGCCTTTGGCGACTTCACCATGAGCCGCCACTTGCCCTGCCCGTCGGCTTCGGCCTTGTAGCCCTCTCCGCTCCACGAAACGGCCACGTCAACCGTAGCGCCAGGACGCGCCGTGCCCCACAGGCTCACGTCCGTGTTCTGCTGTATAACCATGTTGTCGCCGATGACATGAGGCAACTTGACCTTGGCCTGCACACCTGACAGCGAGACGGCAAGCACCGAAAGCATTAAAATACGTTTACGCATGATGTGTTAGATTTATAGATTGTTATAATAATCAAACGGTTTGCAATATTACGGAAAAATTGTATATATTTGCAAAATAAACATTTAATAAATCACAATAAGACAGGCTTTTGCCGATTATTGAGACAAAATCATACTATCAAAGATACAAAAATGAAAGTAACGAAGACTGTTTTTGCCACGCTGTTGGCATTGTGTTGCCTCCCGGCATGCGCCCAACAGAAGTTTGAAACGTACTTATGGCCGCAGGGAGCGCCCGTCAGCAGCACCGACAAGGCCGACACCGCGAAGGTCTGGGTCTACCTGCCGAAAAAGGAAGAGGCCACAGGCCGCGCCGTGGTAATATGTCCCGGAGGCGGATATTCGCACCTTGCCATCGGCCACGAAGGGCACGACTGGACACCGTTCTTCAACAACATGGGCATAGCCGCAATCGTATTGAAGTACCGCTTGCCGCACGGCGACCGCGAAGTACCCATCGGCGACGCCGAGGAAGCCATGCGCTTGGTGCGCCGCAACGCGCAGAACTGGAACATAAACCCCGACGACGTGGGCATAATGGGGTCGTCGGCCGGAGGCCATCTGGCATCGACCATAGCCACACACGCCATCGGCGACGCCGCACCGAACTTCCAGATACTTTTCTACCCCGTAATAACAATGATGCCGGACATCACCCACAAAGGTTCACACGACAGCCTGTTAGGCACAAAACCGAAGAAAAAGGTGGAACAGGAGTACAGCAGCGACCTGAAAGTCACACGCGTAACGCCGCGCGCCTTCATTGCTCTTAGCGACGACGACGACGGCGTTTTGCCCGCCAACGGCGTGAACTACTACATCGAACTCTACCGCCACGACGTGCCGGCCACGCTCCATGTCTATCCTTCGGGCGGCCACGGATGGGGCAACCGCGACTCGTTCAAGTATCACAACGAGATGCAGCTCGACCTGAAAGCATGGCTCAGGAGCTTCTGAAAATAATTAAGAATTAAGGGTTAAGAGTTAAGAAAACGTGCGTTTCTTGGCTCTTGACTTTTTTGTTTATGCTGACTTTCTTATAAAAACATCGTTATGAAGCGACTAATCCTTTTCCTTTCATTGTGCCTTTGCCTGTCAGTGGCGCGGGCGCAGAGCGCCGACGAGCGTGTAGGGCAACTGCTCAACACGTCTGACTGGTTCGCCCTTGAACGCGAATACCCTGCACTTCGGGATTCCGTCCATGTTCCGTTCCTGCGCGTAATGGCCGAGGCGCTGGCCGCAGTGTACTTCGGCCGCGACGACGAAGCGGTCAAAGCAATCGACGACTTGATTGCAAACCACCAGCAGGAGATAGGCTTCGACAACACTAAAAACATGGTTTTGATACAGGCCCAGACCGAAGCGAGGCGCCAACGCTACGCCAAGGCCGCCGAAATAGTAGGCAACTTCGTCAGCCAAGTGAAGGCGCAGACCGACCAAGCAGACCTGAGCCAGCCCGAGGCCGCACTCCGTTTGTATGGCATCCGCAGCAAGCTGCCACCCTCTACGCTTGAACGTCCGGCGTGCGACGTGGCCGTTGAGGCCGAGTTCCGCGAGGTTGACCTCAGCGCTTTGGGCGACACGGCCAAACGCGGCTATACGCTCTGCATACCGGCGAGCGTCAACGGGCGTGGCTGCCAGGCGGTGCTCGACACGGGAAGCCCCACCACTTTCTGCTCCCTTGACTACGCTCGGAAGGTAGGCGCACGGCTGCTGCCCGACACTATCGACGTCAACGGGGCTGGCCGGGCGCACGGTTTCTTCGGCGTTATAGACAGCATCAGGGTGGGAGAGATTGTCTTCCGCAACGCCGAAGTGGTGTGTGTGGACGACAATATGGTAATGGACTCCCTGCTGACGGGCGACTTCGTCATCGGACTTGACTTCATGAAGCTGTGTGGCGAGGTGCAATTCTATCCGCAAGAGGGCAGGATTGTGTTTCCGGCAAGTCCCACGCCGCTGCCCGAAACGGGCCACAACATATACCTTACGGAAGACAACGGACTGCGTTTGGAGGCTTACGCGGGCGACGAGCGGCTGAAGATGATGTTCGACACGGGCAACCACACCACGACGTTCTCCGCCTCTTACTACGCCCGCCACAAGCAATACATCGACAAGGCAGGCACGCGCACGACGCGCCTTAGCGGCGGCATCGGCAAAGTCGGCATGAAGACGCTCGTCCTCCTGCCGCCGCTCACCGTGCGGACGGGCGGCGCCGACGTCCGCCTTGACAAGGCTTGCGTCGACTTCGAGCCAAACCACACCCTGTCGCCTGACGACGGCAACGCCGGACTTGACATCATACAAGGCTGCCGGAAGGCCACGCTCAACCTGAAAGACCTGTTCCTGAAGATAGAGAACTGACGCTTTTCACGGCCGGAATAGAAGAAAAATGACGGAAAGGAGACGTTTTTTAGCGTTTTCTTTCCGTTTTTCATACAACATGACCGGAATTTCGTTATATTTGCCATCGTGTACCAAAACCAGTTAACCATGAAACACTTTCATTTTGTTCCGGTTTTGTTTTTATTCCTTTCAGTCATTTCCTTCACGTCGTGCGACGAAGACGGAGAGCTTGTCGTGCCGTCAGTCCAGCTTGTTTCAGAGGCCGACTTCACGCGCCTTGTTGACGGCAAGGCGTGGAAATACATAGAAAGCCACGAGATAAAGGGCGACGGCACAATGATGAAATCCGACTACTGGAGCGGCCTGATAGGCGGAGCGCCGGAGCAATACAGCTTCAGCGGCGGCGAAATAACCACCTACATGTACATCGACTCGTACCCGATGAAGTGTTACAGGACGGTAAAATACACCTTCGCCGAGGGCAAGAACCAAGTAATGTCGGGCGCAAACGACGTGTTCACGGTCGTCAGCGTCAGCGCTGACAGGCTCTGCATAATCAAGCATCAGGCGACAAAGGCCGACGGTGAAGACATCTACGTGTACGCCGTTTACCGCGCCATGACCGACTACGAGCAGGCTTCGCTCAAGCAAAACTACCCGTACAACCTCAGCACCATCAACAAAGACTACCCCGAAATGCCCGAACAGACAGCCGTGACAGAGGCCGATTTCACAGATTTTGCCGTCAACCAGGCATGGCAATGCACAGAGGCGCACGCCATGTTCGTAGGCAACCGCTATTGCGCAGCCGACTTCTTCGCATCCGACACGGAGCTGAAGCCCGTCGACTATGAAATCACCGCCGACTCAATTTACGAGACAACACGCGGCGGCAACCCGTCAACCGACACGCGGAAGGGTTACAAATACACATTCAACGCCAACGGAAGGTTTGTTGAG
Source organism: uncultured Prevotella sp. (assembly GCA_900551055.1). Classification (GTDB taxonomy): domain Bacteria; phylum Bacteroidota; class Bacteroidia; order Bacteroidales; family Bacteroidaceae; genus Prevotella. The sequence continues at coordinate 7,983 of URUK01000045.1, read as the reverse complement.
ACGCAGGGCGGCACGACGTTCCGCATAATCAGTCTGACGGCGGACGAGATGCACACGGTGCAGACAAGGGAAGCGGGCACGGACGGAAAGCAAGCCGACCTCTACTGCATTTACCGCCGGACGGACACCATACAGCAGGCGGAAACGACTTTGTTTAATTGAGAACGGAGAATTGGAAATTGAGAATTATGATTACCTTTGAGGCTATCCATTAGCAAGGCAAATCATAATTATCCATTCCCAATTATCAACTCTCAATTTAAAACATGGCAAATCGGCGTGCAAAAGGCCACCTTTCATCGTGTAAAAGGTGGCCTTTCGCAAGCTAAAAGGCCACCTTTTGCAAACCCTCTGACAATGAGCCGTTTACACGGAGGTTCTTAATATTATTTAAAAAACGGCAATTTCACAATATTATATAAGGTGCATGGCGAAAGTTTTGCTTACTTTTGCGCCCTGATTAGAAACCCAACATGACGCCATGCAGAAGAATTTGGTAATAGTCGAAAGCCCCGCCAAGGCCAAGACGATAGAGAAGTTCTTGGGCAAGGACTTCAAGGTGATGTCAAGCTACGGCCACATACGCGACCTGAAGAAAAAAGAGCTTAGCATCGACACCGACACTTTCACGCCCGACTACGAAATACCCGAAGAGAAGAAAAAGCTCGTCACCGAGCTTAAAAACAATGCGATGAACTCCGAAAAGGTGTGGCTCGCAAGCGATGAAGACCGCGAGGGAGAAGCCATATCGTGGCACTTGTGCGAGGTATTGGGCCTCGACGAGGAAAAGACCAACCGCATTGTGTTCCATGAAATAACGAAGCCTGCCATACTGGAGGCCATCAAGCACCCACGGCATCTTGACATGAACCTTGTCAACGCGCAGCAGGCGCGCCGCGTGCTTGACCGCCTTGTAGGCTTCAAGCTGTCGCCCGTGCTGTGGCGCAAGGTCAAGCCGGCACTCTCGGCAGGCCGCGTGCAGAGCGTCGCCGTGAGGCTAATCGTAGAGCGCGAAAGGGAAATACAGGCGTTCAAGAGCGAGACTTACTACCGCGTGAACGCCGTGTTCACCGTGCCCACCGACGACGGGCAGACCGCCGAAGTGAAGGCGGAGCTTGACAAAAGGTTCACCACCCACGACGAGGTTCTGGCCTTTTTGGACAAGTGCAAGACGGCCGAATTCTCGGTGGCGGCCATCGTGAAGAAGCCCATGAAGCGCACACCCGCGCCGCCGTTCACCACCTCCACCCTGCAACAGGAAGCCGCAAGGAAGCTCGGTTTCACAGTGTCGCAGACCATGATGGTGGCACAGCACCTGTACGAGAACGGACGCATAACCTACATGCGTACCGACTCCGTCAACCTGTCGTCGCTCTGCATCAACTCAAGCAAGGAGGAAATAACCAAGCACTGGGGAGCGGAATACAGCCGTCCGCGCCAGTACCAGACGCACTCCAAGGGCGCGCAGGAAGCCCACGAGGCCATACGCCCAACGTATATGGCCGACACCGCCATAGACGGAACACAGCAGGAGAAACGCCTGTACGACCTTATATGGAAGCGCACGGCGGCCAGCCAGATGGCCGACGCGCTGCTCGAGAAGACCACCGTGACGATAAACATGACCGGCGCAACGGAAAAGTTCATAGCCAACGGCGAGGTGGTGAAGTTTGACGGCTTCCTGAAAGTGTACCGCGAATCGTCCGACGACGAGCTTGACGGACAGGACGACGCGTCCCACACGCTGCCCGCCATGAGCGAAGGAGAGGCGCTCAGGCGAGAGGAAGTCACGGCCACGCAACGCTTCAGCCAAGGCCCGGTAAGATATACCGAGGCCAGCCTCGTGCGCAAACTTGAGGAGCTGGGCATCGGACGCCCGTCAACCTACGCCCCGACAATCAGCACCATACAGCAGCGCGAGTACGTGCAGAAGGGCGACAAGAAAGGCGAAGAGCGCCAATACACGGTGGACGTGCTCAACGACAACGGCATAACAAACCTTACAAAGAGCGAAATGGCCGGCAGCGAGAAGGGCAAGCTGTTGCCTACCGACATAGGAACGGTGGTAAACGACTTCCTGATGAAGTATTTTCCGGCCATCATGGACTATAACTTCACGGCCAAAGTGGAGCACCAGTTCGACACCATCGCCGAGGGAAAGGCGCAATGGACCGACATGCTTGAGAGCTTTTACGGCAAGTTCGAGCCGACGGTTGAAAAGACAATGAACGCGCGAGAGGAGCACAAGGCCGGCGAACGCGAACTCGGCAAGGACCCAAGCACGGGCAAGCCGGTGTTCGTCAAGATAGGAAGGTTCGGCCCGGTGGTGCAAATCGGCAAGGCGGAAGACAAGGAGAAGCCGCGCTTCGCCCAGATGCCAGCCGACAAGAGCCTTGAAACAATAACGCTCGACGAGGCGCTTGAGCTGTTCCGCCTGCCGCGTACCGTAGGCGAGTTCGAGGGCAGCCCCGTAGTAATCGGCGCCGGACGCTTCGGCCCTTACGTGATGCACGACAGGAAATACGTCTCCATACCGAAAGGAGAGAACCCCATGACGCTCACCCTCGACGCGGCCATAGAACTGATACAGAAGAAGCGTCAGCAGGAAACGCAGCGCCACATTAAGGCGTTCGACGACGAGCCGAAGCTCGAAGTGATGAACGGACGCTACGGCCCTTACCTCTCGTTCGACGGCAAGAACTACCGCCTGCCCAAGGCAATGCACGACCGCGCGGCAGAGCTTACCCTTGAAGAGTGCATGGACGTAATCAACAACTCCAAGAAGAAATAAACGGTGAGGCGCATAATCATCGTAGGATACATGGGTGCCGGAAAGACCACCGTAGGCAAGGCGCTGGCCAAAGAGCTGGGAATGCAGTTCTACGACCTTGACTGGTACATAGAGGGACGCATGCGCAAGACGGTGCCGCAGCTCTTCGCCGAGCGTGGCGAAGACGGCTTCAGGGAGATAGAACGCAGGCTGCTGCACGAGGCGGCGGAGTTCGAGGACGTTGTGCTGAGCTGCGGAGGAGGCACGCCGTGCTTCTTCGACAACATGGAATACATGAACTCGCAGGGCGACACCGTCTACCTGAAAGCCTCGCCTGAAGTGCTTTGCGCCCACCTGAAGATGGGCAAGACGCGCCGCCCCCTGCTTGAAGGCAAGGACAAGGACGAGCTGCTTGACTTCGTGACCGGGCAGCTCGCACGCCGCGAGGGCTACTATGCAAAGGCGAAACACACGCTCGACGTGAACCTGCTCGACAACTACGAGAAGATAAAAGTGTCGGTGGAGAGGCTGCGCGAAATGCTTGGCATATAGCGCGGCGGACGCTGCACGGAAGCCGGACGGCCGACGACGGCGCGGCAGGCGGCAGCCACCCGCTTTGCAAAAGGCGGCAAACGGCACGCTGAAAGACGGCCTTTCATCCGCTAAAAGGTGGCCTTTCGCAGGCCAAAAGACGGCCTTTTGCAACGCCATCCCTACGGAACGGCGCAACACATTGGCACACAACGGATTACACACGGTCACGCCCGACCCCCTAATAATGCTAACAACAATAAAACCACCACGCCCAAATGAAGAAATGGACTATTGAAGACTCTAACGAGCTTTACAACATCAGCGGATGGGGAACATCCTATTTCGGCATCAACGAAAACGGCGACATGTATGTCACTCCATGCAAGGACGACACGCAGATTGACCTGCACGACGTTATGGACGAACTCGCCCTGCGCGACGTGACACCGCCGGTGCTGCTGCGTTTTCCCGACATCCTCGACAACAGGATTGAGAAGACATGGAGCTGCTTCAAGAAAGCGTCAGAGGAATACGGCTTCAAGGGTGAGAACTTCATCATCTATCCCATCAAGGTCAACCAGATGCAGCCCGTAGTCGAGGAAATAATCGGCCACGGACGGAAGTTCAACCTCGGCCTCGAAGCCGGCTCGAAACCCGAGCTTTACGCCGTGCTTGCCGTGCAGTGCCAAAGCGACTCGCTCATAATCTGCAACGGATACAAGGACCAGAGCTACATAGAGCTGGCACTGCTCGCGCAGAAAATGGGCAAGAGAATCTTCATTGTGGTGGAGAAACTGAACGAGCTCGACATCATAAGCCGCGCCGCCAAAAAGTTCAACGTCAGGCCCAACCTCGGCATAAGGATAAAGCTGGCATCGTCGGGCAGCGGCAAATGGGAGGAAAGCGGCGGCGACGCGAGCAAGTTCGGACTGACAAGTTCCGAGCTGCTGTCGGCACTTGAAATACTCGAAAAGAAGGACATGAAGGACTGCCTGCGCCTGATACACTTCCACATAGGCAGCCAGATAACCAAGATACGCCGCATACAGACGGCTCTGAAGGAAGCGTCGCAGTTCTACGTGCAGCTGCACAAGATGGGCTACAACGTTGACTTCGTTGACTGCGGAGGCGGTCTCGGCGTAGATTACGACGGCACCCGCTCGCCCAACAGCGAGAGTTCGGTTAACTATTCAATCCAGGAATACGTAAACGACTGCATCTACACCTTCGTGGAAGCGGCCGACCATTACGGCGTTCCGCACCCGAACCTCATCACGGAGAGCGGCCGCTCGCTTTCCGCCCACCACTCGGTGCTTGTCATCGACGTGCTCGAAACGGCGTCACTGCCCGAAATGGACGAGGAATATGAGCCTACGGAAAGCTCGCACAAGCTTGTGAAAGACCTATATGACATCTGGGACAACCTTAATCCGCGCACCATGCTGGAGGACTGGCACGACGCCGAGCAGATACGCGAAGACGCCCTCGACCTGTTCGAACACGGCATGGTTGACCTCAAGACACGCGCCGAGATAGAGCGGATGTACTGGAGCGTGTGCCGCGAAATAAACTCACTGGCAAAGCGGCTGAAGCATATCCCGGAAGAACTGAAGGGACTCGACAAGCTGTTGGCTGACAAATACTTCTGCAACTTCTCGCTTTTCCAGTCGCTTCCCGACGCCTGGTCGATTGACCAGATATTCCCGATTGTGCCATTGCAGAGGCTCAACGAGCGTCCGACACGCAGCGCGACGCTGCAGGACATCACGTGCGACAGCGACGGAAAGATAGCCAACTTCGTGACCAACCGCACCATATCCAACATACTTCCGGTGCATACGCTGCGCAAGAACGAGCCTTACTACCTCGGCGTGTTCCTCGTGGGAGCCTACCAGGAGATACTCGGCGACATGCACAACCTGTTCGGCGACACCAACGCGGCGCACATAACGGTGAAGGACGGCAAGTACCACATCGACCAGATATTCGACGGCGAGACGGTGGAAGAAGTCTTGGAGTACGTACAGTACAACCCGAAGAAGCTCGTGCGCCAGCTCGAAGTATGGGTGGCAAAGAGCGTCAAGGAAGGCAAGATATCGCTTGAAGACGGCAAGGAGTTCCTTTCCAACTACCGCTCCGGGCTTTACGGATATACTTATTTGGAATAAATCATCATTTGGGAGTTAAGGAGTTATGAAGTCAAGGAGTTAAGACAATAGCTTTGTACGGCGCATCCACATTTACAACGGCTGCTTCAAGTTCCACAAATCTTGCCGTGCAAAGCTATTATCTTAACTCCTTGACTTCATAACTCCTTAACTCCTTTCAAACAAAAAGAAACATGAAACTTCCCCTTACCATAGTCAAAGTGGGCGGCGCGGTGGTTGAAGACAGCGCACGGCTTGACAGCCTGCTATCCGCCTTCGTGGCCATCGACGGGCGAAAGGTGCTCGTTCACGGCGGCGGACGGCGTGCAACGGCCATAGCCTCGCGCCTCGGCGTGGAAAGCCGGATGGTAGACGGACGGCGCGTAACCGACGGAGCGATGCTTGAAGTCGTCACGATGGTTTACGGCGGATTGGTCAACAAGGACATCGTGGCGCGCTTGCAGGCACGCGGCATAAACTCAATCGGACTGACGGGAGCCGACGGCGGCGTGATACTCTCGCACAAACGGCCGGTAAAGGACGTTGACTACGGCTTTGTGGGCGACGTTGACCGCGTTGACGGCAGCCGCCTTTCAAGCCTGATTGAGGGCGGATTTACGCCCGTGATGGCGCCTCTCACGCACGACGGACACGGACAGATGCTAAACACCAACGCCGACACCATAGCCGCCGAAACGGCAAAGGCGCTGGCTGAACGGTACGACGTGACGCTGATGTACTGCTTCGAGAAGCCGGGCGTGATGGCCGACCCCGACGACGACAGCACCCTAATACCCGTAATAACGCGCCAAGACTTCAAGCGGCTCAAGGCTGACGGCACTGTGACGGGCGGCATGCTGCCCAAGCTGGAAAACGCCTTCAGCGCGATAGACGCAGGCGTAAGCCGCGTCAACATCACGCTATCAACGGCCATCGACGGCCGCCACGGAACGATGGTAATGCCCTGACTAAGGATGTTTCTTTCAGGAGTTAAAGTCATTACCTTTGCTATTAGTCCCTGTCAACATTCCCTCTCTCGGGAGGGTCAGGGAGGGGCTTGCAATAAAAGGCCGCCTTTTGCCGTCCAAAAGGCCATCTTTTGCACACTAAAAGGCCACCTTTTACAGCCTAAAAGACGACCTTTTGCAACACGCTTGATTATCAGCCACTTACCAACCGCATCCGTCCCGTCAGCCCAATCAGTCCTATTCCTCCTACAGCCTACAATCTCTTAAAAACCGTTAAATATAAAAATAACCGCAAGTTTTCTGTAACTTTCGTCACAGTTAATCGTCATTCAATTAGAGAGCAGATGGAAAATATCAGTTTTCGCAACGACGTGTTGCCGCTAAAAAACGTGCTCTACCGCCTTGCATTGAGGATAACGCTCAACCGCGAGGAGGCCGAAGACATAGTGCAGGACACGCTGCTGAAAGTCTGGAACAGGCGCGACGACTTGCAGGACATCGAATCCATCGAAGCTTTCAGCCTCACGATATGCCGCAACCTGTCATTGGACAGGATGAAAAAGGCAGGCGGAGACAACCAGCCGCTCGGCGAAGATGAAGCGCAGGCGGCCGACCCTGTGGACAATCCATACGAAAGGATGGCGCAAAGGGACAGGGTTGAACAAGTAAAACTCATCGTCAACTCGCTTCCCGAGAAACAAAGAAGCTGCATGCAGCTGCGCGACTTCGAGGGAAAAAGCTACAGGGAGATAGCCCAAGTGCTCGGAATAACCGAGGAACAGGTGAAAATCAACATCTTCCGCGCACGCCAGACGGTGAAGCAAAAGTACAACAAAATCGAAGGATATGGACTATAAGTATATAGAACAGTTGCTCGAACGCTATTGGAACTGCGACACTACGCTCGAAGAAGAGCAGATACTGCGCACGTTCTTCAGCCAAAAGGAAGTGCCGGCAAACCTCGCACAATACAAAGACTTGTTCTGCTACGGCGAGGCGCAAAAGGCCGCCGACACGCTCGGCGACGACTTCGACGCACGCATGGAGGCAATCATCGACGAGCCGGGAATGCTCCGCGCACGCACGATAAGCTTCCGCCAAAGGCTCATGCCGCTGTTCAAGGCCGCCGCAATGGTGGCCATCATCCTGACGCTCGGCAACGCGGCACAGGTGGCTTTCACGGGCGACGTGAAGCCCACTGCAAACGTTCCGGCATACCAGCAGGCGCACGAGGGACCGTCAGTAGCCATGGGCGACTCCGCCAAAGTGGACTCGCTGAAGCAAGCCCCTGCAACTGCCAACATACTGAAGTAGGACAATTTTCTATGCTTTCTCTATAAAACAGTGTTTAATAAAACAAAAACGACGAAGCTGTGAAGCTTCAATTCTCTCAAATTTTCATAACATACTAACGTGAAGAAAGGAGCCGCCGTCAGTCGTGACCGCGGCTCCTGACATTTTTAAAGAAGTCAAAGATGGCATTTTCGGTAGTTAAAGGAGTTAAAGTAGTTTTTCGCTTCGCTCAAGGGAACTCTCGCTCCCTGCGGTCGCTAAGGAGTTAAAG
>URUK01000044.1 GCA_900551055.1 uncultured Prevotella sp. | reverse complement strand
CAACTGACCGCTTGAAGTAAGAATACTATAACATTCTCTTATACCGAACTCACGTATAATTAAGGTAGCGTAAAAACCACCGCGCTTCACCTGTCTTGCCGGCAATAAAGAAGCGGAAGCCCACGACCGGCAGCGCATAAAAACATTAATACGGCAAAAATATTTTGCCGTATCAAATTAATTTGATACTTTTGCACACGTCAAACCAAATGTGCAAAAACAACGGAAGGGAGGGATTGGCAAGATGTCAATATCAAAAACAAGACATAAATTAGTAGATGTCGCCAGGCAGCTGTTCGCCAAAAACGGCCTGGAAAACACCACGATGAACGACATTGCACGTGCGTCGGGCAAAGGCCGGAGAACGCTTTACACTTACTTCAAAAGCAAAGAAGACGTGTACTATGCCGTAATCGAGTCGGAACTGGAAAGACTTTCCGACAAGATGGACGAAGTGGCCGCGAAAAAGATACGCCCACAGGACAAAATCATAGAACTAATATACACCCACCTGAACATGATCAAGGAAACGGTAATGCGCAACGGCAACCTGCGCGCCGCTTTTTTCCGCAACATCTGGATGGTGGAAAAAGTAAGAAAGAACTTCGACGAAGACGAGATAGAACTGTTCCGGAAGGTATATGCCGACGGCAAGGCCGACGGCGAGTTCGACATCGACAACGTAGAACTTGTTGCCGACATAACACACTACTGCATAAAAGGGCTTGAAGTGCCTTTCATCTGCGGCCGCCTTGGGCACGGCATGACGCCCGAGGCAAGCAAGCCCCTCGTGGCAAAGGTAGTTTACGGAGCACTGGGAAAATCTGTCACGAAATAAGGCGCAACGGCTGACAGCACGGTTTCCAGCCCAACCACAATAGACGAACATAAGTTTCATTATAAAATAAAACGAACTAAAAATGGGATTATTATCAGGCAAGACCGCCCTCATTACAGGAGCGGCGCGCGGTATAGGCAAAGCCATCGCGCTGAAATTCGCCGAAGAAGGCGCAAACATCGCATTCACTGACCTCGTAATCGACGAAAGCGGCAAAGCTACAGAAGCAGAAATAGCCGCCAAAGGCGTCAAGGCAAAAGGCTATGCAAGCAATGCCGCAGACTTTGCACAGACGGAGGAAGTGGTAAACCAGGTAAAAGCGGAATTCGGCTCCATCGACATCCTTGTAAACAATGCCGGCATAACAAAAGACGGGCTCATGATGCGCATGACCGAGGCGCAGTGGGATGCCGTGATAGCGGTCAACCTGAAGTCGGCTTTCAACTTCATACACGCATGCACGCCGATTATGATGCGCCAGAAGAGCGGCAGCATCATCAACATGGCATCAGTAGTAGGTGTTCACGGCAATGCCGGACAATGCAACTACGCAGCATCGAAAGCCGGACTCATAGCACTTGCGAAGAGCATAGGGCAGGAAATAGGTTCACGTGGCATTCGCGCTAACGCAATAGCTCCCGGATTTATCGAAACCGCAATGACACAGGCACTTCCCGACAACATCCGCAAAGAGTGGATACAGAAGATACCACTGCGCCGTGCAGGCCAGGTAGAAGACATTGCGAATGTGGCTACATTCCTTGCTTCTGACCTGTCTTCGTATGTAACCGGCCAGGTTATACAGGTTGATGGCGGAATGAACATGTAAACAATAAATGAAGAATGAAAAATGAATAATGAATAATCAAGCTGGACAGCAAGCGCAATACCACGGTTATTCATCATCACATTTTTCATTCTTCATTTTCATTATCCATCTTTCATTTTTTCCATTATCAAATTCCATATGAATGTCGTTTTCGAAGACAACCACATAATCATTGTGAGCAAACGCAGCGGCGAGATTGTGCAGGGCGACAAAACCGGCGACCGCACGCTTGCCGACGAAGTAAAAGCCTATATAAAAGAGGAATACGCCAAGCCCGGCAACGTTTTCCTTGGCATAGCCCACAGGCTCGACCGCCCCGTGTGGGGACTTGTTGTCTTCGCCAAAACGTCAAAAGCACTGGCAAGGCTTAACGACATGTTCCGTAACGGCGACGTTAAGAAAACATACTGGGCCATCTGCCAAAACCGCCCCGAGGTGCCGGAAGCCACACTTACCCACTGGCTTACACGCAACGAGAAGCAGAACAAGAGCTACGCATACGACAGGGAGGTGCCGGGAGCAAAAAAAGCCATGCTCCACTACAAAGTAACCGGCCAGTCAGAAAGATACACATTGGTGGAAGTAGAACTGATGACCGGCCGCCACCACCAGATAAGATGCCAATTGGCAAAAATAGGATGCCCAATAAAAGGCGACCTGAAATACGGCGCACGGCGCAGCAACCCTGACGGCAGCATATCGCTGCTGGCGCGCAAGGTGGAGTTTGTGCATCCTGTTTCCAAAAAGCTTATAAGCGTTGAAAGTCCTGTACCTGACGACAAGCTGTGGCAGGAAATAACAAAACAAAAACAGGCTTAGACCGAAGACAAGCGAACAGACAATTCACAAATGCATCTGTCAGCCATTAACTTCCTAATTATCAGTTTGTTATCCCCAAAACTGACAGATGACATGGATTTCATTAAATAAATTCATTGTTTGTGAACATTGCCCAACCAAACTGCCGACAAACCGAAAAACACGACGGTGTATAATTTTTGTTGGCAAAACTTTTCCTGTTTTCCAAAATAATTACTTACTTTGCATATTGACTATACCAAATCCGTTTAATCTGTGCAAAGAAGAAAGTTATTGAAATGGGGAGCCGGCATTATATTGACCCCGGTTCTGCTGTTCATCATATTGGCCGTATTGCTTTATATTCCTCCGATACAAAACTGGCTGGTAGGGCAAGTGACATCATACGCCTCAAAGCAAACAGGAATGGAAATATCGGTAGAAAGGGTGAAGCTTGCCTTTCCGCTCGACCTCTGCGTAGTAGGGTTCAAGGTGTTACAGCCAAACGATTCGCTGCCAAACAAGAAAGACACCATCGCCAACGTAAGAAACCTTGTCGCCGACGTGCAACTATGGCCTCTGTTGAGACAGAAAGTAGAGATTGACGCATTCGAGCTGAACGACGTGAAACTCAACACTGCCGACTTGGTAGCTTCGGCACGTATAAAAGGCAGCATCGGCCGCCTGTACCTGCAAAGCCACGGCATCAACCTCGGAAAAGAAACTGTAAAAATAAACGAAGCCGCACTGGCCGACGCCAATGTAAACATCGAACTGAGCGACACTGTGCCGCCGGACACGTCGACAACGAAAAACAACTGGAAAATAGCCGTTGACAAGCTTGACATCTCAAAATCAGGCATAACCCTGCACATGCCGGGAGACACGCTGCAGATAGCCGCCTATCTCGGAAAGACGGAAGCGAGAAAGGGATACTTCGACCTATATTCAGGACTTTACAAAATCAACCGGCTCGACATAACCGACAGCCGACTGGCATACGACAACAATTTTGAAGAACCGGCGAAAGGCCTCGACCCTAACCATATAGCCCTGTCCGGGGTGACAATCGGCATCGACTCAATCTATTTCCGCCAGCCAGACTTGAAGCTGTCGCTACGCCAATGCGCATTCAAGGAAAAAAGCGGATTGGCCGTAGAGCGGATTGCCGGGAACATCGACATGGACTCAACACGGCTAACCATTCCGTCGATAAACATCAACACGCCTAATTCAAACCTTTCGGCAGAACTGGCAATGGACCTTGACGCATTTGACGAGAAAGCCCCCGGCAGGATAAGCGCCAAGGCAGACTGCGCCATAGGCAAACAAGACATCATGCTTCTTATCGGAGACATGCCGACAGGCTTCGTCCGCCGCTGGCCCAACCAGCCGCTAAGCATGAAAGCCGCAGCAGCCGGCACCATGAATAAACTGAACTTCGGAGGGATAAACATCAAGCTGCCTTCGGCGTTCAACGTCAACATCAGCGGTACCGCCGGAAACATTACCGACACTGACAACCTGCAAGCATCAGTAAAAATCGACGCCAAGACTTACGACCTTGGCTTCATGAACGAATTGTTCAAAGCCCAAGGCGCAGCCGTAAACATACCAAAAAACATCGGCCTGCAAGGCGACATTGACATAAACGGCAAACTTTACAGCGCCGACCTTACAGCCACAGAAGGCGGCGGCAAGGTAAAGGCGAAAGGATTTTTCAATGCCGCCAGCATGAGCTACGACGCTTCCCTGCTGGCCGAAAACCTGAAAACAAGCCACTTCGTACTTGCCGACAGCATAGGCGACCTTACCGCCCATGCAAAAATAAACGGCAGCGGAACAGATTTCATGTCGCCACGCACAAAACTGACGGCCGAAGTGGGCATAGACAAATTCAGCATCGGCTCATACAACCTTGACAGCATCAGCCTTAAAACCGACATGGCAAACGGCAAAGCCTACGCCGAACTGAACAGTGACAATCCGCTGGCTAAAGGAGTAATAGCCCTCGATGCCAAGCTGAACAAAAAGACGGCAAGCTCAACGCTTACGGCTGACATAGCCTATACCGACTGGTACGGACTGAAACTGACCGAGTCGCAGCTCGCCACATCATTGCGCTGCCGCGTCGACATAGGCACAGACATGAAGACAATGCTCCGCATAAGCGGCATGATAAACGACCTTACCATAGCTGATTCAGGCAGGATATACCGTCCTGACGACCTGCTCGTGGACATTCTGACAAGCAAGGACACAACGCATTTCGTAACTGAATGCGGCGACTTCAAGCTGCACTTCAACGGACGCGGCGGATATAAGAAAATACTCGACAAGGCCGGCGAGTTCGCCCAAGAGCTGTCTGCAGAGCTGAAAAACAAGCAAATAGACGTAGCCGAGCTACGTAAAAAGCTGCCACAGGCGCAACTATACCTCACCACAGGCAAAGACAATCCGCTAAGCCGATTCATTGCGAGAAAAGGCTTCACCTTCCAGGATGCCGACATCGACATATCTTCATCGCCGGTACTCGGCCTCAACGGCAACATACAACTGCTAAAGCTGCAAAACAGCAGCATAACGCTTGATACGATACGCTTCAACATAAACTCAGACTCTACAAACTGCACGTACAACGCCCAGGTAAGGAACAACAAGGAAAACAAGCAATACGTGTTCAACGCCCTGCTCGACGGCTACATCTTCAACAAAGGCTCCGGGGCGAACATAAAATTTTATGACGCGAACGACAGCATCGGAGTAAAACTCGGCATGGAAGCGTCAATGGAAGAACAAGGCATCAAAGTCCACATGCTGACCGACGAAACGATACTCGGCTACAAGAAATTCAATGTGAACGAAGACAACTTCCTGTATCTGGGCACCGACCGGCGTGTGTCGGCAAAGCTCCAGCTTACAGCTGACGACGGGACGGGTGTACACATTTACTCGGACGACGAGAACACAGAAGCCCTGCAAGACATTACCATCGGGCTAAACAAGTTTGACCTGGAAAAAGTCCTGTCCGTTGTCCCGTATATGCCGAACATCACAGGAATAATGAACGGCGACTTCCATATAGTACAGACAAAAGACGCCTTGTCGCTTTCATCGTCGATGTCTATCGACAACATGACTTACGAACGCAGCCGCATGGGCGACCTAAGCACGGAATTTGTATACATGCCCCAAAGCGACGGCACGCACACAGTAGACGGTGTGCTGAGCTGCAACGATGAACAAGTGGCAGAACTTAGCGGCACATACAACTCGGACGAAAGCGACCTTGACGCCGAACTTAGGATGACACACATGCCAGTCAGGCTGGTCAACGGCTTCATTCCCGACAGGATAATACGCCTGACGGGATATGCCGACGGGGAACTGTCAGTAAAAGGGAAACTTGACAACCCCCGCGCAAACGGCGAAATAAAGTTCGATTCATGCTATATGCGCAGCGCGCAATACGGCATAAAGATGCGGTGGAGCGAGGAACCGGTACGCATTGTAGGCAGCAATCTCCTGTTTGAGAAATTCAAGATGTACTCGAGCAACGACAGTCCGCTGACACTGACCGGCAATGTGGATTTCTCTGACTTGAACAACATGAACATGGACCTGAACATCGCCGCACGTAATTTCAAGATAATAGACTCGAAGGAAAACCGCCGAAGCGTAGCTTTCGGAAAGGCGTTCGTTGACATATTCGCCACAATGAGAGGCCCGCTGGAACGGCTTGAGATGCTCGGACAGCTTGACGTGCTCGGCACGACAGACATGTCTTACATTCTGCGCGACACACCGCTTTCCACAGATAACCGTATGGATGAACTTGTAAAGTTCGTCAGCTTTGAGGACACCATAGCCACGGTGGTTGAGCACCAGCCCATTTCCGGCTTCAATATGGATCTGACACTGAACGTGGCGCAGGGCGCACACATAATGTGCTACCTGAACAACGACCACTCAAATTACGTAGACCTGATGGGAGGCGGAAGCCTGAGAATGCGATACGGCCTGACAGGCGACATTAGCCTGACAGGGCGTTACACCCTTGAAAACGCCACAATGAAGTACTCACTGCCCGTAATTCCCCTCAAGACATTCACCATACAGGACGGGAGCTATATAGAATTTACAGGAGACCCAATGAACCCGAGGCTGAACATAACCGCAACAGAACGCACAAGGGCCAACGTTTCGTCGGGCGGCAGCAACGAGGGACGCACCGTCGAGTTCGACTGCGGCGTCATCATAACCAAGACCCTTTCTGACATGGGACTTGAATTCACCATCAGCGCGCCTGAAGACATGACACTGGACACCGAACTGCAGTCGATGAGCGTGGAACAGCGAGGAAAGATTGCCGTGACAATGCTTACAACAGGCATGTATCTTGCCGACGGAAACACCGGAGGCTTCTCGATGAACAGCGCCCTAAACTCTTTCCTGCAAAGCGAAATCAACAATATTACGGGCAACGCCCTGCGTTCGCTCGACCTGAGCTTCGGCATGGACAACTCTACCGATGCGAGCGGAAGCACGCATACAGACTATTCGTTCAAGTTCGCAAAACGCTTCTGGAACAACCGCATAAAGATAGTAGTAGGCGGCAAAGTGTCAACCGGGCCGGAGGTTGCCAACCAAAACGAATCGTTTTTCGACAACGTTACACTGGAATACCGTCTCGGCGAATCTTCCGACAAGTACCTGAAGGTTTACTACGACAACAACTCTTACGACTGGCTTGAGGGCACGGTACGCGAATACGGCGCAGGTTTCATCTGGCGCCGCAGCCTGCAAAACTTCAAGGACATATTCAGCTTCGGGAAAAAGAAAAAACAAGAAGCCATGCCCGCCGATTCAACTAAAAGCAACAAACGATGAGACATAATACAAGCGCACAATCGTCCATATCGAATTTGATTTCTGCGTTCCGCCACATTGCGCTGAGGGGCGGCTTGCAGGCCGTCGCCGCCATTGTAATCCTTGCGTCATGCTCAACGACAAGCAAGCTGCGCGACGGCGAACAGCTGTTCATAGGACTTGAAAAAATCAAATACACACATGTCGACGAAGACAGCATCGGCGATGAAGAAGCCGACCACATGGCAACGACAAAGGAAGAAGTAGAGTCAGCCTTGGCAACGGCTCCCAACGGCGCACTGTTCGGCAGTTCTTACTACCGCACTCCGTTTCCATACGGGCTATGGATATGGAACGCTTTTTCAGGCTCGAGAAACAAAATAGCTCAATGGATAACAAAAACCTTCGGCAAGGCCCCGGTGCTGATGCGGCAGGTAAATCCCGAGCTGCGCGCATCTGTGGCGCAGTCAGTCCTGCAAAGCCACGGCTACCTTAACGGCAAAGTCAGCTACAAGATTGTCGAACAGAAAAACCCAAAGAAAGCGAAAATAGGCTACACCGTTGATTTCGGAAAGCTGTTCACCGTTGACTCGCTTGAATACATCGGCTTTCCACAAGAAACCGACAGCCTTATAAACAAAACCATGGGCGAAGCCCTGCTAAAACCAGGTTCGCCGCTTGACGTATCGGTAATGGACGCCGAACGCAACCGCCTGTCAACACTGTTCCGCAACAACGGCTATTATTTTTACCAGCCAAGCTTCGCCTCATACCTTGCCGACACAATAGCAAATCCGGGCAAAGCCAAGCTGCGCCTGCAAATGGCAGCCAACCTTCCGTCGGTAGCAAAGCGCAAATGGCATATCGGAAAAATAAGCATCAACCTGCGCAAGCAGTTCATGGAAGAGCTGAAAGACTCGTTCAGCCACCGCTATTTCGCCGTAAGGTTCAACGGCAAACGCCCTCCCATACGCCCAAGAATTATACTCGCAGACCTGAAACTGCGCCCACGACAGCTGTTCAACTACGACAAATACATAGAATCGGCGAATAAAATCAACGGCTCGGGGCTGTTCAGCTCGGCCGAATTCACCTTCACGCCGCGTGACACCACGGGGCGCAGCGACACCCTTGACGTTGACCTTACCTGCACGTTCGGCAAGCCATACGACTTCTACATCGAAACAAATTACCGCAACAAGATAAACGGACGCCACGGTCCCGAGCTTGTAATAGGTTTCACCAAGCGCAACGCATTCCGCGGCGGAGAGAAACTTGACATCAACCTGCACGGCTCATACGAATGGGAACAGGGCGGGAACGTCAACGGCTCGGGAGGCAACATGAACTCATACGAATACGGACTTGACGCATCCATTGAGTTTCCGCGCCTCGTAGTGCCGTTCGTCAAGTTCAGACGGCGCTTCTACACCACGCCGTCAACATACGCCAAGGTGGGCATGAACGTGCTCAACCGCCCGAGTTACTTCAGGATGCACACGTTCTCAGCCGAATGGACATACACCTGGCAGCGTTCCGACAAATGGAGGCACGAGTTCAGTCCGCTCACACTGAAATACCAGAAGCTCAACCACACCACGGCAAAGTTTGACTCCATACTATACGCCAACCCTTACCTGCAAACGTCGATGCAGGACGTGTTCATACCGAAGATGCACTATACGCTGACCTACAGCTCGAAAATGCGCAGCCGCAACCCATTCGTATGGGAAACGACACTCACCGAGTCGGGCAACATCCTTTCATTGGGCTACATGGCGGCAGGCAACAAATGGAACGAGGCAAACAAGCAGCTGTTCAACAACCCTTACGCACAATTCTTCAAAATTGAGACAAACATAAGCAAGACGTGGCAGCTGGGACAGAAGTCACAGCTCGTAGCCCACGCCGACGCAGGCGTAATCTACTCTTACGGAAACAGCCTAAGCGCACCATACAGCGAGCAGTTCTACGTGGGCGGAGCCAACAGCATCAGGGCGTTCGCCGTACGCAGCATCGGCCCCGGCAGCTACACTACCGACGTGTCGCGCCTGTCATACCTCGACCAGACAGGCGACATCAAGCTGCAGCTTAACCTTGAATACCGCTTCAACCTCTTCGGCAGCCTATACGGAGCGGCGTTCATCGATGCCGGCAACGTGTGGGCGCTGCGCGACGACGGCTACCGCCACGGCGCACAGTTCAAGTTCAAGAACGTGCTTAAGGAAATGGCGCTCGGCACCGGCGTAGGCATACGTTACGACTTGGACTTCCTCGTGTTGCGCCTCGACTGGGGAGTCGGCCTCCACGTGCCTTACGAAACAGGCAAGAGCGGCTTCTACAACATACCGAAATTCAAGGACGGACAGGCCATACACCTTGCCATAGGCTACCCGTTCTGACAAATTGGAACAACATCGCCAATATTCAAAATCCCTTTCGCAATCATAACTCTATTAATAGACAAAATGAACATACAACGCATAAAACCGCACATAATGTCAAGCCTTCCAAGATTTGCGTTGATGCTTTACGCCATTCAGTTGATTGTCAGTCGTTTCCCAATAGGCCACCTTTTGCGATGCGAAAGGTGGCTTTTTAGCGCGTAAAAGGTGGCTTTTCGCACGCTAAAAAGCCGCCTTTTGAAGCCACACTCCCTACAAGCCGGACACCCACCCCTGCCCTCCCGAAGGGAGGGAGCTTGACTGCCATTGTTTGCTTAACAACATTATGTATTTCTATTGACAACAATCGAGGCACTCGGCAATTGTCATACCACACGCCGATGCGGCATCCAGAAAAACACAAAGAACGACAAATGGCGTTGCCTGCATGTACAGGATGCCGCATCGGCGTGTGGTATGACAATTACCAAGTCCTCAATTGACTTTAAACAGTGCTGTTATTACAACCTAATGCCATACACCTGAACTGCGAATGAACCACCTTTTGACTAATAAAAGCTCACAAATATTCCTTTTTTTAACAAAAATCACTATATTTGCACATCGCAAACACCCACGCGCGGCATGGCTTGCATGCCGCACGCCGGGAACAACCGAAAAGCATGCTATATATTTAAAGTATAAACAAAAGATATTATGAAACCAACGTTATTACTTCTGGCTGCCGGCATGGGCAGCCGTTACGGCGGACTGAAACAGCTTGACGGTCTCGGCCCCAACGGCGAAACTATCATGGACTACTCAATCTATGACGCCATCAAAGCCGGTTTCGGCAAGATTGTTTTCGTTATCCGCAAGGACTTCGAGCAGGACTTCCGCGAGAAGATACTTAGCAAATACGAGGGTCACGTGCCCGTTGAGCTGTGCTTCCAGAGCCTTGACGCTCTGCCCGAGGGCTTCACCTGCCCCGAAGGCCGCGTAAAGCCGTGGGGTACGAACCACGCAGTACTCATGGCGAAGGACGTAATCCGCGAGCCGTTCTGCGTAATCAACTGCGACGACTTCTACAACCGCGACGCCTTCATGGTTATCGGAAAGTTCCTTGCCGACCTGCCCGAAGGCAGCAAAAACCGCTATGCAATGGTGGGCTTCCGCGTAGGCAACACGCTGTCTGACAACGGCACGGTGGCGCGCGGCATCTGCTCGAAGGACGACAACGAGTGTCTTACAACCGTAGTGGAGCGCACCGAGATAATGCGCGTTGACGGCCCGGTATGCTACAAGGACGAGCAGGGCCAGTGGGTGGCCGTTGACGACAACACGCCCGTGTCGATGAACATGTGGGGTTTCACGCCCGACTATTTCACACACAGCGAGGAGTATTTCAAGGGATTCCTGTCTGACCCGGCCAACATGGCCAACCCCAAGGCTGAGTTCTTTATCCCGCTGATGGTAAACAAGCTCATCAACGACGGCACGGCAACGGTAAAAGTGCTCGACACAACGAGCAAATGGTTCGGCGTGACATACGCCGCCGACCGCCAGAGCGTCGTGGACAAGATACAGACACTTGTAAACGAAGGAGTTTATCCCGAAAAACTTTGGTAAGGTTTTATGGGGTTATGAGGTTTTAAGGTTATGCGGTTGTACGGTTTTCCAATTGGATTTCAATTGAAAAACCTGCGACACCATTATTATTCAAGCATTAAAGTCAACCTTAAAACCTCATAACCGTATAACCTTACAACCGCAAACATTACACAATGGACATCAACCTACTTAACGACGAGGAGCTGTCAAAGTTGCAAGAGCTTATCGGCTCTTCAGAGAAAATAGCCCTTTGCTGCCACCGCAGTCCCGACGGCGACGCCATAGGCTCGGTGCTCGGCATGGCCGAATACTTGTATTCGTCAGGCAAAGTGCCCGTGATGCTCGTGCCTGACGCCTACCCCGACTTCCTGCAGTGGCTGCCCGGAACGGAGCGCATGGTGAGGTATGACAAGCACAAGGCGTTCGCCGACGAGATACTCGCCGGCGCCGACCTGCTGTTCTGCCTTGACTTCAACACCGTGCAGCGCACAGACAACATGGCCGAAGCCATCACCGCGTCGCCGGCAAAGAAAGTTATGATTGACCACCACCTCGCGCCCGACATGGACACAGACCTGTGCATATCGCACCCGGAGGCCTGCAGCACGTGCGAACTGGTGTTCCGCATCATCTGGCAGCTCGGCGGTTTCGACCTTATGACAAAAAAATGCGCCGTGCCATTGTACTGCGGCATGATGACAGACACCGGCGGATTTACGTACAACTCTACACGGCCCGAGATATTTTTCATCATCAGCCAGCTGCTTACCAAGCGAATAAACAAGGACAAGATTTACCGCAACGTTTACAACAACTACAGCGAATGGCGCATGAGGCTGACTGGATATGTGCTGTACGAGAAGATGGTTGTAGTCCCGGAAAGCAAGGCCGCATACTTCACACTGACACGCGACGACCTGCGGAAGTTCCACTACATAAAGGGCGACGCCGAAGGTTTGGTGAACATGCCGCTGCAAATAAAAGGTACGAAACTAAGCATATCGCTGCGCGAGGACACAGAAAAGGACAACCTCGTGTGGGTGAGCCTGCGCTCTGTTGACGACTTTCCATGCAACAAAATGGCCGAACTTTACTTTAACGGAGGCGGACACCTCAACGCTTCAGGCGGCCGCCTTGAATGCAGCATATCCGAAGCCGAAGCCATAGTGCGCAAGGCTATTAAGGAATTTTGCTAAATATAGTAGACGAGCAGACAAGGGACAAGCAGACAAGTTGGTTACCTCCACCCAACAAAGAATATTACTCGTCTGCTTGTTCTTCGTCTGCTCCCATCTTTAACTTGTCGACTCGTCCCTTGTCAACTTGTCGACTAAAAATCATCTCACATTAATCATCTTGTGCGTTTGCAATGACAAACGCCACTTTGGATGAGCCAAGCAATAGCTGACAGCCCCGTTCAATATGCACGCATTGGCCTCGCTGTCGCCCACGTCACACGGCTGCAAGCAATAAACCTTGGCCGAAAAACCGTCATACTGCGACATATCAAGCTCTGAAGAGGTAAAGACAACCTTCAGCTCATCAATATGCGAGAGCCTTACCGGGCGGTATTTTGGCGAACACGTAACCCAGTCAACGCTGCATTCGGCAGGCAACGGCACCGTGCCGTTAGTCTCAATCTGCACAAATTTGCCGGCTTCATGAAGCCTGTCGACGAGCGAAGGTGTAAGCTGCAACGCCGGTTCGCCGCCGGTTATAACAACATGGCGTGCCGGATATTTGACTACTTCCCGCATTATTTCTTCTTCAGACATTTCCATGAAACCGTCATGAAGCGTGTCGCAGAACGAACATTTCAGGTTGCAGCCTGAGAAACGCACGAACACAGCAGGCGTACCCGAATAGGAACCCTCGCCTTGCAGCGAATAAAAGATTTCATTCACACGCATCGCCGCACACCTCGTCCTTTACATAAGTAACCTTGTTGTTCCTGCTCTCCTCAATGTCAACGCGGTAACAGTGCTCCACCTGGTCGCATATCCAGCGCGCTATGTTCTCCGCCGTAGGGTTGAACGGCAGCAGCTCGTTGAAATCGCCGTGGTCAAGATAGCCGTGTATCTTGTCCTTTATACGCTTGAAGTCGACTACCATGCCCTCTTCGTTCAGCTCCTTTGCCTTGCAGTGTACCGTAACAATCCAGTTATGGCCGTGCACCATGCGGCACTTGCTGTTATAAGGAAGTTCAAGACGATGGCAGCCGGCAATCTCCATTTGCTTTGAAACGTAATACATAATAATTGTAATAATCGCTTTTTAACACTGCAAATATAACGATTTTTTCCGTCACCCACAATCATTGCGCCACCTATCGGCACTTATCCCGCCAAACGGAAGCCGCAACAGCTGTTTCCGCACACAGCGAAATGCAGCGAAACCGCCGTAAACAGAAGGGATTTGAAAGGTTTTTCCTAATCAGGGAACGAGGCGTCTTGGTATTTTATTTTTACATTATTAGCACACAATTTATTGATTTTCAACATGATATAAAATATTAATCTACCATTAAAATGTCCAAAAATCAGACAAAACACTTGGCTCGTATCAGTTTTTTTCATACCTTTGCAGCGGTAAAAAGATAAGGATAGTGAATCTTCTTTTGTTTTGAAAGCCACTATTCACGTTAGTTTTTAACTGGCATCCAGGCCCGGCTTGGCACTTGTCCCATACGCAATCCGCGCGCCGCGAACACAATCACATACATTTGTTCAGATGCCATAAACAACATTTTATGGACAGAATATTAAGGAAAGTATTTGTAACTTTGTTCATTTTTGCGACAGGAACTTATGCCTGCGCAAGCAACAAGGGAGCGAATAGCTCGAAATTCAATTGGAATCCGGTGATGGATGCGATAATTGAAGTAGAAAGCGAAGGCAATCCGAAAGCCGTAAGCGGAAACTCTTGCGGAGCGATGCAAATCACTCCGATACTGGTGAAAGAATGCAACAACATTCTAAAGAAGCAGAAAAGCAAAAAGCGCTTCAAGCTGTCTGACCGTTTCAACGTCAGGAAATCGAAAGAGATGTTCGTCCTGATTCAGGCGCACCACAACCCCGAAAACAATGTGGAAAAAGCCATACGCTCATGGAACGGCGGACCAAGATACAGCGTCAGGGGTACGCAAAAGTATCTGAACAAGGTAATGAAAATACTCAAAAAGAGGTAATAACCAAACAAATACGCGCCATGTCCTGACAACGGACATGGCGCGTATTCGTCATAAAGACAACATAAAAGAACAAAAAAATTTGAATTTAATCCTAATAAGGCAACCGTATTCAATCAAATGGCATTATCTTTGTAAAACTATTTGTTGAAACAAAACATTGAATTTATGACAATTGGAATTATTATCTTAGTGGTTGTAGTGCTGCTCGTAATATGGGGAGTCAGCCTGTACAACAACCTTGTGAAGCTGAAGAACAACCGCGAAAACGCGTTCGCCAACATCGATGTCCAGCTGAAACAGCGTCACGACCTCGTTCCGCAACT
The DNA here is from genome assembly GCA_900551055.1 of uncultured Prevotella sp. Lineage (GTDB taxonomy): Bacteria > Bacteroidota > Bacteroidia > Bacteroidales > Bacteroidaceae > Prevotella. Next base: position 2,949 of record URUK01000044.1, on the reverse strand, counting down.
TGTTTCCACCGTAAAAGGTTACGCGACACACGAGCGCGAAGTGCTGCAAAGGGTAACCGAAGCACGCTCCGTAGCCATGAACGCAACCGGCATAAACGACAAAATAAACGCCGAGAACGCGCTGACAAGCGCACTCGCCGGATTGAAAGTGTCGCTCGAGGCATATCCAGACCTCAAGGCGAACCAGAACTTCATGCACCTGCAGACGGAACTGTCAGACCTCGAAAACAAGCTGGCCGCAGCACGCCGCTTCTTCAATTCAACCACGCGCGAACTTAACAACGCCGTAGAAACATTCCCTTCAAACATCTTCGCAAAGATGTTCCACTTCGGAAAAGAGCCGATGTTTGAAGTTCCACAGGAAGAACGTGCGGCGTATGACAAGGCTCCTGAAATAAACTTCTAACAGCAAGCGCATTATGAGATATGTAGGAATGCATACCCAAATCCGCCGCAACAACATGCTGACAACCATCCTCCTGTTGATGTTTCCTGTCATCATTCTCGGCATGGTTTGGGTGTTCCTCGCATTGGTAAACTATTTCGGCAGCGGCGTTTACGACCAGTATGGCAACATAGTACGCCATCTTGACGCGGCCGTGGTAAACCATTACTTCCTGAACACTATTCCGTGGGTCATTGCCGGAGTCGGCGCATGGTTCCTTATAGCGTATTTCTCAAATACGGCCATGGTGCGTGCCGCAACCGGCTCGCGCCCCGTCACACGCAAAGAGAACCCGAGGATTTACAACATAGTTGAGAACCTGTGCATAGCCTGCAACATGGACATGCCGAAAATCAACATTGTCGACGACCCCCAGCTTAACGCATTTGCAAGCGGAATAGACAAGAAGAGCTACACAGTGACGCTTACCACAGGCATAATAAACCGCCTGAACGACGACGAATTGGCCGGAGTGATCGGCCATGAGCTTACCCACATACGCAACCACGACACCCGTCTGCTCATCATAAGCATTATTTTCGTAGGCATAGTGTCAACCATCATGAGCCTTGTGGTGCAGATGATGTACAACGCCTTCTGGTTCGGCGGCATGAGCCACCGCAGCAGTAGCAACGAAGACAACCGCAGCAACGGCGTATCAATGCTTGTCGTGTTCATCATTGCGGCCCTGTGTTGCGCCGTGGCTTACCTGTTCACGCTGCTCACACGCTTCGCAATCTCGCGCAAAAGGGAGTACATGGCCGACGCAGGAGGAGCCGAACTGTGCGGCAATCCGCTTGCCCTTGCCTCCGCATTGCGCAAGATTTCGGGCGACCCCGGACTTGAAAACGTCAAGCGAGACGACATCGCCCAGCTGTTCATCATCCATCCGCAGCATTTCGCACCGGGTCTGACAAGCTTCTTCAGCTCTCTGTTCAGCACCCATCCCGACACAAAAAAGCGAATAGAAATACTTGAACAGTTCTGACAAAACACAAAAAACGTCCATCGCATTCTGCATGGACGTTTTTTTATTTGCCAACTTGTCACACTCTGCATTACGGCACCTCCATCAATGCACAACTGACTTTTCCCTGTCGAACTTATCAAAACCCGGTTGCACACCGAACAATCCCAAACTGTTTTTCGTGAAATATAACCGCTCCTTCAACAAGCCGCACTCATAAATATAGGCCACATGTGTCTCCCTTAAACGATAAGAATAAACATACACACCCGGCCTGAACCCATATTTCCGCACTATATAGGACTGCAAAAAGGTTTCACCCTTATTGAACAAATCAACAAGCTTGCGCAACTCCCCGAAGTAAACAACACTTGGCTTTACGACTAATTTATTTGTCTTTGACGGCCAATGCGTTATCCAGATACACTTCCCAACCGTTTTTATATACAAATCATTCAGCACGAAATCACCCACGTAGCTGCATCGCAGTTCCAGAATACTGTCGTTACCCAATATCCTATAATACACCCTTGCCGGGTTTTCATTTCGACTTCTCGCCCCTATTCCGTCGTCCTTCCACAAATCATATTCCTTCTTCCACAAATCATATTCCTCGCAAGTAAACCACCGGTCACATATCTTATAATATTTTCTCACCTTGGTTGTATCATCAGAGACTGACACATAGGTCCTATCATCACTTTGCAAGACATACACAAACGGACATTTCACTGGTTTTCCCTCACCGCGCATCTTAAATTCATCAAAGGTCTGATACTTCTCAAAATCACTAATAAAAAAGCTTTCATCGCAAATCATCACGCTATCCAACCCACAATACGTTGCAAGCACAGGTTTATTAATGTTCATCGAGTCTCTGCACATAGTCATACCATCATCCCGTTCATCACTCTTTTCTGCCTCTGTTACTACACTTCCACCGCACGAATTCAGCAACATTAGCATGGCAGCAAAAGCCGTACAACCCTCAATACACGCGACTCTCATACAAATCATACATTTCCATTTGACTCCCATACAACCCATAAAAACATATTTTTCCGCTTCAAAGATAATAAAAAACAATAAATTACAACAAGACACAGCTGCAACAAGTCATTTCCAGACAATTATTAACACATATCACATAATCAATAAACTGCCGAGATCGTATCACTTACCAATAAAGTGCAATATTACGGCATAACACAATATGCCTTTTTGCTATGCAAAAGGCCACGTTTTACAACGTAAAAAGCCATCTTTTACAACGCAAAAAGTCATCTTTTGGAAACTACCCAATTAATCTTGAATTGGTATGGAGAATTTATAATTTAGCTGTCTGTAGTCGGCAACAAGCCAGGATTTCGACAAGCGCTAGCCTGCATGCCTCCCAGTCCTCACAGTCCTCCCAGCGCCCCCAGTCCTCCCATTACTCCCCCCACCAGCCAAGGCAAAAAAAACGTGCGCCCCGGAGGATTCCTCCTCCGGGGCGCACCGCATGAAAGAAGGCGGCCTCCTACTCTCCCGCATCGCA
>URUK01000043.1 GCA_900551055.1 uncultured Prevotella sp. | reverse complement strand
CCCATCTTCTGTCCGTTGATGGTTATCATGTTGTTGTGCATCCAGTACTTCACCATCTGGCTGCCCTGCGATGCCACGGCCTGCGCTATTTCGCACTCATGGTGTGGGAAGACGAGGTCCATTCCGCCTCCGTGTATGTCGAAATGGTCGCCCAGATACTTCCTGCCCATTGCCGTACACTCGCAGTGCCAGCCGGGAAATCCGTCGCTCCAGGGGCTGGGCCAACGCATGATATGCTCCGGCTGGGCCTTCTTCCACAGTGCGAAGTCGGCCTGATTACGCTTCTCTCCCACTCCGTCAAGCTGTCTGCTGGCGTCTTTCACGTCGTCAAGGTTGCGGCCGGAGAGTATTCCGTAGTGGTATTTCTCGTTGTATTTCGCCGTATCGAAATAGATGCTTCCGTTGCTCTCATACGCGAAACCGTTGTCAAGTATCTGCTTTACAAGCTCTTCCTGCTCGATGATATGGCCCGTGGCGTGCGGCTCGATGCTGGGCGGCAGCACGTTAAGCGCGGCCATAGCGTCGTGGTAACGGTTGGTGTAATACTGCGCTATTTCCATCGGTTCGAGCTGCTCCAGGCGTGCTTTCTTGGCTATCTTGTCCTCGCCTTCGTCCGCGTCGTGCTCCAAATGACCAACGTCGGTGATGTTCCTGACGTACCTTACCTTGTAGCCGAGGTGTTTCAGATAGCGGAAAAGCACGTCAAACGTGATGGCTGGGCGCGCATGTCCCAAGTGCGGGTCGCCGTAAACGGTGGGGCCGCAGACATACATGCCCACGTTGGGGGCGTGCAGCGGCTCGAAACGTTCCTTACTACGTGTAAGCGTATTGTAGATTAAGAAGTTCTGTTCCATGTACTATTAAATTTTACAAAATGCCTTTCTGTTATTTGATTAAGATGCAAAAATAATACAAATCAGCCATAATTCAAAGAAAATTAATTCTAAAAAGCATTTTATTGAGCCATAACCGACCGCAGCGCATGCGCCGACTTGAAAATAAACCGAAAACATACAGCTTTGCAATTGACGGCCTTTTACCTTCCAAAAGGCCACAAATTGCACGCTAAAAGGCCACCTTTTGCAGGCTAAAAGGTGGCTTTTTAGAAAGCCGCTGATTATCAAGTGGTTAGCGGTAGGCGAATTTTTGCTTGTTAAAAGGCTTATCAGCCCCATTTGACCTATCAGCCCTATTCAATTGAATAGGCCAAATAAGCCTGATAAGACAAATAAGGCCAATGGGCAAAAGCAGGTTAAGCAACCGGCAAAAGCATACCAAGCTTCCTCCCTTTGGGAGGGTTGGGGTGAGTGTTAGTCCCTCACAACCTCACCTGCACACCAACTACCACCTCCCTCGGGCGCAGCTCATACCAGTCAGTCGATGACATCACGCCGCTGTAAGTGGTTACCGTGTAGCGTCGTTTGTTGAACAGGTTGCGCACTTCCGCCGACAGGCGCACCTTTTTCAAGCGCCATACCACTGAGGCATCAGCCAAGAGCGTGTTCACGTTGTTTCCCGACTGCAGCGCGTTGCGGTAGTGAACGACTGATGCGGTGATGTCAACATTGCCCACGGTCTGCGTGTAAGCGAGGCTCTGTTTCCAGTCGAACAGGCTGTTTCCGCCCATTTCATCGGTAATCATTCTGTTCAAAGTGAAAATTGCACGATATGTGAATGCGCCGAACTTCGGCGAGAAAACCACCTCGGGCGATGCCTGGAAAACGTGCGACTGATAGCCCGTGATCGCGCCGCCAGACAGCTGCCGGCCTGTGCCGAACGTGTAGCGCAGTCCCAACTTGGTTTTAAGGTGCAGGTCGAAAAAGCCTTTCGACACTGTGACCCTGGCCGAAACGGCCTGTCCGTGCCAGTCGTGCAGAACGGATGTCAGCAGATATTGGCCGTCGGTTATTGTCATGTCGGTCATCATGTTGCCGTGACTGTAGTTATAGCTTGCGCCTAAGCTCATGAAGAGTTCTGCCACCGGGCGCTTGTAGTCATAGCTTGCGCTCGCGTGGAACACTCCCTGCCGTGGCACGTCTCCGCTGGTCACTACGCGCGTTCGGTAATCGCTCATGTAGCTGTCGGCGGCATAATTGGCAAAGCTTCCCGTCGTCATGTCACATCCCAAGCAGACGTTCCACTCGCCGCGCATGCCGCTTTTGATGCTGGCATACAGCAAGGGCGACGCATCCAAGCAATGAAGGCCGATATCGGCAAAAACCTCCCATTTCATCGGAACGCTCAACCTTAGCATCGTTCCTATATGCTTGTATTGCCAGTTAGGCTCTGCGTATGCCGTAAGGTGCGTGTGTCCGCCGTGCAGGTTAAGGTGTCCGGCGGTAAATCCGAGGGTGTACTGGTGGGTAAACAGCCTACGGTTTAGCGTCAGCCGGGCGTAATGGTCGGCGTAATACAGCAGGTTGTCCAGCTTCTGCCGCTGTCCATCAACGGCTATTTCCTGCGGAGCGTAGTGGAAGTCGAGCGTTGAATGCACCGCCCACGAGTGCCTTTCATGCGTGAAAAGGCGTGTAAACGTGTTCTGCGCGTGCAGCTCCGGCAGTTCTACACGTTGTTTTACGTTGTCTCCGTCACCGTCGGTGAACGTCGAAAGACCGTCGGTGCGCGTCCATTCAAGGCGGAAATACTCGTTGCCATACGCCTCGGCGGTGTTCGTATTGTGTGTGAAGTCTATGTTAACACGGTCGTTGCGTATTCTGGAATGGTCGGTTTCATCGGTCTGCACGGGGTCTCCGCCGTCGAAATAATACACCGACGTGTTGCCCGTCTGCTGCGTCTCGTCGGTGTGCAGATAACCGGCTGTCCACCGCTGTTCGTTCCCGGCCTTGGTCTTGCGCGTCTGTTTCACCGTCACTTCATACGAGTGGTTGAAGCGCAGACGCTCCGCATCGATGGGGACGGCCAGCTGCGGCGCGGCGAACCACTGCGGAACAGTAGTCGAAGCATCGTAAGCCGCGGTGCCGCCGGTGGCCAACAGGCGGTCGTTCTGCGACAGGTCGCGCCCCGAACAGTCATAACCGGCCACATACATGCGTTGCCGCCGCTTGCCAATTTGCAGTGCGTCGGCGCCTCCCTGAGGTCTCGTGTCCTCCAAGGGAGTTGTCACCACCGCACCGGGACGCAGCGTCAGCGCCCACTTGTCGCGTGCTTCGGGGCGCAGGCGGATGTTCATCGCCACGTCGTCAGTGAACACCTTGCCCTGCAAAGCCTTTACGGGCTGGTCGTGCTCGATGACCTCCGCGCGGTCAACATCTTTCGCTTTAAGCAGTTCGTTGAGCTGGTTATAGCGGCCTCCGGCAAGGTCTAAGTCCTCGATGGTGAACCGCGACACGTCCTTTCCGTTGAAACTGATTTTCCCGTTTTCATCGACATCAACGCCGGGGAGTTTCTTCAGTACGTCCTTCAGCGAGTTGTCACGCTCGGAGACATAGCGTTTCAGGTCGAATACTGTGGTGTCTTGCCGCCCGAACACAGGCAAGCCCTTCACCTGAACCTCCTTAAGCGCAAACGCCTTCTGCACAAGCTGCACCTCCAAAATCCGCCCTTTCACCGCCGCCACACGTTTCTTTGCATAGCCGAGGAACGTCACTTGCAGACTGTCGCCCGTCTCCGCCGCTACGGCAAACCGTCCCTTTTCATCGGTCTTGGCAAAGCTGACCGTCCGTCCGCCGCGCATCAGCGTCACCGCAGCACCCTTCAGAGGACTGCGCGAAAGGCTGTCAACAACGCAGCCCGTAACCTTTGCCTGCGCCGAAGCCGGTAAGGCGGACAACGCCAGAACGACAACAAGAAAGAGCATTTTCATCGGTTTCATCGTAAATCTTAATTATAAAGTACATCAAACTGGGCATCGAAGATGTCCAACTATGCGTAACCGCATGTGAAGCGAACGCAGTAAGCGGAACTTGCGGCAAGTATATATCTACCATTCCGTCCCCGAAGGGGGCGAACCATCACTGCTATTCGACCTCTTCGAGGCCGGAGTTTGTTGTCATTTGCTGTCCGCAGGTTTCGCTACGCTACACCTGCGGTTACGCATAATTCGACCTCTCCGAGGCCGTAAGCAGATAATATAGAGCGGCATTGCGGTTTAATTTTTAATTGTTCATTGTTAATTGTGAGCTTGCGAGCATACGTCTTCGACGCCCTCTAATTGCAAAATATTATACACCCGAACTACAAACATTTAGTGAAAGATGGCATTTTGCCTTCCAAAAGGCCATCTTTTGCACGCTAAAAGGCCACCTTTTGCAGGCCAAAACATGGCCTTTTGTAACGACACTGATTATCAGACAGTTACAAGAAGGTGAGAAAGTGAGAGGGTGAGAAGGTGAGAAAGTTCTTTGTCAACTCGTTACTCGTCTACCTGTCTGACTTTCCTCGCCTGCAATCCAGCCCCTCCCCTCGGGGAGGTTGGGTGGGGGCTGTTATTTCATTGCAACTCAATCGGATTGTAAGGCTCGCTCTCGCGCGTGGTTATTTCATTGCCGCTTTGGTCGTAACAGCGGACGGTCACCTTGGGATTGTTGGTGATGTATCCCACCGGGTCGGCATAATAGCGGCGGTATATGTCGTCAAGCGACTTGCGGCTGACCGGCTCGTACTTTCCACCTTTATAATATATAGGCGTGCCGGGAGCGGCTTCTTCCATGCCGGTGGCGTCGAATACGTAATGCCTTTGCGAGTCGTAGGCGCGCAGGATGAGTCCGGGCAGGCCGCCGAGCTTCCACGGCCCGGCATCAAGAGGTATGTCTTCGGCATACCAGGCATACCAAGTGCGCCCCTTGTAGGTGGTGACGGCGAGGCTGCACGGATAGCCGATGATTACCGCCGAACTGTCGGCCACGGGCTGCCAAAGCGGCGCGGCGTAGTCTTCGGTGCACACAAAGCGGTCCATCCCAAACCTTTCAAGCAGTGAAGTCTTGCCTGCCGTGGGGTAATTCTTGTACAGCCGCCACGTAATACTTCCGCCGCCGGTGAACGAATTGCCGCCGTTGGCCATGATGACAGCGTTGGCCGAGTCTGCCTGGAACGCCTTGTAGCTGTAGAAATAATGCACGCGGTCGCCCAATTCAAGGCGCATTATGTCATCAACGAACGTTCGCGCCGACGGATTTGTGTCCGTAACGCATGTCATGTTGTAATAAACCACGTAGCGTGCGGTGTCACACGGCTCGCCTTTTTCCAAGTCCATAGCGGTAAAGACCTCGATTTGCGCATGAGCGCCGACGGCGAGGAGAATGGCCGAAAGTAAAGAAACAAATCTGTTCATATATTCAAGTATTTATGGTTTTGATGCAAAATTAAGGATAAGTCACCGATGAAACCGCCGTTTTTTATTACCATCATATTACCGGACGTATTACTAAAATATTATAAGAGGTACGCATACGCGCGGAAATGGCTATCTTTGCATACGGAAATATGTTATGCAACGATGAACAAGAGGATAAAGACGGTTTGGGTGTTGAGCATCGCAACGATGGTGCTTATTCTCTGCGGACAGGCTTACTGGCTGACAAACCAGTACAAGCTTGTCACCGACATGCGCATTGAACAGCTGAAAACGGCGTGTACGGAAGCCTTTGAAAAAGAACAGCAATGGCGTTACGAGACGATGGAACGCAGCGACACGCTTGAAAACAAGATACGAAAGACGTACACGGTAAAATTTGACTGCCAGAAGACAAGCCGCGAAGTCGACGGCAAACAAGTGTCATCCAGCGTGACGTTCACCCTGCCCGGCAAAAAGACAAGAAGAATATTGAAGGACATGAGCTTGGACGACGCCATGGATTTGCAGAACAGATACATAGCGTCAAACAAGCGCAAGTTCGACAAACACTATCTTGACTCGCTGCTCACGGCCGCCGGACACGACACAACGTATGCTTTCAGGTCCTACAAAACCAACCGCTGCATGGTAAAACCGGTGTTCACTACGAATGGGACTTTCAGCAAACGGCTCGACATAAGATACTCAACCAACCCGTTGGAGTTCGAGGCCGTGGCATTCAGCATTGCTGTAAGGCCGGGCGACATAATAAGCGCCATGGGCTGGCAGCTGGCCGGCAGCACGGTGCTTGTACTGGTATTGGCGTTCTGCCTGGCGTATCAGATTAAGACAATCATCATCCAAAAGCGCATCGACAGCATCCGCCACGAGTTCATGAAGAACATGATATACGAGATGAAGCAGCCTCCTACAAGCGAACCGACGGACAGCGAGGCCGTAAAACTCGGTGAAACCGACTTTTTCTACTCGTTCAACGAGCTGCGCCACGGCACAGACAAGACAATAATAACCAGCCGCCAGGCCGAAATACTGCGGCTGCTCGCCGCACGGAAGAACGAAATGGTGAGCCGCGAAGAGCTGCTGACTGAGGTCTGGGGCGACGATTCCTACGCCAACTCGATGGCCTTGAACGTGCAGATAACTTACCTGCGCCGCGCCCTGAAGCCAGACTCTGCAGTGGCAATAGAGGCCGTAATAAAGAAGGGATATATCTTAAAGGTGAGAAGGTGAGAAATTGAGAAGGTGAGAAAGACTTGCCATCATGGTTGGAATGTATATCGCAAAGCCTTTCTCACCTTCTCAATTTCTCACCTTCTCACCTTTAATTCTTCTCCTTATAAATAACCGGATTTGCGCCGGAGGTGATATTCAGCGCCTCGGGATGCTCCTTGATATAGGAGTCAATGTGGCGTATGCGCTTCTCTTCGAGGATTTCGTCGACTGCGATTAGTATTCCTGTTTCCTCCACATCGCCGAAACCGTAGTTGATGGCGGTGCCAAACATCTTCATCGTAGGGCTTAATCCCATGTACGCATTGACAAGAGGCGGAATGTTGTAGCCCAGCTTCCGCACCTCGCGGTTAAGTATACGGTAGTCTTCCTTGAACGTCTTTTCGCAGAAAAGGGCGGCGAGTTCGGCTTCGTCAGTCTCTATTTTGAGCGGTTTCATCGGGATTACAAGCCCCTCGGGGTCGTTAAAATGCTTTTTGAGGAAGTACAAAATCATGTCCCGTCCCTTACGGACGTAAGAGGGATACATGGTCATCTTGCCGAAGAGATACTTGATGTCAGGGCGTATGACGGTGAGCGCTCCGAGGCCGTCCCACAGGTTGTCGAGGGCGAAAAGGCTTTTTGCGCCCATACGCGAGCTTTGGTATGCGGGGGCGACGAACGAGCGTCCAAGCTCCACTGTCCAAGGAAGATACTCGCGCATGAACTTCTCCGAGAAGTGGAACATGTGGCTCGTGGCAAGCACCGGCTGGCCGTCGGCGTCGATGTCGGCGTCGCTTCCCAGCAGATAACGGTATCCGCCGATTATCTCTTCCTCCTCGGGATTCCACACGATGAGCTGCTTGTAGCAGTTGTCGCACGTGTCGAACTCGTCCAAGTCCATGCTCTTGCCGCTGCCTCCGCCTGCCTCCCGGAACGCTATTTCGCGCAACCGTCCAATTTCCTTGAGCACGTTTGGCGCATTGTGAGCCGTCACTATGTATATTTCATTGTGGCTCTTGTTGGTCATGCGCAACTGTCGGTCAGGCGTAAGCTCGCTTTTAAGCAGTTGTTTGTCTATCGGAGAGATGATTTCCTGTTCCATTTTCTTTGTCGGTTGTTGCTTGTTGTTGATATGGGGGATGCTTGTGTGCGGCGTGGTGTCACAGATTGTAGACGATGTCCTGGACGTACTGCGCCCACTGCGCCGACGTTTTCGACTTGTCGAACGTCTGCCACGGGATTGGCTTCCCTATGGCAACGCGGAAGGTCTTGTCGCGGTTCTTGTACATCTCGTCGGCCAGGTAGAGCATGGCTATGTTGAACTTGATGCCGAGACGCTTGCAAACGTTGGCGAGGTTGTAGAAGAAATCCGAGTTGTGTCCGCCGAAATGCACGGGCACAACGTCCCTGTGCGTCTCGACGCTCTTGGTTACGAACGTCTTTTTCCACGGCAAGTCGTGGATTTGTCCGCCGATGCGGCGCGAGCAGATGCCTGCCGGAAACATTATCACATGGTTGTCGCCTTTGAAGCACGCCTCAACCATTGCGGGGAAACTGCGGCTCTGCCGCCCCGTCTTGTTTATGGGGACGCAGAGCGGAGCCAATCCGGGCAGGTTCATCAGCAGGTCGTTCACGAGGTAGCGGAAGCGTCCGCCGTAATGCCTCCCGAGTATCGCGCCGAGCGCGACGCCGTCCTGTCCGCCGAGCGGATGGTTGCTTACGAAAGTGTAGAGGCGGCCGTCGCCGTCGTCGGGCATGTTCTCCTCGCCAACGATGTCGAGCTTCGTTCCAAGGTATTCGAGGCAGCTCTCAAGCCAAGGCACGCCCTGTAAATGGCGGTTTTGCCAAAGAAAGTCGTTGACCTCGTCCTGATGCAGGATGCGTTCAAGCCATCTCACTACAAAGCCGGGCACATATTTCGCCCTGTCGCCCATCTTGCCGCGGAGAATAGCCCTTACGTCAATGGTCTTTTCGGTTATCTCGTTCATGCTCTCTCTACTAACACAATGCAAAAATAACGCAACTTTTCCAAATACATACTTATTTTATCAAAAATATTAGAAATAATAATGATATTGCAACGTTTACACAACAAAGTTTTAACACGATGCCCCGAAAACAAACAAAAGCGGCAATCTTGCACACGCGTCCGCACCGGCAGCAAGCCGTCCGCCCGGCCGTTTGTAACCCGTTGACTGTCAGGCTCTCCGCAAAAGGCCGTGTTTTAGCCTGCAAAACGTGGCCTTTTAGCGTGTAAAAGACGGCCTTTTACCTTCCAATTTGCCACCTCTTAATTCTTAATTAAAACAACGACCACCCCAGCCCGAAGGACAACCCACCCCAGCCCTCCCGAAGGGAGGGAGCTTGATTACCTACTGTCAATTAGTCGCAATCGAGGCACTCGGCAATCGTAATGCCTCATTTAAGAGTATTGCCTGTGTTCTTGAAACATATACGGGATGCGGTTCGGCAATGCAAAATCAAAAAACTTCGTTTTTCATTTGCCATTGCACTCACCTTTCATTATATCTGCTGCGCGAATATAGGATGCGGTTCGGCAATGCAAAATCAAAAAACTTCGTTTTTCATTTGCCATTGCACTCACCTTTCACTATATTTGCAAAACATTTACATCATTAACCATAAAACACCGAAAAACATGAGAAACAACTTGAAAACGGCGGTGGCCGCCATGTCGGCATTGTTGCTGGCAGGCATGGCTGTACCGCAAACGGCCTGTGCCGACGGCCATGAAAGGACCGTGGCGAACCCAATCGACCTCAACTACCGCTTCCAACCGAAAGACAACAACAGTCCGCGCCGCGAGGCGGCCGACCCCGTGGCGGTGTACTTCAAGGGCTATTACTACCTCTTCGCGTCAAAATCGGGAGGCTACTGGCGTTCACCCGACATGGCAGAATGGGAATACATCCCATGCAAAACAATCAAGACCATAGAAGACTACGCGCCCAGCATCCTTGCCATAGGCGACGACCTGTACTACATGTCGGGCGGAGGCAAGCCCCACTTCTACAAGAACGCCACGCCCGAAAAGGACACGTGGACGGAGGTGGAGTCGAAGTTCGCCTACGCGGCCGACGACCCCTCGCTATTCATGGACGACGACGGGCGCGTATATCTCTACCAAGGCTGCCACGACAAGAAGCCCATCACTGGCGTCGAGGTCGACCCGAAAGACGGCTTCCGCGCCCTCGGCGAGCCGAAAACGCTCATCGGGCACAACTCGGCAAAGTACGGATGGGAGGCCGCCGGAGCAAACAACGAGGAGCAGCGCGACGGATACAACGAGGGCGCGGCGTGCCTGAAATACAACGGCAAGTACTATCTGCAATACGCAGCGCCGGGCACCCAGTGGCGCAACTACGGCGACGGGATTTACGTTTCGGACAATCCGCTCGGCCCTTTCACCTACGTAGAGGACAGCCCCTTCACCTTCAAGCCCGGCGGTTTCATAGGAGGCACGGGGCACGGACACACGTTCCAGGACAAGTACGGCAACTACTGGCACGTGGGAACGATGAAGATATCGGTGCGGCACATGTTCGAACGCCGGCTGGGACTGTTCCCCGTAGTGGTTTCAGACAAGCATGGCATGTACGCGCAGACCACCTTCTCGGATTATCCCTTCACCATTCCCGACCGCAAGGTGGACTTTACCAAGACTGACATAGGCACTGGCTGGGGGCTGCTTTCTTACCGCATGCCGGTAAGCGCGTCGTCGTCAATAGACCGTGCGCACGACGCCGAATGCGCAGCCGACGAGCAGGTGGAGACCTGGTGGGCGGCCTCAACGGGCAAAAAGGGCGAATGGCTGCAGATGGACCTTGGCAAGAAGAAGACCGTGAAGGCCGTGCAAGTGAACTTTGCCGACCACAACGCCACCGTGCGCGCACCGCAGCCGCCGTTCATATACAAGTATGTCATCGAGGGTTCGGCCGACGGAAAGAAGTGGACGACGCTCGTAGACGCATCGGCCAGCACCGACGACGCGCCCCACAGGCTGCACGTGCTGCCCAAGGCGGCCAAGACACGCTACCTGCGCATAACCAACATGGGCGACGTTGACGGATGTTTCTCGCTGTACGACCTGCGCGTATTCGGCAAGGGAACGGGCAAGAAACCTGCCAAGGTTACCGGATTCAAGGCCGAGCGCGACGCAAACGACAGCCGCATATTCCGCTTCTCATGGGACAAGCAGGAGCAGGCCACAGGCTACATACTGTACTGGGGCACGCAAAAAGACTGCCTGACACACACCACAGTGGTGTACGACAACAAGCTCGACGCGCGCTACTTCAACCGCGACTCGGAGTATTACTTCGACATAAAGGCGTTCAACGAGGCCGGAACGGGCGAATAACGATGGACTATGAGGGAGTCAACGGAAGTTGACAGAAGTCAGACGACCTGTCAACTCCCGATGAATACAATTCCAAAAGGTGGCCTTTCGCAAGGCGAAAGGCCACCTTTTACAATGCAAAAAGCCGTATTTCACATTGCGAAACACGGTTTTTCATATTGCATTTGCCAACATGCTGTCTGTCAGCCGGTTGCGTCACACCGCGCTCTCTACGGCAGGCGCGGCTGCAACATCGTCTTTCTTCTTGGCCGAATGACTTACACTGAGGATTATGCCGATGTAGACACAGTTGATGATTGACGACGTTCCGCCCTTGCTTATGAGCGGCAACGGCTGACCGGTGACAGGCACAAGCCCTACGGCCACAGCCATGTTGAACAACGCCTGCAACACAAGCAGCAAGGCGAAGCCCATGATGAGCAGCGCCGGAAAGGTGTTGGCGCAGCGGTTGGCGATGGTAGCCGTGCGGAAAAGAAGCACCACATAGAGCATGCACACTACTATCGCGCCCACTATTCCAAGCTCTTCAACTATGATTGCGTAAATGAAGTCGGACTCGGCACGCGACAAGAAATCGCGCTCAACGGAGTTGCCTGGGCCTCTGCCGATGACGTTTGACGACGCGATGGCAATGTTGGCGTGCGACGCCTGCGCTTCGCTGCCGTTGATGTCAACGTCCTCCGGAGCCACATACTCATTGCTGAGGAAGTTGTCTATGCGCACCTTCCACGTGTCAAAACGGTGAAATACCTTTTCAAGGGCGCTCTCTTCGCGCGGAGCCGATTGCTCAACCATCTCCTTGCCGGCGGCTTCACCGCCGTCGGTTTTCTTGTCGTCGCCGAAAACCATGACCATTGTGACAATAAAGGCGACACCGACCAACACGATACCGAGAAGCCTGCCAAGCTGCTGGCCGGGCACTTTGCCTATGAACATCATGAGGAAAACCACTGCGGAAAGCAGCACCGCGGTGGAAAGGTTTTCGCGCATTATCAGCAGCACCATGGGTATGGTGACGAACATTATGTACTTAAAGGCACGCCGGTCAGTGCCTTCGGGTGTCTGCATCGCGCTAAGGATTTGCGCCGTTGCAAGTATTACAGCCCCCTTGGCAAGCTCGGACGGCTGGAACTGCACTACTCCGAGGTCAATCCATCGTTGCGAACCGTTGGTGCTTTCGCCGACGAAAAACACCACGATGAGCAATATTAGCGACAAGAGAAGGGCAAACGGGGTGACAATCTTGAAGTAACGGCACTTTATGTTCATAGTGCATATCATCACAACCACGCCGACAAGCAGCAGTTCGCAGTGCTTAATCACAGGCCAGAGGTAGTTGCCGGTCTTGAAAGAAAGGTTGCTCGACGCGCTGAACACTTCGATTATACTTATCAGGCACAGGAATAAGAACACCGTCCAGATGACGGCGTCGCCCTTGAATTTGCTCACCTTGGTATTGTCTTTCAGCATGATTGTGAACCCACCCCAAACCCTTCCCGAAACAAAGGGCTTAATATGCCTTGTGGGTTAAGGCTTTTTTGATTCTTGTTTTATATATTGACGAGTGCCGGGAGGCTTCCCCCTAACTCCTTGATAATCCTCAAACGGTATCTAAGCCCCTCACTTCGGAAGGGGTTTGGGGTGGGTCTCAAAGCGCCCTTACCAGCGTCTTGAACTGCTCGCCGCGGTCCTCCATGTTCTTGAAAAGGTCGAAGCTGGCGCAGCATGGACTCAGAAGGACAGTATCGCCGGGGCGTGCCATCTCGTAACAGGCCGCCACACAGTCTTTCATCGAATGCGTGTCGCGCACAGGAATGCCCATCCCGTCGAAGAAGTTGTGCAGCTTCGTGTTGTCGGCTCCAAGGTAGACAAGGCCCACGCACTTCTCCTTAACCAAGTCCTTTATGGCGTTGTAGTCGTTGCCTTTGTCCTTACCGCCGAGTATGAGGACTACCGGTGTCTTCATGCTTTCCAGCGCATACCAACACGCATCGACGTTGGTAGCCTTGGAGTCGTTGACGTATTGCACTCCGGCCACTTTCGTAACCTTCTCCAAACGGTGTTCAACGCCGGGGAAATCGCTCAGGCTCTTGCGTATAAACTCTTTCCTTATGCCGGCCACGTCGGAGGCTATTCCCGCGGCAAGAGAGTTGTAGACGTTGTGCTTCCCGGTAAGACTCAGCTCCTCTTGCTCCATGTTGAAGGGCGTAGGACGCTCGATTTTGTACTGTCCTTCCTCTATATAACCGATTGAACCGACCTCCTTCAGCTCAGAGAAAGGATAGCAAACGGCCTTTATGTCATACTTTTCAAGCTCGCGACGGATAACCGGGTCGTCGTTCCAATATATGAAAGCGTCGTCCACTGTCTGGTTCTGCAGAATGCGCATCTTGGCGTCCACATAGTTCTGCATGCAGTTTCCATAGCGGTCGAGATGGTCAGGCGTGATGTTAAGGAGTATCGCTATGTTGGCGCGGAAGTCGTACATGTTGTCAAGTTGGAACGAGCTAAGCTCTATGACGTAGTATTCATGCGGGTCTTCGGCCACCTGCAAGGCAAGGCTGTTGCCTATGTTGCCGGCCAGGCCGACATCATATCCCGCGCTCTTGAAGATGTGGTAGATGAGCGAAGTTGTCGTAGTCTTGCCGTTGCTGCCCGTGATGCAAATCATCTTGGAGTGGGTATAGCGTCCGGCAAACTCTATTTCGCTGATTACGCGGATGCCTTTCCCGGTGCATTTCACCACCATCGGCGCATCGTTGGGTATGCCGGGGCTTTTTATTATCTCGTCGGCATTGAGGATGTCGGCCTCCGTATGGCGTCCCTCTTCCCACAATATGCCGTGCGAGTCGAGCATTTTCTTGTACTTGTCCTTGATTGCCGACATGTCGGAAACAAAGACATCGAAGCCCTGCTTCTTGGCCAACACGGCCGCACCGGCTCCGCTTTCTCCCGCTCCGAGTATTACAATTCGTTTCATGTTGTGGATATTTAGCCCCCTCCCAACCTCCCCGTGGGGAGGAGCAAAGTTTCTTTTGTTACTCTTTCTATCTTAACCTGTCAGTCCCCTCCCCACCGGGGAGGAGGGAGGGGGCTTCTATATTTACCTTATCTTCAGCGTTATTATTGTCAGTGCCGCGAGGATTATGGTAACAATCCAGAAGCGGATGGTGATTTTCGACTCGTGTACCGCGCCCTTGGGCTTCTTGAACAGGTACTTGATTTCAGGGTCGAGCTGCTCCTGCCGGGTGCGGAACGTGTCGTGAAGAGGAGCGCGCTTGAACATGCGCTGCTTCACTCCGTGGCGCGTTCCGAGCTTGGCGTACCACACTTGCATGATTACGCTGAGGCTCTCGACGAAGAAGATGCCGCACAAGATGGGAAGCATCAGCTCCTTGTGGATGATGATTGCGCACACCGCTATTATGCCTCCGATGGTAAGCGAGCCGGTGTCTCCCATGAAGATTTGCGCCGGATAGGCGTTGTACCAGAGGAAACCTATTAGCGCACCGACGAACGCGCACATGAACACCACAAGCTCCTGCGAGCCCGGAATGTACATTATGTTGAGGTAGGCGGCATATTCAATGTGGCTGCTTACATACGCGAAGATGCCCAGGGCGACGCCTATTATGGCCGAGTTGCCGGCGCACATGCCGTCCATTCCGTCGTTAAGGTTGGCTCCGTTAGACACCGCCGTGACGACAAAGATTGTCATTATGACGAACAATATCCATCCGGCCACGTGCTTGTACTTGCCGCAGAAGCTCATCAGGTTGGCGTAATCGAGGTTGTGCCCCTTTACGAAGGGAATGGTTGTCTTGAGCGACTTCTCCGCCTCCGCCCGGTGTTTCACGACCATCTCCTGTCCGTCCTGCCGCTCTATGGCAAGGTTTTCGTTAATTTTCGCGTCTGGACTGTACCACAGCACGAGGCCGACGATAAGGCCGATGCTTATCTGTCCCACTATCTTGAAGCGTCCCGGCAGCCCCTCCTTGTTGCGCCGGAATATCTTGATATAGTCGTCAAGGCCGCCCAGGAAGCCAAGCCACAGCGTGGTGACAATCATCAGTATTAGGTAGATGTTGCGCATGCGGCCGAGCAGCAGCACGGGGACGAGGATGGCAACGATGATGATTACGCCGCCCATCGACGGCACACCGATTTTCTGAACGCCAAAGGGGTCGATTTTGGCATCACGCTGCGTCTCGGTGATTTGCTTGCCCTTGAGGTACTTGATGAACTTCTCGCCGAACCAAGCCGAGATTACCAGCGCGAGGATGAGCGCCAGCAGCGAGCGGAACGATATGTAGCCCCACATGTGGGCGCCGGGAATGCCGAACTGCTCTAAGAACCGGAATAGGTAGTATAACATTTTATTTTCAGTAGTTAAAGGAGTTAAAGAATTTATCGCTCACTGCGTTCGCTAAGGAGTTAAAGCCATTACCCTTATTATTAGCACCCATCTGCATTCCCTCCCTCGGGAGGGTTAGGGAGGGGCTTCACTGCGTCCGCTAAGGAGTTAAAGCCATTACCCTTATTATTAGCACCCATCTGCATTCCCTCCCTCGGGAGGGTTAGGGAGGGGCTAAAGGCACATGCCTTGCCGCTTGCAGAGTCCTTAATTTTTAATTGTTAATTTTTAATTTCACAATTCATGGCCTTTCGCCTTGTAAAAGGCGGCCTTTTGGCGGCTGAAAGACGGCCTTTTGCAACGCCGTTTGCGGCCTTTTGCAAAGTGCCTGACAGCCAGGCGGTTAGGCGGATGCGTTTTTTAATGGGAGTGATAGGGCCGATACGCCCGATAAGCCTTATACGCCAATGCCGCGACCGGTAATCCAGCACCCTCCCTTCGGGAGGGTTGGGATGGGTGTCAGGTTGGGTTGGGGAGGGGCGTTATGCTTCTGCAAATATCTCCCTAAGCACCTCCTTGTCGTCAAAGTGGTGCTTCACGCCGCATATCTCCTGGTAATCCTCGTGTCCCTTGCCTGCGACAAGCACAACGTCTCCTTTCTCCGCCATCATGCAGGCGGCGCGTATTGCCTCGCGGCGGTCAACGATGCTCACCACCTTTTTCATCTGTTTCGCGTTGAGCCCGGCCAGCATGTCGTTGATGATAGCCTGCGGCTCTTCGAAGCGCGGGTTGTCGCTTGTTATGATTACACGGTCGCTTTGCTTGACGGCTTCCTGTGCCATGAGGGGGCGTTTGCCCTTGTCGCGGTTGCCGCCGGCGCCGCATACGGTTATGACGTGACCCTTGCCGCCGAGCACTTCGTGTATGGCCTTGAGCACGTTCTCCAATGCGTCGGGCGTATGTGCATAGTCAACGATGGCCGTGTAGCCTTCGGGCGAGTAAACAGGGTCGAGCCTTCCGCTCACACTGTGCAGCGTGCTCATAGCCACGAGCACGTCCTCCGGCTTCTGACCGAGCATCAATGCCGCGCCGTAAACGGCCAGAAGGTTGCTTACGTTGAACTTCCCGATAAACTGTACGCCCACCTCGCGTCCGTCAATCTCAAGATACATGCCGCCGAAGTGGCACTCGAGTATCTTTGCGCGGAAGTCGGCCATCTTCATCGTAGAGTACGTCTTGACCGTCGCCTTGGTGTTCTGCACCATCACGAGACCGTTCTTGTCGTCGGCGTTCGTTATCGCGAAAGAGCCTTTTGTCAGTCCGTCGAAGAAGGCCTTTTTGGCGTTGCGGTAGTTCTCGAACGTCTTGTGGTAGTCCATGTGGTCGCGGGTCAAGTTGGTGAAGATGCCTCCCGTGAACTTCAGTCCCCCTATCCTCTTCTGCGCTATGGCGTGGGAACTGCACTCCATGAAGGCATACTGGCAGCCGGCCTCAACCATGCGGTGAAGCAGGCTGTTAAGCTCTATCGGGTCAGGGGTGGTGTGCGTGGTCGGTATTTGCTCGTCCTCGATGTAGTTGCATACGGTTGAAAGCAGGCCGCAACGGAATCCCAGCTTGCGGAACATATTATATAATAAGGTGGCGATGGTAGTCTTTCCGTTGGTGCCCGTAACGCCTACGAGCTTCAACTTGCCTGAAGGGTCGCCGTAGAATGTCGTCGCCACCTCGCCCACAACATCTTCCGTCGACGCCACCTGCACGTAAGTAACCCCGTCGGCAGTCTCCTCCGGCATGTCCTCACACAGTATGGCGGCAGCCCCCTGGGCCACAGCCTTGGCTATGAACGTGTGCCCGTCGACCTGCGTTCCGCGCATTGCGACGAACAAATGGCCCTGCTCCACCCGGCGCGAGTCGATGTCCACGCCCGTTATTTCCACTTCCGCACTGCCTGTAACGCCAGTCGGACGGATGTTCCTGATAAGCTCTTTCAGTGTCATGCTTGTATTGTTTTATAGTTCCAGGTTAAGCGAGCAGGCCTCGCCCTTCCTTATCTTGTGTCCCGGTGGCAGGCTTTGGCTCTTCACCCTGCCTCGTCCGTATATCCTTACTTTCACCCCACGGCTTTCAAGTGCGTACACGGCGTCGCGCGCTCCCATGCCGGTAACGTCGGGAACAACGTCCCGCGAATATTCCGTTCCGCGCGTAAACGTCACTTTCTGTCCGTCATGCCCGGCATTGCCCCATATAGGTCTGCCTCCGGGATTTCTCCAGTCCCATGTCCTCAGGGTGTTGATGCCGAGATATTTCAGCACGTAATCAGCCGCGGCAAGGTCTCCGTTCTTCACGTCCGGCACGAAAACAGACAGCGAGTCGCGTGCGTCGGCAACGTCGAGCTTGAGGCTTTGCGCCATGATTCCTTCCGCAATGTTATGGAAAACCTGCGCACTGAAGCCGCTCGAAGCCGGAAGACCGGGCCTCTGAATGCACACTATGCAGCTGTATCGCGGCGCATCGGCCGGGAAAAAGCCGACAAAGCTAAGCAGATAGTTCATCGTTCCCGACTTGTATCCTGCCGCTCCTTTCGATATCTGGGCGGTTCCCGTCTTGCCGGCAACCTTGAACGATGGCGAGCCGGCTTTCTTTCCGAGGCCCTGGCTCACAACATGTTCCAGTATGGTGGTGATTTCACGCAGCGTCTTTTCCTTGCAGATGCGCTGCTTTACCACTTCGGGCGGGAACTCCTTTATTATCTGTCCGTCCTTCATCACGGCCTTAACGAACCTCGGACGCATCATTGTGCCGCCGTTGGCGATGGCGTTATAGAACGTAAGTGTCGATATTGGAGGCACCTGGGTCTCGTAACCTATGCTCATCCAGGGCAGCGCCGTCTTGCTCCAATTAACGTATTGGCCGCGCTTGTTCTTCTTCGGCATGCGGATGCGGGGCGGCGCATAGCCGACTATTGGCAGCTTCAAGTCCTCGCGGATGCCGATGCGGTCAAGCCCCTGGACAAACTTTTCGGGGTTCTTTCCGTAGTATTTGTCGATTATCCGGCTTACTCCGATGTTGGAGCTGTACTCCAACGTCTGCGGCAGAGTAAGCACCTGATAGCCTCCGCGGTGCCAGTTGTGGTCGCGCATCTTGGCTCCGTACATGTCCCAGATGCCGCTTCCGGTGTC
>URUK01000042.1 GCA_900551055.1 uncultured Prevotella sp. | reverse complement strand
ATGTCGGGTCTTCCTCTGCAAGTTTTGCAAGACCGATACCCAACTTGTCAACGTCAGCCTGGCTCTTAGGCTCAACTGCAATACCGATGACAGGGTCGGGGAATGATATTGACTCAAGTACGATAGGATGTGCCTCATCGCACAAAGTGTCTCCTGTACGGATATCCTTGAATCCGACACCTGCGCCGATGTCGCCGGCGTCGATAGCCTCCATGGGAACCTGCTTGTTTGAGTTCATCTGGAACAGACGGCTTACGCGCTCTTTCTTGCCGGAACGTGTATTGAACACATACGAGCCAGACTCTACTTTTCCAGAATAAACGCGGAAGAACACCAAACGGCCTACATAAGGGTCGGTAGCAATCTTGAACGCGAGAGCAGAAGTAGGTTCGTCTTCTGACGGTTTACGGTCTTCCTCTTCACCTGTTGCCGGATTTGTGCCGACAATGTTCGGGGTGTCAAGAGGAGAAGGCAGGAACGCGCAAATGTAGTCGAGCAAAGTCTGTACACCCTTGTTCTTGAACGAAGAACCGCAGAGCATAGGAGTACACTGCATAGACAAAGTTCCCTTGCGTATAGCAGCAATGATTTCCTCTTCGGTTATAGAGTTAGGATCGTCAAAGTATTTCTCCATGAGAGCCTCGTCAAATTCAGCGGCACTCTCAAGCAGTTTGCCTCTCCATTCCTCAGCCTCATCCTTAAGGTCAGCCGGGATGTCGTCGATTTCAAACTCCGCACCCTGGGTCTCGTCATGCCAATATATAGCCTTCATCTTGATAAGGTCGACAAGGCCCTTGAAAGTCTCCTCGCTGCCGATAGGTATCACGAGAGAAACAGGATTTGCGCCAAGCACTTCCTTCATCTGGCGGAGCACATCATAATAGTCCGCACCCGAACGGTCCATCTTGTTCACATATCCGAGACGTGGAACATTGTACTTGTCAGCCTGGCGCCATACGGTTTCAGACTGCGGCTGAACACCGCCCACCGCGCAATATGTGGCCACAGCACCGTCGAGTACACGCAAAGAACGCTCAACCTCCGCAGTGAAGTCAACGTGTCCCGGAGTGTCAATCAGATTTATCTTGAACTGCTTGTTGTCATAATGCCAATAGCACGTGGTGGCAGCAGAAGTGATGGTTATACCACGTTCCTGCTCCTGGGCCATCCAGTCCATTGTCGCAGCACCGTCATGCACTTCGCCGATTTTGTGCGTCTTGCCCGTATAGTACAGGATGCGCTCCGAAGTCGTCGTCTTGCCGGCATCGATGTGCGCCATGATACCGATGTTGCGGGTCAAATGTAAGTCTTGCTTTGCCATGTTTCTTTTTACCTAACTATGTTTTAAAACCTGAAGTGTGCGAACGCACGGTTAGCCTCGGCCATACGGTGCATGTCCTCTTTGCGTTTGAAGGCTCCGCCCTGGCTGTTGTAAGCATCCATGATTTCAGCTGCCAGTTTGTCGGCCATCGACTTTCCTCCGCGCTTGCGTGCGAAGTTGATCATGTTCTTCATCGAGATGCTTTCCTTGCGGTCCGGACGGATTTCCGTAGGCACCTGGAATGTAGCACCACCGATGCGGCGGCTCTTCACCTCAACCTGCGGAGTGATGTTGTCGAGCGCGGCCTTCCATATATCGAGAGCCGACTTCTCCTCGTTGGCCATCTTCTCCTTTACAGTATCCAATGCTTTGTAGAAAATCTCATAAGATGTATTCTTCTTTCCGTCATACATCAAATGATTAACGAACTTCGAGACCTTTTGGTCGTTGTAAACGGGATCCGGCAGGATCACGCGCTTCTTTGGTTTTGCTTTTCTCATTTCTTTGTTTGAAATTAATTCTGCATGGGGCTGTTCACTTGTTCTTCAGCGGTTCCCTCTGGAAACACTTACTCAACCTTTATAACAAATCTCCAGCAAAACGTTTGTAAATGTCTGTTGTGTCCTTATTTCACGCCTGTCAAAGCGCCAATTACTTCTTTTCCTTAGGACGCTTGGCTCCGTACTTCGAACGGCGCTGTGTGCGGCTGGCCACACCCGCGGTATCAAGAGTTCCGCGCACGATGTGATAACGAACACCGGGCAGGTCCTTTACACGTCCGCCACGCACAAGCACGATAGAGTGCTCCTGAAGGTTGTGTCCCTCTCCCGGTATGTAGGAGTTAACTTCCTTCTGGTTTGTCAAACGGACACGGGCAACTTTACGCATTGCCGAATTAGGTTTCTTCGGGGTTGTTGTGTAAACACGAACACATACGCCGCGACGCTGGGGACATGAGTCCAACGCTGGCGATTTGCTCTTGTCAACAAGCGCCTTTCTACCTTTTCTTACCAATTGTTGAATTGTAGGCATTGTTGTTAATTTTTAGTTATATATTTATTTTTGTTATTATCACGACTAAGCATGGCTCGGACACAAGCCATATTTGGGCTGCAAAGGTACGAATAAATATTCAAACTACCTAATTATAAAGAACGACAAAAGTCTATACTGTTATTATTTTTAAACAATATAAACTTTATTAAAATAAATTAACTTACTACACGGTAAAGGGAAGGCTGTTGCCAAGCAAAATGTTGCTCAATCAGGCTTCACCCTTGTTTATGTTGAAAGGAGCAATAGTGCCCTTTTCCTGTTGCGGCATCTTAATTTGCCCGAAAGCGTTTTCATACCTCACGATGTTGTCTTTCAACGCCATCAGCAACCGCTTGGCATGCTCGGGCGCGAGTATCACGCGCGACTTGACCATCGCCTTGGGTACTCCAGGCAATATGCGTGCGAAGTCGAGCACGAAGTCTGAACTTGAATGGGTTATTATCGCAAAATTGGCATACTCTCCTTGTGCCACGTCCTGCGGCAGTTCTATCTGCAACTGCCCCTGCTTGTTGTTATTATTTTCCATTTATATATATAATTAAGGTGTAATTTTAATTCACAATTCATAATTCATAATTCATAATTAAAATTGCCACGTCCAAATTCATTTCCAATTATGGCTTGTACAGTATAAGCATTGTGAATTGTGAATTGTGAATTGTGAATTGTGAATTATTAATTGTGAATTAGAACTATGAATTGTTTTTGTACATTTCCGCCTGTTGACGTATCAGTTCCTGATCGTCGAAATAATTTATTTTCATCGCATCGCGCACCTCGTGCAGCGTCTGTGCGGCCACCTCGCGCGCCGCTTCAGAGCCGCGCTTCAGTATGTTGTACACTTCGGGGATGTCCTGCTCAAACTCATGACGACGCTGGCGTATCGGCTCAAGCTGGCGGTCGAGCACCTTGATAAGGAACTTCTTGCACTTCATGTCGCCTAATCCTCCACGGCGGTAATGGTCTTTCAGTTCGTCAAGGTTCTTGTACTCCGGCCAGAACTCGGCGAAGTCGTCGGGCGTACTGAATGCGTCCAAGTAAGTGAACACTGTGTTGCCCTCGACCTTTCCAGGGTCTTCCACGCGCAGATGGCCGGGGTCGGTGTACATGCTCTTGACCTTCTGCTGCATTTCCTTCGACGGGTCCGACAAGTATATGCAGTTACCGAGGCTCTTGCTCATCTTCGCCTTGCCGTCAGTTCCCGGCAAACGGCAGCACACCGAGTTTGTCGGCAGCATGATTTGCGGCTCTACCAGCACGTCTCCATATATGTAGTTAAACCGCTTCACTATCTCACGCGTCTGCTCGAGCATCGGCTCCTGGTCTTCCCCGGCAGGCACCGTGGTAGCCTTGAAGGCCGTAATGTCTGCAGCCTGGCTTATGGGATAGGTGAAGAATCCGACCGGTATGCTCGTCTCGAAGTTGCGCATCTGTATTTCCGTCTTCACCGTAGGATTGCGCTGAAGGCGCGAAACGGTCACGAGGTTCATGTAATACACCGTCAGTTCGGCCAGTTCGGGTATCATCGACTGCACAAAGAGCGTCACCTTCTGGGGGTCAAGCCCTGCCGAAAGGTAGTCGAGAGCCACCTCGATAATGTTCTGGCGTATCTTTTCCGGGTTGTCCGCGTTGTCCGTCAGCGCCTGCACGTCGGCTATGAATACGAACATACGGTCAAAGTCGCCCTCGTTCTGAAGTTCCACGCGACGACGCAGCGACCCCACATAGTGTCCCAAATGCAGACGTCCCGTTGGGCGGTCGCCAGTAAGTATGATTTTTCCCATTTTATGTTTGTTTTCTTGTGAGCTTACTTTTTACGAGTTGCAAACTTACTAATTTTTCACGACATAACGACAGGAAAATGCATATTTGAGTGATTAATAAGGATTTGGAACGGCAAAACCGCCTAAAAACCGTCACCTCTTTTTCAGTATGCTGTTCACCACACGGACACTCGACACGAGCTTGTTGGTAGATGTGAACACGTCAACGTTCCACACATGGGAGGAACGTCCGCGGTGAACCACCGTGCCTACGGCGCGCACCGTGTCACCCTCGTGCGCCGACGATACGTGGTTGCCGCTCACCTGCATGCCCACAACTATCTCGTCGGGCTGGCAGGTAATCATCGAGCCAAGCCCGGCCACGGTCTCGGCCAGAGCCAGCGTAGCTCCGCCGTGCAGTATGCCGAAAGGCTGGCGCGTGCGTTCGTCAACAGGCATGGTCGCCTCTATGCGGTCGGGCGAGGCGTATGTGTACTGTATGCCGAGGTTGCCCATCAGGGCGTGCGTGGCCTGCGCGTTGAGAAGGTCGAGCGGTATTTCCGATGCGTGAACTTCCGAGAGGACAAATTTCTCAACAGCCTGCGCAACGCCGTCCTCCTCGTTTGAGCCTGTCACATAATCGGCGCACATCTTTACGGAGTCCTGCGCATGGCCCATAGCCACGCTCTTGCCGGCCAGTTGCAGCATGGTAACGTCAGCCACGCCGTCGCCGATGGCTATTACTTCCTCGCTCTTGACGCCCAACTGCTCCATCAGCACGCCCAAGGTGTTGGCCTTGTCTATACCGAACGGTACCACCTCAAGGAAATACGGCTCCGAGGGGAACACGTCGAGCACGCCGGCAAGCCGCCGCTTCCAGTGGCTTTCCAGTCCGCGCAGCGCCTCGTAGTCGTCGCTTACCAAGACGCACTTGCACGGGGCGAAGTCTATGGCGATTGAAAATTCAGGCTCTTCCATTATCTTCAGGTGGTTCAACCATGCCTCCCTGCGGATATGCACGTTGTCGGCATTATCCGTGAGTATGTATTCGTCGTGGTAGGTGAATATTGAAAATCCGTTCTTGCGCGACTTCTTCTCCAAGTACGGTATTTGTTCCGGGTTGATGCGGCGTTCAAACATCACCTCGCCCGTATCGGCCCGTATTACCTGACAGCCGTTGTAAGACAGTATGAAGCCGCCGAAGTTGCCCAGCTCAAGCGTCCTTGCCAACGGCAGCAAACCCGATGTGGGCCTGCCCGAAGCGAGCACGATGCGCACTCCCATGTGTTGCACCTTCAGCAAGGCGGAAAGCGTGCGCTTGCTGATTTCCATCTCGTTATTCAGCAATGTCCCGTCTACGTCGAGAACCAACAGTTTGTATTTCATAGTGTCGGGCGTTTTGGTTTCAGTCAATACTTACAATGTCTGCGGACGAAAAGCCGATAGGCCTGCGGCGTTCCGCATACAACTTATCATTTGCAAATATACGCAAAGACGGCGGTAAACTACAACATTCGGCAGATTATTTCAGGTTTAAAAAAGTTAACAGCCCGGCATGCGGCGTCCCTCAGGCCAAAACCCCATTCTCATACAAATATTCAGGGGCTATGTCTATTTTCCCATTGTCCCATTCAAGAGTGTCTGTCACCTTGAATTGTCTGAACAAAGAGATGTCTTTCAGCGGTTTGAAAACAGGGTAACGCTGCACTATACCTGCGAAATCAACCACCTTGCGGATACCGTCATTAAATCTTATCAGAATGCGGTAACCGTCCAAATACTTTGCGTCTGAAATCTCCGTCCACATATTGCCACTCATCTTAAAGCACCCTAAGCCCACCTATCGGCAACCGTTCCGCCGCGTCATGCCACCGCCACATATCATCCGGCCAAAGGAATTTTGCCCGACGGTGAAGGAAAGGCCGCATCGATGCGTCGCGCCGGCGACCCATAAGGTATGTGCCTTGCCCGAGCGGGCACACTTTCCGCCCGTCGGGCAAAGCGAACAGATGATTTTCCATATCCATGCTTATTTCTGCCGCATTTGCATCCGCATCACCTTATGAAACTTGTCATTATGCCTTCTTCCCGTTCGGGCATGGGCTGGCCGCCGCCCTTCAGGCTTTTCAGCATCCAGGCCATGTTCCGCCCCAAAGTGCGCATTGTCTGCAAGCCCTCCGCATCCTGTGCGGCCTCGCCCGGAAGGCGGCCGTGAACACTGTTCCAATACTGCGAACTGACTACGGGCATGCAGCTGATTGTGAAATACTTGTTCAGCCGGTCAAACGTGGCGCTCGCCCCTCCGCGGCGGCACACGGCCACCGACGCCGCCGGCTTGTAGCGCAACAGCTGCGAGGCTGAAAAGAACAGCCTGTCCAACAGGGCGCAGAGCGAGCCGTTGGGGCCGGCGTAATATACCGGCGAGCCAACCACAATGCCGTCAGCCGTCTCAAGTTTTTCCCTCACCTTATTATATAGTGCGTCGTCGAACACACACCGGCCAAGCTCCATGCAGCGGCCGCAGGCGATGCAGCCCTGCACGGCCTTGGCGCCGATTGAAACAATCTCGGCCTCAACCCCGTTCTCCTCAAGCGTCTTGGCTACTTCCGACAGGGCTATGTACGTGTTGCCCTTGCCGCGCGGACTGCCGTTTATCAACAATACTTTCATGTTTTGCTCACTTTTAGTACAACGTAAAATTGTTTTTATTACCGCATGCAAAATTACTGATTTGCCGCTGAAAACAATGTGTACCTATTACTGATTTTACCATCATTATTACGTTTTCAAGATACGCCGGGATACCAGCCACATTCCAAAAGGCGGCAAAACGCCATGCAAAAGGCCGCCTCTTATCGTGCAAAAGACGGCCTTTCGGAACGTAAAAGACGGTCTTTCGGAATACGGACTGCACACGCCGCCCACTCGGAAGCATAACACGCTGACAGCCAGCGCGTAACGCCGGGCGTAAAAAGTTAACGGATTTGATACAATAAAAAGCGCATTCCGCAACGTAAAATCAAATTAAACCATTATATTTGCACAGCCGCCGGCAGCACATACAAGCATGGTCTGCAACAGCGTAAGACGCTGACGGCCTTCCTTAGCGCATCGAAGTATCACTAAAGATAAAATCTGAAACAATGAAAAACCTACTTAACAAATTCTTGATGGCAGGCTGCGCCATGCTCGCCCTGTCATGTGGCAACAACATGCCATACCAAGACACCGACCTGCCGGCTGACGAACGTGCGGCCGACCTTGTGGGCAGACTTACGTTGGAAGAGAAAGTATCGCTCATGCAATACGACTCCCCACCCGTTGAACGCCTCGGCATCAAGGGCTACAACTGGTGGAGCGAGGCTCTGCACGGCGTAGGGCGCGCCGGTCTGGCTACGGTATTTCCGCAGTGCATAGGCATGGCCGCATCGTGGAACGACAGCCTGGTGCAAGACGTGTTCACCGCCGTAAGCGACGAGGCGAGGGCCAAGAACAACGAGTTTGCCAAGCAAGGCAACGCCAAGATTTACCAGGGCCTTACGTTCTGGACGCCAAACATCAACATCTTCCGCGACCCGCGCTGGGGACGCGGACAGGAAACCTACGGCGAAGACCCCTACCTCACGGCCCGCATGGGCGTAAGCGTGGTCAACGGGCTGCAAGGCCCCAAGGACAGCAAGTACAACAAGCTGCACGCATGCGCAAAGCACTTCGCCGTACATTCCGGCCCGGAATGGAACAGGCATGTGTTCAACGCCGAGGACATTGACCCGCGCGACCTTTGGGAAACATACCTGCCGGCATTCAAGACCGTGGTGCAGGACGCTGGAGTAAAAGAGGTGATGTGCGCCTACAACCGCTACGAAGGCGAGCCGTGCTGCGGCAGCAACCGACTGTTACAGCAAATCCTGCGCGACGAATGGGGCTTCAAGGGCATCGTGGTGTCTGACTGCTGGGCAATATCCGACTTCTACACCGAAGGGCATCACAACACCGAACCCGACTCGGCACACGCCTCGGCCAAGGCTGTGGCGAGCGGAACCGACCTTGAGTGCGGCGAAAGCTACCGCTCGCTCGTGGATGCCGTAAACGAAAAACTTATAAGCGAGAGCCGCCTTGACACCGCCGTTACACGCCTGATGAAGGCGCGCATCGAGCTTGGAGAGTTCGACGAGGATGTGCCCTGGCGCAAAATACCTTACAGCGTTGTGGACAGCAAGGAGCACCGCGACCTGGCACTGCGCATGGCTCAGCAAAGCATCGTGCTGCTGCAGAACAACGGAGGACTGCTGCCACTGCCCGAAACGGGACTGAAAATAGCGCTCGTAGGGCCTAACGCCAACGACAGCGTGATGCAATGGGGCAACTACAACGGCTTCCCGTCGCACACCGTCACACTGCTGCAGGGATTGCAGAAAAGGGTGCCGGCAGACAAGCTGACATACGAATACGGATGCGACTACACGTCGTCGGTAGCTCTGCAAAGCCTCTTCGCCGACTGCGAGGCCGACGGCAAACGCGGTTTCAGGGCTTCATACTGGAATATGCTTGACCCCGAAGGCAAGCCTGACGTAGTTACACATGTGTCTGACCCGTTCCGCTTCACCACCGCCGGAGCCATCGTCTTCGCCCCGGGAGTGCAGCTGGGAGGCTTCTACGCCGAATATGAGACATCGTTCACCCCGAAAAAGAGCGAGGAAGTGGTGTTCAGCTTCCAGACACAGGGCAAGGCACACCTGCACATCAACGGCAAGGAAGTGGCCGAAGCGCTGAACACAAAGAACAACAGGGCCTACGCAATGAAGGTGGAAGCCGGCAAGAAGTATGACATCAAGGTGGACTTCAGGGCAAGCGAAGGCGACTGCGCAACGCTCAACTTCGACTTCGGGCGTGAGGTTCCGCTCGACATACAGCAGAGCGTCAACAAGGTGAAAGACGCCGATGTCATAATCTTCGCCGGCGGAATAACGCCCGGACTTGAGGGAGAGGAGATGCCTATCAAGGTGCCCGGCTTCCGCGGAGGCGACCGCGAGTGGATAGAACTGCCCGAAGTGCAGACACGACTGCTGACCGAACTGAAGAAAACTGGCAAGAAAATAGTGTTCGTCAACTTCTCAGGCTCGGCCATAGCGCTGACCCGCGAGGCTGCCATGTGCGACGCAATAGTACAGGCATGGTATCCGGGACAGGCCGGAGGAGAGGCCGTCGCCTCTGTGCTTTTCGGCGAATACAACCCTGCCGGACGACTGCCCGTAACATTCTACAAGAGCACCAAGCAGCTACCGGGCTTCGAAGACTACTCCATGAAGGGGCGTACATACCGCTACATGACCGACGAACCGCTCTTCCCCTTCGGCCACGGACTTAGCTACACGACGTTCGCATACGGCGACGCGACCGTATCGTCAGCCGCAATCAACGCCGAAGAGGGCTGCACGCTGACAGTTCCCGTAACCAATACGGGCGACCGCGACGGCGACGAGGTTGTGCAAGTGTACCTGCGCCGCCCGTCTGACAAAGAAGGGCCGGTGAAAACCCTCCGCGCCTTCCGCCGCGTAACGCTGAAAAAAGGCGAGACAAAAGATGTGGCGTTCAAGCTCGACGGCGAGGCATTCAACTGGTATGACACGCAGTCGAACACCGTCCGCCCCATCAGCGGCGAGTACGAAATACTGTACGGCGGAACGTCGGACAACAAGGCACTCAAAACTGTAAAAGTAACATTGGAAAGGTGAGAAAGTGAGGAGGTGAGAAGGTGAGAAAAGGTAAAAAGGTAAAAAAGTAAAAAAGTAAAAAAACAAGGATGCGATATGTTCGCATCCTTGTTTTTTTATTTCTCACCTCCTCACCTCCTCACCTCCTCACCTTCTCACCTTCTCATCTTTAAAATCGCTTCCGGCCGGACGCTGGAACACGCGCAAACCGAACTCCTGCGCCATCACAACGGCATAGTCGAGCACAGAACTTTGGAACTGCTCGAACGGCACCCAGTCAACAAACCGGCAGAAGCAGTACAGTTCCAAGGGCAGTCCTTCGGGCGTAGGCTGCAGCATGCGCGCCATTATCATCATGTCAGTGCGCACGTCGGGATGCGTCTTCATAAAGTCAAGCATGTAGTCGCGGAACACCTGCGTGTTGGCCACCGGGAAGCCTGCGTCAGCGTAACGCTCCGCCGGTACGTAGCCCTTGGCAACAAAGCCGTCAATCTCCTCGCGCGTACAGAAGCGCACCGTGTCAGCGTCAATGTTCACCCACATCTTCAACCGGCGTCCGCCGGCCTCGCGCATGGCGCGCCAGTTCTGGAAAGAGTCGCTAACAAAGGCGTATGGCGGTATCGTGGTTATCGTCTTGTCGAAGTTCTGCACCTTTACCGTTGTCAGCGACACCTCCACCACATACCCGTTGGCCCCGTACTTCTGCATCGTTATCCAGTCGCCGGGACGGAGCATGTCGTTGGCCGACAGCTGCACACCTGCCACAAGACCAAGTATCGAGTCCTTGAAAATCAACATCAGCACAGCAGCCGACGCGCCCAGGCCGGCCAGCACGGCGGTGGCGCTCTTGTCGATGAGGATGCTCACAATGAGTATCGCGCCAACGACGAAGGCCAGCAGGTTGAACATCTGGTAGATGCCCTTCAGGGGACGGTTGCGCAGCTTCTTGTGCGATTCGGATATGTCGTACAGAGAATGAACGAACGTACAGACAAACAGCAACGACACTATTACAAGATAAATGTTGCACACCTTGAGCAGCACCGACAGCATTCCTGGCGAATGGCGCAGCACGAGCGGCAGGCACACATACCACACCACGGGAGGTATTAGCCGCCGGAAAGCGCGCATCACGCGGTGGTTGAACAGGTAGTCGTCCCACGTAGCCTTAGTCCTTGCCGTAACCTTCTGCACCGCCGGCATAACCGCAAAGCGGAACAACGCCGTACACAACAGCGAGAACAACGCCACGGCGAAAGCCGCCGTAAGCGGATAAACCCACCCCATCACGTCTTCCGTCACCCCGGCGGTATACTTCAAAAAGTCCAAAAGATACTTGTCTATCTCTCCCATACAATAAACTTCACCTTGATTTGTGAAGGCAAAGATAGTGAAAGGTGAGCGCAAAGACAAATGAAAAACGAAGTTTTTGCGGTTATGAGGTTATGGGGTTATAGGGTTTTACGGTTATAGGGTTGTGAGGTTATGAGATTATGGGGCTGTGAGGTTATGGGGCTGTGAGGGTTTGGGTTATGAGAGTTTCAATGCTTACCGTAAAACCATATAACCGCACAACCCCATAACCGTATAACCCCATAACCGTATAACCCCATAACCGTAAAAAAAAGAAACATTTTTCCACAAAGCCGCTTGTGTTTCAGATATTATAATTACCTTTGCCAAGCGATACGAACTACTATACCTGCCGCTTTTCCGGAGAACCACGGCCTATGCTTGAAAAGCGCGCTTACGATGAGAACTTTACATACTTTGATAAGAACTTTTTATTAATACTAACTAATCAAAAAACAGCAAATCATGGTAAAAAATCAATTACACACATTTGTCTGTACGCTTATCGCCCTATTGGGAAGCCTGCTTTTCCCGATGCAGATTAGCGCACAAGACGTAACAGCCACATGGGACTTCAAAAACAAGATACCCGTTGAAGCCGGACAAGTAGCATTGCAAGGAAACACTGGCGAAGTGCCTTCCAATATAGAAGGCGTAAGCCTGTTCGTCGACGCCACCAACGGCAAGTTCAACTCGGCAGACAGAACCGGCGACGCGCAGGTTAACGCCGGGACGATAATACATGTGCCGGTAAAGTCGGCAAGGGACATCGTAAAGCTTACGCCAAGCCCCAACTACGGCAACTTCACCATCGGCGGAGAAGCGGCCGACCTTGTGAACCCTACCGAGCACAAGGCCACCGTAGCCGAAGTTGAAGCAGGATATGTAGAGATTGTGGCGACAGACGGTTGCTACCTGTGGGAAATCAGCGTGACCTTCGTTTCCGAGATACAGAGCCGGGAAATATATTCGACGTCGTTCACGGACTGGCCTGAAATAGACAGGAAGAAGAACACGACCACTCCCAGCACCCACGAGGTGGCGACGAAATACAGCAAAGAGACGATTACGTTCACTTTCTGCGGTGCAGGCGTTGACCCTGACGGAGTACAAGACAAGTTCACAAACCTTGAAGACAAAGGCTTGGGCTACATTATAACAGGCAAAAAGGACAACGAGCTTGGCGGCGTAGAGCCATACGTGCTGACATCTGCCATCAAGTCGCTGTCGAAAATCGAGCTTACGCAGGCTGCCACCGGTGGAACGCGCGGCATTAAAGTTTCCGTAAAGGGCGACGGCGATGCCGACTGGGTAGTGCTGCACGACAAGTCAGTAGGCACGGCGCAGGGTGAAGAACTGACGTTGGATGTGAACAGGGAGAACTGCCAGATAAAGTTCGAGAACTACTCAGGCGGACTTAACGCCAACGCTTACATTACCGACCTTGCGCTCTACGGCCTGGTTGACATGTCGAAGTATCCGGCGCTCGCCACGTTCACATACAACGGCGAAACGTATCAGGCTGTTGACGTGTTCACAGAAACAGCGGAAGGCGTACAGGAGGCTACAATAGAACTGTTCAACGCCGTACAGTTGCCGTCGGCAAGCAACCCGATAACCGACGTAACATGCGACAACGGCGAAGTGGACGGCGATATAACTTACGAGCAAAAGGATGAGCACACCGTACTTGTAACGATAAAAGTTACGGCCAACGGCGAGACAATGACCTACTACGCAACATTCAAGCACAAGCCGTATTTCACACTGACATACATCGACACTGACGGCACAACCGTAATAGACAACACACAGAAGGTAGAAAAGGATACGGAGATAGGCACGCTGAACGATGGGACTAAGGTTACCGTGGCTGACGGAAAGGCTTTCCGCGGCTGGTTTGTAGAAGCTGAAGGCGGACGCAAATACACGACAGAAGACATCGTGACATCAGAATTGACACTCTACGCTGTAGCTACCGATATCGAGACGGCAAGCCCGACAGCACGCTACTCGTTCAATCTCACCGATGAATACTTTTATGATGAAGACCACGAGGCTTTTAATGCCGAAGGCGCGACATGGCATGACGGAACTCACGGCTGGACGCTTGAAAGCGAAGGGAAAATAGACCTGCTCGTAGGCGGGCATGCATACATCATAGCCACCGTATGCAGACACAGCAAGGAGGATGCCATAATGACACTGAGCGACGCTTCAGGCAGCGAGATAGCCACCGCAAGCGGCTACAACTCGACAGACGGCAAGACTGTAATGATGGAATATACCGGCCCGGCAGGCACGGTTACGCTAACCACAAGCTACGAGACCTACCTGCACAAAATCACGATAATCAACGCTGAAGACACACCGGTAGAGCAAAACGAGCTGGGATATTACATCGTAAAAGAAAATGACGGACTCAACCTACTCAACATCATCGACATTGCCAACGCACAGGCTTCAACCGACAAGCGCACCTATATCTTTGTGCCGGACGGCACTTATGACCTCGGACACGAAGTGCTTACACCGATTTCCGGCGACAACATATCGCTCATCGGCCAAAGCATGGACAACACTCTCATTGTAAACGAAGCAGAAGAGGAAGGCATCGGCGTTTCGGCTACATTCCTCGTAACAGGCAACAACACCTACATTCAGGACGTTACGCTCAAGAACGCATACGACTACTATCAGCCGGGCTTCGCAGGCCGCGCCGTGGTTATCCAGGACAAGGGCAACCGCACAATATGCAAGAATGTAAGGATGCTGTCTTACCAGGACACTTACTATTCTAACAACAATGACGCACAGTTCTACTTCGAGGACTCTGACATCCACGGAA
This sequence comes from uncultured Prevotella sp., assembly GCA_900551055.1. Lineage (GTDB taxonomy): Bacteria > Bacteroidota > Bacteroidia > Bacteroidales > Bacteroidaceae > Prevotella. The sequence goes on along the minus strand of URUK01000042.1, from coordinate 5,804 downwards.
CGGTAGACTTCATCTGCGGAGGCGGCGACGTGTTCTTCAACCGCTGCACCATAACCGTTGAGCCGCGCAACGCCGACGGAAGCGGCGAATGCACGATAACGGCGCCGACAACGACAACAAAATTCGGCTACGTATTCAACGAATGCACCGTAGACTGCCAAGCAGAGAAGTTCAACTTCGGCCGCGCATGGCAGAACCAAGCAAGCTGCGCATACCTGAACACAACCCTGTTGCAGCCTGACCGTATCGCGGACAGCCGCTGGACGCTCGGAGGCATGAACGTTCCAGCCTACAAGTTCGTTGAATACAACACAATGGACGAAAACGGAAACGTAATCTCGCCGGAGTCACTCGTGCTCACATTCACAAAGGGCGACAAGCAAAATACTTTCGAGACAATCCTCACCGACGAAGAGGCGCAGGACTATACGCTCGACAAAGTGTTCACCGACTGGACTCCTAACGAGTTTGCAGCACAGAAAGAACTCGGAGTGCTACGCACCGAAAACGGTAATCAGATAGCATGGGATGCTGCTGACGGCGCAATAGCTTACGCCGTATTCTACGACGGCCAGTTCGCCGACATGACGACAAACACCTACTACGACGCGACCGAAAGCGACATGAGCAAATACACCGTGCGCGCCGCCAACAACCACGGAGGCTTCGGCAAAGCTGCAAGCACAACTTCTTCAAGCGGCATCGACAATGTGGAAGCTGGCGAAGCCGTAAGCACCGAATACTACAGCGTCGACGGAACGCGAGTAAGCAGCGACTACCGCGGCGTTGTGATTGAAGTAAGCAAAATGGCGGACGGCAGCAAGACCGTGCGCAAGACCATCAGGAAATAATAACTGACAAGCAGAAACCGGCCTGCCTGCACGATGCGCAAGCACCATGCAGACAGGCCGAAAAAAAACTTTACATACATAAAAACTTAATATTATGGTAAAAAGAATTTTAAGGTCAATGCTGTTGGTAGCGGGTATGCTCCTCGTCGCCAACGGTGCACAGGCGCAAGGAACGCCGGCTTTCCCCGGAGCTGAAGGCTTCGGCATGTACACCACCGGCGGACGTGGTGGCACGGTGTACCACGTAACAACGCTTGAAGACACAGGAGAAAAAGGCTCGTTGCGCTACGCAATCAACCAAAGAGACACTCGCACCGTAGTATTTGACGTGTCTGGCACAATCCACCTTAATTCGGAACTAAAGATTGACCGCGACAACATAACAATTGCCGGACAGACCGCGCCGGGCGACGGCATCTGTGTTGCCGACTATCCCGTAGTGATTTCTGCCAACAACGTTATCATACGTTTCATGCGCTTCCGCTTGGGCAACAAGGAAGTAGCTAACCATGAGGGCGACGGCCTCGGCGGCACGGACAACGAGAACATAATAATAGACCACTGCTCGGTAAGCTGGAGCATCGACGAGTGTCTTTCGGTTTACGGCAGCAAGAACACAACGGTGCAATGGTGTATCGCTTCGCAGAGCCTGCGTAACTCCGGCCACTCTAAAGGCACACACGGCTACGGCGGCAACTGGGGCGGCTCGGGCGCGTCATACCACCACAACCTGCTGGCTCACCATGACTCACGCGCACCGCGCCTCGGGCCGCGTCCAGGCACGCAGCTTGACGAGCGCATGGACATGCGCAACAACGTAATATACAACTGGGCTGGCAACGGATGCTACGGCGGCGAAGGCATGAACGTAAACATAGTGAACAACTACTACAAGCCGGGCCCCGCAACGATGACACGCAATGAGAATATACAGAAACGCATTGCTGGTATAGGCATACGCACATCTGAATACACCGACCATGACACGGACAATCCTAACGAGTGGGATGTCATGTGGCACGTATGGGGGGACTTCTATGTTAACGGGAATGTCAATCCGATGCACGCCGATGTAACCAACGACAACTGGACTTACGGCATATACGACCAAATCAGCAGCTCTGACAACGACAACACCTTTACACAGGCTACACGCGACACCATGCGGCTTGACGCGCCTATCACATTCACAAACGTGACAACGCACTCCGCCCAAGACGCATACGAGCGTGTGTTGTCATACGCAGGCGCTTCACTGCACAGGGACTGGGTTGACGAACTCATCGTGAACGACACGCGCAACGGCGAGGCTACATGCACAGGAACACAGAGCAACATCCCCGGCATCATCGACTCGCAGGACGACCTCAAGCAGGCGTTCCCCGATGCCGGTGACGATTGGAGCGCATGGCCTGAACTGGCAAGCGAGCCTGCACCGACAGATACCGACCAAGACGGTATGCCTGACGCATGGGAAGACGCCAACGGACTTGACAAGAACAATGCCGCCGACGGCAAAACAATTGGAGCGGACGGATACTCGAACCTTGAGAAGTACATGAACAGCCTTGTACAAGACATCATGGACGGAGGAAACGAGGGCGGCACAATGCTTAGCGGCAACGAAGAGTTTGGCGACGAAGGCGGCGGTGACGAACCGTCACAGAGCGTTGTATATGTATTGGACAACACGACATACAAAGCATCTTCAACCGACGGCTACACATGGAACTTCAAAAATGGTTTCAGCGTAAGCAACGAAGCAGGAAAGACATACGCTAAAGAAAGTGGAACAGAACTTATAAAGTACTCCGCAGAACAGTTTACCGTGAACATCCCCGAAGGCAAGAAGGTAACAAAAGTAAGCTTCTACGGATATAACAAATATGATGACAAAGACAGCTATATTGCCGAAGTAAACGGACTCACCTACGGCGAAACTGACTTTGTATTCCCGAAAAAGAACAGCGGACAAGCTGTTTACAAGACGCATGACATAGACTTGGCTTCGCCAACCGAGGGCAGCATGACATTCACCATATCAGGCAAACAGTGCGCACTGCGCATCAGCCTCACCACGGAATTGTCTACCGGCATCAACGACATAACCGTTGAACGCAAGCCCACAGGCAAGATATACAACCTGCAAGGCATGGAGGTAAAAGAGCCGCTTGCTCCGGGCATATACATCCGCGACGGCAAGAAATTCATAAAAAGGTGATATAAAGGTGAGAAAGTGAGAAGGTGAGAAAGCCTTTTCGCCGTCAGAGCAAGACGTTCAGGCCATCAAAGCAAAACGCAAGAGCCGTTCAAACAAGTTGTTTGGACGGCTCTTTTTATATATTTGGGGTTATGGGGTTTGTTTACGGTTATAAGGTTTTACGGTTATACGGTTGTGAGGTTATGAGGTTATGAGGTTATGGGGTTATGGGGTTATGGGGTTGTGGGGTTGTGAGGGTTGGGGTTATGAGAGTTTCAATGCTTACCGTATAACCGTAAAACCGTAAACAAAACCCCATAACCGTAAAACCGCACAACCGTAAAACCGTAAACAAAACCCCATAACCGCAAATTAATATTTTTTACCACACGCCCGATAAATATTCGCGGAATATTTAATACTTTTGCAGCGCAAATCAGAATTTTCTGATAGGGAGATTACATTACCTTGGCAATTCGGCTGGAGCCAAAGGCTTCAAAAACGGCTGAAAGTAATGGGACGGCTCTTCTCCCCTCACAACGATTAAACCATTTTACTTACTGCGTCCCGTCTTGCAGGAATGATTAACAACGGCAAGCCAGCCATTTGGCGCTTGCAATGATAATTGTTCTATGCCAAGACAGGTATTACCATTATCCGGCCCGACGCGCCGGCCACGACATGCGAATACACACAGGCTTTACGCCCGGACTCACGTGAGTTCGGAGCAATATCCTCATGCCCATAGCCATCGGGCGTGCCGTTTGCAATATCCATACCGCCCATCCAATCCCGGATTTACGCCTTACAACTAATAATAAAAACACAACAAGATGAAAAGAAGTTATTTATTTGTCATGGCTCTGATGCTGGTATGCACGGCCATCGGATTTGTATCATGCAGCGACGATGAAGGCGGAGCAGGCAACATCGACTTGCCAACACCGCCCTACGAAAGCGTGAGCGGAAAGTATGAAATCACGTCGGCCTCGTCGCCATACGAGAGCATAGAGCTTGGCGCGAGCGGCAACTACATCGTGACGCGCAGCTACGGAGGATACAGCATGACGGCGCAGGCTGACGCGAGAACAAGGAAATCGATGCTGGCAAAGAGCGGCGCAACGACTCGTTCGACGGAGTACGGCGGAATAATCTACGGCACATTCACCGAGACGGGCGAGAACGAGTACGCACTCGACGGCTTCGGCACAATCAAGTTGGAGACCACCGGCGGCGAGGTGACAGGCATCGAGGTGACTACAAACGGCACGACGACAAGCTACACCGCAGAGAAAGCCCCGACGATGGGCGACGACAACATAACCAACGCACTATGCCGCACATGGAAGGTGGAGAAGGTACGCGACAAATACTTTGACAAGAATACCGGCAAGAAGAGCGACGTAACCGTAACGCCGGAGAACCCGGGCGAGTTCGGCAGCGACATGGGCAAAGAGGTGATGTTCTCAAAGTCGGGCACATACCTCATAACGCGCCTCGACGGCACCATCGAAATGGCCGAATGGAAATGGAAAGACCGCGGCGCGGGCCAATTTTACTACGCTTGGGAAGGCGACTGGACGGACGACTACGCCACGATAACCTTCGACGGCAACAGAGCCGTTGTGTATGACAAGTGGGAGGACGAAGAGGGACGCGACGAGTCGTGGACTTACCTCGTGGCCACAGACGCTCCTGAAACTCCAGACACGCCCGGAACCGACCTGCCCGAAGACCAGTCGCCGCTCGCCAACGTGTTCACCGGCAAGCTGCTCAAACAGATGGGTGGCGACCAGTTCTTCTACGAGAACGGCTACCTGACTAAGATTGTAAACGGCGACGAAACCACCACCTTCCACTACAACTACGCGACAGGCGCGGAAGGGCCTGACGTATATGTAACCATGACAGGCGACGGCGACGACGAATTTGACATAACGCTCAACGAGCAAGGTTTCGCCGAGAAAGTAGTACAGACAAGCCATAACCAATACGGCGACAACGTATATACAAAGACCTTTGAATACGATGCCGACGGACACCTCACGGCCATGAACGACGACCGCAACGGCCGCCTGTACGACCTGACATGGACTGACGGCGACCTGACAAAGGTACACTGGCTCTCGGACAGCGGCAACGAATACACGTACAGCTATGCCTACGGCAACCAGCCGAACTCAAACTGCCTGCTGCTCTACTACAAGGTGTATTCCGTAGACATTGACGAAGTGCAGTGCCTGTACTACGCCGGCCTGCTGGGCAAAGCTCCCAAAAACCTGCCTGAAACGGAAACATCGAATAGCGGAACAACAGTAAATTTCATCTGGACTGACAACAGTCTGTTGCTAAGCGACGACAGCAGCGGCGAGCCTACGACGTTCAGCTTTTACGAATAAATAATAAATTCAAATCTCAACTAACACAATGCTATGAAAAAGGCGGTGCGGAACAATGCTTCCGCGCCGCCTTTGTTTGTATCAAACATAGGCATAAAAGCGAACAGGTACACGGGAAATGTCAAAGCGAAATGCAAAAGGGCATCTATTACCGTCTGAAAGGGCATGTTTTGCAATACGAAAGGCCGTCTTTTGGCGGCTAAAATTTATGAGGTTATGGGGTTATGAGGTTATGAGGTTGTGGGGTTATGAGGTTATGAGGTTATGAGGTTTTACAGTTGTGGGGGTTGTTCACGGTTTTAACGTGAGTTCGATATAAGAATAATCCTTCTTTGAAATGAAATAATTTATATT
>URUK01000041.1 GCA_900551055.1 uncultured Prevotella sp. | reverse complement strand
TGAGCCGCAACGGACTTGAAGACCTGCTCAACGACACGATGACCACCGACGGCATCTATCCCATAATACACCTCAAGGGGGAAGACATCGAGATTGCGTTCACCCACACCAATCAGTACGGTGAGGAGTACCACTCCTTCGTCAACGGCCAGCACACCACCCAGGGCGGCACCCACCAGAGCGCGTTCAAGGAGCACATAGCCAAGACAATAAAAGAGTTCTTCAACAAGAACTTCGAATATACCGACATACGCAACGGCCTCGTGGCCGCCATCGCGGTGAATGTTGAGGAGCCGATGTTCGAGAGCCAGACGAAAATCAAGCTCGGTTCGCTCACCATGTCGCCCGACGGCGTGAGCGTGAACAAGTACGTAGGCGACTTCATCAAGACCGAAGTGGACAACTATCTGCACAAACACGCCGACGTGGCGGAGGTCATGCTGCAGAAGATACAGGCTTCGGAGAAGGAACGGAAGGAGATGGCCGGAGTGACGAAGCTGGCCCGCGAACGCGCCAAGAAGGCCAACCTGCACAACAGGAAGCTGCGCGACTGCCGCATACACTTTTCCGACGTGAAGAACGACCGCAAGGAGGAAAGCTCAATCTTCATAACCGAGGGTGACTCGGCGAGCGGCTCCATAACCAAGAGCCGCGACGTTAACACGCAGGCTGTGTTCTCTCTCAGGGGCAAGCCGCTCAACTCTTACGGCCTGACTAAGAAGGTGGTGTACGAGAACGAGGAGTTCAACCTGCTGCAGGCGGCGCTCGACATCGAGGACGGTCTTGACACGCTGCGCTACAACAAGGTGATAGTGGCGACCGATGCCGATGTCGACGGCATGCACATACGCCTGCTGATAATCACTTTCTTCCTGCAATTCTTCCCCGACCTGATAAAGAAAGGCCACGTCTACGTGCTGCAAACGCCTCTCTTCCGAGTGCGCAACCGCCGCTCGAAAATAAAGGACAAGGCCACGCTTGAGGCCGCAAAGGGACAGAAAGGCGACTTCATCACGCGCTACTGTTACAGCGAGGAGGAGCGGCTTGACGCCATATCGGCCCTCGGCCCCGACCCTGAAATCACCCGTTTCAAAGGTCTCGGCGAGATAAGTCCCGACGAGTTCCGCAACTTCATAGGACCCGACATGCGCCTTGAGCAGGTCACTCTGCACAAGACCGACCAGGTGCAGAAGCTCCTCGAGTACTACATGGGCAAGAATACGCCCGAGCGTCAGAACTTCATCATCGACAACCTGGTGATTGAAGAGGACCGGCCGGAAGAAGAGGAGACTGTAAATTGACAATTAAAAATTAACAATTAAACGGTGCGCATCGGCCTTATTTCTCCCAGTCCACCCATTCCTCCCGGTGTTCCCGGCCTTCCCATAACTCCCGTTTCTCCAAAAAACAACCATCAAGCAATGAAGAACAAGGCACTAATAGTTTTACTTTTTCACCTTTTTACCCTTTTACCTTTGCACTCGCAGATGCGCATCAACTTCTCGGGCGACAGCCCCATGCGCAAGCTACAGATAGCGGAGATGGCGATAACCAACCTCTACGTTGATTCCGTTGACGAGCAGAAGCTCGTCGAGGACGCCATACGCGGCATGCTGGAGAAGCTCGACCCGCACTCGTCATACGCCGACCCGAAGGAGGTGAAGGCGCTCAACGAGCCGTTGCAGGGCAACTTCGAGGGCATAGGGGTGCAGTTCAACATGGTTGACGACACGCTGCTCGTCATCCAGCCCGTAGTGAAAGGCCCGTCTGAGAAGGTCGGCATCATGGCCGGCGACCGCATCGTGACCGTCAACGACACCGCCATTGCCGGCGTGAAGATGGCGCGCGAGGAAATAATGCGCCGCCTGCGCGGCCCCAAGGGCACAAAAGTAAACCTCGGCATAGTGCGCCGCGGCGTGCCCGAAGTGATGAAGTTCACAGTCAAGAGGGACAAAATCCCCGTGAAAAGCATCGACGCCGTGTACATGCTCCGCCCCGGAGTGGGTTACATAAGGATAGGCAACTTCGGCGCGACGACCTACGGCGAGTTCATGGACGGCGTGGAGCGGCTTAGGCGGCAGGGCATGAATGACCTCGTGCTCGACCTTCAGGACAACGGCGGAGGCTACCTCCAGGCCGCCGTCGAGGTGGCAAACGAGTTCTTGAACAAAGGCGAACTCATAGTATATACCGAGGGGCGGCAGTTCCCCCGCACCGATTACAAGGCGCGCGGCAACGGAAAATTGCGCTCAGGGCGCGTTTGCGTGCTCGTCAATGAGTTTACAGCCTCGGCGGCTGAAATCGTCTCAGGAGCCATCCAGGACCACGACAGGGGCACTGTGATAGGCCGACGCACGTTCGGCAAGGGCCTCGTGCAGCGTCCCGTCGACCTGCCCGACGACTCCATGATACGCCTTACCATCGCGCATTACTACACCCCGGCCGGCCGCTGCATACAGAAACCGTACACCAAGGGCGACATAGAGGACTACGCCCTCGACTTCGACAAGCGCCTGAAGCACGGCGAACTGACCAACCGCGACAGCATACACTTCTCCGATTCGCTGAAGTTCTACACCCTGAAAAAGCACCGCCCGGTTTACGGCGGCGGAGGAATAATGCCCGACGTGTTCGTCCCCTTGGACACGCTCCAGTACACACGGTTCCACCGCCAGCTCGTTCTCAAGGGCATTGTAATCAACGCCAGCCTGCGCTACATCGACAACCACCGCAGCCAGCTGAAGTCGCTCTATACGACGTTCGACACCTTCCGCGACGGCTTCAACGTGCCGCAGTCGCTCATAGACGAGGTAATCAAGGAAGGGGAGAAGCAGGACGTTAAGCCCAAGGACGACGCCGAGCTGCAAAAGACGCTGCCTTACCTCACCACGCAGCTCAAGGCCCTCGTGGCGCGCGACATCTTCGACATGAGCGAATACTTCCAGATTATCAACGAGACGAGCGACGTGGTGAAGAAGGCCGTTGAGGAGATAGGGAAGTAAAGGCACGCACCAAAGCACCTAACACCCGCCACGGCCCTCCCGAAGGGAGGGTGCTTGATATGCTGTTGCCGGTTGTGTGTATTTGTCTTGTCGGCCTTGTCCGTCCTGTTCCGCCGACAGTATTTCCGTCTTCAGCAAACGCCTGATTATCAGGCAGTAAGCCACCATATTATAAAAGGCCGCCTTTTGCAGTGCAAAAGGCGGCCTTTCGTTGTGCAATACGTAGCCTTTTACAAGGCGGAAAGCCACATATCGCAATTTCCCTCATCTGCCGTCAAGTCATACCAAGCCCCCTCCCTTCGGGAGGGTTGGGGTGGGTTTTAGGAGGGGCATGGTGGGGTGTTGGGTGTTTTGGCAAGGGGTCCAGTTCTTTTCACCCCTTTCTCATCCCCAGCGCCTCGTTCTCCGCGCGTTCCATTATCTCGCGTTCGCCCGGCCCTTTGTCGTTGATGCCGCAGAGGTGGAGTATGCCGTGTATGATGACGCGGTGCAGCTCGTCCATGTATTCCTTGCCAAACTGTTCGGCGTTTGAGCGCACCGTGTCGAGCGAAATCACGATGTCGCCGTTGATTACGCCGTCCTCGTCGTAGTCGAAGGTGATGATGTCGGTGTAATAATCGTGCCCGAGGTATTCGCGGTTCACCTCGAGTATCTTCTCGTCGCTGACGAACATGTAGCCTATCTCGCCCGTCTTGCGCCCGTACTTGGCCGCCACGGCCTTTATCCAGGCCGTCGTCTCGCGTCTCTTTATTGGCGGCATCTTCACGCCGTCGGTGTTGTAGGTAATCATATTTATAGTTAAGAGTTAAGAATTAAGAGTTAAGAAAATATGAGTTTTATAGTTAAGGGTTAAGAATTAAGAGTTAAGAAAATATGAGTTTTATAATTAAGGGTTAAGAATTAAGAGTTGAGAAATTTTCCGTTCAATGGCAAAACATTCTTTCTTAATTCTTAACTCTTAATTCTTAATTTCCCCGGCAGGAACTCCGAAACGTCCCTTCCGAAGTGCATCAGCTCGCGCACCATGCTCGACGAGATGCTGCTGTACTGCGGCTCGGAGAACAGTATGAGCGTGTCAACGCCGCCTATCTTCAGGTTGATGTCGGCCTGTTCGCGCTCGTACTCGAAGTCCTTGACGCTGCGCACGCCCTTGATGATGAAGCGCGCCCCCTCCCTATGGGCGAAGTCCACGGCCAAATCGCTGTACGCCTTGACCTCCACGCGCGGCTCGCCGGCATACAGCCGCGCTATGTCTTCCACGCGCTTGTCGGCGCTGTACATGTATTTCTTGCCGATGTTCACGCCCACTCCGATTACAATATGGTCGAACACGGCCAGCGCACGGCGCACAATGGCGTCGTGACCTGTGGTGAACGGGTCGAAACTTCCCGGGAAAACAGCTGTCGTCATGTCATTAGATTGGTGGTTGTTGTTGGATGAAGGGGAGAATTGAGAGAACTGGGAGAACTGTGCCGGCAGACTGTCAATTCTGCAATCCGGAATTTTTAATTGTTAATTTTTCATTTTTCATTACCCGAACAGGTCAGGTTCTGCGGTGTTCGAGCCGAGTATGTTGCGGCCGAAGTGGCTGTAGGCAAGCTCCGTTGCCATGCGTCCGCGCGGCGTGCGCTTGATGAATCCCTCCATGATGAGGTACGGCTCGTACACTTCCTCCACCGTTCCGGCGTCCTCGCCGATGGCCGTCGCTATGGTGCTTACGCCCACGGGGCCGCCGCGGAACTTGTCGATGATGGTCAGCAGTATCTTGTTGTCTATTTCGTCGAGGCCGTACTGGTCGATGTTCAGCGCCGTCAGGGCCACCCGGGCGATGCTTGTGTCGATGCGGCCTGTGCCCTTCACCTGCGCGAAGTCGCGCACGCGGCGCAGCAGGGCGTTGGCAATACGGGGCGTGCCGCGGCTTCGCCGCGCTATCTCGATGGCCGCGTCGTCGTCAATGGGCACGTTCAGTATGCCGGCAGAGCGCTTTAGTATCTTGGTGAGCGTTTCCGGCTCGTAGTATTCCAGGTGCAGGTTTATGCCGAAGCGGGCGCGCAGTGGGGCGGTAAGCAGTCCGCTGCGGGTGGTCGCCCCGACAAGAGTGAAGGGGTTGAGGTCTATTTGTATCGAGCGCGCCGACGGCCCCTTGTCTATCATTATGTCGATGCGGTAGTCCTCCATCGCCGAGTAAAGGTACTCCTCTACGACGGGCGAGAGGCGGTGTATCTCGTCAATGAAGAGCACGTCTCGGGGTTCGAGCGATGTCAGTATGCCTGCCAGGTCGCCGGGCTTGTCTAAAACCGGGCCGCTGGTGAGCTTGAAGCCTACGCCCAGTTCGTTGGCTATGATGTTGCTAAGCGTCGTCTTGCCGAGTCCGGGAGGGCCGTGCAGCAGGGTGTGGTCGAGCGGTTCGCCGCGGTATTTGGCCGCTTCCACGAACACTTCAAGGTTCTCAACAACCTTCTGCTGGCCGCTGAAGTCGCCGAAGCGCAGCGGCCTTAGGGCGTTCTCGAAATCCTTTTCGGCCGACGACAGCGTGTTGTTGCGTATGTCGAAGTCGTTGTCTGTCATTGTCAGGTATTGTTGTCTGTCGGCAAAGGTAATGCAAACCGAGCGCAATGCAAAATAAAAGGGCGTGAAAACGGCATTTTTATTTTCATTGCCGAGGTGCAGCTTACCTTATCTAAAGGTAAGAAAAAAAACTGAAAACAAGTAATCTCTTGTGAGGCTTATCGGGGTTATTGGGATGCAATAGGCCGGATGGGGCGGATAAGCCGGATAATGCTTGTATTCTGATTGGCGGCATTTTGCAGGGCGAAAGGCCGTGAATTGCACGCTAAAAGACCGCCTTTTGGAGGGTAAAAGGCGGCCTTTTGGTAAGTGGCTGGTAGCCAGATGGTTGGCAGGTTGACAGGATGAATAGGACGGATAGGATTGATGAATAGGACAAATAAGGCTGATAGGACTAATATACAGCAAACAGCAACCGCATATCAAGCCCCCTCCCTTCGGGAGGGTTGGGGTGGGTCGTAGGTTTTTTCTTTACAATTCGTTCTTCGTCAGCTCCGCCACTGTGCCCTGATACTGTCGTTCAAGGTCGATGTACGCCTGCATGTTGCGGTAGATGTTGTCGGCCTCCACGTAGTAGTCTGTCACGGCCATCTCGCCGCTTTCCACCGCCGTGCGCAGCAGCCGTAGCGTTTCGCGCATCAGGGGCACGTCATACGCCGCCATGGAGGCTTCCGTGCGCCGCATGTTCTCCACTGCCGTGCGTGCCGCCGCCTCGGCTTTCAGGCGCGCGTCGTCCTGCTTCATCTGCGCTTCGGCCTGCCGCGCCTTGGCCGCCTTCACCTTGTTCTTGTTGGAGAAGAGCGGAATGGAGCCGCCTATCAGGAAGCCGTTGCTGGCGTCGTTGCCGTCGGTGTTGCGGCGGTAGCCTATCTCTATCTTCGGTATCCAGCCCTGCCGGTTCACCTTGACGTCCTGCCCGGCGGCCTTTGTGGCGGCCTGCGCCGCCATTACCGACAGGTCGGCGCTTACCGCCCGGGCGTACATCGCCTCGCCGCCGTCAGCCGGAAGGGCGGGGTAGAGCGTGTCGGTACACTCTATCGCCTCGCCGCCGTTCATGGCGCGGAGCTGTTGCAGCGTTGTGGCTCGCGCCGCGTCGGCCGCCGCAAGCTCCGTTTCGAGGTTCATGCGCTCCATCTTTATCTTGTTAAGCTCGATGATTGTGGCCTCTCCGCCGTTGTATTTCTCGGTGAACGTAGCCAGCAGTTCGTCGGCCGCCCGCCGCCGTTCGCGCAGCAGGGCCTGCCGCTTGTTGGCATGGATGAGGTCAAGGCACAGGTTTTTCGCGCCCAACAGCACGTCGCGCCGTGCCGTGCGGTATTGCAGTTCCATGGCTTCGCCCTGCATCCTGCCGGCCTTACGCCGCGCTCCGTACAGCGTGGGGAAGTCGAACCCCTGCGTAACCACTAACTCAGAGCTTGCCACTCCGCTCACAGCGGAGTTGAAAAACGGACTGTATTCCACCGAAAGCCCCTCCAAGTTGTTCTGCTGTTTCTGCTCGAGGCGTGCCGCCTCGTTGCCCTTCAGCATGGCTTTCAGCTCTACGTTGTTGCGCTCCACGCTGCCGAGCACGTCGTTCATGGTCTGCGCGTTGAGGCTTGCCGCGATGGCAAATGCCGCGATTGATAGTATTGTCGGTTTCATGTCATTGAAAAAATAATAGGACAAATAGGGCTGATAAGGCCGATAGACCTTGGCCGTGTAACACTAATAAAGCATATCTCCTTACTCCTTTACTCCTTCTCTCCTTACTCCTTCTTTCTTCCTTCTCCCCTCCATCCATTCATAAACAATCGGAATTATGAAGCCGTTGAGGAACGTTGATGTGAGCAGACCGCCCAGAATGACCTTCGCCATGGGGCTTTGTATCTCGTTGCCGGGCAGCCCTCCGCGCATGGCGAGCGGTATAAGGGCCAGCGCGGAGCACAGGGCCGTCATGAGGATGGGGTTAAGCCGGTCGAGCGAACCGCGCATGACGCACTGCCGCAGCGTGCCCACGCCTTCCTGCCTTAGCGTGTTGTAATGGCTCACAAGCAGCATGCCGTTGCGCGTGGCGATGCCGAACAGCGATATGAAGCCGATTATCGCCGGTATGCTTACTTCGCCGGTGGTGAACACGAGGGTCATTACGCCGCCGATTAAGGCCAGCGGAAGGTTGATGAGTATCACCGCGCTTTCAAGCGTGTTCTTGAATTGCATGTACAGAAGGAGGAATATCACCACGATGCTCAACGCCGAGGCGAGCATCAGGGTGCGGCTGGCCGCCTGCTCGCTCTCGAACTGGCCGCCGTATTCCACGTGGTAACCTTCGGGCAGCTTGACCTCCGCCTCCACGCGTTTTCGTATGTCGTTCACCACGCTACGCATGTCCCTGCCGCTTGCGTTGGCTGAAATCACGAGCTTGCGCTTCACGTTCTCGCGGTTGATTGTGTTCGGTCCCATGGCCGAAGTGACCTCCGCCACGCTCGCCAAGGGCACTTTCCGACCGTCGGGAGTGTCGAGCATGAGGTCGCGTATGCGCTCCATGTCGCAGCGGTCGTGCTCCGCGGCGCGCACAACGAGGTTGAAGCTGCCGCCCTTCTCGTACACCTGCGACACCGTTTCGCCGGCCATGTTGACGCGGACGAACGTGTTGAAGTCGGCCATCGGTATGCCGTACATCTTCAGCATCTCGCGTTTCGGCTTTATTTCAAGCTCCGGCCGCTCCACCTGTTGCTCCACGTTGAGGTCGGCAAGGCCTTCAACGTCGCTCACGGCGGCCTTTATCTGGTTGGCGATGGTGTACATGCGGTTGAGGTCGTCGCCGAAAAGCTTGATGGCGATGCCGGCCTGCGTGCCGCTAAGCATCGCGTCGATGCGGTGGCTTATGGGCTGTCCTATTTCGATGTTGGCGCCCTTTATGGCCGCGAGACGGTGGCGGATGTCGTCTAAAAGCTCTTCGTGCGAGCGGTCTTTCAGCTCGAACGGAGCCTCGATTTCCGACACGTTTACGCCCAATGCGTGCTCGTCAAGCTCGGCTCGGCCGGTCTTCCGCGCCACGGTCTGTATCTCGGGGATTGACAAAAGGATTTCTTCGGCGCGCCGTCCGATTTTGTCTGACTCCTCAAGAGATATTCCCGGCATCGAGCTTATGTTGATTGTGAACGAGCCTTCGTTGAACTTCGGCAGGAAGCTGTGCCCCAAGGTGAAGAACAAACCCACGGCGACGACGAACAGGACGGCCGTAGACGCCACCACCGGACGCTTGTGTTCCAACGCCCATGAGAGCCAACGTTCGTAGTGTTTCTTCATCCACCGCGCCACAAAAGCCTCCTTCGGCACGCCGCCGTCTTTCCCTCCGCCCAGCAGATAGCTGCAAAGCACCGGCGTAAGGGTGAGCGCAACCACCGTAGAAGCCGCCAAGGCCACGATGAAGGCCACGCCAAGCGGTATGAGCATACGGCCCTCCATGCCGCTGAGATAGAACAAGGGGATGAAGCTGACGATGATTATCGCGGTGGAGTTGAGTATCGGCATGCGCACCTCACGCGACGCATTGAACACCACGTCGAGCACAGGCAGCCGCTCGCCCTTGGGCAACAGGCGGTTCTCGCGCAAGTGTTTCCACACGTTCTCCACGTCGACGATGGCATCATCGACGAGCGACCCGATGGCGATTGCCAGTCCGCCGAGGCTCATCGTGTTGACGCTCATGCCGAAATAGTGCAGCACCAAGAGCGACATAAGCAGCGAAACGGGCAGCGTGATGAGCGATATTATAGTGGTGCGGACGTTTGCAAGGAAGAGGAACAGCACTATTACGACGAACAGCGCGCCCTCGTACAGCGAGTGTTCCACGTTGGTTATCGAGCTTTCTATGAACCTCGACTGGCGGAAAGCGTCAGTACTTACGTGTACGTCGGCAGGCAAATTCTTCTCCAAGTCTTTCAAAGCAGCCTCCAAACGCTCGGTAAGCTCGATGGTTCCGGTGCCGGGCTGCTTGGTAACTGTCAGCAGGACAGCGGGCTTTCCCTTCTCCGACGCGAGACCTAAGCGCGGCAGTTGCGCCCCCACTTGCACGTCGGCGACGTTCCCAAGGGTAACGGCGTCGCCGTTGACTGTCTTCACCACCACGTCGGCCATCTGCCTTACATCGTCGGTTGACACCACTCCGCGCACTATGTACTCGTTGCCGTACTCGTAAATCACGCCTCCGTTGGTGTTGCGGTTCATCTGGTTGGTGGCCGCAAGCACCTCGTTCAGCGTAACGCCGTAGTGCGCCATGCGCCCCGGATGCAGCAAAATCTGGTACTCCTTGATGTCACCGCCGAGCACGGCCACCTGCGACACGCCGCCAGTTGACATCAGCCGGGGGCGTATGGTCCAGTCGGCGATGGTGCGAAGCTCCATCATCGACGTGCTGTCGGCGGTCAGTCCCACGATAAGGACTTCACCGAGGATTGACGACTGCGGCCCTAACGTGGGCTTGCCTACGTTCTCAGGCAGCGTCTCGGTCACCGCCGCGAGCTTCTCGGACACTATCTGGCGCGCTAAGTAGATGTCGGTGTCCCAGTCGAACTCCACCCACACGACGGAGAAACCCGTCGCGGATGACGAGCGGACGCGGCGCACGTGGGTGGCGCCGTTGACCGCCGTCTCGATGGGGAACGTCACAAGCTGCTCCACCTCCTCGGCGGCCATGCCTCCGGCCTCGGTCATCACGACCACCGTAGGGGCGTTCAAGTCGGGGAACACGTCAACTTCAGTCTGTTCCGTAGCCACTATTCCGGCCACGGTTAGCAGCACCGCCGCCACGAGAACGAGCAGGCGGTTGTGCAGGGAGAAATGGATTATCTTGTTGAGCATGATGAATAAAGCCCCCACCCGGCCTCCCCGAGGGGAGGAGAAGGGATATGTCATCGGGGCAGCTGGAATTGGATTGTTGATTGTTTGTGCGTTAATTCAATGAAGGCAGCCAAGCTCCTCCCCTCGGGGAGGCCGGGAGGGGGCTTCAGTGATTATGCGTATGTCCCGGAATGGTGTTGCCGGCGCCGGCCAGTCTCACCTGTGCCGCGCCCTTGGCCACCACCTTTTCGCCGGCTTTCAGGCCGCTTCTTATCTCAACGCGTTCGCCGTCGGTCTGGCCTACGGTCACTTCGCGGCGCTCGTAACACGTCGGGTCGGTCTGTATGTAGACGAAGTTGAGACCCTGCTCGTCGGTCAATGCCGACACGGGAACTGTCACTACACCCTGCCGCGGGGCGGTAAGCAGATAGGTCTCAACGAACGTCCCGGTGGGCACGTCGGCATGGTTGGCGAACTCGAAGGTCACCGGTATGTATGGCGAACCGTCGCCGGTCTGCTTGCCGGTGGCCACGAGGCGGCCATTCATCTGCGCGAGGCTGTACACGCGGTCGCCGTAGGCCGTCTTGAACTTGGCCGAGTGCAGCGTGCCCATCTGCGAGTAGTAACGCTCCGGCACGTTGGCTCTAAGGTACAGGCTGCGCGTCTGCGTGACGGTCATCATCGGCTGGCCTACGCTGACATAGTCGCCTTCCTTGACGAGACACGCCTTCACATAGCCGCCGATTGGCGACTTCACGGCCACTCCCGGCTGGCTTCCGCCGCCCTGTGCGAACGCCTCGTAGGCTGCCTTTGCTGCCTCATAGTCGGCGCGTATGGCGTTGAAGTCCTTTTGGGTTACAATCTTGTCCTTGACAAGTTTTGCCGCGCGCTCGTATTCGTTCTTGGCTCTTTGGTATGCGATGGCGGCCTGCCGCGCCGGGTCGTCCTGCAATTTGTCCGACGAAATGGTGAACACCGCCGCGCCCTTGCCAACCGGCGAGCCTTCGGCCATGCCGCGCACGGGCTTCACTATGCCTGCCACGGTTGCTACTACGGTGGCCTCGTCGCCCTGTGCCGCCAGTATCTTGCCGCCGCAGGGTATTACTCCGCTGAACTCGCCCGGCTCCACCGTTTCGACCACGATGCCCGAAGCCTTGGCCTGCTTGGCGTCGATTACTATCTCGTCGGCGTGTCCTGCCTCCTCCTTGGCGTGCCCGCCGTCGGCTTCGGTGTGCCCTCCGCCGTGACCGCAGGCCGCGAGCAACAGCGTGGCGCATGCCGCCCTGAATAACGTTTTGTAAAGCATTGTAATGTCGTTTGTATTATTTTAAGATGCAAAAATAAGGCAAAGAGCGTGCAACTTGGTTGCATTTTTTTTAGGAGTAAGGAGAGGAGGAGAGAAGGAGTAAGGAGAAAAATGCAAGAAGAAAGGAGTAAAGGAGTTAAGGAGAGAAGGAGTAAGTAGAGTGTATAATGGTGTTAATGAGAAAATAAATAAGGAGAGAAGGGTAATCTCCTTACTCCTTCTCTCCTTACTTCTTATACTACTAAAGAAGTTTACTTACTCCTTCTCTCCTTACTCCTTTATTCCTTAAAAAAATCACTTCCTCGGCTTCCGTCTTGCCCATCCTTCCTCGCTGAAGTCAGGCTCGTCGTCGGCGAACTTGAAGTCGTTGCCGCCCTTGTTGAAGAACTGGCGCCAGTCGTCCTTGCGCCCGCTCTCCTGGAATTCGGTTGCGGCCTTCTTGCGGCGGCGTTCAGCACGCTCTCCGCCTTCCTTCTGGCCGCGGCGCGGCTTCCTGTCGAAGTCGCCCGGCCTGTCGCTCCTGCGTCCTCCGCGCTGCGGCTTGCTGTCGCGGTCGGCGTCGTTGCAGCGCACCTGCCGTCCCTTGTACATGGTGCCGTCCAATGCGCGCATTACGTTCACCGCGTCTTTCTCGGGCACTTCGAAGTACGACATCTTCGACATGAGGTCGATGGCGCCTATTTCCTGCCGTCCGTCGCGCATGTTGCGGTTGACGAACTGCATCAGCTCGCCGGGGTAGAAGCCGTCGGCCTTGCCCAGGTTGATGAACAGGCGGCGGTAGCCCGGCTCGGCCTTGTGCGTACGCTTGCGCTCGTCGCTGGTGCGTTTCTTCTCTTTCTTGTCGCCGCGGCCTGAGGGCTTGCCTATCTCGGGAGCGTCGGCGTAGTATGCGAGGAACTTTCCGAACTCAAGACTTACAATCTTCTTTATGACGTCTTCCTTGTCGATGAACTCGAAGTAGCGGTTGATGTCGTCCATGAAGGGTGCAATCTCCTCCTCGTTGACGTCGGTCTTCACTATCTGGTCCATCACCTTGTAGAGCTGCTTCTTGCATATTTCCTCGGCCGACGGTATCTCTCCCTCGACGAAGTCCTTGCCGATGGTCTTCTCTATGGCGCGTATCTTCGACTTCTCGCGTGAGTGTACGATTGAGATTGACGTGCCTTTCTTGCCCGCGCGGCCTGTGCGTCCGCTTCGGTGGGTGTAGCTCTCGATGTCGTCGGGCAGTCCGTAGTTGATTACGTGGGTCAGGTCGTCAACGTCGAGGCCGCGCGCCGCCACGTCGGTGGCCACGAGCAGCTGCGTGAGGTGCTGGCGGAACTTCTGCATGGTGAGGTCGCGCTGCGCCTGGGAGAGGTCGCCGTGCAGCGACTCGGCGTTGTAGCCGTCGTGTATCAGCTTGTCGGCAATCTCCTGTGTCTCGCGCTTTGTGCGGCAGAATATTATCGCAAAGATTTTCGGGTAGTAGTCAACGATGCGCTTGAGTGCCAGGTACTTGTCCTTGGCGTTCACCATGTAGTATATGTGGTTGACGTGTTCGGCGCCCTCGTTGCGGCTTCCCACCACGATTTCCTTCGGGTCGGTAAGGTAGTTGCGGGCTATTTTCTCGATTTCGCGGCTCATCGTAGCCGAGAAGAGCAGCGTGTTGCGGTCTTTCGGCACGCCAGCCAGTATCTCGTCGATGCTCTCTGAGAATCCCATGTTGAGCATCTCGTCGGCCTCGTCCAAAACGACGTTCTTCACGGCTTCGAGCTTCGCCACGCCGCGGTGCATCAGGTCGATGAGTCGTCCCGGGGTGGCTACGATGATTTGCGCGCCTTTCTTCAGCGCGCGGATTTGGTTCTCAATGGACGCTCCTCCGTAAACGGGCACTATGTGTATGCCGTCCATGTACTTTGAAAAGTCCTTCAGGTCGTCAGTTATCTGAAGGCACAACTCCCTCGTAGGGCTGAGCACAATGGCCTGCGTCTGGCGCACGCGTGCGTCGGTGCGCTGCAATACCGGGATGCCGAACGCCGCCGTCTTGCCCGTGCCGGTCTGCGCAAGGGCTATTACGTCGTTCCTGTTTCCCAAAAGATACGGGATTACTTCTTCCTGTACAGGCATGGGTTGCTCAAAGCCCAATTCCTCAATGGCGCGGCGAATCTCTTCGCTGACGCCCAATTCTTCAAATGTCTTCAATTTAAAAAAATTATGTATAAAAAACTGCAGTCTTGCCAAACGTTCAAGCTCCGTTTGGCTTTCACGGGTGCAAAGATAGTGCAAGCCGGGCGAAGTGCAAAATAAAAGCGGGAAAATCAGGCATTTTATTTTCAGCAGGCAGCCCCAAATTTCACATTCTGCGGCAGCCTTATCGGCCCTATCCGGCCTATTTCTCCCATTCAATTGAATAGGACAAATAGGGCTGATAAGGCCGATAGGCCAACTGCCTGACTGCCAAGGAGTTTGCAAGAGGTGGCCTTTCAGCCTGCAAAAGGCCGCGAATCGCAGGCCAAAAGGCGGCCTTTTGCAGGCTAAAAGACGGCCTTTTATAATTCATCCGCAAATCAGGCTGACAGTATATAGTGCCGAAGTGGGCTTAATCGGAGGCTGGTAATCAAGCTCCCTCCCTTGGGGAGGGTTGGGGTGGGTCGTCCTTATAGGGTTAATCAGATGCCGAAAACCTTAATAAGTGTATATTTTCTAATTATTACCCGTCCACTTTTTTACGACAAACGGCCAAAAGTCAAGCGGCTGATAATCAATGACTTAATGCTTTTAAGCCATGCCGTCAAGTCCACTTTTTGTTTTTGTGGCGTTCACAGGATTGTAATCTTATTAATAAATTTGCGGACGAAAACGTAAAAAAAACCTAAACAAACCAAATTCATCACATCAATGGGAAAATGTAAGTTTATAATCATGACGTTGCTGGTTTCCCTGGTATCGATAGCTGCATCCGCGCAAGAGTTCGTGTGCTCGGGTGTCATCGTTGACGACCAGGGTGAGCCGGTAATCGGCGCTTCGGTGTTCCAGAAGGGGACGTCGAAGGGAGCAGTCTCCGACTTCAACGGAGAGTTCAAGTTGCAAGTGCCCGAAGGCAGCGACATCACAATCTCATACATCGGTTACAAGAATGTCGAGACGAAGGCCGCGGCAGGCATGCGCATCGTCATGCACGAGGACAACGCCACGCTCAACGAGCTTGTCGTGGTGGGTTACGGCGTGCAGAAGAAGAGCGTCGTGACGGCCTCAATAGCCAAGGTAGGCTCTGACGAGCTGGGCATGACGGCGCCCGTCCGCATGGACAACGCCCTGAAGGGCCTCGCCGCCGGCGTCACCGTAACGTCGTCTTCGGGACAGCCGGGAGCGGCGGCGAAAATCCGCGTGCGCGGTATCGGCACCATCAACAACTCCGACCCGCTCTACATCGTCGACGGAATGCCCATCGAGGGCGGCCTCGACTACGTAAATCCGAGCGACATCGAGAGTATCGAGGTGCTCAAGGACGCCGCCTCGGGCGCAATCTACGGTGCGCGTGCGGCCAACGGCGTAGTGCTGGTCACCACCAAGAGCGGCACGAAGGGCAAGGTGAAGGTCAACTACAACTTCTCTTACGGATGGCAGAGCAAGTGGCGCAAGCGCGACCTCCTCAACGCTACGGAGTATGCCGTGATGATGAACGAGGGGTACACCAACGCCGGCATGGAGGCTCCCTACGCCGACCCCTACAATCTTACCGACGCCATGGGGCGTCCCGTCACCACGGGTACGGACTGGCAGGACGAGGTGTTTTACGACAATGCGCCCGTAGTAAACCATGATGTCACCTTGAGCGGAGCTTCCGACAATGTGAATTACTACCTGTCGCTCGGCTACTACACGCAGGACGGCATCGTCGGCGGTAACTTCAACCGCTCCAACTACCAGCGCCTTTCTCTGCGCAGCAACACCAAGTACAAGGTGTTCGACGAGTCCAAGAAGCGCAACTGGCTCAACAAGCTCGACGTCACGGTGAACCTCGCCTATGCACGCGTCAAGAGCCGCAACATCGAGGTCAACTCGCAGTTCGGCTCGCCGCTCGGCGCCGCCCTGGCCCTCTCGCCAATCCTTACGCCCACGCTCAGCGGCGCCGCCGCCGAGGCACAGGACGAGTATTACCGCCAGACACAGCCCGACTATCCCGGCCCGATATTGTCTCCGTCGGGCGAACCGTACACCATATCAGGAACGATGTTCAACGACATGGCCAACCCTCTGGCTATGCTCTCGCTCCCCGGAGCGCTGAACTGGACAAACAAGTTCGTCGCCAACTTCGCGGCCGAGCTGCAGATATGGGACGGATTGAAGTACCGCATATCCTACGGGGCCGACATGTACTTCTGGGGTAACGAGAGCCACACCGAGCTTTACTACCTCACCACCAGCAACAAGGCCACCCACACCAGCGCGTCGCAGGAGAGCGACCGCAGCACGGTGTGGCAGCTTGAGAACGTGCTGACATACGACAAGACCATAGGCGACCACTCGTTCAACGTCGTCCTCGGACAGTCGGCCATGAAGAACACCGGCTGGACGCTCGGCGCAAGCCGCCGCGGACTCATCGACCTGTCAAAGCCTTACATCAACTTCGCCAGCGGACTGGCCGAGAACGGCGACCGCGACGGCTGGGGCGGACCGTCGAACCCACACACGCTATCGTCGCTCTTCGCCCGACTGAGCTACAACTACGCCGAGCGGTACATGTTCCAGGCCACCGTGCGACGCGACGGCTCCAGCCGCTTCGGCACCAACAACAAGTACGCTACGTTCCCCTCGTTCTCGGTAGGATGGAACGTCACCAACGAACCGTTCATGCAGAAGCGCCCCTCTTGGCTTACCAACATGAAGCTGCGTGCCAGCTGGGGCAAGAACGGTAACGAGAACATAGACGACTTCCGCTACGCCGTCTTCACCGCGACGGGCAACAACTACGTGCTGGGACGCGGCGAGAGCGTGGTAAACGGCGTCAAGGCCAACGGCTTGTCGAACCCCGACCTGAAGTGGGAGGAGTCGGAACAGACCGACATCGGCCTCGACCTGGGCTTCCTTAACAACGCCCTCACGTTCTCAATGGACTACTACATCAAGAGGACCAACGGCATGCTTATGACAATGAACATACCGTCGTACGTGGGAGAGTCAAAGCCCATTGGCAACGTCGGCAAGATGGAAAACTCCGGTGTGGAGTTTGAGCTGGGCTACAAGTTCCGCGTGGCCGACGCCACTTTTAACATCCGCGGCAACGCCTCATACCTGATGAACAAGCTCATCGAGCTTGGCAACGACACAGGTTGGGCTTCATACGACTCCTTCATCAACGTGGGTACAATCACACGCGCCATGAACGGCGAGCCGTTCCCTTACTTCTACGGTCTCAAGACGGCCGGAATCTTCCAGACGCAGGAGGAAATCGACGCCTACGTAGGCCCGACGGGCGAGCCCATCCAGCCTAACGCAAAGCCTGGATACGTGCGCTTCAAGGACCTGAACAACGACGGAAAGATTGACGACAACGACCGAACGAAAATAGGAAAGGGCATGCCCGACTGGACGTTCGGCTTCAACTTCACCGCCGCATGGCGCGGACTCGACTTCGCGATGATGTGGCAGGGCACGGCCGGCAACGACGTGTTTGACGCCACAAGGCGAATCGACATCAACTCAATCAACCTGCCGGCATGGATGCTCGACCGCTGGACGGGCCCTGGAACGTCAAACAAGTACCCCATCTTCATCGTGGGCGACGCGTCGGACAACTGGAAATCATCCGACCTCTACGTGCACGACGCTTCATACCTGCGCCTGAAGAACATAGAGCTTGGCTACACACTGCCGCAGAAACTCACCCAAAAGGTGTTTGTCAACAGGCTGCGCGTGTACGTGTCTGCCGAGAACCTCCTCACGTTAACCAAGTACCACGGCTTCGACCCGGAAATATCCTCCGGCGGAACGTCGATCGGCGTGGATTACGGAGTGTATCCGCAGGCCCGCGTCTGGCGTGTAGGTTTCAATCTTGAGTTCTAAAAGTAGCGACGGTGCGGGGTGTGCCCGCATCTCCAATAACAATCAACAATGAAAGCAATGAAGACAATCAACATATTCGCCGGCCTCGCGCTGGCGGCGTCGGTGGCGCTGATGTCATGCAGCGACGACTTCCTCGATGTCACTCCGCCCACGCAAACACCGATAGAAGAGTACTTTACCACCGAGGAACATGTGTACGAGGCGCTGATAGCAGCCTACGACCCGCTGCACTGGCCCGACTGGGACGGCGCGCAGTACAACTCCATCAACCTGATGAGCGACATCATGGCAGACGACATCTGGCCCGGCGGAGCAAGCCGCAACGACAACCAGTACATGCACCTTATGATGAACTTCGAGGCCAATCCGGAGAACTGCATGACCGGACTCTGGAGCGACGAGTACAGCGGAGTGAAGCGGTGCAACGACGTGCTGACGTATCTCGGGTGGGCCGCCGACAACATCAGCCAGGAAAAGCGTGAATCGTGGGAAGCCCAGGCACGCGTGCTCAGGGCCTACTACTACTGCAACCTGTGGAAGTTCTGGGGCAACATACCCTTCTACATGGAGAACCTCGGTATGCCTTACCTTGCCGAGCAGAAGAAGGCCGACGACGTGTACGAGGCCGTTATAACCGACCTTGAGGCCGTAATCGGCACCGGAGTGCTGCCAATGAGGTGGGAAGACACGGCCTCGGAGTACAACGTGGGCAAGGTGTCGCAGGCTATGGCTTACATGCTTTACACCGAGATGGTGATGTACCAGAACGACGAGAGCCGTTACTCTAAGGCGCTGGGATATATGAGGGAGATAATAGAAGACCCTGACTACGACCTGCTTGACAGCTACGCCGAAATCTTCGAGGAGAGCGGCGAGTGGGGCAAGGAGTCGATTTTCGAGGTGAACTACAAGGACGACAACGCCATGCGCTCGTGGGACACGCCGCTCGTGGCAGGCGGCACGGTGCTGCCCCGCCTTATCAGTCCGAGCGCATGGGCGCCCAATCCGGGCGACGACTGCGGCGTTGTCAACGGCTGGGGATTCGGCCCTGTGCGCACGGAGGCTTACAAGATGTACGCCAAGGGCGACACGCGCCGCGATGTCACATGCTTCGACGCCAACGCCCACGGCACCTACGAGCACCGCTACCAGGACACGGGCTACTTCCTCGGCAAGTACATCGGCAAGTCGGAGAACAACAAGGACCAGTCTGCCGACGACGACCTTAACTTCAACAACAACCTGCGCGTGTACCGTTACGCCGAGACGCTGCTCAACGCCGCCGAGCTGATTGTGCGCACGGGAGGCGACACGGGCGAGGCAAGCCGCTACCTTAACGAGGTGCACCACCGTGCCGGACTTACCGACGACGTAGCCCCGACGATAGACAACATCGTGCAGGAGCGCCGCCTCGAGTTCGTGGGCGAGGGCAAGCGCTACTGGGACTTGGTGCGCACGGGCAAGGCCGCTGCCACACTCGTGCCTGACCAGTACAAATACCGCACCAACGCCTGGAGCGAGTCGAAGAAGTACCTGCCCATACCGCAGTCTGAAATGGACGCCGCACAGGGCACGCTCACGCAGAACGATTATTGATTGCGGCGCGCTGTCAGCGCCTGTCTGGCAGCTGTCGCCAGCCTGTGAATTAGCCGCTGGGATAGCGGTGATGTCTGCTTCATCATGTGAAAGGCCGTCTTTCGTCTTGCCGTTTGCGGCCTTTCACTCTGTAAAAGACGGCAAATGGCACGCTCATTGGCCGTCTTTTACAAAAACCTTTCTACAGAGACATTTGTCGATGTTAGGTTTCGTGGTACAAATAAAATATCGTAAATTTGTGCGATGGAAGCATAACCTTACAAATACTGACATATGAAGACAATTCTGACAACAGCCGTTTTCGCCGTGTGCGCGGCCTCGGCTTCGTGGGGGCAGGCACTGCCCGTGTATCTTGACGACACAAAACCAATAGAGCAGCGCGTCGAAGACGCACTCGGGCGGATGACTACGGAGGAGAAAATCGCCGTAATCCACGCCCAGAGCAAGTTCAGCTCGCCCGGCGTGGCGCGCCTGGGCATACCCGAGTTCTGGACCGACGACGGGCCTCACGGCGTGCGCCCCGACGTGCTTTGGGACGAATGGGTGCAGGCCGGGCAGACCAACGACTCGTGCG
>URUK01000040.1 GCA_900551055.1 uncultured Prevotella sp. | reverse complement strand
AGTTTATAACAAGGTCGAGAAAACAACTTAACGTTGTTTCTCACCAAACCATTAATCGCTTGAATAAAAAAGAACGAGATATGAAAAAGGACATTACTTATTTTGGAGATATGGAAATCAACTATCCACAAGAGACAACCAACGGAAAGGTTACAATTGACAATCATCAAATAGAATTAGATCTGAATTTCTATGATGGCGTGCCAGAACATGACTGGGTTGCAGAATACGAGAGTTATATCAAGAACTTAAAACAACATAAAACCAATGTAGAAGCCGCCATTCGTTCAGATTACGAAGATGGAGGTGATGTAAAAGAATATGTTGATTTTCATCTTGAAGAATTGGATGCTTCTACCATAGATAATGTCTTAGCAGGTACAGATTGTTCCAAGCACAAAGAGGAAAGACTGTTGTCGGTCTTAAAATTAGACCGAATCGGCTTTTATCCCGGCGATGAAAACTATGCAGTATGGGATTATACCATAGGTCGTGAAATTGCAGATATGCTGGTGGTTGTCAATACTAATAGTGCTGGAGAAATTAACTATGTAACGTGGGAGAGTTGAATAGCGATTAACAAGCGGATAAATCTCCCTAACGGTCGATTATCCGCCAAACATTATAAATCAAAAGAAACGATGAAAGTAACACATATATTACTCCCTGTTGCTGGTTTTGTGATGGGTGGCTTATATGTGCTTCTATATGCTTTTATCGATTATTGCGATACTGCGCTTTTGGATGAGTCTTTTTATGATATAATATCCCAAATACTATCTCACAATGATGTGAGGTTGGCTATTTATTTGTGGGGATTCATTGGATTTACTTTAGGATGTATTGCTAATCTTTTGATTGGTTTTCTTCAAAAACATATTAAACGGACGAAATAATAGTAGATAACAAACGGTTGAACTTCTCCTGAAAAATTTTTACCAACAAAACAAGAAATATAAAATGACTGCAACAAGATTGATACGACATAAAGGAATGATAATCATAGCCATTATAGTGGTTCTTGTATTGTTTGGATGGCTATATCGGGAACTTCATCCGACAATTGTTTTTCATAGCCCACAAGAGAGCAAGTATCTGGGGAAGGTATCAGGAACAGACGGCAGCATAGAAAAGCTATACATTAAAGACCATACAGTAAAGTACAGACTACCGTATATATGGGAGTGGCAAGAAGATGATGAAGTGGCAATTTTCATAAACAATTATGGAGATGTCATTCACAAAGAGGATTTATGCTTTTGGAAGCTGGATGTCTATCTGGACGAAAACAATTGCCGCCAAAACCAACGCACGACAGAATACTGTTATGGTGTACGTCGTATTTTGCAGTTCCAAACGGATAAGTAGGTGATGGCTTTCTCTTAAATATTTTGAACGATGGCTATTGATTGAGAACCTTTATAAATGAATAGTGGTATGAAAAAATATATACCTGCCATACTAAGTATAATATTCTGCATAGTGTATTGCCTTTGCATCAGTCTGGTCAATATATACAGACCGATTGTACACATGGATATTTCAATAGGAATCCTTTTGCGATTAAGTGTAATAGTCATGTTCCTGACTTTATTGACGGGAATGCTAATAGTACAATTCATTAAAAAGAAATATTCAGCAGTAATTCCCGTAATTATACCTATTCTACTATGGGGTTCTTATATGAAGTTATTTCCTTACCGCTCGTTTATCTATATGGGAATATCCATCCTGATCTATTTCACATACATATCTATCTTATGGCACTTTGGGAAAGTGAATAAGCAGATTAAGTATAAATAAGTACTTTATGAAATTGGCTATATCCCGGAACAATTCTAATGCTTCCTTGAGAATCCGACTTTATTCGGATTGTTGGCTCGTTGTCATTAAGTAAATATTTCGTTTGATGTCGGAAAGGGGCTTCCCACATTCTGATACATTTTAGAATGTGGGAAATGATTCAGTTCGCAAGTATCTTTCACTTTCCGGCAAGGAAATCAAGATAGTCGGCTACAGCCTTATGGCACCCGGTGAAGTCGGGAGTACGGCGGCCTTTGTATTTCCTGAAACTGACGGTTCCGTTCCGGTCGATTGCTGCCACATGTCGGCTGAATGTCCCTTTGGTTCTGATATGGATGTCAAATCCGTCCCTTCCGGTAATTTCAAGAAACATTTCTGCCGTTATTTTCTCACCGCTTAGGAATTTCCGTTTGTTCTCGTCAAGCAACTGTTGCCATCGGGACTCTTTCTCCTTTCTTTCCAGTTCTTCTTTTCTTTTCCGTTCCAGACGCTTTTCTTCCTGCCTTTTTGCATACGTCTCACGGGCCTGTACCAAGGAAGTGGAGTCAAGACCGAGGGCATTGAATACATGGACAGACAAGAGGGGGATGATTTTTCCATCCTCCGCATCCTTCAGGGTGTTTTCAATCCAGTTTCTGCAATAGGTCGCCGCTTCTTCCCGGTGCCCCTCCTTGTCAAGGATTCTGCGTGAATACTGTCCGCAGGAAAAATGGACATCACCAATCTTGCAGATTACATGGAAACAGTCTTCACTTTCGTTTCCGTATTCGTTTTTTCTTGCCAGCGAGATGAATACATTCTCCGCATACGGTTCAAGTTCCATGTATGGGGCAACGATGGTGTTGCCGTCAAACTTGTATTTCAATACTTTTGCTTTCATATTTCTATTCTGTTTTTCTGTCGGTACATATTTCATCTATTATCTCTTTCTCTTTTCTCTCACCTTTGAGGAAGGCTAACAGCCGCCGGAAAAAGAACGGGGCATGGTCTGTCCCCAGCTGTGAGCTTTCCCCGTTCCGGGTGGCGCATATTGCAAACCGTCCCAGTCCGAGACTGTCCTGTGGTGGTACGATATGGAATGACAGGTTTCCCGTACCGTTTATGTGAAGCCCGCCACGGTAGGTGTAGAAAGTCTTTGCGGCTCTACTGTCCGTATCAATGTCCACCCGGCTGTAACCGTGGCGTTTCAGTTCTCTGATGATTTCCCTGTTTGTCATAATTGTATCTGTCTGATTGGATTTGAAATGTTCTGGTGTACTGTTCCCGTATTTGGGGATATGCCGTGTTCTGATACCCACTTCCGGTATGCCGTGGCATATTCCTGCCTTTCCCGTTCCAGACTGCTTTCCGTTTCCGGAGTATATCCGAGCAGGCGTATGTATCCGCTGTCGCAGCCTGTCAGTTCGCAGCGCATTCCGGCTGCCTCCAGTTTCCCGATGCGTTTCTGTGCCGTCTTCGCGCTTGAATACTCCTTGGGCCAGAAATAATGTTCGCCCTGTGAGCCGTAAAAGTCTTCCCCGAGTATCATTTCCCCGATATGTCTCCGGCTCTCGATGAAGCCGAACCGGGCCTTGCCCAGTGCCTGTCGCATAGCCTTGTGTGCAGGTCCTTCTGGATACCTGAACACTTCAGGACTGTCTTTTCCCGTAATCTTCGGCAGTTCCATCCGGTACGGCTGTCTGTAGCTGCCGATTCCGAGCGTGAGGTAGAAGTTGGTGTGGAAATAGTCGGTCATGGGGTCGCTTTCATCAAAGTTGTACGACATGACAAAATCCCTGACGTTTGTCATCACCTCCTTGGCCCGGTCGGTCAGACTGTCCGATGCCTGGATGTTGTAGTGATTGATGTCTCCCTGTACCTTGCCGGATTCTTTTGTAAAAGCCTCGAAGTCCGCTTTCATCAGCCGGACAAGGATTGAGCTGTATCCGTCCCTGCGGACTGAGAAGGTGTATCTCGGATAGGTCTCCTTGAGCCATGTCCTGACCAGTTCCGTGATTTCCGGCGAGGACTGTCCGGTATAGTTGCGCCCTTTCCAGCGGTATTCATTGTACACGTACTCGGTGTATTCCCTTGCGGTGGCATCCTGATAGTCGTGTTCATACCCTGTAGCGGCAGAGGAGACACCAGGCCTGTCTTTCCATATCTCGAAAAATTTCTCAAACTCGGTGTTCAGCTTTTGCATGAGGACAGTGTCACCACCCTTGTCGGGGTGGTGAAGCATTGCCAGTCGGCGGTATTCCTTCTTCAGGTCCGCCAGTGAGTGTATGTTCTGAAAATAAGTCATGATCGTAGATGTTAAAGTCCCGCGAGACGGTTGATGAAATATATCTGCCAGTCCTGGTCGAGTCCGAGGTTGCTGCACGCGATCTCGAAGTCTTCGCTTCTCAGGTCATTGTCTTCCTGAAGTTCCTGCAGGTTCCTTATCTCGTCGTCCAGGTATTCCTGTGCCTCTTCCTTGCCGCAACTGCATGAGTTGCAGATCAGGTCAATGATGTTCCGTGCCATATCCGTTGTCTTTAGTTGTTTGCCAGATATATATCCCGTTTCCCGTCATAGCTTTTGCCGTTCCACCACTCATCGGCGGCCTCGGCGAATGTCTGCCCGGAATCGTCTGAAGGGAAGTCGGACGCCTTGAGTCCGGTCAGGTATTCAAGGGCTTCGGTGTTGTTGGACTTCCACCATTCCTGCATCTTTTCAAGAAAGGATTGTCTGGAGCAGGTCTCCACATTGTCCGCGCACCGGGAGCACCAGATGTCGTCGTCCACGTCACTGTGATATTCGTTCGTGTTGACGTCCACCCATGCCTGTATCTCAATCTCTGCAGAACCGCAGTCGCTGCATACCCGAATTCTTGAATCGTCAGGGAGCTTGCGTCTGGCCTTGCCGTCATAGAGACTGACGGCCCGTTCCACCAGTTTTTCCCGGTAATGGTCCGTCAGTTCCGCATAGAACCGTTCGGAGGCTCCGAATACACCCTTGTCCGTCATCAGACTCCATTTTTCCCAAAAATGTGGGTACATTTCCTTGAAGACTGTCCTGCACTCTTCCTCACTCCAGGCATTCCACATGTAGTAGAAGAAGCTGGACACTGCATTTTCCGCTTGATATTTCATATTTCCGTTTTTATTTGAGGTTATACATTCTTGCAAAATGGCTGTTCACTTCGGGAATCCTTTTCTTGTAATAGGGCTGGTTGTCCCTGCACCAGTCCGCCAGTTCCTGTTTGTTCCTGAAAGGTTCCCTCCAGCTTTGCCCGCTCATGATCATTTCCACCTGGGGGGCCAGCTCCCTGATGAACGCTCCGACAGTCCATCCTTCCCGGATGTGTCTGTCCATATTGACTTTTGTTGCCATATCGTCTTTCATTTCAAGAGTTCCCGTTTGTATTTTCAAGTTGAAGCCTGACCGCTTCGTACATCTGATTAAGCCAATCTATGTTGCTGGCTCCAAGTTCGAAGGGAGCCTGGCTGCAAACCTCTTCCATACTGTCCTTTATTGTTGCCGTTACGGTAAGATGTTTGTCAGTAACCTCAATTCCCGTAACATAACATTCGTATGGATCAGCATTATCGTCGAACCAGATAATCCATACGGGGTCTTCTCCGTTATCGGTAAGTTTGATTTCTTTCAGGCCGTGCGCATCAAGCAGTTGTCTGATGGCCTCGATTATGTCCTTCCGCAGTTCTTCAATCCTGTCTCTGAAACACATGGCCGTGTATCTTACCTTGCCTTTATTGTTCCGTTCCCTGACAGAGAGGATCTGCATGTCGGGGTGAGAGCCGAAATTCCAGTCTGTCACCTCGTCATCATCGCGGGTAGTGTGGATATTGCCTCCCAATACCAGACCGCAGTCTTCCTCTACCATTCTTTCCGCCTCGTCGCGGTCTTCCGCCACGACCTTGTAGGTACCCTCGAAGGCGTACCTTACTCTTACTTCGTACTTTGCCATAATTCTTATGATTTGATTGTTGTTAAATGAATTGTTTATGAAGCGACAAGAGCTATCCTTTCACCGAAGAAGGAGTCGCATACCCCGTACACATGCTTGATGGAGCATTCATATTCTGACCTTTCGCTGTCAAGACGGAATCGAAATCCGTGATAGTCCCTGACTTCCAGTTTCAGCCTGACATCCTTTTTGAGTTCCATCTCCAGGAGGCTTCCGCCACCGTACATGGAGCTGAAGATGCCGCAGCAGTTGCCTTTGGGAATAATGACTTCCACAAGCGAGAATCCGGCATCATAAAGTTCCTGCAGGTTTACCTTGCCGATATAGGTCAGCAGGTTGGCACCGCAGCAGGAGTTGATGAGTTCCTGATAGAATTGCTCATAGGATACCTGTTCCTTGCCGTCCCTGTATTTTTTGTCGGGGAAACGGCCGTACACCGAGTAGCCTTTCTCCACCAGCATCTTCTTCACCTTGGCGGGATTGAGGTTCAGCGCGTCTATCATATCCCCGAAATAGGATTCCTTGTACCGGTAGCCTTCCTGCGATTCCAGCCAGTTGGAATTGATGCAGTCGTAGTTGGACAGCATCTCGACACGCACGGGGATGTCATCCGTGTTTTTGAGAAGTTCTTTCAGCGTGTCAGAGTCGTTTCTGTCATAGATTTCTTCCCTGATTTCGTCTTCGTGTTCTTCAAAGAACTTGTACACTTCCTCTTCCTCAAAGCCGTGGAAGCCGGTGCACTCATCCTTCAGCTTTGAGATGATTTCACGGACGCTTTCCCATTCGGCGTCACCGTACCATTCGTCCACTTTCTCCCACAGACTTTCACAGCTCCTTTCTTCCAGACACTTCTGGATGGTGTCACGGCAGTTGTCGAGATTGTCGTTGTAGTCCACCCACACCAGCGTGTAGGACTTGTCCATGAGCGATTTCACGAATTCCATTGTCAGTCTTTCCTGTTCTTCCATTTCTGTTACCTGTGTACGGCAGGATTCCGTTTCCCGTACATATTGTTTACAAATGAGAAGAGCGACCTTTCGGCCGCTCCCTTGTTATTCGTTCTCTTGCTTGAGCCTTTCATATTTCTCCGCTTCCATTTCCGTCTCACCGTCGAAGTGGAAATGTGCCGTATGACCGTATCCGGTTTTAGGCTCACCGCCGCATTTGTGCAGTGCGGTATCTATTTCCCAGTCGGTATCACCGATGCCGAGGGATATGTATGTCCCTCTGATCATGCACCCGGCCAGTCTCAGTGCGGCATCCTTCCTTTTTTCCCGGCGGAGCCTGTCAAATGCCGCGAGCGCGATTTCCCGGTTGGGTATTTTTACCGTAGTTTCCATATCGTTTCATTTTCAGTTTGCCGTTTCCATGTCTTTTCCGTTGTCTTTCGCTGCCAGGACACCGAAAGGCAGGTCGAGTATCCTGTGGTTGAAACACAGCGTTGAATTGTAGTCCGTGCGTTGCCAGAGCGTGAAGCGGTCTCCGGCAAACGACCATCTGAAATAGCCTGACAGCGAACCGAACAGCGGGTTGACGTTCCTGCTTATGAGAAAGCGGTTCACGTCCACGATGTGTCCTGCCGTCAGAATGATGTTCAGTATTTCCACGAATGCCAGCTGCGAGTATGGGTCGATAGGCATTACAGGTCCTTTGAAGTTGATTTCCATATCTTTTGTCTTTTAGTCATAATTGTCATCAAATATTTCGTAACGGAATGGAAGCATGTCGCAGTAGCAGCTTGATACACCCGTGTATATCAGGGCGTCTTCTCCTGTGTCCGCGTCTTCTTCCGCTTCCGTGACGGTGTCCCCGTACAGGTCGTGGTAATGTGATACCATCATGTGCGGGTCATCTGTAGTGATGTCATAGCCGTAATGCCTGCTCCAGTTTATGAAAAACTCCGTTTCTTCCTCTTCGAGCCTTTCAAGGGCGTCCCTGATCTCGAAGAAGTTGGGACAGAGCCATTCACGGCTGATCAGCGTGTCCGGGATGTTCTCCCATCTGGGATACCGGTATTCCGGTTCCTTTTCCCCGGGGAACAGGTCGGAACAGGCGCACAGGAACTCACCCATGTCGCTGTAGTCGGACAGGTGCAGCCAGTAGTCCCTGTAATCCTTTATGTCCATGAGATGCTGTGTGGTCACGGCAATCTCTGCATTGTTCAGATCCATATTATTTTTCTTTTTATGTATGTGGAGCCCGGGGGTTCCATTCCACCGACTCCCAAAAGGTGCCGTGTCCCGGCTGTGCAGGGTTTTTCGGGAAAATACCGCAGCTGCGGCGAGGATGATTTTCCCGAAAACCGCCTGCGGCATGACCTTGCTCAGCCGAGCGGGACGCGGACTACCTTTGTCGGTGGGAATGGGACTTCCGGGCATCTCCATACGGTTCATGTTCATTCTGTTATTCGCTGGCTTCCCCAGCTGATGTGTATCTTGCCTTCGCTGTCCTGCGTGCGGACAAGCAGGCTGTCTATGACGGACATCGTGATGTCGAACTCCTCGAAGATCTCGGACTGCTCCTTTACCTCACCCGTCTTGATGAACTCGTTCAGACGCTCCTTGGTCAGCACCAAGGCCATCAGGTTCTGTTCGACCGAGTCTTCATAGGTGACGTAATGGACGTTCTTCATCTCTCTGGAGTCCAGACGGATGAAACGGAAATAGAACTGCTCCATACGTGGAATGTTCCATTGCAGGGATTCCAGTATCACGTCATTGCAGGTAGGTATGTTCACCGAGCTGCTCAGGCTCTGCTGCGTGCATATCAGGATACCGTTGATGGTGGAATCGAACTCCGTCACGATTTTCTGACGTTTCCTGAAGGCCACGTCTCCCTTGACCACGAATACCGGCCTGTCGGGGAAATGTGCCCGAATATAGCTCTCATAGAGGTCGAAGGCCGCCAGCGTGGTGCACCCGATGGCCACCTTGCCCGGTATTGTCCTCACGAGCCTTTCGATATAGCGGGTCTTGGAGGGATATTCGTCGCCGTAATATCCCTCTATCAGGTGAGGTACCGAACAGGCCTTGATAAGCAGCTTGATCTGCCTCATGAGTCTCAGCCCCGCATCCTTTTTCGTGTCTCCCGTGCTGTTGTAGTACAGCTCGCAGATGCGGCAGAACTCCTCGATGATGACACGGTACACCTCGTGTTCTCCTTCCGAGGGGCGGACGGTATGCGTACGTACCCGGTATTTCTCTCCCGCAAAATCCCTGAATTTACGGGTGATGACCGTCTTGCCGATAAGTTCGGAAAGCTCGTCCTTGTTGTAGACATCCTGGTTCTGTTTCTCTATGCCGAAAACGGTGGCTTTCCCCGGGCAGTGACAGGCGCGGAAGAGGACGTGTCCCCTGAAGGCGGGAAACGGTGTCCCGTAATCCGGGTTGTTCTCTTCCTCTATTTCGTGGTCCCTGTTCTCGTGGTAGACCTGCGGGCTCCAGCATATCATGTTTACGGAGTTGTTGTAGAGCAGCTCGAACTGGCTGTACAGCTCCGCGATGTTGTTGCGGGTGGTTGTTCCGGTATCGAGGATCTTGTACCTGATTCTTCTGAAGATGCACAGGACGTTCCTTGTGCGCTGTGACGTGGGATTGGTGATTTCATCCGACTCGTCGAAGACCAGGCACAGTTTCCCGCAAGTGCGTCTGACGAAACGCATCAGACCTTTTTTCAGCTTGCCGAGCATGGAAGTGGAGACGACAAGGAAGGTTCCTTCCGGTACATGGTCGAGGTCTCTGAGGTTTTGTATTGTGCGGAACCGTTCCTTGTTTACAGTCAGGAACGGCCCCCAGGTCATATTGGTGGCAATGGCCGGGGCAAGTATGATGACGTTCCTTGCCTTTCTGAACTTGAGCAGGTATTTCGCCCTGTGATAGACGGCGGCGGTCTTGCCCGAACCCTGCTGCCAGTTCAGCAGGGCGTAGCGTTTCTGCAGCACGAGGTTCAGGTCGTGTTTCTGCAAGTCCGTGAATTCGCAGACTTCACCGTCCTTGTTGATGAATGTGGTGCGGTCCAGGTATTCCTTCAGGCCGGCATCTTCCCGCATTTCCGCAAACTGGAGATTCTGGGTCTCGTATTGCCTCTGTTTGCGCCGTATCAGTTTTCTGGTGGCACGGATCTGCCGCATGTTCTTTTCCGTGACGGTTTCCGGCATCGGGAGTTCGGCCCTTCCGAGTATGATGTCGTTGATGCCTGCGGCCTTGTGCGTGACCTTGTCAAGCAGACGCGGGGCATATTGCTTCAGCTTGAAACCGTAGGATGTCTTCACCAGTGCCACTTCCTTGCGAGGTACCACGTTCTGCGAGGTGATGTACCTGCGGATGATGCCGAGAACCTTGCCGGTGGTCAGCTTCTTGCGTTCCCATTCCTTTATCTGTTCCCGGGTGGCATTTTCCGGCGGTTTCTGGTTGCGGAATTTGGACACCAGCGCCTCCGCCTTTTCGACATGCCTGTTCAGCACGGCATGGGCTTTCAGCTCGTACATGTATTTGGCGAGCCTGTACTCGAACTGTTCCAGCTCTTCTTTGTCTATATGGTTGCACTCCCGCATCAGCTGGAGGCGCAGCCGGTGTTTCATTTTCCGCACTTCGGCTATGCGTTTCTTCAGCTCATCCATGCTGACAAACTCTTCCGCGTTGTAGGGCTGCATTTCAATATGGAGGGAACGGCGGAGGAATACCATGATTTTTGTTGCGAAATTCTGCACGCCCACCGTAGAGAAGGCTGAATGTTCCAGCCTGGTCTGGCCGATGAAGGAGAAATTCGAGTTGATTTTCGCCACGCGTGTCTTTTCCCAGAACTCGTTCTGCATGAAGGAGAGAGGGACGATGACCATCAGGATTCCGGCAGGGTTAAGCACGTCATAGGCCTTGTCCATGTAGAATTCCTGCGACAGCCTGTAATCAAATTTCAGGTTGAAGGGCGGATTTCCGACAATGATGTCGAAGCGCTGTTCGGGATTGTACAGCTGTATGTCGCATTTCTCGATATGAGCTTCCGGGTAGAGGTATCTGGCAACGGCCACCGCCTTGCCGTCTATGTCGAATCCGTAGGCATTGTGCAGGTTGGGCAGATGGTTGAAGAAGTTGCCCATGCCGCAGCACATGTCAAGCACCATTTCCGCCGATGTCGGAGAAAGGGTCTCCACCATGCTCCGGCATATGTCGTGCGGGGTGAAGAACTGTCCCATCTCGAATTCCTTCTTGGCCTCGGCGTATTCATGGTAGCTGGTGAAATCCGACTGTCTGAGGTTGTGCAGTCCTCCGGTTCCCGTGTAGCAGTTGTAGATGCTTTCCTTCGGAACGAGGTCCTTGCCGGAGTCTATGGCGAAAAGGATTTTCTCGTTGATCTCGGCACGCCTGTCCTGAGGAATCTGTTGGGGTATGATGGCATACATGTCTTTTCTTTTTTAATGGTTGGAAACGAAGACACCCCGCAAGGATGTCTTACGGGGTGCCTGAATAAGTATTTCATGAATCACTCTTCTCTGAGTGTGATTTCATCCAGCCGTAGCCTTCTGTAGCAGTTCTCTGCGGCCTGGCTGTCCTTGAAGCGTACGTCGATGCGTCCGTTCTTGTAGAACTTGATCTGTTCTGCGTTGCTCAGGGTGAGGTTGTACCATTCGGTTATATCCACATCGCGTCTGTCAAGACCGATGACCATACCGCTTGAACCGTTTATCACGTCATCTGCTCCGTATGCGATACCTTCGCAGAAAATGTCCACTTTCCTTCCGCAGTCATACGAGAACTCATATTCCCGGTGGTATTCCAGATGGATGCTGTCCCAGGACACGATGTCAGGGAAAGTTATCTTGTCCTTTTTCAGTTCGGGCTTCACCTTGCTCCAGCGGGAAGGCTGTACCGTTTTCAGGAAACGGGCCAGCAGTTCTTCCTCTGCGGTCTCACGGAAACTTTTTCCGCCGAGGTGTTCAATGACCATGTCCACGTAAGTCTGGTAGATCGGACGGAATCCCATGCGCATGGCCTTCTCGTCGATTACAGGAATGGGGACATCTACATTGTAGGTCCTGTTGAAATAGGAAATGATGCGACTCGCGAAATTCGCGTTGGCATTGCAGTTGTTGTCCGCAAGCTCGTTGATGAGGTCAAACGGTTTGAATTCGTTGTGGGTATAGTCATCCTCCCCGCTGTTGTTGAAATAGAAATTCCGTATGGAGACCTTACCGTTATCCTCATACTTGAAACTCTTGATTTCCCGGTACCGTTCCGCTTCTTCCTTGAAGATGGCATACCAACGGTCGATACGGTCAAGCGTCTTGTAGAGCTGGTCCTGCTGGAGCTGGCAATACTGCCTGTCCTGTTCTGTAATCTTGTCCTCGTTCCTTACTTGCACGTTCAGGATACCTGTGAGCAGGTCAGTGTGGCTGCCTGCTGTTCTTGTTGCTGTTGTCTGCATAACTGTATTGTTTTAGAGATTGTCAATTTCGGGTTTGATACGGTAACAGTAGGTGATGTGGCTGTCCATGTCCTTGACCAGCTTGACCTGTTCGGGATAAAAGTTGAGACGCCGTTCCATGGCCGGGGCATCTATCTTGTTCCATTCGTGCTGCGGCAGGAACCGGTTCTCATGACGGAAACACCAGAGAACGATATGGTTTTCCTGGTTGCCCTTGAACACGGTCCCTTCATAGTCCTTCAGGAACTGTAGGAAGTCCTCTTCGGTCCTGAAAGCCTTGTCGAAGCCTTGGTACAGGTTACGTGCGTCCGGACCCGTGTTTTTTGTCAGATAATACTGTCTCCATGTCTCAGTGGTGAAATCGCCGTAGAGAGGGTCAGGTTCGGAATAGGACCATAACGGCACTTTTGCCGTGAATGCGACGGCACCGTTGGCGCACGCACCGCAGTTGCCCCAGTCTTGGAATATCCCTTCCGTCCATCTGACGAACTTCAACTGGAGGGGGTCAATATGGTGGAAGGATCCTCCGCTGACACTTAAACCGATACCGTCATACTCTTCCCATATGAAAGGGATATAGGGGATTTCACAGATGGAAATCAGTCCGTCCGTATTTTTGCGTTTCTCGATGAGGGCGTTGCCGTAATATTTCCCGTATCTGTCCACATAGATGAGTCTGTCACCGACCTGTGGAATCTTTTCAGAGCGTGTCCTTTCTATCAGTTCCACATAACCGTTGGCCATATCCACGTCCTGCTGTGTCAGCCGGTGTTCATGATCGTACAGAATGTTCAGTGGTTTGAGTGTTTCCACCGTGTACTTGTTCTTTGTTGCCTGTAACATAACATTTGATTTTTTGTTAGTCCGGCTTCTGGGGCCGGAGTTCCCATAACTACAGGCTTAAAAAGGTCGTGTTCCGTACATGCAAGGCTTCGGGAAAAAATACCGCAAGCCCTCCGGGGCGAGGATGATTTTTTCCACGAACCCGAAGGGCTTGGCCTTGCTTGTACGGGAAGAACACGAATTACCTTTGCCTGTGGTTATGGGGACTCGGCTACGGTATGCTCGTTTTTCCCGATATGTTTTTATTCCGTAAGATTGCAGCCGTTTATATGGCCTTTTCAGAAAGAAGTGTTATCTTTGCAGGTGAGATAAAGAGTTATTTGAAAGCATGAGAAATATGGCGGTTCGGAACAGTCCGGCTTTTTCTTATCCATTGCCCGTTCTCGTGTGAGTTTTATCCAATCTGTTGATAGTCAAATAAAACCTACCTGATTACAACAAATATAGTGAAAGGCGAGCGCAATGAGAAATGAAAAACGCAGTTTTTTGATTTCTCATTGCCGAGCCGCATCCTATATTCGCGAAGCAAATATGTCGAAAGGCGGGCGCAACGTCAAGCGAAAAACGTAGTTTTTTGATTTCTCATTGCGCAGTATCGGCAGATTTGCTTGTACTGGATGCCGCATCGCCGTACGGCATGACGGTTACCGAGTGCCTCGCTTGCAACCAATTGGCAACAGGTAATTAAGCTCCCTCAGTTCGGGAGGGATGGGGAGGGTCTTCATTTTGGTTGGAATGGATTTCTAATATGCCGTGTTTTGCATTGTAAAAGACGGCCTTTTACAATGCAAAACACGGTCTTTTGGAATGTAAAACACAGTCTTTTGCAAACGTGCAGGTAAATGCTTGTTATTCAATATGTTACAGGCTCGGTATTTGAAGACGGCAGCCCAAGCGGCAAAGGTAATGGCTTTAACTTCTAACGGAGCGTAGCGGAGTGATAACTTCTTTAACTCCTTTAACTTCTTGAATAATTAACTCTATTTATATTGAACTCTGGGATTATTATAAGCAAAAATCGTTACCTTTGCTCAATGTTGCATATACGTAAATAAATAGCTTGCTTTATGTTATCGGGATGCAGATATTTGGCAATCGTGGTGTGCCTTGCCATCGGCACGGCGGCAGTTGTGGCGCAGGAGACGGGCGGCGGCTTTCTTTTTGCCGAACCGCGGACGGAGCTTGCGCCGGTGACGTTCGGTGCGCTAAGCCCTGACGCGCTGCGCGACTCGCTGTCGTTCACGGCGCACGCAAAGCGGTTCATGCCTGCTGTGAAGATGCTGCCCCGGTGGAGCAGCGCAGACAGCATCGCCGCGCCGTCGTTCGGCTACCGCAGCCTTGGACGCATCGCCCCGGCGTCAGCCGTGCCGCAGTTCGGGCACAATCCTTACGCCTACGACTTCCGCCAAGGCGGCGTTATAAGCTCGTGGGGCGGCGGAGCTGTTGTTGGAAGTTCGTTCCGCACCACGATGCCGGCACTTATGTCACGGCAGGGCGCGTCGGTAGGCGTTGTGCAGAACATAGGCAACCTTACCGTTACGGCCAGCGCCGAGGCCGACCGCTATCTGTTGTGGCGCGGCACGCGGACGTATTTCGGCGTGTCGGGCGCGGCCACTTACCGCTTTAACGACAACTGGTCGGCCACCGTATTCGGGCGTTACACCAACAACAGGGCATTCTATTCGATGGCCGCCATGCCTTACATGGGCACATCGGGCTATGGCGGCTTCGTTACGTTCATGGGCGAAACCGTCGGCATGGACCTCGGCGTGGAGCGTTATTACGACACGTTCGCCGGCCGGTGGGTGACGTCACCCATTGTGACGCCTAAAGTAAAAATAAGTGAGAAGTTTACTATCGAGCTGCCCGTGGGACCTCTCGTAAAGGATTTGATTGACAATGCGGTGCACAACCGCAAGAAACGCAGCGGCCCGATGATTATGCCACAGGGCGTGCCCAGCGTGGGCGAGATACCCTTCGGAACGCCGGAAATACCGAGATGAATTAAGAATTAAGAGTCGGGAAATTAAGAATTAAGAGTTAAGAATTAAGAAATCATGCCTTTTTTGAATAATTGGCAAAGGTATTTTTCTTAATTCTTAACTCTTAATTCTTAATTTTTTTCCTGTCAATTGACATTGACAGGAAAGAACGGTTGCTCTTTCACAGTGTCAAGCGGCGTGGCCTTGTACTTCGTTTTGCCGAAGTTTATCCGGTTGAGGTCTATCAGGCGTATGGCGCTGTTGCGCATTGTGCGGTAGTAAATCTTGCGGCCTGTCATGTCAGTGGCCGACGTCCACTGCGTCGCGCTGGGAATGTCTACGGCTGTTTCGCCTTCGGCGGTCTCTATGCCGATGGGAATGTCGAAGTTGTTAAGTATCTGGAAGCACTGCCTTACGGCCTTGTCGGTTGTGGCAGAGACGGGCGTTGTGCCCTGATACCATGCCGCACGGACGAAGCGCGAGGGAGGGGTTACGTCGCCGGGAATGCCGAGAAAGCCGCTGCCCGCGCCGAAAGAGGCGAGCTGCGCGCCGCCAAGCTGCTTCTGCTTGGCCGTGCCCGGATACAGGTTTACGTAGTTGTTGAGGTTCGTCATCTGCCAGTCGAAGCCCGGAGAGTTGGTCAGCACGCCAAGCGTATTGTCGTAGATGTTCACCTTGCGGCCTACAATCTCTATGACGATTTGCTTGCCCGACGGGTCGGCCACGCGCCAGTGTGCCGTCGATGCGCGCGGGTCAATGGCTATGACGTGAGCATTTTGCAGTCCGGCTTTCACCTCGTCAACGGTCTTGAAGCTGCCAAGCAGCCACGCAACGAGCTGCAGGTCGGCAATGCTTTGCGCCTTCAGGCTCTCGTTGTAGTCTTCATACTGGCCGTAGCCGGGGAAGTAAAACAGTCCGGCCGACAGCCCTTCCTCGTTCAATCCCTCGGCAACGAACTCCTCCTGTTCAACCGACAGTCCCACGTATCCGTACTTGGCGGTGAACGTCATGCCGCCTTTCACTCCTCCGGGTATGTATGACTGTTGCGTGTAACCGCGCGGAACGATGACGTACTGGCTGTTAAGGTCGCTGCCTCCCCACTCGATGGTGCGCGCCATGACGGTGCTGCCGTCTTTGGTTTTGAGCGTTATGCCAGTGCAGGCAAATGCCGCCTGCACCGCAAAACACAATGCGATGATGGCTGAAATTCTTGTTTTCATAAGCAAATGGATTTTTAATTAAGAATTAAGAGTTAAGAATTAAGAAAACATGTCTTTATCGTTATAACAGGCAAAGGTGTTTTTCTTAATTCTTAACTCTTAATTCTTAATTGGTAAAACTTTGTGTATTTCCTTTCTCCAAGGCGGCTTTCCGCATCTTTTTGAGCAGATCGCTGGCGAAGA
The DNA here is from genome assembly GCA_900551055.1 of uncultured Prevotella sp. Classification (GTDB taxonomy): domain Bacteria; phylum Bacteroidota; class Bacteroidia; order Bacteroidales; family Bacteroidaceae; genus Prevotella. The sequence goes on along the minus strand of URUK01000040.1, from coordinate 4,144 downwards.
TAAAGTCTGTAAGGTTCTTGTTGTCGCTGCCCATTACTTCGGCGCTGACGCCCTCCCATTCCTTCTTTCCTCCATGAATGAAGATGATGTTCTCGCCGATGCCCATCACGGAGTTCATGTCGTGGGTGTTGATAATTGTCGTTATGCCGTACTCGTGGGTGATGCCGTGCAGCAGTTGGTCGATTACAAGTGATGTCTTCGGGTCGAGGCCGGAGTTTGGCTCGTCACAGAACAGGTATTTGGGGTTGAGCGATATAGCTCTCGCAATTGCCACTCGCTTCTGCATTCCGCCAGAAAGCTCGCCGGGAAACTTGTGGTCCGTGCCGGCAAGGTTTACCCTGTCCAAGCATGTCCGGGCGCGGTGTATGCGGTCGCGGAGCGTCATCGACGAGAACATGTCAAGCGGAAACATGACGTTTTCGAGTACGGTCATCGAGTCGAAGAGTGCCGCGCTTTGGAAGATCATGCCCATTTCGCGCCGCATCATGGCCTTTTCCTTCTTGTCCATCGCCACAAAGTTGCGCCCGTCATACAGCACTTCGCCGCTCGTAGGCTCAAGAAGCCCGACGAGGTTCTTTATCAGCACGGTCTTGCCCGAGCCGCTTTGGCCTATTATGAGGTTGGTTTTCCCGCTCTCGAACACGGCGCTTATGTCTTTCAGTACTTCCTTGTCGCCGAACGACTTGCAAAGGTTCTTTATTTCAATCATTGCTTTTGCGGTTATGAGGTTATGCGGTTTTACGGTTATGGGGTCGTAAGGTTATAGGGTTATGAGGTTGTAAGGTTTTACGACCATACGGTTTTACGGTTATGGGGCATGTGGTGTACATCCTTATTTTATGAGGACTTGCTGTACGGTTCAGCAACCGTGTGCCATCATAACTTTAATCCGTATGACCGTAAAACCTTATAACCTCATAACCGTAAGACCTAAGATAATATCTGTGTGAGGAACAAATCGGAGAACAATATCATTACGCTGCTGGTTACTACGGCATCGGTACTGGCCTTGCCCACGTTCACCGAGCCACCCTCTACCGTGTAGCCGTAGAACGAGGGGATGCTTGTTATGAGGAAAGCGAAGAACAGTCCCTTGATGATGCTCATGTACATGAACCACGGATTGAAGTCGTATTGCAGTCCGAGCGTAAGGTCTTCCGGGCTGATCACGTTCCCGATGTACGCCGTGGCGTAAGCTCCTATTATGCCGGAGGCCGTGCTGAAGATTACGAGAAACGGCATCAGCGTAATCATGCCCAATATCTTGGGCATTATGAGGAAGTTGGCCGAGTTGACGCCCATTATCTCCAGTGCGTCGATTTGCTGCGTCACGCGCATCGTTCCGATTTCCGACGCTATGTTGGAGCCTACCTTTCCGGCGAGTATCAGGCACATGATTGACGACGAGAACTCAAGAAGCATGATCTCACGGGTGACGTATCCCGTGACGAAGCGCGGCATCCACGCGCTCTGCACGTTGAGTTTTATCTGTATGCAGATTACCGCTCCGATGAAGAAAGATATGAGAAGCACTATCCCGATGGAGTTGACACCGAGTGCGGACATCTCCTTTATGTATTGCTTCAGGAACATACGCAGGCGTTCCGGGCGTGAGAATGCGCGTTCCATAAGCATCAGGTATCTGCCGAAAGACGTGAGGTGTTTTTGCAATAACATATTTCTATTTAGTTAGTTACAAGTTGACAAGTGACAAGCAGACAAGCCTTTCAGCCATGCGTTATTGCGATAAGCAGCCTGTATGGCGTCAGTTGCAAATCTCCTTGTTGGCTCGTCACTTGTCAACTTGTCTGCTTGAAAACTTGTTTTCTTTGCCGCAAAAGTAACCAAAATAACTAAAAAAACTACAACACGGATACGAGTTTTTGACTTTATAAACCATTATTAGGCACAATTTTGCTACTTTTGCCGAAAAATACGACATCTATGGACGGAACGAACAACGGCATGGAGCCGCGCCACGACGGGCAGATGGTGCTTCGTGCGGAGGGACTTGTGAAGCGCTACGGCAAGCGCACGGTTGTCAACGACGTGTCAATCAACGTGCGTCAGGGCGAGATTGTAGGTCTGCTTGGCCCCAACGGAGCGGGTAAAACCACATCTTTCTATATGACCACGGGCCTTATCGTGCCCAACGCAGGCCACATATATATAGACGACAAGGACATTACCGACTATCCCGTTTACAAGCGTGCGCGCGCCGGAATAGGCTATCTGCCACAGGAGGCGAGCGTCTTCCGCAAGCTGAGTGTCGAGGACAACATCCTCGCCGTGCTTGAAATGACGGAGCTTACGCGCAAGCAACAGATAGAGAAACTTGAGAGCCTGATTAAGGAGTTCAGGCTTGAGAAGGTGCGGAAGAACATCGGCGACCGCCTCTCCGGCGGCGAACGCAGGCGCACGGAGATTGCCCGCTGTCTCGCGATAGACCCCAAGTTCATCATGCTCGACGAGCCTTTTGCAGGCGTTGACCCCATCGCCGTGGAGGACATCCAGCACATAGTGTGGCGCCTGAAGTACCGAAACATAGGCATCCTCATCACCGACCACAACGTGGAGGACACCCTCTGCATCACCGACCGTGCGTATCTTCTATTCGAAGGGCGCATCCTTTTCCAAGGCTCTCCCGAGGAGCTGGCCGCCAACAAGATCGTGCGTGAGAAGTATCTTACCAACAGTTTTGTGCTGCGTCAAAAGGACTTCCAGCGCATAGACGAGGAAAAACGCGCCAAAGAGGCGGCGGAGGAAAGTTGACAAGCAGACGAGTTTTTAGTTGACAAGGGACGAGGTCTTAGTCGACAAGGAACAAGTAACGAGCAGAAAAGGGCAATAGCTTTAGTTGACAAGAAACGAGTTTTTAGTTGACAAGGGACGAGATACAAGTAGACAAGCAGACAAGTAACGGGCAGACAAGGACAAATGAAACAGTCATCCTTGTCTGCCCGTTTTTTATTTGTTTGGTCCTTGTCTCTCGTCTGCTCGTCCCTTGTCAACTAAAAACTCGTTTCTTGTCAACTAAAGCTATTGCCCTTGTCGACTTGTCCCTCGTCTCTTGTCAACTAAGACCTCGTCCCTTGTCGACTAAAATAACGCCGGTTCTGCGCCGATGCATTTCAGGTTTTTCTCCAATTGTGCCGTGCTGCTTGCTCCGACGAGCACCGATGTCACGCCTTTTTGCGCCAATACCCATGCCAGGGCGGCTTCGGCCAGTGTCTCGCCGCGGCTCTCCGCCGCCGCGTTAAGCTGTTTCAGGCGGTTGAGCAGGTCAGGTGTCAGCGTCTCTTTCTTCAGCGAACTGCCGTGCCCCATGCGGCTGTCGGCCGGAATGCCGTTCAGGTAACGGTCGGTGAGCAGCCCCTGCGCCAGCGGCGAGAAGGCGATGAAGCCTACGCCCTTCTTTGCGCAATAGTCAGTGATGCCTTCCTCTATAGGAGCGCGGTCGAGCATGTTGAGGCGGCCTTGGTATATCAGCAGCGGCGTGTCGTGCTCTTTCAGATACTTCACCGCCACTTTAAGCGCGTCCAACGGCCAGCGCGATATGCCCACATACAGAGCCTTTCCGGCGCGCACCACGTCGACGAGCGCCTGCAAAGTCTCCTCCAACGGCGTTTCGGGGTCGTAGCGGTGGCTGTAGAACAGGTCTACGTAGTCCACGCGCATCCGCTTCAGGCTCTGGTCGATGCTTGCCATGAGGTACTTGCGCGAACCCCAGTTGCCGTAAGGGCCGGGCCACATGTCGTAGCCGGCTTTTGTGCTTATAAACAGCTCGTCGCGGTAAGGGCGCAGGTCGTCGTCCATCAGCCGCCCCATCGTTTCTTCCGCCGAGCCGTAAGGCGGGCCGTAGTTGTTGGCCAGGTCGAAGTGCGTTATGCCGTGGTCGAAGGCGTAGCGTGCTATCGCGCGGCTGCGTTCGTAAGGCTCGTTGCCGCCGAAGTTGTGCCAGAAACCTAAGCTGACCTTCGGCAGCAGCACGCCGCTTTGTCCGCACCGGGCAAATTCCATACCGTTGGCGTACCTGTTTTCGTCTGCTGAATATATTTCCATGTCATTATGTTTTTAATGGTTGTGTATGCAAAGTTACTACAAAAAAGTGAAATGCGGAAAGATATAGTGATAGAATTGAGTT
>URUK01000039.1 GCA_900551055.1 uncultured Prevotella sp. | reverse complement strand
CTTTAACTACTTAGCGAGCGCAGCGAGCGATAACTCCTTTAACTACTCTAACTACTTAGAATCCAATATTCCCTTCAGCAAGAACGTGGCGTTCTGGTTGCGTGCAACGCCGCGCGTTATCTTGTAAGTATAGGTTATGTTGTCAGCCAGTTCTATTTCGAAGCACCAGTTGTGGAAGCGTCCGGGGTCGTCGTCTTCCATCTTGGACAGTTCAAGGTCGTGTGTGGCTATTATGCCCGTGACGGGCAGCTTGGCGACGGCTTGCAGGAAAAGGCGCGAGCCGTTGAGCTTGTCAAGCGAGTTGGTGCCCTTCAGTATCTCGTCAAGTATGATGAGGGTGCGCCGTGCCTGGCGGCAGCTGTCAAGCAGTTGCCTGAGCCTCAACAGTTCGGCGTTGAAGTAGCTGATGCCCCGGCTAAGGTCGTCGGTGGTGCGCATGCTGGTGAAAAGGTTGAAAACCGACACACGCAGGCTGTCTGCAAACACCGGCATACCGTTCATCGCGAGCACGTAGTTCACGCCCACCGAGCGCAGGAAGGTGCTCTTCCCGGCCATGTTGGCACCCGTTATGATGTAATATTCGCCGTCGTTTATGGTGAAATCGTTGCGCACCGCCTGTGCGCCGAGGAACGGATGGTAAAGCCCTTTGGCCTCGTACACCACGCGGCCGCGGTCCTCCACCTCCGCGTCAATGGCTTCCGGCTCGTTGAAACGGAACACGGCCATCGACACCAAGGCGTCCATCCTGCTTACGGCATCTACCCACTCGCCGATGCTCCCGATGTAATCGCGCTGCCATTTCAGGAACCGCCGCACAAGGAAATAGTCGCTCAAGGCGAACATGTTGAACAGTATCAGCCCGATGAAGTTGCCCCTGCGGTCGAGGCTTTTCAGTATTTCAGACAGCTGTCCGAACGAAACCAGCGCGCCGCTGTCGCCTGCGGCCAACGTTGCTTGCAGGCTTTTAAGCTCCGCGCCGGAAAAGTTTGCCTTGGCGACATGCCCAATCAGACCGATGTATGCCTGCATGTGAACGTGCATCTTCTCAACGGCGCGGCTTATGTCGTGTATCGATTTCGAGTTAAGGCCTATCACGACGAACATCTGCACCACGCCCCACAGCACGGCCAGCGTGGCCGGAACCAAGCCGGCAGCCGACAATACGATTAGCGCAATGAAGCATACAAGAGCCGCCACGGCCACAGCCAGCGTCCACCCCTGCCCCGCCTTCGGGGCTATGTGCTTCGCGCTTATCTCGCCGACTGCGCGCAGAATGCTGTTCGAGTCAATCCGTCCGTCGTCGCCGTCGCCATCAGCGGCAGTGCGCAAGCCCTTCGCAAGGAAAGCCGAACGCCACTGCTCCATGCCGGCCAGCTCGGCTATGGCCTCGCGCCTGCGCTCCACTTCGGCCTTGCCCGGCAGCAGACACCCCAGCCATCCGGCCAAAGTGTCGCCTCCGCCGGTAGTCACAGTGCGGTTGATGCGGTTGTAAAGGGAATCATGGCCGAACACGTCCATGTCGAAAGTGAAGGCGTGTCCGGGGTCTTTATACCTGCTTCCGCCGCCGAAGCAAGAGTAGTCGCCCGCCAGGTACTTCAGTTCCTTGGCGTAAACCGCATGCAGGCGCATGCGGCGGTCTATCTTCGCGGCGTTCTTCACGTCGGCCTTGCGCACCACGGCATACACCGCCAGCATGGCCAAAGCGGCCACAAGCCACTGCGAGGAGAAATCCCTGACGCAATAGACCACCACCGCCACGACGGCCAGGCCGAACGAAAAGAGTTCCGCCATGATATATGCCACGTTGTTCTTCTTCAACTGCCGTATCTCCGCCGACAGCACGTCAACCTTCTCTTTGTAGAAAGCCGACAGCGCGTCCTTTGTTCCGCATTTCTTGTCTGTCATCTTTTCGTCTTGTAGAATATGGCGACAAAGGTAGCCTTTTAACACTACACGGAAAGCCGCACGGCACGTAAAAAAGGTTAAAAGGCGGCTATCCGCAGGTTTGTTGGCAAGCTCCCTCCCTCGGGGGAATTAAGAATTAAGAGTTAAGAATTAAGAAAATATGATTTGTAGGATGTTCACAGTATATTTGACAAATCATATTTTCTTAATTCTTAACTCTTAATTCTTAATTCAAAAGACGGCAAATTGCCGTCCAAAAGGCCATCTTTTACACTCCAAAAGGCCACCTTTTACAAGCCAAAAGACGGCCTTTTGCAAGCCCATTGATTATCAGCGCGTTACAAAGCTGTCATAAACCACGCCAATACTGACGACCAACGACATTTTCACTGCACGTTTTTATTAGACAACCATTGAAAAACAGCGCGGCAAGAACATTTGTAACGGCGAAAAAAAGTACCTTTGCACTCATATTAAAAACACAAAGCGAACAATCATGCAGACAGGTAACAGACGGAAATATGTGATAGCCTTCGACTCGATGAAAGGCTGTCTTTCGTCAGAAGAGGCCGGACAGGCGGTGGCAGAAGCCATAAAACAGGCCGACGGCGGTGCCGAAACGGTGGTGCTTACGGTGTCTGACGGCGGCGAAGGAATGCTCCGCGCCTTCACAAAGGCTCTTGGCGGAAGCATCGTCAGGGCGTATGTGCACGACCCGATGATGCGCCGCGTGTGGGCCGAATACGGCGTAACGCCCGACGGCACGGCAATAATCGAGGCGGCGCAGGCATGCGGACTGACCCTCGTCAGCGAGGAGGAGCGCAACCCGATGCGTGCGACGACCTACGGAACGGGCGAACTCGTGGCGGCCGCCATTGACCGCGGCTGCCGCAGGTTCATTGTAGGCTTAGGCGGAAGCGGCACGAGCGACGCCGGCATAGGCATGCTGCGCGCCCTTACCGACAGGCTGGCGACACGCGGCGGAACCATCGACGACGCGCTGAAAGGCCCGCTTGGGCAGTGCCGGTTCACGTTGGCATGTGACGTGGACAACCCTCTTTGCGGCGACAACGGCGCGGCAATGGTGTTCGCCCGGCAAAAAGGCGCAACGCCGGAGATGCTGCCACAGCTCGAACAACGCGCCCAAAAGTTCGCCCGCGCGTCGGCCCTGCATTTCGGCTTCGACCGCTCCAGCCGCCCGGGAGCAGGCGCGGCCGGCGGACTGGGCTACGCCTTCATGCAATACCTTGACGCCGAAACGCGCCCCGGTGCGGAACTGATGCTCGACATCTGCGGCTTCGATGCCGCCATTGACGGCGCTACATGCGTGATAACCGGCGAGGGACACGCCGACCGGCAAACGCTTATGGGCAAGCTGCCTGTGTGCGTGATGCGGCGCGCAGGACGCAAAGGCGTGCCAACATGGCTGCTGGCCGGACGCGCGGAAGACAAGAACGAACTGATAAGTGCCGGATTCGAACGTGTTGAAAACATAACTCCCGACGGCATGACGCTGGCAGAAGCCATGAAAAAAGAAGTGGCTGCGGAGAACATTGCATGTTCAGCAGTTAAAGTAGTTATAAACAGTTAGAGTAGTTAAAGTCATTACTTTTGCTGGATTATACGGCATGCGCATTGCCGATTAACGAAAGCTCAATGCAAAAGTAATGACTTTAACTACTCTAACTGTTTATAACTACTCTAACTATTCACCAATTATCCTCCCCACAAACGCCCCTACCCTTGCGGCATAATCTTGCGGATAGTCGTGGAAAGACATGGCGTGCGCGCATCCGGGAGTTATCCAGATGCCGTTGAAATGTTTGGAGCTGTCGCTTGAAGAGCTGTATGAGGGGTTTGCGTTGTACAATGGGAACACCATGGCCGACGGTACATAATCGTCTGACGAGCCGTGGATGAAAAGCATCGGAGTGTCTTTCTTGGCCAATTGTGCTACAGGTGACGCCTCGCCGAACCACCATCCGTAGCGCAGCTTGCACAATGCGCTGGCGGCATAAAGCACCGGGAAGGGCGGCAAACCGAACTGGTCGGCAAGCTGCCGGCTGAATTCGTCCCACACACTTGTATATCCGCAATCCTCGACAAAGCACTTTACGCTGGCCGGATAATCTTCACCGGCCACGTTCATTACCGTGGCCGCCCCCATCGACACGCCGTGCAGCACTATTCGCGGACGGCCGCCAGCTGTGGCGAAAAGGCTGTCGGCAATGCCGAGCCAGCGCAATACGTCCTCCCTGTCCTTCCATCCCATCTGTATGGCAGAGCCTTCGCTAAGGCCGTGGGCATGCAGGTCGGGCAGCAGGATGTTATATCCCATGTCGGCATACACCTTCGCTATTGGCAGCATATTTATGTGGCTGTCCTTATATCCGTGAACAAGCACCGCCGTGCTTAGCACCGCACTGTCGGCACGGGCATATACGGCATGGTGGCGTTCGCCGTCGGGCATTATTACAAAAGTGTCGCGCAAGGCTCCGGCAGACTTCATGCTGTCAACCCAATGGCGCATATACGGATATTCACTGAACATCCGGCTGTAGCGTTTTGCCATGTCCCGGGTGTCAGTTGCCGGTGTAAGGGCATAGTCAAGCATGTACCACGCCGCCGCGAAGGTAAGCAGAAACAGCACGCCAAGTGCCGAAACAGCGGTTATTATGATTTTCTTCTTCATGCAGTAACACCTTTCCGGCCTCGTCAAAGCCGCATTTACATTGTTATTTTTCAAGCCTGTCATTTCCCGATGCGCCCCGTTCCGTACCCGTAATTGTATCCGTAACGGTAAGCATAGGTCGTTCCTGCGCACTTCGTTCCGTTGAGAATAACGCCGAGGTTGGGCAGCCTTCCGCTCCTGTAAAGCTTCTCAAGGTCGGCAAGCATCGCACGTTCAAGCATTCCGGCACGCACAACGAAGAACGTCCTGTCGGCATATTGCGACACGATTGACGTGTCGGCAACGGCATCAATGGGAGGACAATCTATGAAAACATAATCATACCGCAGCCTGACTTCCTGCAATACCTCCTTCAGACGGCCTGAAGCCAACAGCTCTGAAGGATTAGGCGGAATAGTGCCCGCAGGCAGAATGTCGGGCATGGAACCGCCGCCCAACGTATATATTATGCCGTCCACGCTGTCAGTATGCCGCCCGAGATAATCGCTAAGGCCGGGAGTCCTGTCGCCAGCATGGCGCGAAAGGCCGGCTTTGCGCAGGTCGCAGTCAACAAGAAGCACGCGCTTCCCCTTGACGGCAAGGCTCATTGCGATGTTCAAAGCGAGGAAAGTCTTGCCGCTGCCGCTGTTGAACGAGGTGAACATGTGCAGCTTTGCACCGTCCGACGGAACGTTAAGGAACTCGATGTTCGTGCGCACTATGCGGAACGCTTCATTAATCAAGTCGTTGCATCCGTCCTTGACCACGACGCCGTAATCCTTAGCCTGCGGCATACACAACGACTTCCAGCCGCGCCGTTCTTCCTCAACCATCGGTATTTCGCCGATGAACGGGGCGGTGACGGTATCCTCAACGTCCTTCCGTCCGCGCACTTTGTCGTTTACACTCTCCATCAGATACAGCACGCCCGTAGGCAAAGCCAGGCCTATCACGAGCGCAATCAGCAATATCTGGCCCGTCTTCGGGGCAAGCGGAACATTGCTTCCGGTAGGCGACTTCACTATCTGGGTGTTGTCGGCGGTAAACGATTGCTCGAGCTGGTTTTCCTCCCTGCGCTGCAAAAGGAAAAGATACAACGCCTCTTTAACCTTCTGCTGACGCTCGACCGACAGCAATACCTTGGCCTGTGTGGGGTTGGTGGAGATGTCGGTGTTGGTCTTCTGCTCGTAATTCTGCAACTGTCCGATGTGCGTTGACAATGAAACGATGAGGTTGTTGATTGAGTTCAACACCGAACGCCGCAACTGCGCGAGCTGCGTATCCATGTCCTTTATCAACGGATTGCTTTCCCCGCTGTTCGCCGCAAGCTTGTTCCGCTCCAGCTGAAGGTCGTTATACTTGTCGATAAGCATGTCAATCTTGTCGTTGTCAAGACCTACATTCGCAGGTATAAGCTGGTTGGTATTGGCGCGTGCGGCTATAAAATCACGTATATAAGCAGCCACGGAACGCTGCGTGTTCAGGCTTAACAGTATGGCGGAGTTCTTGTCCGCTCTCTCCATTGACAAGTTGTAGGCCTTCTCTATGTCAGGCAAAAGGTTGTCGCTCTTGTACTTCGAGATGTCGGTATCAACGCTGTCAAGCTCTTGTTCGATAATTGCCAGACGCTCGTCCAGGAAACGTGTAGCTCCGGCAACAGCCTCTTTGCGGTTCTTTATCCATACTTTATTATATATGTCGATAACCGCCGACAGGATATCTTCCGCCCTTTCACCCGACACGTCACGGTAAGACAGGTCGAGAATGGTTGACTTCTTGTCGCCGATTTCCACCGAGAGGCCGCCTATGAAGCGGTTGGCTGCATCGCGGCTGGTGGTTTTCCGCACGTCAATCTCATCGTTGTCGGCCACCGCACTGGCATAATGTTCCTGCCGTTCTATGGTCAACCGCCCCACCGGAGTACTGACTGTATGGCCTACGTTGCACACCATGTCGGGCGCGTCTTGCGCCTTTCCGTTCTTCACGAAGTCAGACATCTCCACCGTTCCGTCGCCCGTAAGGCCGATGTGAAGCGATGCCGTATCGTCCGGTTTGAGGTCGTGGAACACCACTTTAACGGGCAACTGCTTTCCGTACAGCGTCTTGTCATAGAATGTTCCGCGCGTTGTGTAGCTTACGTATAGGCCCAACCTGTCTACAACTTCCAGCATTACATCGGGCGACTTGATGGCCGCAATGACATTGTTGGAGTTCGTATTATCGGAAAAGAAGCCGAAATCCATATAGTCGTTCAGCATCTCGTTGATGACAGCCGGCTTGCGGTTGCGCTCCAAAACCATGATTGAAGCATCGCGCCGATATACCGGTTGCGTCTTCTTAACATACAACACGGCCACCACAAGGGCCACAAGCACCGCTGCAGCGTACCACCGCCAGTGCGCTATGCACACCGCCATGATGTCGCGCAGGCCTGTGCCCGACGACTGTTCGTCGATAGTCTGGATATTGTCGGATGTGTTCATTTGTCCTGTATTTTATTGATATTTACGACGTTGTACCGCCTGTGCGCCGCCGCTTATTTCCTTTTTACATAAACAACGTCGTTCTGACGCAGATAATAAGCAGGCGAAGCGTACACGCCTGCGGCAGAAGTCATGTCAATCTCATACGCCACCTGGCGGCCGCCTTCACGCCTTACAACCGTCACATGGCGGCGGTCGGCGTTGCGCGTAAGGTCGCCTGCGAGGCCGATGGCGTCGAAAATGGTGACACAGTCGCGCGTTATGGCATACCTGCCGGGGCTTCTCACCTCGCCGAGCACAGACAAGGCAAGGTTGCAGAACTCGGCGGTAACGACGCAATCATCAAGCAGACGGCCTTCGGCAAGCCGCCTCTTGATGTCCCGGCACAGGTCGGCGCGCGTCAGTCCGGCCACATTCAGAGTGCCGAGAACAGGGAAGTCGATGTTGCCGTCACGGTCTATCGTATATTGCGAAAAGCCCTGCACGCCTATTGTATCGGCACCGGCAACGCCCTGCGACACCGCCGGAAGATTGAACAAAGCCGACAACTTGGCGTCACGGCAACTTACAACAATCGAGATTTTGTCAAACGGCTGAAGCCTGATTTCACTTGTTTCAGCCGCAATGAAAGTGCTGTCGCCACGCATGTCGGCCAGATACGACGAGCCGCGCGACGTGCCGCAGGAACACAGCACGGCGACTAACAGCACATATAACATTATATGTCTGAACATAAACGATAATGCTTTATTTTATTGAACTTGGTATAAACAACGTGCAAAAGTAAAGCATTAGTCTATAAAAAAACTGAAGGAACGAGCTTTTTAAGTGTTTTTTTATGTTTTATTAATCAACGCAGGCGCTGCACATCACCGCCTGCTGGCCTCTATGTCAAATTCACTCACGTTTGAAACAACGTCGTGATTGCCCTTTACCGCATACACACGGAAGGTGAGCCTACCGTCCTTCAACCGCTTGCCGGCCTTTATCATGGCTGTATAACGCACGCCCTTGCCCGGCAATATGCGCTCTACGTGTATGGTGTTTGATATGGTAATGTGCTTGCTACCCGTAGTTTCCACCACCATGGGCTGCACGTCGTAAACAGCTTCCTGCGACCTGTTGTACACCTCGAAGATGACCTTGCACAGCTCGCCGCCGTTCAACCGGCGGTCCTGGTTGCCGTCAACGAAGCGCGCGTTGCACACCGCCAGAGGATGCTCCGCCGCCGCTTGCGGCTGGCGTATGCCGTCATAACGCACCGACGGGGTAACGTCGGTAGGCTGTGTCGCGGTGTAGTTTCCTGTATAATCAGAGCCTTGGAAGTCGTAAAGCACGTCGTCGCCACCGCCAGTGGGGTCGAACCCACTCTCGTCCCCATACCCGCCGCCATAGTAACTGTCGTCATTCCCGTTGCCGCGTGTGGCTGCCTCGCGGTGCTCCATGTACTTCCGTTCAAACCGCGCGTCGCTATACGCCCTCTGCTCTGTCACCTTCTTGTCGGCCTGCGCACCCATCGCGCCGCCCACAACGGCACCTCCGGCCATGCCCACAAGTGTGCCTATGTCGCTGCCGCGCGGCCCTCCGGCGATGCCGCCGACAGCCGAACCGATGACCGAACCCAACGTCGCACCCGAAAAAGCGCCCGTACCCGTATATGTTCCGCAACCGCCGAGCAGCATGACAGCCGCCAACGGCAATACAACAAACTTCTTCATAACAGCCTCCTTCTGATTGTCTACACCGCAAAAGTACGCATTTAAGCTGACAACACGGTGCGAAAAACTCCTAAAAATGATAGGGAAAACCCTATTTCTGCAAACATACCGGCGACGCGCAGGCAAATGACAATTCGGTTACAATCGGCCTGCGGCGCACCGTTTTTGCAACACCTGTGACGGAAAATGCCTAACTTTGCCGGCAGGAAACAAACCAAACGTCTGGATATGAGAAGATTATCACTTGTCATCATGTCAGCCCTGCTAACGCTGACAGCCGCCGCGCAGACCGCACGGGACGAGATTTTACAGAACCCCAAACTGGCCGCAGGCAAGTATTTCGCCTACGAACCTCACGAGCCCGAGGCCGCAACACCGCCCGAAGGCTACACGCCGTTCTACGTGTCGGCGTTCGCACGCCACGGCTCGCGCTACCTGACAGACCGCGAGAAGTACACCGAACCGATGGCCGCACTGGCCAAGGCCGACAGCGCGGGATGCCTGACTGCCGACGGGCGGCGCGCCCTCGACATAATAAAGGCCATGTACGCCGAGGCCGAAGGCCGCTACGGCGAGCTTACAAAGAAAGGAGCGGAGCAGCACAGGCTGCTCGTTGACCGCATGATGGGCCACTGGCCGGAGGTGTTCGCCGACGGAGTGCATGTCGACGCGCGCTCAACGACAAAGAGCCGCGCCTTCCTTTCCATGGCCAACGGCTGTGTGGAGCTGGCCCGGCTGAACCCGGAGCTGCGCATAACGATGGACGCCAGCCTGAAAGACGTGCCCTACATAAAGTACAAGAGCAAGGCTTACGACAAGCAGCACCTTGCCAACCAGGACGAGGTGTACCGCCGGGCAGACAGCGCATACGTGCATCCGGCTCGCCTGATGGCGCAGATTTTCACCGGCACGGCATACGTCCGCGACAACATTGCATCGCCGACAACGCTGATGCAGCAGCTCTTCGAGCTTGACGGCATCAGCCAGAGCAGCTACGGCATGCCCTCGCTCGGCTTCCTCTTCACGCCCGAAGAGCGCTACGACCTGTGGCAACGCAACAACTTCGAATGGTATTACGAGAAAGGGGCGTCGCCCCTTAGCGACGGCTGCATGTACAAGCTGGGGCGCAACCTGCTTGAAAACTTTGTGCTGACCGCCGACACCGTAATCGCATCGGGCAACAAATGCGTCACCCTGCGCTACGGACACGACACCCAGCTGGCACCCTTCGCCGCCCTGATGGGATGCGGAGAACTGACCCGGCAGACAACCGACTGGCAGCGCATTGCCGACACTTACCGCACATACCGCATCATCCCGATGTGCGGCAACGTACAGATGGCTTTCTACCGCAAGGCTGGCAGCGACGACATCCTCGTGCGCGTGCTGCTCAACGAGCGCGATGCCGACCTGCCTGTAAAGACCGACTGCGCCCCGTTCTACCACTGGCGCGACCTCCGCGCATACTGGATGAACACCGTAAACGCCATCACCCTGCCGCCCGTCATTGTCGAAGAAGACTGACAAACGTCACCATCCACATAACGCACAGACACCCAATGCGTTACAAAAGGCCATGTTTTAGATTCTAAAACATGGCCTTTTAGCGTGTAAAAGACGGCCTTTTACATTGCAAAAGGCCATCAATTAGAAAACCATAGCTGTGTAGCCAAATGCCAGACTACCGCCAACCACAAAGAAACGAGTCGTCCAACAGTCCCATTACTCCCAGTTCTCCTATCCCTCCCAGTCACATTCCATCCCACAATCAGTAAAAAAGCAAAAGACCGCCAACAAAGAAACGGTTTCTTGAAAAAATGACGTATATTTGCAAGTACAGGCATTATGAAGAACATTTTACAACCGACATGACTATAAATGATTTCGTGACAAAGTTCCGCGAGGCGTTCGGCGAAGGCACGCCGCTGCCCGTGGCCTTCGGCTACAGCCACAAGGCGGCGGCTGAAGCAAGGCGCATTCCGCGCTGCATGGTAGGCGCAATACGCAAGGTTTGTGACGGCGAGCCGCTCACTTTGACTACTGACAACGTGCTGTGTGGCGGCGGCGGACTGTACACCGCATTCCGGCCGATGCCCGAACGGGTGCCGGTGTTCGTCTCGGAAGCGGAGCATTACAAGCAGACAAAGGAGATGGTGAAGGAATATATCAACCGTCTGGACATTCGGCTGGCGGACAAGCCTTACCTGAACTTCATGCGCATTGACCGCTTGGAGAGCCTTGACGGCGTGGAGGGAGTGGTGTTCTTCGCCACGCCCGATGTGCTTTCGGGCCTCTGTTCGTGGGCGTTCTACGACAACAATGCCGACGATGCCGTGGCCGTCCGCTTCGCATCGGGATGCAGCAGCATCGTAACCTTCGCCGCAAACGAGAACAGGCGAGGCGGACGGAGCTGCTTCATCGGCATGCTTGACCCCTCGGCGCGCCCCCTTGTGCCAAAGAACGAACTGACGTTCACCGTCCCTGCCTGCCGGTTCAGCGAGATGCTTGGCACAATGGAGCAGTCGGCTCTGTTCCAAAAGGCGTATTCGATAGTAAGGAAACGCATAAACGGGGAGATACAAAAGGACTGAATGAACGCCCATTAACGGCAAAAAGCTGACTACATGACCGGAAACGACAAGAAACGGTGCCGCCGGTGCGAGGCCCACCGATAACCTGCCATGTAAAACATTGATGCTGAACAAATTGCAAAATGCCACCTTTTGCAGTGCAAAAGGTGGCATTTTAGCTTCTAAAAGACGGCCTTTCGCAACGCAAAAAGCCGTCTTTCGTAAAACGTATGATATAATCAGAACCTCACGGTGACCGTCTTGCCTGAATAATCGACGGTCTGCTTCCTGCCGTCGGGCATACGTACAATGAACTTGCGGCTGGCAAGCATACCGGGATAAGAGCCGCTGCGTGCGCCGATAGTGAGGCTGCGCGAAGCCTCATCCCATGTCATCGGTATCTCGGTGTACGCCCCACGTTCATAGTTGTAGTTGTCAAACTCGTCCTCATAGAGCACGAAACGGCCGTCGGCTCCGGGGTATACGCACAGCGTAAGCGCATCCCAAGGCTTCTCGGTCGCATACTGTACGTCAGGGCCTAACGGCACTATGCCGCCTGCGCGGACGTAGAGCGGCACGTCCGAGAGGGTCACAGGCCGCACGATCTGCTGTCCGCCGTCAAACCGCTCGCCGGTGAAGAAGTCGTACCAAGCCGTGCCCTGTGGCAGATATACGGCCGTCTGCCGTGTCTGTGTGAAGTCGGCAGACACCTTCTCGCCGCCTTCGGCAAGCTTTTCCGGCGTGTACTGCGCCTCAAGCACCGGGGCTACGAGCAACGACCGGCCGAACATATACTCGTCACCCATGTCCAATGCACGGCTGTCTTTTGGAAAATCCATCACCAAGGCACGCATGAACGTCGACTGGCCGTGGGTCACGTCCCAAGATGTAGAATAGATGTAAGGCAGCAGCGAATAGCGAAGGCGTATGGTTTTCTCTATCGCATCGTAGGCAGGTTCGCCCTTCTTGCCGAACAGGTAGATTTCGCGCGGCGAGCCGGTTCCGTGGGAACGCATCATCGGAGTAAACGCACCGAACTGCAGCCAGCGCACATAAAGCTCCTGATACTGTGGGTTCTGCGCGGCAAGTCCGTAGCCCTGTATGTAATGGCCGGCGTAGAATCCGCCTATGTCGTTGTTCCAGTGCGGCATGCCACACAGCGAATAGTTAAGTCCGGCAGGCACTTGCTTGCGAAGAGTCTCCCATGATGCGGTAATGTCTCCCGACCATACATTGGCAGCATAACGCTGCTGGCCGAAGTAACAGGAACGCGTAAAGATGAAAACACGCTTCGAGTCGGTAGTGGCGCGCTGATGATCGTACACTCCGCCTACGGACACCAGCGGATAGGCATTGCGCATCTTGCGGAACGAACCGAGAGCCGTGGGCTGGTCGAGCTGTGCCGGAGTGGGGTCGATAAGCTCCGCCTCGGTAGCGTCGAGCCACCATGCATCCATGCCGTACTTGAATATTCCTTCGTTCATGTGCCGCCAAACGATGTCACGTGCTTCAGGCGAGAAAGCGTCATACACCTTCACGCCCGACGGCACTTTAGGGTCGCCATACGCAGGAACAGGGAAAGTCTTGAAGTCATAAAGCAGCCCCTTCTGCGCAAGGTCGGCATAAGGCTTGGTTTTCGGGCCGAACGACGGCCACACGGAGATGGCCGCATGGGCGTTCAGTGAGTGTACTTCGTCGAGCATCTTCTGCGGGTCGTAGAACGACGGGGCAAGAAACTCGGTAGCATTCCAGTGGTAATTGTCGCCCCAATACTGCCAGTCCTGTATTATTCCGTCAAGAGGCACGCCCAGCTCGCGGTACTTCCGCACCACTCCGACAAGCTCGTCCTGTCCCTTATAGCGCTCGCGGCTCTGCCAATAGCCGTAAGTCCACAACGGGAACATGGGAGCCTGGCCGGTAAGCTGGCGCACGCGTGCCACCACGCCGTCGGCGTTGCCGCCGTACATGAAGTAATAATCCACGCACGCGCCCACCTCGAAGCCGAACCGCATGCCAGCGGCATCATCCTTGAACGTCATAGGTGAATAGTTGTCAAAATACAATCCGTAGCCCTTTGCCGACTGGATGAAAGGGCTGCCGTCCTCAATGTTGGTCTGCACAAGATACTTGTCGAGGCCGCGCAGGTTGAGCCTGCCGCCCTGCAACTGGCCTATGCCGTAAACAGGTTCGTCCTTGTCAAGGGTGAAAGACTGGCTTACGCCGTAATATCCCTTGTTCGCACCGTCGGTAACCGGCGTGAACGAGGGCGCACCCTGCTCCTTCAACAAGTTGTTGCCGACGGCATCGGCGAAGCTCACTGTGCCGTCATCCTTGCCCAATGTCACGCTGACCGTGCCGCTTTTCAGCATCACCGCACCGGCGGTTTCCGTGACCTTGAACTTCGTCTTTTCGGGAGTCATCACCACGGCGAGGCTCTTCTCCTCCGGCTCAGCCGCCTGCGGAGCCTTCACCACGCGGACTATGGACGGAGAATAGAACATTACTTCACACCTGAACTTGCCTCCCTGAACGTCGAGGCGCACGCCATGAGCCGTCCGCTCAACGCCCTGCCCTGCCGCAGCAAGGCACACATTGGACGCAAGCAAGGCCGCTACAAAATAACAAAATGCTTTCATTGATACGTGTTTTTATTAATGGATTAGATGTTTATGCGGCAAAAATACGAAATAATCAAATGCAAAGCAAGCGTCAGCCCCACTTTTCTCAACCAGCAGGGCAGCATCCTCCAATATGCGGTTAATAGTCTGACAGCCAACAAGTTGGCTGTTCACACAGCACAGGCAGTCATAATACGTATTTCAAAAGGCCGTCTTTTAGCTTCCAAAAGGTGGCCTTTTGCACGGTAAAAGGCCATCAATTACAAGCCAAAAGGCCACCTTTTGGAAAACCACTGAAAACAAGGCATCCGGCACATGTCCGACAATGGCGGAAACAAAGGCCGTCAAACGGACTGTGGCAGGCATGTAATGAACCGCCGAATAGTTAAAATATTAAAAAAGGAAGGCTTTATAAGGTTACACCGTATATCTTTTTTCCTTAACTTTGCAGCCGCAAATAGAATACAGGATAACACGATATGGAAGTTTATAAGGTGTTTTACTTAAATAAAAAGGACAAGTTCCACTCATGGGGAGCAGCGGCCCTGATTTAGCCACGGCTCTTCTTTTTACAGCCATATCCATTCAACAAACATAACAAAACCAATCAACTTATGAGCAAAAAGAAAAGGCTCATAGGGCTGTTGTGCGCCACAGTCCTATGCAGCCAGGGGTTATATGCCCAGTCACTACTGATGGGCATTGACGAATTACTACGCCTTGCCGACGCACAAAGCAAAAGCATACAGACCTACAGAACCGGGACCGAAGCCGCCGGTGAAGCCCTGAAAGCGGCCAAGGCACAGCGGCTGCCCGACGTGAACGTGTCGCTTTCGGCCAGTTACCTTGGCGACGGGAAGATTTGGGACAGGGATTTCGGCAACGCGATGACGGTTGACATGCCCCACTTCGGCAACAACTTCGCCATCGAGGCGCAACAGGTAATATATGCCGGAGGCGCCATCAGCAGCGGCATAAGGCAGGCCGAACTCGGCAAACAGCTGGCGGAACTCGACCTGCAAAAGGACATCCAGGAAGTACGTTTCCTGCTTATCGGGCATTACCTGAACCTATACAAGCTTGACAATCACATCAAAGTGCTGCAAGACAACATAAGGCTTACCGACGAAGTTATTGCCGACATGAAGGCCAGAAGGGAGCAAGGCACCGTCCTGAAGAACGACATCACGCGCTATGAGCTGCAAAAGGAGCAGCTGAACCTCCAGCTGACGAGAGCCATGGACGCACGCACCACAGCCAACTTCCGGCTCATTACCACCCTGCATCTGCCCGAAGGAACGGAAATAAAGCCTGACACCGCAATGCTGGAACAGAAGATACAGACGCTCACGGAGAACGAATGGCAGGACATGGCGAGGGCGAACAACATTCTGCTGAAGCAGACGCAGACCGCCATACGGCTTAACGAACAGAAAGTAAAGCAGGAACGTGCGGAACGGTTGCCCCACATCTCGATAGTGGCAGCCGACCATCTGGACGGCCCGGTAACCATCGAAGTGCCCGCGCTTGACAACAACTTCAACTACTGGTACATAGGAGTGGGGATAAAATACAACCTGTCGTCGCTGTTCAAAAGCAACAACAGGCTGCGCCGGGCGCGGCTCAACGTGCGTCAGGCGCAGGAAAACCACCAGCTGGCACAGGAGAAAATAAAGAACGACGTGCAGGAAGGCTATGTGAACTTCATGACATCCTTCACCGACTTGAGGACGCAGGAGAAAAGCCTAAAGCTGGCCGACGAGAACTACAACGTGACCGACAACCGCTACAAAAACGGCATGGCGCTGCTTACCGACATGCTGGACGCAAGCAACATGAAGCTGAACGTCGGCATGGAGCTGGTCAACGCACGCATAAACATCCTGTACAACTACTACAAAATGAAATATATCACACACACATTATAAACACATTAAATAACAGAATGTCATCATGGTAACGAGAAAAACAAAAAAGCTGATTTACAATACAACCGTCATTGCACTGCTGCTGATTGGCGTTATGTACGTATGTTCACGGTTCATACACCTTGGAAACGTTGAATATACCGACAACGCGCAGGTGAGGCAGCACATCACTCCCGTCAACACGCGCGTCCAGGGCTTCATCAAGAAGATTTATTTCGATGAATACAGGCCGGTACACAAGGGCGACACGCTGCTTGTAATCGAGGACTCGGAGTTCAAGTTGCGGCTGGCGCAGGCCGAAGCCGACCTTGCCAACGCCCTTGCAGGCCAGCAGGCAACCAACGCCGGCATAGCAACCACGCAGAACAACATCAGCGTGAACGACGCTACGGTTGAGGAAATACGGGTGCAAAAGGCGAATGCCGGACGCGAACTGCAACGCTACAAGCAGCTGTTGGAGCAGGACGCGGTGACCAAACAGCAGTATGACAACGTGAAAACGGCCTACGACGCCATCAACGCCAGATACGAACAAGCCATCAGGGCACGGCATTCTACATCGTTGTCAAAGAACGAACAGACCCATCGTTTGGGGCAAAACGACGCGGCGGTGCGCCTCGCTCAGGCTGCGGTTGACCTCGCCCGGCTCAACCTTTCATATACTGTCATAGTGGCGACATGCGACGGAGTGACTGGCCGGAAGGCCATACACGAGGGCCAGCTGGTGCAGCCCGGACAGACGATGGTCGACATAGTGGACGACGGCGAGCTGTGGGTTGTCGCCAATTACCGCGAGACCCAGCTGCCGAACATCAAGGAGGGAGCCAGCGTAACGTTCACGGCCGACGCCGTTCCGGGCGTTGAATACAAGGGCGTTGTCGAGTCGTTGTCCGACGCTACGGGTGCCGCCTTCTCGCTGATACCGCAAGACAACGCCACTGGAAACTTCGTAAAGGTGGAGCAGAGGTTGCCGGTGCGCATCCGTCTGCAAGGCAACGACACTGCCGACGTGCGCCGTTTGAGGGCCGGCTTCAACGTGGAATGTAAAGTGAAATACTGAAAATGAACGGTACTATGCCTTTTTCCATGCCGATGTTCAGGAGCTTCGTGCCCGAAAAGATACGGCCTTGGATTTACGTTTTCATAGCCGTCACCTTCCAGTTCTCCGGCGGACTTTACCTCGGAACGCTGAACCAGATGATGGGAGAGACGGCACTTATGAGGGAAGACCTCACGATGTGCCTTTACGCCAACCTGTCGGGGATGGCCATCTACTTTCCGGTGTTGTTCCGGATGAAGTTCCGTTTCACCAACAAGACACTGCTGTGCGCCGCGGCTACGGGCGTTCTGCTGTGCAACCTGGCGGCACCGCACATCACGCTGCTGCCCTTGCTGTGGCTCGTGTGCTTCATCGAGGGCATGTGCAAGATACAGGGAACGTTCGAGTGCATGTCGAACATCCAGCTTTGGATGACCCCGAAGCGCGACTTCACGGTGTTCTTCCCCATGCTGCACATAATAATACTGGGCAGCATGCAGCTTTCCGACCTGCTTGCCGCTTACCTGATGTATTACTATCACTGGGATTTCATGCAGCTGTTCATCTGCGGAACGATGATGGTTGACCTGCTCGTACTTACCGTTTGCACGCGACATTTCCGCATGTTCAAGAAGTTTCCGCTGTTCAGCATCGACTGGTTAGGGGCTGTCCTGTGGGCGGCATTGGTATTGGAAGTGACGTTCGTGTTCAACTACGGCGACTATTACGACTGGTGGGACAGCCCCGTGATACGCCGGTTGAGCGTAGTCGCGGCGGTAACGTTCATCGTCTGCATAGGCCGCATGTTCTCTATCAGGCACCCGTACCTTGAGCCTAAGATGTGGACCTACCGCTATCTGCTGCCCATACTCATACTGGTTGTGCTGGTGGAGATGCTTCTTTCAACCGAACATGTGCTTGAAGAGATATTCCTTGAAGAGGTGATGCACTACGGAACTATGACCGCCGTACAGCTCGACTGGCCCGCACTTGGCGGATGCATTGCCGGCTGCCTGTTCTCGTTTTGGTGGATGCACGTAAGGCGTTTCCACTATCTGCGCCTGCTGATAGTAGGACTTTGCGGGGTGACGTGCTACCTGCTGTACTTCTACTTCGCAATGTCTGGCGGCATGCACATATCCCAGCTCTGCCTGCCTATGGCCTGCCGGGGCTTCGGCTACGCCGTGCTTAGCGTGACGTTCATGACCTGCGCGGAGGAGATTATGAGCTTCCAGCACTTCTTCCAGGCATTGTCGGTGTTCAACATGCTGCACATGGTGATGGGCGGAGTTATCGGAGCGGCCATCTTCACGCGTGCAATGAAGTACTACATTCCCGACAACATGGCACGCTACGGGGCGGCGGTTGACAACGTGGCGGCCGGCAGGGAAGGCGTGAACGTCCCCCACCTGATGGACACCTTCATTCCGCAAATAACCGAAATAAGCATCAAGCAGGTGTACGGATGGGCGGCATACGCCTGCATCTTCCTGCTGTTGCTGTTCCTTCTGTACGACGCTCCGATGAGGAGAAGCCTCAAGCTGATGCCCAGCTGGCAGGCGGTAAGGAAACAGGTGGTGAAGACACTCACAATTAAAAAAGCGGAACAAGGAACTGACTGACAGCTTTTTTAGTTAAGAATTAAGAATTAAGAGTTAAGAAAATATGCTTTGCTTGCTGTCTACAAATCATTTGGCAAAGCATATTTTCTTAACTCTTAATTCTTAATTCTTAATTTCTCCGACTCTTAATTCTTAACTAAATGTTGACAATGTAATGGTACAACGAGCTTCTGTCTTCGGGAACGCCGTCACGATAGCCCAGCTTGAATATGGACGTATGCCTGCAAACCTCAGCCAGGCGGGCCTCATCGACAGGCCGGCTCATGTTCAACGACATATAATACAAATCCGGATTGGAACACGGCACGCCGTCAATAAGCTGCTTTATAGCCGGCACCGTGTTGTAGCCAACGGCTATGACGTAATCAATCAGGTAATAGTCAATCATGCCTTTCTCGCGCTTATGGTACTCATCGAACATGTCACTAAGAAACCGGAACAGCACGTTGCCCTTGCATCCGCCCATGCAGAAGCTCGTCCAACGGTACGCGCTGACGTATGTCCCGTCGTCAGGACAATCCTGCTTTATCGTAAAAAACGGCAGATTCCACGTATTCAGTTTGTCGGTAAGATAGATTGTCGCGTCGAGCCAGACGCCTCCATAATCGGCCAGCAGGCGGCAACGCAGTATGTCGCTGAAGTGGGTCAGGGTTATTTCCCCGCTCTCCACCTTGTCGGCAATATGCTGCGGAATGGATACATAGTCGCCGTAATTGGCGTATGTTATCACATTTACGGCGTGGCGTCCGCTGTTCTTGCGGATTGACTCCAGACATTTCCTGACAATGGGAGGGGCGCTTTCTTCGCCTTGAAACCAGCAAACCCATATCGGGCAGTCGTCAGCCAGCGCCCCTGCCGGCGCGTCCTTGAGCCTGTAAGAGTCGATAACGCCTGAATAACGCTTCTCAATGTACGCCAAAACGGCCTTATGCTTGCATCCGGGACGATGCAGAAGCTTCGGCAAAACGACTACTTTCAACGCCAAAGGCACGCCCCACAGCCTGCAATAAGCAACGAACGTGCGCAACAGTCTTATAATACGGTTCATCATTACAAGTTTTCCTTAGAAAAGACACCGGCCGTTCTTTCGCGCCTGTCAGCCACAAGAAAACTCTTTAACGGCTGCAATGGCGCAGACATCTCCGGCCCGTCATGATTGCAGATACGCCTATACGGCATGTGCAAATTTAATGGAAAAAATCCGTTCACCATACAATTTCACCGGGCATTTTGCCCAGTTATGGAAAAACGCACGGCCACCGCATTTGCAAAAGGCCGTCAACCGCATTGCAAAAGGCCGTGTTTTGCACGCCAAAAGGTGGCCTTTTAGAAGCCCAAAGGCCACCTTTTGCAAACCCTCCGATAACACATTGGCACTCAACAGGTTACGAGCCTGCGGCAAAACCAGGCCGGTACTTGCCTTTTACGGCCATGAATGCAGCATAGGCAAATGACAGACCGGCGCGGGAACATTACACCATTCCGCCAGACTTATGGTGAAAAGACCGATGTTTTTTCGTATTTTTGCAGTCGAACATACGATAAACGCAATGGCAGAATACAACTTGGAAAGATTTATAAAGGCGCAAGACGCTGCTTATTCAGGCTACGCCACAGCCTTGGCTGAAATGAAAGCCGGACGCAAGCGGTCGCACTGGATATGGTATGTGTTTCCACAAATAAAGGGCTTAGGGCACAGTTACAACTCCGAATACTACGGCATCTCATGCCTGGCCGAGGCCAAAGCCTACCTTGCCGACAGCACTCTCGGCCCCCGCCTGCACGAAATTACACAGGCGTTGCTCGCCATCGAGGGCAAGTCGGCAACCGAAATACTCGGCGGAATAGACGCACTGAAAGTAAAATCAAGCATGACCCTGTTCGACGCAGCAGCCCCCGGCGGCATCTTCGCCACCGCTCTGGAAAAGTATTATGACGGCAAGCGCGACGCGCTTACCCTATCGATGCTCGGGAAAAACACGTAAACGGTCTATACAAGAGCCACCCTCGGGATAGGCGGCAATGCTTGTACACAGGCTGACTTGCTATCATCAGAACATCAATGATTGCAAATCAGATGTAATATGCACATCCCCCCGGAGTCATTCTGAAACTATTACAAACCAACTGCCTTATTATTTTCTATAGCCTCGGCAACACTTACGAGGTCACGTTTAACAGACATCACGACATATGAAAGCACTTCATTGAGCGCGTTCTTATACTTCGTAAAATTACACACAACATCTACCACCTGCCCTATATCCCATTCCTGATATTCAGGAACCGGTTTTTCGCTTATTGCTACGAAATCATTTATAATCTTTTCATCCACCGCATTTATGCCAATGCAAAAAGGAAATATGTTCACATTGCATTTACTTATACACTGTCTAAAACTTTTATCAAGTGCCTTGAAGTTAACCTTAACATCAAAAAAGTCGTCAGGTTCGTCATCATCGTCAATAGGATTTTGCAGCCTTTCTGCTATTTTCGCCACTTCCTCGTCTATCTGGTTAATTTCACCAAGCCGTCCAAAAGCATCAAACAAATACAAATACATATTCCTGACATTAAATTCTTTAGGGGAATTAACCGACAGATAAGCATACATCTGCCTCTGCACTGCAAGACATTTACCGTACAGCATATCAAGCAAAGACCGATGCTCTCCTATTGGCAGATTGCTTACAGCGTAACGGTGGCCTTTATAGCTGACATATTCTATCTCGTCCTGCTCTGCCAACTGTAATAAAAGGGTATAATCTTTACTTGCTGAGATATATTCATACAGGATATTCCTGTTTTCATCATTAAACGGATAAGAAGCAGCCGATGCTATATCTATATAATCAATTGGTAAAATCCGCATACTGTTAAAGAATATGCGGTACTTCAACGGCAGAAAAGCCCTTTCGCAATCAGACTTTATCCATTCTTTCAACTCTTCTCCCAACAATGCTGGCTGGTGTGCCGCCTCCTCATAAGCAATATTACCTGACCCTGTTGGATATACCATTATCTCTATCAAACGCTCAACATCCTTGTCGAACAAGCTTGCTGCCGGAATAAAATTCTGCACACGTTTGTCAGGCATATTCTTTACAGCTTCAATACGCTCCCTTGTCGACGGATGGTCTGAAAAAACATTGGAAAAAGATATTTCCGAATGATATTCTTCAACATCGTACAAATCTTTTTTCAATACATCATACGAAACACTGGTATTCCTCTCTTCTGCCACAACTCGCTCATAAAACTTAGCCGTGCCAAGCAAACTTGCATAATGTCCCAAATACAACAATCGCCGCCACAATATAATTGAATTTTCATTGCAATTGGCTGCAAACTCAATCTTTACCATAGACGAGACAAACACATCACGTCCAACAACGTCACATGCGACTTTGTCTGCATCATATTCCATCTGACGCGAAAGCAAATAATAAGAGCTGTTGACAAACTTGTACATCCACCTCAACAAGTCTTTCGCAAAAACAAGAATGTGATACAATACAAACAGTACAGCGTAAACAGCCAAGCCATACCAACCTGCATAACGACAGTTGGAAAATGAGCGGAACAACTTGTCAAGCAGCATGTCCCAACGGTCTTCCTGAAAGGCCATGTCGTACATCACGACATTTGCATAATAAATCGCAGAACCGACTTTCATCGTTTTTTGTGAAAAATGCCCGAACTCATGGGCCATGACAGCCTTTAATTCTTCCGTATTGGTATTGGCACAAAGCCCGATACCAACCATAAGATTTTTACGTGTGGGAAGGAATATGGACTGCAAAGTATTTTCATAAAAAACACAAGCATTCACCTCTGGCGACACATAGACATGCAACGGCATCCTATTGCCTGTAGCCGTCGCGACATCACGTATCAATGCGAAAAGTTGCGGATTGTCGGCCTCCGAAATTTCCACCTGATTTTTCAGACCCTTCTTATTACGACGGAACAAGAATTTCATAGGATAAAGTCCATACAAAATAAAGAAACCGCAAATCAGAAGGTTGAACAATATCAAAAGTACACCATAAAATATCATGCCCTCATTGAACAAATCAACAATGGCTTCGAGACTGTAATTGACAAAACCATAAAATGTGGCATAAACTATCAAACCTCCTACAATCACAGACAGCAAGTACGAAGCAAAAAACAAAGTTATCTTCAGTATCACTATGGTACACTGCCTTTTCAATTCATCTTTCATGGTATTCTGTATATTTAATCATTAAAAGTCAAGTTCTATTTTGGATTTTCTCCATAATCATTCTCAAATGGCTCACTGTCAGTACACATCTCAACCAAAAACCAAATAGAGCCAATAACAGGAATTAATACTATAAACACATACCATCCACTCTTACCAACATCATGAAACCTGCGTACCGTAACCGCCAAATAAGGAACAAATGAAACAGCCCAAAACAAAATAGACGCAACAGCCGAAACCAACAGCAGCGCCGTATCACCTCCGTCAACGGTCAACTCCACATCAGTATAGAAAAAGAAGGGACAATAGACCGCGCAATAAATAATAGAATAAAACAAAATAAAGCCCCAATACTCACGCCGACGTGCACGCCCGGTAAACTTTGCATAATTTTTATAGCACCTAACAAAATAATCCAGCAAACTTAAATTTTTCATGATAAATATTTTTAAGTTGAAAATTTGGTAGCATTTTATATACCAAAAAGCGTGGAGCCTATCACCGTCACCCGTTCCACGCATAGAGGCCTTCGCATTGCCCACCCAGTCAGAACGAGCAACGCAGAAGCCCACGCCGATATGTACATACACAGACGCTTGTCCCTAATAGAGGGGCAAACGCCAGCGGTATAAACATACCCATGAGCATATACTGTTGCTTTGTGTTTGACTGGATTGAAAGTTGCGAAGTTTCTATGCGTCAAAACAAAGCGTCAAGTAAACGCCTTCTCATATATGAGACCCCCACCCCTCTTCTCCCATACGGAAGCATCGGCGTGGAAGCCTTTGCAAATATAGGTAAATAATCTTTACTTGATAACAATCAACGCGTATTGTTGTCATTAATTAACGTGAGTTCGGTATAATAATCTTATGCAATAAGCCTGCTTTTATCAAT
>URUK01000038.1 GCA_900551055.1 uncultured Prevotella sp. | reverse complement strand
CAAAAGGCCATCTTTTACCCTCTAAAAGGCCGCCTTTCGCAATGCGAAAGGCGGCCTTTTGTAACGCTGCTGATTATCAATCACTTACGAGGCTGTCAGAGTTCGATGTCCTGTTTGAGGGGAAGGTCGGCCGAACTGCCGCCCACCGACACGGTGAACGTGCCCGGCTCGACTACGAACTGCTGCTGCATCACGTCGTAATAGGCGAAGGCTTCCTTGTCGAGCGTAAGCTCAACGCGCTTCGTTTCGCCCGGTTTCAACGATACTTTCTCGAAGTTTTTAAGCTCTTTCAACGGCCTTCTCACGAGCGACTGACGGTCGGAGACGTACACCTGGGCCGTTTCCTTGGCTTCCATCTTGCCGGTGTTCTTCACGTTGAAGGCCACTTTCACCTCGCTGTCGCCGGTCTTTTCAAGCGTCAGACCGGAGTACTCGAAGGTAGAGTAAGACAGTCCGAAGCCGAAGGGGAACAGCGGTTTTACGCCCGTCTTGTCGTAACCGCGGTATCCCATGAACACTCCCTCGCGGTATTCCACCGACCGAAGCTCGCGCCCCTGCATGTTTTCGTGATAGTTTTCGTAAGAAGGGTTGTCCTCAAGTTTCTCCTCTATTGATATGGGCAGCTTGCCGCTGGGCGACAGTTTGCCGCGCAGTATCTCGGCGATGGCCTGTCCGCCCTCCTGTCCGGGATACCAAGCCATAAGCACTCCCTTAACCTTGTCAATCCAAGGCTTGAAGGCTATGCCGCCGCCCGCATTGACTACAACCACCATGTTGGGGTTGGCGTCGGCTATACGGCTAATCATCTCCCTTTGGAACTGCGGCAGCTCGAAGGGGCGGTCGAAGCCTTCGCCCTCGATGCTGCTGTTGAATCCGGCGCAGTAAACCACGTTGTCGGCCTTGCGTATGCCCTTAAACAGCTTCTCCTCGTTGAGCCGCTTCATGCTGACTTTTATGTTGGCTGACGATATGTTGTCAAAATACTCCACCACGATGTCGTTCCTCACGCCGGCTTTCACCTTCAACGCCAGCTCGCGGAACGAGTAGGCGTGGTTTCCCCAGTCGCCTGCCACGGTCTTGCCGTTCACCTTTATGCGGTAACCGTCGTCACCTCCGATGTATATTTTCAGCGTCTCGTCGGCCTTGGCTGTGTAGCATCCGCTCCAACGGACGGAGAAAGTGTCGGTGGGGAAGCCGTCCATCGGGCGGCCATACTGCCAGTCGAAGTCCACCTTCGGGTCAACCCTCAGCACGTCGGCATCGCCCTTCAGCCCCTTGTTCTTGAAGTATTCGCCGCGGAAACCCTTTTTGGTCATCGTGGAGTCGGTGAACACCTGGTCGGCAATGTCTTCGTAGATGACGTCGTCTGTGAGCATGATGGTCTTCGGTTTCATCTTTGCCAATGCCTCGCTCACGGTCGTCTCGGTGAAGGGAACAACGTTTCCGCTGCCTCCGCCGGTAGTTATGGCGGTGGCGTTAGGGCCTACCAAAGCCGTCGTTCCGCGCAGGGGGAGCACTCCGTCGTCGTTTTTCAGCAGCACGATGCCCTCGCGAGCCAGTGCAAGGGCAGTCTCGCGCGATGCCGGATAGTCAAGAGGTATGCTCTCGTCCTTCTGCTTCCGGTCGAATATTCCGAAGGCCATGATGGTCTGGAGGATGTGGCGCACCTTCTCGTCAATCACCCTTTCATCCACCGTTCCGGCCTCGATGGCCGGGCGCAGCTTCTCGATGTTGAGGTTCTTTCCCTTCGGCATCTCCAAATCCATGCCGTTGTTGGCCGCCGCTATGGTTGAATATACCGACGTCCAGTCGGACATTATTATGCCGTTGAAGCCCCAACGGTTGCGCAACACCTCCTTGTTGAGCCACGCGTTCTCGGTTGAATGCACGCCGTTTAGCAGGTTGTAGCTGTCCATCACCGCGCCTACGTTGCCCTTGGTCACGGCCTTCTGGAAAGCCGGGAAGTATATTTCAAAGAGCGTCCGCTCGTCGATTTCCGAGCTTACATGGTGCCTGCTCCACTCCTGGTTGTTGCCTGCGAAGTGCTTGATGGTGGCCATCACGCCCTTTGACTGCACTCCATTGATGTACGCTAAGGCGGCTTCGCCTGTGAGATAAGGGTCTTCTCCGAAGTACTCATAGTTCCTTCCGCACAGCGGCGAGCGGTAGATGTTCACGCCGGGACCCAGGAGTATGCCCACGCCTCGTGCCCTCGCGTCGTCGCCCAACGAGCTTCCAAGGCGGAAGAGCAAGTCCCTGTTCCACGTGGCGGCGCTCAACATCGACGCAGGATACAGCGTGCTGTGGGGCGCATGGTTGCGAAGCCCCACGGGACCGTCGGCCAACAGCACCGTAGAAATGCCTACTCTCGGTATTTCACGGAGCGAGAACGATGTCGCGCCCGACAGGTAGCTGACCTTCTCTTCGAGCGTCATCTTCGCCACGATGGCCGCCGCCCGTTTCTCTATTTCAGGTGTCACGGTCTGCGCCTTGGCAGCAACGGCGGTAAAAGTCACCGCCGCCGTGACTAACAAACACTTGATGTTTTTCATCGTTTTTATTCAGTTATTTCCAAAGTTACAGTCTTTCCGCCTATTGTTATGCGGTATTCGCCCGGCTCTACAACGGTCTCTCCCTTGTCGTTGACAAAGCTAAGGTCGCGCTGGACGTTAAGGTCGAAACGGCACTTTACGGTCTCCCCGGCCTTGATTTCCTTCTTGGTGAAGAAGCGAAGCTCCTTGACGGGGCGCGTAAGTTCGGCATACGGGCATGTGACAAAGCCCAGAACGGTCTCCTTGCCGTCAACCGCGCCGGTGTTCCTGACCTCAACTTCCACGCTGAAACGTCCTTTCTTGTCCAGCGTTGTGCGTGAAACCACAGGCTCGCCATACTCGAACGTGGTGTAGCTAAGGCCGTAACCGAACTCGTAAAGAGGGTCGCTCGTCAGGTCATGGTAGAACCCCTGATGATGGCGCGCACTCGGACGGCGGTTATAATAGATAGGTATCTGGCCGCCGGTGACGGGGAACGTCATCGCGAGCCGTCCCGAAGGATTGACCCGTCCGGACAGTATTCCGGCCAAAGGAGTACCGCCCACGATGCCGGGTTGCCACATTTCAACCATCGCATCGGCCAAAGGAGCGACGCGGTCGAGTTGCAACGGACGGCCGTTTGACAGCACAACAACCACCGGCTTGCCTGCTTTCTTCAGTTCTTCGAGGAAGCGCAGCTGCACGCCGGGCAGCTCGATGGAAGCACGCGAGGCGTTCTCGCCGCTCCATTTGCCCTTCTCTCCGAGGCAGACAACAATGACATCGGCCTTCTTCGCGGCCTTTACGGCATCGCGGAAGCCGCTCTCGTCGTCGCCCTCGAACGGACAACCGGGCACATACTGCACGTCGGCCTTGCCCTCAAACTCCGTCTTCATGGCGGTGAGAATTGACGTTATGTCGCCCGTTTCGCCGTGTCCGTACCAGCAGCCGAGCATGTCGAAGGGCGCGTCGGCCAGCGGACCGGTAAGCAGAATGCGTTTCTGCGTGCGCAGGGGGAGCGTGTTGTTATCGTTCTTCAGCAGCACCATAGACTCTTCGGCCAGCTCTTCGGCCAGCTTGACGCTCTCCTTACGCAGGAAGCGAGAGTCGTCCTTGACCGCCGGAGTGTAAGGATCTTCAAACAGTCCGAGGTCGAATTTCACCTTGAGTATGCGCCTTACGGCATCGTCGATGACGGCAGTGTCAACCCGTCCTTCGGCCACAAGCTGCTCAAGATGCTTGTCGTAAGAGTGCGACATCATGTCCATGTCAAGCCCGGCGTTGGCCGCCAGCTCGCCGGCACGCTTCAAATCGCGCGCCGCTCCCTGTGCTTTCAGCTGCTCGATGGCCGCCCAGTCGGACACTATGAAACCGCCGAAGCCAAGCTGTTTCTTCAGCACATCGGTAAGCAGATACTTGCTTGCGGTGACCGGAGTGCCGCTGAAGTTGTTGAAAGAGCTCATCACCGTGGCCGGATTTGCCTCCAAAGCCTTGCGGTAAGGGGGCAGATATGTGTCCCAAAGGGTCTGCCGCGACACCTCGGTATATACGTAGTCGCGCCCCGCCTCCGAAGCTCCGTAGGCCACGTAGTGCTTCAGGCAGGCGGCGATTGACACGCTGTCGGCCAGGTTCTTGCCCTGATAGCCGCGCACGGCGGCCGCCCCGAACACTCCGTTAAGGTACGGGTCTTCACCGTAACCCTCGGCAACGCGCCCCCAGCGAGGGTCGTGCGCCACGTCAATCATGGGCGAGAACGTCCAGTCAACGCCCGACATGCGCGCCTCCTGAGCGCTTACGCGGCACGAAAGGCGCGTAAGATGGGGGTTGAAGCTGCACGCCTGAGCCAGCGGAATGGGGAATATTGTGCGGAAACCGTGTATCGCGTCGTAGCCGAAAAGTATCGGAATGCCGAGGCGGCTGTCCTCCATGGCGTGCCGCTGCATGTTGTTGCGCAGGGTGGGTTCGGTGCCGAAGTAAATCAGCGAGCCTGTCTCGGCCGGGATGTTCTTCACCTCCACGCCCTTGTTGTTCTCGATATTGTTTGTTCCGAGGGTGTATTGCACCATCTGCATCACCTTCTCGTGCATCGTCATGCGGTGCAAAAGGTCTTCCACGCGCACTGCCACGGGTACCGACTTGTCCTTGTAAAGCACCGTTGAAGGCTGTATATAGGCAAGGTTGGTGACCGTCCACGGACTGCCCACCGCCGCGTGGGCGGCTTCCTGTGCGGCGCGCGCAAGGTCGCCGTTCAAGCCCTCCGGACGGTAGGCATTGCCCACAACGCTGCGCCCTGTCAGTGCTTCGTACCACGTGCAGGCCGCCGTGTAGCGTCCGTAAGAGTTCTCAAGATGGTGTCCGTCGCGGTTCATGTTGTCTCCGATGAAGGTCGTGCGCGCGTTCTGGATTGCCGTTCCTACGGGTATCACGATGTCAATGCCGTGGCTTTTCACGGCCTTCTGCGCCGCGTCAACAATGCAGTTGTACATGCGCAGCTGGTCGTTTCCATAGCGCGGAAACGCTCCGTGGCGCGACGTTTTGGCGTAAGCCCACGTCTGGTGCCACACTATCTCGCTCTTTGGCGACAGTTTTTTTATATACTCTATCAGTTCAGTGAGGTAAGGCTCGTAGGTCTCCGGCTGGCCCGAGCGGTCGCTGGCCTGCTGCAAGGATACGTAGTCCCACTGCTCGTCGGCCAGCGCACGGCTGATGGACATGTTGTCCTGCTGCACCCGCTTGCCGTCAACGCCGGTCTTACGGTAGCGGTATGCGCCTTTGTCCTGCCGCGCATTGTCTACGTGGCGGCTAAGGGGACAGCCGCCGATGAACATGTTTGCCACAATCATCTGCCTGCCGTCGGCTGCGGCAAGCTCGACAACGTTCTGCTCCACGGCGTCAGCCGAGAAGCTGTTGCCTATCGCAAGCACCTTCAGCACCTTGTCGGCAGCCGTGGCAGGCATGACCGCCAGCACGAGGGCAAGCAGCAACAGAAGTATTGGTTTGGTTTGTTTCATATTGGTAGTTGATAAGATTTCGGATGTGTCTGCATGGTAAACGCATAAAACATCACCCCTTGTAGGGACATAATTAATTATGTCCGAACGTTCTGAAAGAACGTATCTATTTGGCACTGCTTATCTTATACGCCTCTTCGCGGCGCTCGGACATAATGAACCGAAGGTCAGCGAAAGCTAATTATGTCCCTACAGAGGGTGGCGTTTCATGTAAAATTTTACAAGATTTGCAACGAATTGATTTTCAATATGTTACCAACATCCTTGCAAAAGGTGGCCTTTTGGCTTGCGATTTGCCGCCTTTTACAGGCCGAAAGGCCATGTTTTGCGGCGCAAAAGGCCACCTTTTGCTTGGCGTTGGATGGGAGTAATGGGAGCGATAGGACGGATGGGGCTGATACGATGGCGGCTGACAGGCCGCCGGATGGCCGCCGTCCGCCTGGCTTAACGCCGCTCGTCACCGGCCTTTTTCTTGGCGTAGTAATCGTGCATGATGTACCATGCCTGCTTCCTTTGCCCTTGGTCGGACACGAGTCCCTTGCGGTTCCAGCCGTCCTGATTCGTCGGGTGCAGGCGCGTAGGACTGCGGAAGTCGAACAATATCCACGGCGACACGCCGCAGAGGTTGGGTATGTTCTCGAACATCTGCAGGTTCTTGCGGAACAGTTCGGCCTGATACTCCTCGCTCCAGCTGCTGGCCCAGTCCTTGTCGCCGTGCTGGCCGTAGAGCGCCTCGCCGCCGAACTCCGAGATGAAGAGCGGCTTGCCGGGGGCAACGTCCCAGTGGATGTCGACCGGGTCTTTAGGCCACGCCGCGTACCAGCCCATGTATTTGTTGATGGCCACCATGTCAAGGTTCGGCCAGAAGTCGTCGTGCATCACGAACTTGTCTTCCGTTTTGTCGAAATAAGCAAGGTCGAAGGCGGCCACGAAGAGGCGCGTAGTGTCGATGTCCTTGCCAGTTTGCAGCAGCTTCGACAGGAAACGGTTGCGCTCCGGGGTGTTCTGCGTCTCGTTGGCGATGCCCCAGAAGCAGTCGGCGCAACGGTTGCGGTCGCGCAGGATGGTCTCTGTGAGCATCTTCGAAGCCTTTGCCAAGGTCTCCTCGTTGGTGAAGTCGATGGCCTGCCACACGGGTATCTCCTGCCAAAGCATGAAGCCCATGCGCTCGGCTTGCCTCACGATGTACTCGTTCTGCTGGTAATGCGCCAGTCGAATCATGTTCGCTCCGAGGTCGCGCGCTTCCGAGAGAAGCATCATCGCGTCGCCCGGCGTGCAGGCGCGGCCCATGCGTTGGGGTATTTCCTCATGGAAAGAGATGCTGCGAAGGAACACGGGCTTGCCGTTGAGCAGTATCTGCGTGCCCTTGGTTTCGATGTTGCGGAAGCCTATCTCGTCGGTCACACGGTCGCCGTCGGTCGTCAGCTCCACGTTGTAAAGCCACGGGTCGTCGGTAGACCAGCGGCGCAGGCCCTTGACTTTAAGCTGCGTATGAGCCTTGCCTTCAGCGTCGGTAGTCAGCGTAACGTCGCGTTTCAGCTGCGGCAGGCTTACCTTTATCTGCCTTCCGGCCACCGCCTGCGACAGCTCCGCGTCGATATGGATAAGGTCTGCGCGGTGTTTGTCAAGACGGATGAAGTAATCGCTGATGTAGGTTTCGGGCAGGGTGACGAGCATTACGTCGCGCGTTATGCCGCCGTAGTTCCACCAGTCGAACGACATTGCTGGTATGGCGTCCTTCTGTCGGCGGTTGTTCACCTCGACGACAAGCAGGTTGCTGCCCTGTTTCAGCTTGCCTGTAACCTCGAACTGGAACGGAGTGAACGAGCCTTCATGGCTTCCTATCTTCTCGCCGTTCAGGTAGATGTTGCACCGGTAGCTCACTCCGGCGAAGTAAAGGAAGTTGCGCTTGCCGTCAACGGGCTGCGCGTTGAAGTGGCGGGCGTACCAAACGGTGCCCTCGTAGTATTTCAGTTCGGGCGCCTGCGAGTTCCAGTCGCCCGGCACATTGAGGCGCAGGCCGTTCTCAAAGGAGTATTCGTAAAACTCTTCGGGCTTCGCGGCGGTCTTGTTCTTGTATATTTCCATCTTGCCGCCTGCGTCGTAAAGGTCGACGATTGCCGCCCACTTGCCGTTGAGCAGCTGGTAGTCGCGGCCGTAGACGTTGGCGATGTAGTCGGTCGCAGCCCACAGCCCGAGGGGCATCAGGGCAAGCAATAGCATCAGTGTCTTTCTCATCTGTCAGGTTGTTAGGTATTTGTCGTTCGTTTATTTTAATGGAGTTAGAGGAAGTTCGGTATAAGAGAATGTGATAATAATCCTACTTCAAGCGGTCGGTTGGTAACTGTCATTCCGCGCTCCGACGCGGAATCCAGTGGCAGCAGCCAGATGTTTCTTTTGCTTTTTGTACTGGATTCCGCGTCGGGGCGCGGAATGACAGTTACCAACCGACTATTTGAAACACAAAAACATATCAATTCTTTCATTCCAAAGGGGATTATTCTTATACCGAACTACTTATAACTCCCTAATTTATCTCATATTTGTAAACTGCAAAACTGTTCTTATCCGCCAGCGTAAAGCGCACCCGTCCTTCGTCGTCGGCTGTCGTTTCGCAGGCTTTGCCGCCGCCCATCAGTGGCGTAAGGGTGACTTTCTCTCCGCCGTCAAACCATGTTTTGACCCACGCAGAAGCGTCGGCGTTGTTCTCGCGGTACACGATGAAGTAACCCGAACGGCTGTCCTTGATTGACTGGAAGCCCGTCCACGAGCGGCCTGAAGGCTCGTCGCCGATGGGAAGTATTGTTCCGCTGTGCAGGTCTTCCTGTATCTTGGTGTACTGTTTGACAAGGTTGCCGGTGGCGAAAGCCTCCTCGGGCAGGTTCTGCGCTTCCATCCAAGCCAGCGGCTGGCCTGCCATCGTGGTGGCGAAGAGGTAGTCGAACCCGTAGTTTTGCGGCGCGAAGATGTCGCCCTCGGCATATTTCGCGGCGTTGCGCCACTTGTTCAGGAACTCCACCTGCAACCTCTGGGCGGGCACGTAGCGCGAAAGCTGCCACAGGTTGCGCAGCGTATGGAACGGATAATAGTTGCCCCAGTCGGTGTATCGGTTCTCCATGAATATGTTTCCGTACTCCGTGAACATGTTATAGCCGCCCCTTCGTCCTGCCGTTGCGTCGAGGTTGAAGATTACCTGGCCGCCGCTCTCCTTCTGAACAGTGTCAAACAGCGAACGCAGATTTTGTTCGGCGGCCTTCGTCGGGATTTGAAGTCCGTCAATCTTGAACACCGTTATGCCGTACTCCCGCCACAATCCGAGTATCGCGTCGGCATCCTTGCGCCAGTCGGCGAAGTCGTGCTGCACGCTGGGATTGTACCAAAGGCCTATGCGGATGCCGAGCCGCTTGCCCTTCTCAACGATTGGACGCAGGCCGTCGGGGAACTTCACGGGGTCCGGTTTCCAGTAATCCTTGTTGCTCCAGATGTCCTTGAACGAGCCTTTTGCAACTTTCGAGTTGGGGCTTTTGCCTATCTGCCAGCCGTCGTCGAGCTGGAACACGGTCACTCCGAGCCGTGCGGCGCGGTCGAGTTCGGCAAGGCAGAACGCCTCGTTTATCTTCGAATCCTGGCTGCGGTCGCCCCATGTGTTGAGCATAACCATCTCGTCGCCGTCGCTGCCCGTGGCTTTTTCGAGGCGCGCCTGCCGCTGGTAGTCGTGCAAGGCGGTAAGAGCCTCGCGTTCGCCGCCGCCAAACACGCCGGTGACAACGCCGTAGACGGATGTCCAGCCGTCAGGAGTAACGTCGCCGGAAGCCACTCCGAGGCCGGTAACTTTGAAGTTTCCGTACTCCGCGCGGAAGTCGTAGCCGGGGTAATGGAGCTGAGTTGACGAGCAGGGAGCTTCCTTCAGGATGAAGAAACCGCTGCCTGTCACGAGGTCGGAGGCCACGAGCAGGTTGCCGCGGTAGCCGTTTTCGCGGTAGGGAATGAAGCTTCGGCTGGTCACGAGGTTGTCGTTCCAGTCGGTATAGTCGAAGAACTCCACGGCATTGCACCGCCAGTGGTTGCCCGGAAGCTCAAGACGGTCGAGCACGGGGATTTTCACTCCGGCGTCCATGTCTTCCTTAAACTCGATGTTCTTGCGGTCGGCGCCGGACACTTCGCGGCCCTGTTCTATGGTGGCAAGATGTCCGCGGAGCCACGTGTGGCAGGCTATGGCCGGCACATCGTACACGCGGTACTGCCTCTTTATCTCAAGACTGCCCTTGCGGTAGTCAACTGTTACTTGCAGATAAGCCGGGTGAACGCCGTCGGAAGGCACGTTCTCCTTCGTCCATCGGCCGTCCTCGGCCTTGCCTTTTACTACGAGGAAGTCGGGCTGCGAGCCTTTCGAGCGCATCACCTTGCCGCCGTCCTTGTCGACAAGGGCGACGGTTTTCAGTTCGCCTCCGTTCCAGAGGAACACCCGCTCGATGTGGCTGTTGCCTATGCGGAGCGTGTCTCCCTGCATAGTGGCATAGCCCTGCGCCCGCGACTGGCGCGGACACAGAACTACAGCCGACAAAAAAATCATGGTTAATGTTATGTTTCTCATTTCTGTTGTGCTTCTTTCTGCATTAAGGCTTTTGGCAAAGGCAGCGTCTCGTTGGGCTCGTTGAAGCGCTGGTTGTCGGGCGCGTCGGCGCGGCCTGCGCCCTTTTCCATGAGCGAGCGCAGCTCGCCAAGATGGTGGTGGTACACCTCGCGCGGCGTGGTATTGTGCTTCTTGCACAGCGCGGCGGCCATGCCCACTACCTCGCCCATCATTCCCGTGGTGCGCATCACGCGCACAGTGCCCAGCGCAACGTGCGTGCAGCTGATGTTGCGGCCTGCCATGAACAGGTTGTCAACGTTGCGCGAGTAGAGGCAACGGTAGGGAACGGCGTAGGGATGTATCCAGTGATGCACGGTGCGTGTCTTGAACTCGTTGCCCGGGAAGCGCGCCGAGTTGACGGAATCGGCGAAGTGCAGGTCGATGGCCCACGTCGTGGTGAACGACGCGTCCTCGTGGCGCACGTCCTTGTCGATGTCGTCCTGCGCCAGCACATAGTCGCCGAGAAGGCGGCGCGACTCGCGTTTGCCCAACACGTAGGCCACCCATGCGAGGCGGCGGTTGGCGTAATCCTTGCGGAAGGAGGCGCGGTTCTTGAGGAAGCTCCAGTTCGAATACACCACGAGCAGACCGTAGTCGCGTATGCGTTCGGCCTCGGTTATCTGGTTGCGGTTCATTCCCGTCTCCCAAGTCCACTCGCCCATGGTTACACGTTCGGCGTTGCCCTCGTTGAAGTCCACGCCGTAAGCGAACCTGGGGAAGCGGCTCTTGCCTTCCGTCTTCTCGCTGTACCACTGCACCGACGCGCCCATCACGATTGAGTCGGCCACCTCTGGCGCCATGCTCTCGCCGTAGTCGGAGCGCGCCTCGCGGCCCATGGCGAAGTCGGCACCGGCCCATACGCCTATGGAGCCGTCGCCGGTACAGTCGCTGAAGAGAGGGGCGGAGAGCACGATGCGCTCCGCCGTTTCGATGTTTTGTATTGTAACTGAAGATATTTTACCCTCACCGGCCTTCACGCCGGTGGCATGCCATCCTGAAAACAATGTCACATTGGGTTCTGCGAGGACAAAAGAGTCTTTCTTGGCGTCCTCGTAATAGTCGCCGGGCTTGGCGTTTCCGCCGCGGCTGTGGCCGAACTCGCGGATTATGCGGCCAAGGGCTGGATACTGTCCGGTCTCGATTATGCCGCCGAGATGCACGCGCACCTCCGACGAGTTGTTGCCGCCGAGCACGGGGCGGTCGTTGACCAAGGCCACGCGGCAGCCCAGACGCGCCGCCGTTACAGCCGCGCACATGCCTGCGATGCCGCCGCCAATGACAACGAAGTCGAACTGCTTGGTTTGCGGCTGCTTGCCCCCGAGCAGGGCGAAGCGCCAGTCGTGCCCTGCGCCGAAGCGCTCCTCGGGCGAGCTTTCAAGGTCGGTAGTGAGAAGTATCGCGTCCACGCGGCCGTCGAAGCCGGTCATGTCGTGCAGCGTCAGCCGGCGTGCGCCCTTCTTGAGCTTCACCGTTCCGCCGTCCTGCCACTGCCAGCTGTCGCCGGTGCAGCCCATCTTCGGTGTCTTGAACCTGCCGCCTACGCCTACACGGAAGCTCCCCGGCCCCTCGCCCTTGTGCCAGGGCGAAGTCCAGTTGTACGTGCGCACCCACACGCGGTAACGCCCGTCCTCGGGCACGTCGGCCACGGTGGTAGCGTCGGCCACGGGCACACCCATGCCGTGAGCTATGAGATACGGCGAACCCATAAGGTCCATGAACTGCTGGTCGACTGCCCATCCGCCCTTGTCGGCGAACGACTCTGCCTCTACGAGCACGTCGGCCGCGAACGAGGCATGAAG
The DNA here is from genome assembly GCA_900551055.1 of uncultured Prevotella sp. Lineage (GTDB taxonomy): Bacteria > Bacteroidota > Bacteroidia > Bacteroidales > Bacteroidaceae > Prevotella. Next base: position 12,570 of record URUK01000038.1, on the reverse strand, counting down.
CGTCAGCAAAGCGAAAACAGTTGTCAGTAATCGTTTCATCGTAAGTTTTCCAGTATAAGTTTTCATTATTTATGACGCAAAGGGAGAAAAAATATATAGGAAGAAAAGGACAAAAAAGAAACCAACCCCAACCTGGCACCCATCACAGTGCCACCTGACACCTACCACAACCTAACCCGAGACCCACCCCAACCCTCCCGAAGGGAGGGAGCTTGATATGTTTTTTCTGATTGGCGGGTTGTTTTTTGCTGATTGGCGGATTAGCGTTTTCAGTTTGCTTTATTTGCCTTATCCGCCCTATCGGGCCTATCCGGCCTATCAAGCAAATAGGGCTTATAAGCCCGATAGGGCCAATAAGCCTAATAGCCGCAAACCGCCTTAAAAGCAAGGCTGGACAAGGCGCAATGCAAAAGGTGACCTTTTACCTTCCAAAAGGCCACCTTTTACACGCTAAAAGGCCGTCTTTTGCGCTGCAAAAGACGGCCTTTCGGATTACGGCTGATAAAAAAGGGTGCTGCGGCACAAAGCCGCAACACCCCGAAAAGATTATGATGAAGCCTAAATCAATTTACAGTCACATCGGCGATTTTCACCCATCCGTCCTTAGTCTGGAACTCGTCGCGGGCGGAGATGATTATGCCTATCTCGTTGTTGTTAGTCGTGTCGACAAGACCGACACCCCATGTGTACTCTCCGGCGGCAACACCGTCAAGAGTGAACGACGTGCTGTAAGAGTGAGGAGTACCCTTAACCCAGTCGCTTAGCTCGGGCACAGGGTCGACGAAGCGGTAAAGCGGCTCGCCCGTATTCTTGTCAAGCAGGGCGAAGCATACCTTGTACTTCTGGTTCCACTGCGGCAGGTTGGTGGGACAATAGCCCCAGCCGAGGTTGAGCCAGCGGTGAACCAAGGTGACCTTTCCGCCTGCCGACGCCGTAGTAGGAACGGAAACCTTGTCGGGATAGAGGCGGTAAGCGCCCTCGGCGATGAAGTCTTTAACGAGGTCGAACGCCGTGTTGAACCATGAGTGGGTCTCGCCCGAGTTGACGTTTGACGAGTAGCGCAGGTCCATCATGTTGACATTGGCGCCCTTGGCCTCGTCATACTCGCCCTTGCGAACCTCCGCGAAGTTGGCATATCCGTCGCCGGCAATCGAGCCGCTGTGAGAAGCCTCAACCCATCCGCCTTCCATTATGATAGGCCGGATGTAGCGGTACTTTGAGGCGATGCCGCGCTCCCAGTTCTGATAATACTGCTTCATGCCGAACGCGTCGTGGCGGAGGCTGAAGCCCTTGTTCACGCACTCGTCGATAAGGCGCTCCGCAACATCGAGGTCGGCACCGTCTTTTTCACCGGTCCACATTATGCAGCGGTGGTAGTTGATGACGATTGGCACTCGCGTGAAGAGGCGGGCCATAAGGCTTGATATCCAGTCAGTGACGGCCTGACGCGGAGAATCGTCGCCCGTTGAGTAGATGAGGGAGTGGGTTTCGCCCCACTTGCCGAGGCCGAAGCCGCTGACAAACTGGGTCACGTCAGGGTCGTTGAACTCCTGGGCGAAGGCCGTGAGGAACTTCTCGTACTTCTCCTGGAATATTGGATCGTCAGGATAAGGCGACCATCCGTGCCATGAGCCGGTGGCAACGTCGAAAGTCTTTGCGCCGGCAGCACGCACATACTCGGGCGTGAAGTTGTAGTGCTTGTCGCGGCTGTCGGTAACAAAGGTGAAGGCCAGCTTCATGCCGTAGCTCTTAGCGATGTCGCGCATCAGGCGGAAACGCTTGGCGGTGATGGTGTCATGCTGCTCGTTCCAGATTGTCTCGTCCCAGATGTACTTGCCCTCGCCCGGCTCGAAGTCGCTCCAAGCACCGCGCACGTACATCGTGCCGCCGTACATGAACACGTTGTCAAGACCCTCTGCCGTTTCAAAGTGCGAATACTGCTCCTCCAAGTCGTCGATAAGGCCGTCGCCAAGTCCGCCGTAGACAACCCAGCCCTGCATCGGGTTGAGCAGCTTTGTCTTGTACACGGGGTTGCCCTGGTTGTCGAGCACAGGCTCGCCGGGGTGCTGGCTTTCCTTGCTGTACGTAACACGCGCCGTGTCGCCGTTCTCGTCTATGTCATAAAGTCGCAGTAGCTTGTAGCGTTCAGGAGCTATGCTTATTATTTCGTTGCCCGACACATTCCAGTTGGTTGACGACGAGGAGAGGTCGTCATCGTCGGAACACGAGGTTCCGACGACGAGCGTTGATGAAAGCATCATGCCCGAAAGGAGCATTAAGCCGTATTTTCTTATTTTGTTCATTGTTGTTGTTTTTAATGTTTAATTACTTCTGGTCGAAAATCACGTATGAGTCTTCGAATGCCCAAGACTTGCTGAGGGCGTTCTCGTGCTCGTCATACTGCTCCGAACCGATGTACACCTCGATGTAGTTGGTGCCTGCCGGCATGTTGAACCATGCGTAGCGGTTGTCACCCTGTCCGCCGTAGATGGGCTGGTACTTCTGACCGAAGGTTACGTCGACCTTCATGTCCCTTGTCGAGCCTGAACCGAAGGCGTACTCGTTGTTCCAGTTATTGGTAGCGCAGAACTTGACATTGTCGGCCTGCAAAGCTTCGCCTTTGTAGACGAAGAGGCGCGGGTTTGCAAGGCTCTGCGTCAGAACAACGTCGCTCGGCCTGCTGCCGTTGTAATACTTGTCGCCTCCGAATATCCAAAGCGCCTCTACCTCGCAGGTGAAGTTGTCGTTGGCTTCGCCTTGAGTGCGCTTGAAGATGACGGTCTTGTTCTTCAGGTCGGTAGCGGCGGAGTAGATGGTGATGGTCTTCTCCTCCTTGTTTACCACGATGCGGTAAGTTCCGGCTTCAGGTATCTCCCAGTAGCGGCTTGCCTCTGCGGTAGACGTAGCAACCTGGGTGAACGACTGCTGCGAGCCGTCGTGTATGTCGCTGTCGCCTGCGGCGGCAGGAACTATCGACATTTCCTGTGTTCCCTCATACGTCAGCGGCAGGTAAAGCGTGCCGGCCTGCAGCTCTCCGCGCCAAGCGTAAAGGTTCTCGTTCTCAAGCGTCTGGGCTATTTCAACCTGCTCGTCGCCTACGGCTGTTCCGGCGAGGAACATCTGGTCGACGTCAACCACTGCTCCGGCTGCCACGATGCGCACGGTGTGCTCGCTCAGGTTGACCGTAATGCGATAGTTGTCGGCTTCGGGCACAACCCAATAGTTGGCCTCGGCCTGGTCGGTTATTACCGCCGGCATGTCGCTAAGTTCGATGGGCGTGTCGGGATTTTCCGGGCCTATGGCGTTGTACTCGTCGAAGTTAACCACGGGGAAGTTGATTGTTCCGGCCTCGAGACGGCCCGTGTAGCTGTAAACCTGTGCGTCAGCTTCGCTTGCAGACAGCTCTACGCGCTCGTCGCCTACTGCAGTTCCGGCCATGTAGAGAGTGTCGGCGACAAACTGCTTGGGACCGTATGTCTTCACCTTTATAGTCTTTTCCTCTACGTCGGGCACCTTGAGCGTAGGCCCTTCAAACGATGCCGTGATTTTGAACGTAACGTCTACCGCTGTGCTCGTTGTCACTCCGAAGTGGTTGACGAGCAGGTCTTGCAGCTCGGCGTTGGTGAACTCGCGGTGGAAATTGCCGTCGTCCTCGTACTCCTCGATGGCAGTGTTCGCGTTGCCCACGCTCATCTCGTACTGGTACGTGGTGACGTAGTCGTAACCGTAGTCATGTGCTGGCGACCAGTCGATGGTGAGCGCCACTTCGTCGGGCTTGCTCTCGTCAAGCTTGATGTATTCGCCCGACCCTTCAATCGTGATTTCCGACTGGTTGCGCGAGTAATAGTTGTCTATGTCGTCGTTGCAGGACGCCGCCATAAAGGCGAGCAGTCCCAACGACACGGCCTTGAGGCCGCTGAATAATATCCTGTTTTTCATTGTCTTGTCTGTTTATGGTTAATAGCCGGGGTTGTTCCCAAGGTTGGGATTCAACTGTGTGTCATGCGTAGGTATCGGCCACAGCATCTGCCGCTCGGGGAACACACGCTGCGCTCCCGTGGTGCAGAGGCCGGCGTTGAACAGATGCGAAAAGTCGGCAAGGCCGTCATCGTCAATCTGCGGCGTCATGCCCCAGAACCAGTTGCCTGTATTGACAACGTCGGTAAGCTCCTGCTCCGGGTCCATCAGCATGATGTAGTTGTAACCGTTGAGAGCCTTGATAGCCAGGTCCCAACGCATAAGGTCCTGCAGACGCTGGTTCTCCATGGCGAACTCCATGCGGCGTTCTATGCGCACGGCCTTGCGCATCTGCGCCTGGTCTGTGGCGACAACGGCTGGATATTCGCTCGTCGCGCTCTTGTCAACACCGTAAGCGCGTGCGCGCACCTGGTTGATGTAGTCGGCGGCAACGTCCAAGTCCTTGTTCTGCTCGATAAGAGCCTCGGCATAGATAAGAAGCACGTCGGCATACCTTATTACTATGTAGTCCTGCTCCACCTCGCGGCCGTTCTCCGTCCAAGTGTCGTCGATGCTCTTCTTCCAGAGCAAGCCGTTGTATGAAGCGTACTGGGCATTGATGCGCGAGTCGTTGTTCTGCTGCATACTGCCCGTATTGTAGTTCATCACCTGCTTTGCAGCTGGGCTTGGGTCATACTCGAAGCCTACGTGGCGCGTATTGAACTCGACGATGGTCATCGTGCAGCGAGGGTCGCGGTTCTCGAACGGGTTGTGCGGGTCGAAGAGCGGAGACTCGTCGATTGGCAGACCGTCGGTGCAGAGGTAGGCGGCCAACAAGTCCCAAGAGGGATTGTAAGAGCCGTAGCCTCCGGCGTTACGCGGCAGGCCGTTGTTTACGAACCATGCGTCGAGTATCACGTCGGTAGCCCTTGAACGGGGCAGGCAGAACACCTTTTCAGGCACGTTCTTCGTGTTTTGCAGGAACAACTCGGAGTAGCTGGGGTATAGTTCGTACAATCCGAGGCCGATGCACTGCTTTGCGGCAGCCTCGGCAATGTCGTAGTCGTGCATGTAAAGGGCGTAGCGGGCCTTCATCGCGAGAGCCGCGCCCTTGGTTGCGTGGATTTCCTCGTTGCCGTAAGACTCGGGCAGGTACTCTATCGCCTTGTCGAAGTCGGCGTATGTAAGCTCCTTCACCTCGTCCTTGTCGCGGCGTCCCATCTTCTCCGCCTCGTCGATGGTCATAGTCTTGTCCATGTAGGGCACGTCGCCGTAGAAGAACGTAAGGTCGGCGTACTTGCAGGCGCGGCAGAAGTAAGCCTCGCCCTTGTAACGGTTGATTACGCTCTCGGCCACGTTGCCCTCGGCCTTGTGAATGTTCTCGAGCATGGTATTGCAGCGCGCGATGAGCTTGTAGCTCTGCTGCCACAGCGCGTACACCTCGTACTGCTGGCCGTTCAGCGTACCGTCGAGCACGGTGCCGTTGCTATTCGGGTTGCGGTTCTGCTGGCGGTAGGTGGTGTTGTCCGTCCACTGTTCAGAGGAGATGAGCGGCTCCTGCCAGTAACCGAGGATGTAAAAGTCGTTCGCCGCCAAGTTCAACTCGGTCTCGGTGGTGTACCAAGACTCCGTGTTGCCTTCCATCTTCGGCACAAGATCCATGCTCTCACATGATGTAAGGCAAAGGCCGACGGCTGCCATTGCTGACAATAATATCTTTGTTTTCATTGTATTTGCGGTTTTTTAGAATGTAACTTGGATACCGAATACCACTGACGTGGTGATAGGATATGAGCTTACTCCCATTTCAGGGTCCCACCCGTCGGGGAAGTCGCTGATGCAGAACAGGTCTGACGCGCTGACATAGAAGCGTGTGCGGTCTATGCCGATGTAGCGTGTCCACTGCTGCGGCAGAGTGTAGCCGAGCGTGATGTTCTTCATACGGAAGTAGCCTCCGTTGAATATCCAGTGGTCAGACGTAGCGTAGTTGTTGTCTTTCGACACGTTGGATAAACGCGGGTAGAATGCGTTTGCGTTCTGCTCATCGGTGTTGAACGGACTCCAGTACTTGCCTTCGATTATTGCGGGTATGTTGCCGTAGTTGTTGCGCAGCGGCTCAACCATCGCCCTTTCAAGGTAAGACTTCTGGTTTCCTACGCCCTGGAACGCCATGCTCAAGTCGATGCCGCGCCATGAAGCGTTGATTTGTCCGCCGTACTGGTAACGGGGAAGCGAGTTGCCGAGGGGCACCCGGTCGTACTCGGGCGAGATTACGCCGTCGGGCACACCGTCGGGGCCGCTGATGTCGCGATACTTCAAGTCACCCACGGTGACACTTGAGTTGAGCGTAGCCGAGTTGTTGACTTCCTCCTGCGTCTGGTATATTCCGTCGCAGATGTAACCATACCATTCGTTGAAATAAGTTCCCGCACGCTTGATTTTGCCGCCACTGATAAGATCGGAGTTGTTGATATAGTCGATTTTCGAGAGGAAGTCGGAGAAGTTTACGCTTATGCTGTAGTTGAAGTCCCCGATGTGGTCCTGCCATGTAAGGTCGATGTCATATCCGTGGGTCGACATTTTGCCGGCATTGGTGTTCGGGTCGTTGTAGCCCATGGTGTAAGGTATCTGTATGGCAAGGAGCATGTCTGTCGTCTTCTTCCAGTAGTAGTCGAAGGTCAGGCGCAGGCGGTTGTCGAAAAAGTTGGCGTCGAAGCCTATGTCGGTAGACGTCGTGGTCTCCCAGGTGATGTCCTCAACTGCGAGCACTGCCGGACGGGCGGTGTTGGCCGAAACGACAGAGCCGTCAGCCATATAGAATATGGTGTTGCCGAAGCTCATCAGCGCGATGTAGGGGAAGTAGTTGCTGCCGATGCGCTCGTTACCCAGCTTACCCCAGCTGCCGCGCAGCTTGAAGTACGACAGATACTTCTGGCTGTTCATAAAGTTCTTCATAAACGGTTCTTCGGTGACAACCCATCCTGCGGAGAACGAGGGGAACGTACCCCAGCGGTACTTCTTTGCGAAGCGTGAAGAGCCGTCGTGGCGGACGTTGGCCTGGAAGAGGTAGCGGTCTGCGTAAGAATAGAGCACGCGGCCGAACCATGAGGTGGAGGTGTATTCAGAACCCGTACCGTTGTTTTCCATATATTCCTCCGGGCCGATGTTGAGGTAAGGATAATTGGTGAGCACGTACTGGTCGCGCGCCGCGCCGAGGCTTTCGCTCTTGCTGTAATAGTTCTCGAAACCTGCCATAACCGTGAGGCTGTGCTTGCCGAAGTCGCGCATGTAGTTGGCGATGACTTGCGATGTTACGTGCCAGTCGTCGTTGCGTCCCTCGGTAAGCTTGTTGGTGGCATACAGGCCGCTTCCGCCGTCGAAGTATCCGCCGAAGGTGTTGGGGTCGTCGGCAAGCGTGTATCCGCAGGCCATCTTGAACTGCTTTGACTTCTGGTAGTTGATGTACGGCGACACGATGGCCTGGATGCTTAAGCCCTCGAACGGCTTGATTGTGAGCGAGCCTTTACCGCCCACCTGGGTAGAGTGGCTGACGGTAGAGCCGCCTTCCTTTAGCAGTCCGTAGGGGTTGGAGCCGCTCTTTCCCTCGGCCAGTCGGCCGTCGTCCCACACTGCGGCGTAGATGGCCGGCATCTGACGCATGGTGCTGAAGGGGTCGTATATCTTGTTCTGGCTCTTGGCGTGGCGCACGAAGAGGTCGAGCGAGGCGCTAAGCCACTTGTTTATGGTGAAGTCGTTGTTAGAGCGCAGCATGTAACGCTGGAACTTGCGGCCGTCATAAAGACCGTCCACATCGTCGTAAGAGAGCGACGTCTGCGAGCGGATGTACTTGTTTCCGCCGCTCAGGCTGATAGTATGCGTCATACGCGGAGCCGAACTTTTGAGGATAAGGTCGGTCCAGTCGGTCACGGGATAATGGTTGGGGTCGGTCTCGTGGTACTTCATCCAGTTCTTCGTCTGGTCGGCGGTGTACACCTGGAAGAAGCCTCCTGACGGGTTGTCGTTGTACATCAGCTCGTTGTTCATTTCAAGATAACGCGTAACGCCTACCATCTCGGGCTGCTTGGTGGGTATTTCCCATCCGAACTCGGCGTTGTACTTGATTTGGAACTTGCCCGTGTCCGAGCCGCGCTTGGTGGTTACGAGGATGACGCCCGCCGCGGCCTTTGAACCGTAGATGCTGGCCGCAGCCGCGTCCTTGAGCACGGTCACGTTCTCAACGTCGTTCGCGTTCACGTAGTCGAGGTCACCCTCAACGCCGTCAACGATTACGAGCGGCGACGAGTCTCCCATGGTGGTGACACCGCGCACGTGGATGCTGCCGGCTCCAGAACCCGGCGCCGAGCTGCTGCGGCGCACCATCACGCCTGACAATGCTCCCTGCAATGCGCTTGAAAGCATCGTGGTGCGGCGGTTGCTAAGGTCGTCGCCCTTCACTGCCGAGATGGCACCGGTAAGGTCTTTCTTCTTCACCGTACCGTAACCGATGACCACAAGCTCTTCGAGCGAGTTGTTGTCCTCGGCCATCTCGATGTTGTAGCTGTTGCGGCTGCCCACCTTCACCTCCTGGGTGTTGAAGCCGATGTAGCTCACTTCGAGCGTTGCGCCTTCGGGAGCTTCGATTGAATAGTTGCCGTCAAAGTCGGTAACGGTAGCTATTTGCGTACCCTTCACCTTGACAGTCGCGCCGATAAGAGGCTCGCCGTTGGTGTCGGCTATCACGCCGGTCACCTTCTTGCCATTGCCTTTGGCGCCTTTTTGCCTTTGCGCCGGACGCGCCGAAGGGTTTACGGTGATTGTCACCTGCCGCCCTGACACGGTGTACTTCAGTCCGGCCTTGCGGCAAAGCTCGTCGAGAATGCTCTCCGCGCTCTTTCCCTGAAGGCGGATTGACACGCTCTCGCCCAAGCGGTCTTTCACGTTTTCGCCATAAACAAACACGTACTTGCTATGGCCTTCGATGTAACTTAACACTGATTTCACTGTGTTGCCCTCGTTTTGGAGAACCTGCACGGCCTCGGCCTTGTCGGGAGACAAGCCTGAAGCCATTGCGGGAGACGACAATGCAGCCGCCCCCAAGAGGCACAGCGCGGCAAGGTGTCTGCCGCCGTTGGTAAAGATTGCTTTCTTTTTCATAAAGCTGATGTGTTTTGGTATAGTTTATCTGATTGTCACTTCTTTCACTTTCAGCCAGCCGCCGTCGAGCAGCGCCGCGTCAACGGCTATCTCAAGGCCGGGCCGGTTGCCCTTGGTTGTGTCGACAAGGGCCATCCTCCACTCGTATTTGCCCTTGTCAAGGCCGTCAAGACTGGCGGACAGAGTGCAGTCGGCGGGCTTGCCGAGGAGCCATGTGGACAGGTCGCTGCGCTTGTCTACGAACACGCGCACCGCCCGTCCGTCCTTGAACAGGGCGTAGCCAACCTTGTACTTCTGGTTCCACTGCGGTATGTTGGTAGGGCAATAGCCCCACCCTATGTTTTCCCAGCGCGAGCGGAGCGTCACCTCCGAGCCGGCCTTGGCCTCGCCGGGCAGCGTGGCCGACGACGGATAGAGGCGGTAGCCGCCGTGGGCTATGAACGCCTTTATGAGGTTGAACGACGTGCCGAACCACGAGCGCACCTCGTCGTTTATGCGCAGGTCCATCATGTTCACGCGGCCTTCGCGCGCGTCGTCGTACTCGCCTTGGCGCACGTCCTCCGAATGTCCCTCGCGGTAGCGGCCGCTGGGGTCAATCCAGTAGCGGTGGTGCGCCTTGGTTATCCATCCGCCTTCCATTATTATGGGGCGGCGGAAGTTCCATTTCCTGGCGAAATCCTTTTCCCACTGCTCGTAGTAGCCTGTCATGCCGAAAGCGTCGTGGCGCAGGCTGTAGCCTTTTTCTATCGCGCTTTCAAGCAAAGCCTGGCTGCGCGGATGAACCGGCGCCCAGCTGACTGTGTCGGCCACGAGGCGGTGATAGTTGATTATGAGGGGTATGCGTGTGAAAGTTTTTGTGTAAAGGGTGGTAATCCAGTTGAACACCTGCTCCTTCTTGCCGTAGTCGCCGTAGACGAGCCCGTGGGCTTCACCCCACTTTCCGAGGCCGAAGGCGTCGATGAAGTCAACCTTGTCGGGGTCGTTGAACTCCGTAGCCAGCGCCTTGAGGAACTTGGCGTACTTTTCCTGGAACACGGGGTCGTCAGGATATGGCGACCAGTTCTTCGGGTTGCCGGGGTCCTGAAAGCCTTTCGCGCCGGCCTCCTTGACGTAGAGCGGCGTGTTCTGTCCCTGGTCGCGGCTGTCGACAACAATGCGGAAGGCCAGCTTCATGCCCCTGTCAGTGGCGCTTTTGAGCAGCCGGTTGAGCTTTGACGAGGGGTCGAGCCAGAAGTACTTGCCCTCTTCCGGCTCCATCGAACTCCAGCTTGTGCGGATGTAGCAGGTGTTGGCGTAGTCTGATACGCGCACAGTCGAGTCGCCCACGCTCATCGCGTCGTAGCCTTCCTTCTGCCAGAAGTCGGCGTCCCAGCCGCGCCCCACGTACATCACCCATCCGCAGAGCGGATTGCGCAGCACGCGTACAGTGTCGGGGTTGAAGCTTACGACAGTGTCACCGGCACAGGCGGTGCCCGCCGCAAGACAGAGAGCCAGTAGCAGGATGCTTAAATGTTTATTCATGTTAACAAATTGTTTGGTCCGTCCGGGGCGAGGACATAGTGTCCCCTTTCCCACGGCAATTTCAATAAATTAAGTTAATAATGTTTTTCGCGTGTTTTTTACATGCTCATTTCGATATGTACACCTTGCCGCCCGAAACGGCCAGCTTGGTGCCGGTTATTATGTTGATGGCCTTCAGCACCTCGTCGATGTTTTTCTGGTACACTAACTTTCCGTATAGCGGCGTCGAGTTGAAATTGCCGCGCACGCCTATGTCGGAGCCGTAGTAATGGTTCAGACGGTCAACCACAAGGCGTATGCCGTCGCCGTGAAGGTCCATGATGTCGCTCATCCAGCTGGTGTACTGCGACGTGTCCACCGTGCGCAGGCCGTCGAGCTTGCCGTCGGTTATGCCGAGCAGCTGGCTCGGGCGCATGGTGACCTTGTCGCGGCTGCCCGTGGTAACCTCAACGGAGCCCTGCACGAGCACCACGTTCGAGTTCTTGCCGTCGTAGTTGCAGATGTTGAACTTGGTGCCGAGCACCTTCAGCTCAAAGCCTTTCGAGCGGACGATGAACGGATGCTCCTCGTCGCGCGCCACGTCGAGGTACACCTCGCCGCAGACGTATATCTCGCGGGTGTCGCCCGTAAACCGCTCGGGATACCTTATTTCAGAACGCGAGTTGGCCACGAGCTTCGTGCCGTCGGGCAGCATGACAGTCATGCGCTCGCCCGTGGGCACCCTGACGGTGACCGTCTCCGGGCTGACAGCGGCCATCGCCTCTTCGCGCAGCCCGTCGATGGCGTCGCCGGGTATGAGCCACACCGTAGCCACTACGGCAACGCAGGCTGCCGCGGCAAGCCAGCCGGCTACGATGCGCCGCAGCCGCGAACGCTGCCGCGAGCGGTGTATCTTGGCGTATGTCTTCTTCTTTATGCTGTCCATGTCAGTACTTTCAGGCGTGCTGCCGAATATGAAGCTGGCAAGCTTCACGTCCTCCTCGCCAGTGCCGTATTCATGTCCGAATAAATCTTTTTCCATCTTACTTATCCTTTAATCTTTTTACCTTTACTATGCTTTTGCCTTCAGCCGCTTCCTAAGCGCGGCCAGGGCGTAACCTACGTGGTAGTTGACCGTAGCCAGGGATATGTTCAGCATGTCGCATATGTCGGCATACGGCATGCGCTCTATCTTTGCGAGGTAGAACACGTGCTTGCACTTCGCCGGCAGCTGCTCTATGGCTTCGTTAAGCCCGCGCATCTCCTCGGCTGAAATCATGCTGTCCATCGGCGTCTCCATCTGCGGAAACACGAAGTTGGGCAGGTCGTCGATGTTCACGCGCTTCCTGCGCCGGGCTTCCTTGCGCAGCTGCGATATCGACTTGCGGTAAACCACGGTGCAGAGCCAGCTGTTGATGTTCTCTATGCCGAGGAGCTTCTTGCGCATCTTCCACACCTCGAAGAAAACGTCGCTGACGATTTCTTCCGCCAGCCCCTTCTCGCCGAGTATGCCGAAGGCGTGGTTGTACATGTTCTGCGAATGGCGGTCCATGAAGCCGTCAAACGCCAGTTCATTCCCTTTCGATATCAGGATTAGTTCTCGTGACTCATCCATCATTTTCCGCGGTTGTTTAGGTAGTGCAATAGCATGCGGCCGACATCCGGATGCGGCCGTCTATCTGTAATGACGCAAACCGAAGAAAAATCTATAGGTCGTTTTTTTTAAAATTAATAATTCATAATTCACAATTCATAATCAGGCCGCGCGTTGGCATGGATGCAAAAGGCGGCAAACAGCGGTTCATCCGCAGTTCTGTTGGATGGTTTTTTATTCTATTTTCAGTAAATATTCGTTTTCAAGTGAGGCACTCGGTAATCGTCATTGCCTTAACGGCGACTTTCAGTTCCGCGCTCCGACGCGGAATCCAGAAAACATTAAAGGCGTGAAATGACGTTGGC
>URUK01000037.1 GCA_900551055.1 uncultured Prevotella sp. | reverse complement strand
CTCACGACAACCAATCTTTTTATTAACCTTAATAATCTAATACCATGAAAAACACAGTGCAAAGGTATGGATTATTTTTTATCATGCAAAATATAATGCATAAAAATGTTTTGTTATTAAAGTTTTTTAAAGTTAAGCCCCGTCCATTTATAAGATTTTGGCTTTATTATCGCTTTTAGTTCATTTTTTTCAGCTTTTGATGCCAATGGGATGCCAAGGCTGTATGTTATGACATTGTCTTTTTTGCTTATGTCGGCATAAACCGTAACCGGGTCGAAATATCCAAGCAGTTCTTCATATTTGTTTTCCGGCATAGTGTCTGGCCGTTGTGTGAAAGTTGCGGCCAGGCTTTCTGATTCTTGAAATTGTGGCAATCCGAAACTGTCATTTATAGGATTCCAGTCGGTTGAATAAAATTTCATGTTGCTTTCCGATATGGGTGTTGTCATTGTTTTTGCCATGCAGATGATTTGTGCCGTATCGTTCATTGGCAACAGTTTAATTTGCAGGGTTGCGCTTTCATTCAGTTTTATCAGGGCGAAATCTGTTCCCGACAGATTTACTTCGGTAAAGCCGTTAAGCTCGTTCTTTATTTTTATGGTATCTGTTTCGTTTGTGAACTTGCATATTTCCTCACGCTGTTCTTCGCCTATGTATGGAATTATGGTTTCGGGCATGTTGCACAGCACGTCCTTTATTGTCACCTGTGCCGTAGCCGCGAGCATGCAGCATGATAACGCCATTGTCAGGATGGTTTTTCTTTTCATGTCTTGTTTTTGTTGAAACTATATATTTATCTGTTTTTTCTCAAGTCCTTGACCCTTACGGCCTTTCCGTCGGAAACGGGTATCGAGCCTTTTTTCACTAACTTGACTTTCGGGGTTAGCAGTATCTCGTCCTTAAGGGCGCGCTGGATGTTCTTTGTCATTTCGTGCAGTTCCGGATATACGTCAGATATCATGCTGTCAAGTTCTACTTCTACGGTCATCGTGTCATTGTCGTTCACTGTGTCGAGTGTGATTAGATAATTGCTTCCGAGACCTTGGAACTGGGCCAGTATCTTTTCCACCTGCATCGGGAACACGTTCACTCCCTTTATGATGAACATGTCGTCGGTGCGTCCTATTATGCGGTCTATCCTGCGGTGTGTCCTTCCGCAGGGGCATTCGCCGGGGATTATCCGGGTCAGGTCCCGTGTGCGGTATCGCAGTATTGGCATCATTGTGCGGTCGAGCGTGGTTAGCACAAGTTCTCCCGTTTCTCCGTCAGGCAACGGCTCCAGGGTGTCGGGGTCAACTATTTCTGCTATGTAGTTGTCTTCCCATAGGTGCATTCCGTTTTGGTATTTGCATTCGAACGCTACTCCGGGACCGTTCATCTCGGTCATTCCAAAGCTGTTATAAGCTTTTACGCCTAATAGTTGTTCTATTCTCCGGCGTTGCTCTTCGGTGTGTGGCTCTGCTCCGATGAATAGTGTGTGCAGCTTTGTGCTGCGTGGGTCGACGCCTTCTTCCTTGAACACGTCGGCCAGTCTTATGGCATAGCTGGGTATGGCGTGAAGGCATGTTGTTCCGAAGTCGCGTATGAACATTATTTGCCGTTTGCTGTTACCTGCCGCAGCCGGGACTGTTGTCGCCCCAAGCCGTTCCGCTCCGTATTGGAAACCCAGTCCGCCGGTGAACATTCCGTAACCAGAACTGTTTTGGAACACGTCCGTGTTGCGGCAACCTACCATGTACATATTGCGTGCAACCATGTTCGCCCATGACTCAATGTCGTGTCTTGAATATACAACTACGGTTGGGTGGCCGGTAGTGCCGCTCGACGAGTGTATCCTTATGGCGTCTTTCATGTCGCCGCCTACAAGGCCGAACGGGTAGTTTTCCCTTAAATCTTTTTTTGTTGTAAACGGTATATTCCTTATGTCGTCAACGGTCTTTATCGTGTCTGGCGTTATCCCAAGCGCTTGCAGTCTTTTGCCGTAAAACGGTGAGCGTAATGCCGTCTCGATGGTATGCCTTAGCTTTTCGGCCTGCAGCTTGCGCAAATCGCCGCGTGGCATCGTTTCTATTTCCGGTTGCCAATATGTTCCGTCCATGCTGGTTTTGCTTTTTGTTTGTCGATTTTTCAGCTTGCAATATTACACTTTTATTTTGAATTTGCCAAATTAATGGCTGAATAACATCGCATCGGCGGCTTTACATGGGTGCATGGCTTGTTGCTGTTTGCCCTTGTTGTGGTTGCCGCCTTTGCAAAATGTCGTGTTTCGCATTCCGAAAGACCGTCTTTTATACGGTAAAAGGCCGCCTTTCAGGAGCTAAAAGACGGCCTTTTGCAAAGCGTTGCTTGTCATTGCAGGTTGAGACGGAGGTCAACGCCGAATTGTATTGGGTTGCCGCGCTGTGCAAACCATGTGTCGTTGCCGCTGGCTGAGCTGCTGAACGCGAATGTGGCATAGTGTGTGTTGGTGGCGTTGCGGCACCATAGGCGTATGGAGGTGTCGGCATATTGCAGTCCGATATGCAGGTTGAGGATGGCGTACAGTGGCTGGCTCTCGGTGTTTGCGGCGTCCCAGTAAGTGCTGCCTTGCGCCGTCATGTCCGCGCCGAAGAGAGCTGCAAGCTTGCGTGACGTGCCGAATGGCAGGCGCAGGTCGCACCTTGCAGAAAGCGTGTGATGGGGAACGAAGGGAACGGAGTTGCCTTTATAGTCGATGCGTGAGCCGTCCTCGGCGGTTTCGGAATATTCGGTAAACTCGGCGTCGGTCAGTGCGTATGTCACTCCCCATTGCAGGCGGTTGTCTGCAAGGCTTCCACGCAGTGCCGCTTCTACGCCTATGCTGCGGCTGCGTCCTGCGTTTACCATCATCCGTCCGAAGCCGTATGCGTCGGCCATGACCGATAGCTGCTGGTTGCGCACCTGCATGTAGTATGCTGCGAAGTCGGCCTGCATGGCCCAGCCCGATATGTTCAGGTGTGCGCCGAGTTCGTAGTTCCAGCTTTCTTCAGGCTTGTATGATATTGTGCTGTTCACTTTTTTATAGTCATCGGCCGTGTGGGGAATGTCATAGCTGCCTTTCATTGCCTGTGCCGCATTTGCCGTAAGTTCTGATTGCAGGATGTCCGAGAACATCTGTATGTTGAATCCTCCGGCGCGGTATCCCTTGCTTACGGTGGCGTATATGTTGCTGCCGTTGTCTGACAGTGTGGCGGTAAGTCCGATTTTCGGCAACAGCTGGTTGTACGAATTGTGGCTTTTGCCGTTGAGTTTCGACGACAGGGTGTTTTCGGCCGATGTTCCCATTACGTTGGCCGAGACGGTCATTGCCGCGCGTGTATCGTATCTCACAGCTACCCGGCTATAGTCATAGCGCAGCCCGACAGTGGCCGTCAGGCGTGGCAACAGGCGTATGTTCGACTCGTGAAAGATGCCTATGTTCAGCTGAGGGGTGTGGAACAGTCCCGGCACTTGCATCTGTATGTCGGCAGAGATGCCTCCAGCCTGTTCGATTATCGAGGCTGCCATTTGCTCGGCTGCCTGCTGCGGCATGCCTGCTGCGGCCATCTGCTCCGCCATTGCGGTGTGTATGGATGAGTACATGGCCGATTGTATGCCTGATGCAATCCGGTCGGTGAAGTCTGTATCGAATGATACCGGGGCTTCGGTGCGCAGCCATTGTTGCGACACGTACAGGCCGCTGGTGTGTTGCCATGCGGCTTCTGTGTTGCTTTTTATCGACAACTCTTGCGTCAGGGCGTTGAGGGTCTGGCGTTGTGCCAGGTGCATCAGGTCGAGTGGAAGATAGTCCTGGTCCATTGCCATGTTGTCGCGCAGGAACTGGTAGCTTGTCTGCGAGTTTATTTGTATTCCGTCAAGGCGGTATGTAATGCCAATGCCGGTGTTTAGCATGTTGCGCCGATAAGTGTTCGGACGGTTGCCTGACGGGGATGATATGTGTCCAGTCTTTGTGTCGAGTTCGCCGTATGCAAAGGCGTTTTGCGAGGTGTATTGGTAGTCGGCGACGATGTTTGCCGTAAATTTTGTGTTCGGCTGGTAAACGAGCCGCGCCTTGGCGCCGGCCTCATCGTAGTTGTCGGCGCGCCTGTCGGTTGTTGAGTTTCGGAAAAATCCGTTCTGCCCGTTGTAGAATGCGGCCACCGAGAAGGCCAGCTTGCTGCTCGGACGGTGGTAATGTGCAAGCTCCACGTTCCTGTACAGATGGCTTCCTAAGGAAAGGACTATGTCCGTGCCGTAGTATTTCATCGGGTCCTTGGAGTACAGGCGCACAATGCCTCCCTCGGAGTTCATTCCGTATAGAGTGCCCTGTGGACCGCGCAGCACGTCGATGCGGTCCATTTGGTAAGTATGGAAGTTGTACGAGCATTTGTTGACAAGCGGTATGCCGTCACTGTAAATGCCAACGGCGGGATTGTCAACCCTCGACCCGATGCCGCGGACGTAGGCCGAGGCGGTAAGCCTCGAGCCGTAGGCCGGCATGGAGAACGACGGTACATAAGAGCTTAATGCCGACAGGCTGTTTATGCCGAGGCGGTTAAGGTCACCTCCGGTGAACACTGTCGAGCTTAGCGGCTGCTGCCTTAGGCGTGTTACTTCCTTGGGTTGTGATACTATTATGACTTCGTCGAGATCGTAGACGCGTGACGTGTCTGCCGCGGCATTGCCGGTATTCATTGTTTCTGCGGTTGCGCTTCCATTTTTGCCAGGCGTGTGCGCAGTGGCTATGCAGGCGGCTATTGCTATTATGATGCTTGTTGTCATTATCCTGAAACGGGCTATTTTGTTTGACGCCTGCAAAGGTAGTGACAATCGGCGAGCCGTACAATCATCATTTATGTGTATTTTTATACAGCGCCCCGAACCTTTTGAAGTATGTCCAGACGGCATACACGGCGTAAGCTATGAACAGCGGGTAACCAATATAATATAATGTTGCAACGGTGAAAACGATGTAGTTCGTTGCACATACGGCGGCCAGTCCGCACAGGTACAGCATGGCGTCGGCCGGCGGGAGAATGTTGCGCACCACGTCGATTGCGGCCAGCGCGATGATAACCATAGCCCATACGAATGCAAGGAACACGCCTAATACCGGCGGTACGATTAGCGGATTAAGCGTAGGGTGGTAATAGAAATGTTCCCATACGTCACCGGCGAACATCCGCAGACTGGCATATATCACGGCTCCGGCGGCCACAGTGAGTGCCAGAAGGGTGGGGTATAAAGTCGGTATGTCGTTGATATGCACAATGTGCGCCTTCCGCCGTGTGGCGGTACGTATCAGGTAAACAACGGCAATGACGCAGATTACCGTCAGGAACATTACAAGGTGTACGTCGGAGAATGTCTTTATGAACTGTGATATGGGGTCGTCTGGCACAACAGACGAGAGCAGCGTCTGCTCGTGCAGCCATCCGATGGTCTGCTGGTCGCGTGCTATCTGCACCCATACGCTGTCCACGCTGTCGTTAGGCAGTATGCGTATCTCGGCCACGGCGACGTGGTTGCCTTTGTAGACGGCCAGCGTGTCGGTGTGCATGCGTGTCAAAACCTCTTCCGGCTGCTGTTTTACCATGATTATGGAGTCGGCCTTCACCACGAAGTTATAGCTCTGTCCGTAATGCCTGCGTATGGTATTAGAGTCGGCGGTGGCGGTGTCGGCGGCCATGTATTGTGCCCATGCGCTATTGCGCTGATAGCCGTGGCAGCTTGAAAGCACGGTCATGGCCATGATGGCGAGTATGACCGCAGTGGCGAGCATGCTGTGTCTGTTGTGTAAAATGTTCATTTCAGTCGGCGTATATGTTCATTTGGCATTGCTTGCAGTCAAACTCCACGCTGAACGTCCTGCCGTCGTCCATACGCAGCCTGAGCGGTTCGCGCCATTGCGGTGGAGTGCCTCCGTGGCGCAGGCAGTGGCCCAATGCGCGTCGCAGGCAGTGTCGGCATTGCATTATCTGCGGCCTTTGCGGCTTCTGAAGTTCGAAGGCCGGAGTGTCGATGGCTATTCCTTCGTTGCGGTATAGCTGCCGCGCCTCGCTGTTTGCTATGTTGTAGTTGTACTGCGTTGCGGCAGGATATTCGTTGCGTGCAATCTTTTCAAGTTCCGCCGTGTTGTTCTGCGGCTTGTAAGAGCGGTCTTTTACGATTATTGCCTTTTGCAGCTTGTCGGCGGCCTGTCGGCGTATTCCGGCCAATATGCTGGCCGGAACGAAGCGGCGTGGCTCTTCGGGCACGGTTGAGAACGCCGTACATTCGAACGGAGTGTTGCCGAGCCGCTCCATCTGCCGGCGCATATATTCCTTCTGGGGCTTCTCTGCCTGTTGCGCATCAATCAGCTCTTCCACTTCCACCCGTGTCCCGTCTTCGGCCGTGAAAACGGCTTTCAGTCCGCCGGCAGTTTCCTCCATACTTATGCTTACGGCTATCTTGCGCTTGGCAGAAGGCTTGGCAAGCAGTGTTTCAAAAGCCTTGTCGTGGTTTCTGAACAGCTCCATGCCTTTGCGCAGCCCCTGTGGAATGCTTAGGGGATATATTTTGTTCCCCTCGGCTCGGTTAACACGGAAGCCGCACAGCTCTTTTCCGTTGAAGAAACACAGCCCGTCGCCGTTGGCAAACACCGCCGTTCCAGCGACGGTGATGTGTCCTGCGCCAACGTCTTTTACCGTGCCGACGCTCTGTCCTATGGCTTTCGGCGTGCCGGGTGACCATATCCTGCTGCCGGCTTCGTGCATGAAGTAGTCGGTGTAGCCTCTGTTGAACGTACGGTTGATGTCGGGCTTGAACGTGTAGCTGCACCGTCCCAGCGACGCGCGGCGGTAACGGTCGGGATGCCGGGCCACGAGCTTGTCAAGTTCTTCACTGTATGCGGCGGTTATGTTCTTGACGTATGCAACGTCTTTGAGCCTTCCTTCTATCTTGAATGATGTCACTCCGGCGTCGGCCAGCTGTTCAATCCATTTCATGCGGCTCATGTCTTTGAGTGAGATCAGGTGCTTTCCGCGCTCTATGGCTTTGCCGTCGGCGTCAATAAGGTCGAACTTCAACCGGCAGAACTGGGCGCACTCGCCTCTGTTGGCACTGCGCTTGAAGCAGTATTGCGAGGCGTAGCACAGTCCCGAATACGACACGCACAGTGCTCCGTGTACAAAACATTCCAACTGCACCGACGGCACTGCCTGATGGATGTGCCGTATGTCGTCGAGCGATAGCTCGCGTGCCAGCACTACGCGGCTGAACCCGTTGAGCGCGAGCCATGCCGCCTTTTCCGCTGTGCGGTTGTCGGTCTGCGTGCTTGCGTGCAGCTCCATGCCGTAGCGTGGCATTTGCAGCAGGGCCATGTCCTGTGCCAGTATGGCATCGACACCGGCGTCGGCGAGCCTGCGCAGCAGTTCACGTGTGGCTGTTAGTTCGTCTTCGTAAACGATGGTGTTCACTGTTACGTACACGCGCGCGCCGAACTGGTGGGCGTAGCGGCAAAGCTCCGCAATGTCGCTGACGCTGTTGCCGGCGGCGGCACGTGCCCCTCCGCTTTCAGCACCGATGTAAACCGCATCGGCTCCGTGGTCGATGGCAGCCATACCACATTCAATGTTCTTGGCTGGCGATAACAGTTCCAATGTTTGCATGTTCAACCTTTATTAAAGTAAAAAGGTAAAAAAGTAAAAAGGTAAAAGGCTGCGCATACACAGCATCATCTTTTCTGATTTTTTGTTTCTTATTTATCTTTTTACTTTTCTATCTTTCTATTTCTACTTTTTTACCTTTTTACTCTTTTACCTTTTATTTGATTTTCTCAATATCATACGGCGTTGTCTGGTAAACGTAGTAGTTCAGCCAGTTGGTGAAGAACAGGTTGGCGTGTGCGCGCCACCTTACCAGCGGCCCGAGCTGTGGATTGTCGTCGCGGTAGTAGTTCACGGGTACGTCAACGTCGTTACGCTTGCCCATGTCGCGGCGGTACTCCTTGTCGAGCGTGTCGCGCGTGTATTCAAGATGGCCTGTTATGAAGAACTCGCGCCCCTCGCGCGCCATGCAGACGCCCACGCCGCTTACGGGCGACTGGGCGATGATGCGCAGCTCCTTGTGCCGGGCTATGTCGCCAGCGGTCACTTCCGAGTGCCTGCTCTGCGGCATGTAGAAGTAGTCGTCGAAGCCGCGGAATATTGGCAGCAGCGGTTCCTCGATGAACTGGCGGAACACGCCGAACATCTTTCTTTCAAGCATCCGCTTCTCCACGCCGTAGTGGAAGTACAGCCCGGCCTGCGCCGCCCAGCAGATGTAAAGTGTGCTGTAAACGTGTGTCCGCGCCCATGTGAATATCTCAGTCAGTTCCGGCCAGTAGTTCACGTCCTCGAAGCGCAGGTGTTCCACGGGCGCGCCGGTAACTATCATGCCGTCGAACTTCGTTCCGCACAGCTCGTCGAAACTCTTGTAGAACGCCATCATGTGCTCCACCGGAGTGTTCTTCGGCGTGTGGCTTTTCAGCTTCATGAACGTTATGTCGATTTGCAGCGGCGTGTTCGACAACACACGTATCAGGTCTGTCTCCGTCGTTACCTTCAGAGGCATGAGGTTGAGTATTACTATGCGCAGCGGACGGATGTCTTGTGCGTGGGCGCGTGACGAGTCCATAACGAATATGTTTTCGCTCTTCAGCGCCTCGATGGCTGGCAGTCCGTCAGGTATCCTTAATGGCATTCTTTCTCCTTTCTTCTGTTTATATGGGTACAGCTTGTGTTTTAAGATACTGCAAAAGTACAAAAAAATCCGCAAGCAGGGCTTGCCGTGTGCAGAAAAAGCATGCAGCGCGGTACACATTGAAAATCAGCGTATTGCTAAAAGGTCGCCTTTCGGACGGCGAAAGATGACCTTTTACGTTGTAAAAAGCCACCTTTTGCAACATAAAACGTGGCCTTTTAGCTACGGATAAATTTGTATCGGAAAATGGCTGGTGAACCTGTTTCTTATATAACAGAAAACAAAAAATGCGTTTTATCCGTCACTTGTCACATCGGGGTGTAATGCTCTGATTATCAGCGTTATATGCTGTGACAGATGAAGATACTTCATCCGTCACATCCGTCACGGTATTGCCTGTGACAGATGGATGTGACGGTTGCACCTTTTCATCTGTCACATCGTAATCAATTGTCAATCAATGTGTTACGCCCTGATGTGACAGGTGACGGATGATTTGCGTTTTTCTTTTCTCTTTTTATGACAATGCACCCTCTGTTTCAGTCATCCACGAGGAAGGATTTTGCTGTTAATGTTCATCATACAAAGTTTCAGATGAACCTGTCTTTTCAGAAAATGTCAGTTCCAAGTAAAATTACAAATTGTTTTTTTATTTGGCTATGCACCCGTTGATAGTTTTTGCAATGGTGTTCAGTGCTTTATTTGTATGATTGTTGTATTCGGCTTTTTTATTTTTACTTAATGTTGACATTACCGTTTTACGTGTGTCGAGCCATTCTTTTAACCGTCCTTTTAATTGTGCTGCATATTGTTTGCATTGTTTGAAGCTCTGTTCATATTCCTCAAGACAGCCGTAATATTCGTATTCAAAGTATGAAATGTCAATGTTGTTTGGGCTGACAAATGCAATTGCGGAGTCGATAGAATGGGAAATACCTGTTAAGTTGGTATTTGCGGCTGTGTTACTGCTTTGCGTATCGTTTTTTTCATTATTCTTGTTCAATAAGTTGTAATCATCTTCAAGACACGCGCGTCTGATGAAACGTATTTCCATAGGCGCATCGGCTTTATACACACTACTTAACGAACCTCCGAACCACCATTCCATCTTGAGGATTTGAGCTGTTGTTTCGTCCAATGATTTGCATAATTTGTTCCACGCCTTGATTTCGCTTTGTATTGCTGTTAAAGTTTTTCCGTCAACAAGTTTCAATATTTTCGTTGTTAAGTTTTCAATCTTTAGCTCGTCTTTTTCCCGCATGTTTACAGCCCATTCCACCATGCCTACAGTCGTAAGGCTGTCACATACATAGTCGCACGTGTATATGCTGTCAGCTTTTCGCTTTTCGTTTGGAGTGCTCTGTACATTTGTTTTATATGAAGTTAAGGTTGTTTGGTGGTTGTTGCTGCTATGTTTGGGAGTATTCCCATTGGTTGTGCAAGCCGATAAAACTGACAATATAAGTGTGGTGAATATAATTTTGGTTGATTTGATTTTCTTTTCAGTCATAAGGTTGTTGGCTATTTTAGTCTACTATAAGTTTGCGAAAAAAATTACGTATTTTGTTTGATATTTTATCTTTTATCTTTTTTCTTTCGATGTCCGCCGAATATGGCATTCTATCGGTTGGGACTGTCCTGTTTTCAGTCTCTTTTTGATTGTCATAATCAAGAGTGTTGTCAATTTTACGTTCATTTACGAGAACACCTTTCGATATTTTCAAGAAAAGTTCTTTTTCATAGAGTGACGCATATCCTTGATGTACGTACTCAAGCAACTTGCCGTATGGGACACGAAGTATGCCGGTAAACCAGTCGGCAAATACTTTTTCTTGATTTGGAAACAGGTATTCCAATCCAACTTTCTTTCCGTTGTCGTCTGTCTCTATGTCTATAAGGTACAGCCTGCCGTCTTCAATGCTCCATGTTCCGATGTAACCGCGCCAACATGCAGAACATATACTCTCAGGGTTAAACTGTATGTTGTTAGTTTCTATGTATGGTTCTAATGGCTCTGTAGCCATACCGTATCTCTTACCTTTATAGATAAGTATTTCCCTTGCTTGTGCTGTCATAGTTTCATTCCTCCCATTTTATTAAGTCTTTTGATAGTTTTATCATTTTGGGTTCGCCCCGTTTGCCGGTAACAAAATAATTTTCGGCAAGTCCTTCATGGAATTTAAGCAAGAATGCCTCCCTTATTCTTGCACATTTCTCATTGATTGAGTTGTTAAGAGGGTCGGTGCGTTTACAATGCTTTTCAGTTTTTTGCAAATATACCAAAAACACCTAATCCCTTTCTTTTCCTCTGCCAAAAACAAAACTGATACATGACATTATTGTCATAATCCACCACCACACATTGTACGCCGTCGTGTAATAATTTGCTTTATACAGAGCGTCGCCAAACCAACTTCTTATCAGGTTGGAAATAAAGAATATTCCGTGCCAAATTCCGTAATACCATGAATATGTCTTTTCGGGATCAATATTACAAAACAGCCAGCCGATAAGGCACATCACGGCAATATAAATGCACAATCTTGTTAAACATCCCATAATTTTATTCTTTTTTGTTTTCAGTGAAAAATAGTATTATCAACAAAACTGCTGTAATTACATCAACGATGTTCCAAATAGTTCTGCCTAATGCAATCTTGAAGAATGGTTGAAACAGTAAAGCCAATGCTCCGAATGTTATAGCAGGCTCTTTCTTGTTTTTTGCATAATAGTTAAAAGCTGTAATAGCGAAAACTGTCATGGCTGCCCACCTGACGAGTATATAATACCCATAAGGCATAGACACAAGGCATAACAGCAGCATTGCTGCGAGAATAATCTGTAAGTGTTTCATTCGTCTTTTTGTATTTTAATTTTTTCTTTAGGATTTGGTCCATAT
Organism: uncultured Prevotella sp.; assembly: GCA_900551055.1. GTDB lineage: Bacteria > Bacteroidota > Bacteroidia > Bacteroidales > Bacteroidaceae > Prevotella. Next base: position 13,340 of record URUK01000037.1, on the reverse strand, counting down.
TTATTAGTTTCAGCATCCCCTTCTTCGAATAATAAAAATAATGTCCAAAAGGGTATTAGTTGGCACAATCCGGAATTTCCTGCATCATGACAACGTTTAGCACCTTGTGCGGCGATAAACCAAAGTGCTGGTAGGCTAAAAATAAACCATCCAATAGATTTAGGAATTGAAAAAACTATTGAGTATAACCAAACAATTGGCTCAAGGCCTAAAAAGAAAGTTGAGTACAATGTAAAGATAAAGAATGAAATAACGTATTCCAAACAACGTATTCTTCCTTTGAAGGAGAAAGGATGACGGAACATTTTTCTTCTTTTATTTATTATTTTTATAGTGTCAGGATTAAGTTGACCATTCAGAATTTCGTTTTTTATAATATCAGTAATATTGTCGTTTTCATGTTTATTGCTTCTCTTACTTTTCTTATTTCCCCAAAATGATATTTCTTTTGGTAATGCTTTTTTAATGTCATTTTCTTTATAAATTAAAGTGGTGTATGTGAGTTCAATAGTTATTAATAGCCAAATAAAGCTGGAAAGTTTCAAATAGCCATGATTTATGAGTAAAAATAAGACAAAGTTTATTAAGAAAGAGTACGCTAATGAAATAATATGTGTAGTTTTATTTCTAATATTTTTATCTCTTAGATAAAACAATGTAAGCATTTCTGCATATGAAAACATAAATGTAAATATAATATAATTTTCTTCAATGCCATTATAGAGTCTATAAACATACTCATTCCTTGCATATTTTTCTCCTAACAAAAGAAACAGAAAAATAACGAAAACGAAAAATAGTGTAAACCCTTTGATGATGTTGTCAATAAATGCTTTTTTGTTGAGATTTTCCATAGTGACTTGTTTTTTACTATCCTTTACCTCCCTCAAAAGGACAAATTGGTAAATATTTAGATTGTTGCAGATGCAAATAAAGCGTGGGAGTTCTTACTTTTGCCCGTCCACGCTTCGAGGCCTTCGCATTGCCCGGTATAGTAGAACGAGCAACGCAGAGACCCCACGCCGGATATGTTTATGCCACAGATGCCGAATGCCTGTGAGGGCATACGGACGTAATGATGGCATTGATAAAACATACCATGCAGGGCATCTACTGTTGCCTTGTTCTTGACTATACCTGAAAGTTGCGAAGTTTCGAAGCGTCAAGACAAAGCGTTTAGTAAACGCCTTTTTCATATACAGCCGCCGTCCGTGTATAGTTTTTGGTAAACTGATATTTGGATAGCAACACGGCAAATATACAGACTTTTAGCAACATTTGCAAGGTTTTGCTTGAAAAGTTGCAGGGAGTCCAGACTTTTGCCGGATATGAACAGGCAACAGTAGATTATTGTTCTGTATTCTTGTGTATTGTGATTGTTTCCTTCATTTTTTATCTCTATTTTGTTGACTTTGCAAAGTTATATCTTTTGTTTTAAGCTGTAAAGAAAAAATATTCTGCAAGCCTTGTAAAATGCAATATTTTGTCAAACGGCTGATTTTCATTAATTTTGCACGTGCAATTTGATTTTTCATTTTTACCTTTTAGTTCAGCTTATGTCAAGCGGTTTTACGTTCAAGCGTTTTATTGTAAGCCACGCCAAGTGTGCCATGAAGGTTGGTACAGACGGCGTGCTGTTAGGGGCGTGGGCGCGCGGCGGACGGCGCATATTGGATGTTGGTACGGGTTCGGGGCTTGTCGCGCTGATGATGGCGCAGCGGTTTGCTGATGCCGAGGTGACGGCCATTGATATTGAGCCGGGAGCGTGTTTGCAGGCTCGCGAGAATGTGGCGGCGTCGCCGTTTGCCGATAGGGTGAGTGTTGTCGAAGCACCATTGCAGACGTTTCGGGGTGGCGAATATGATGCCATAGTGTGCAATCCGCCGTTTTATGCCGGCACTTTGGATAGCAAGACGGCGGCGAGGACGATGGCGCGCAGCGCGGCCACTCTGCCCTTTGCCGACCTGTTCAGCTATGCGGCGCGGCTGTTGGCCTGCAGCGGTGAACTGTCGGTGGTAATTCCATCTGCTTTGCGCCGCGAGTTCGATACTGAGGCGGCTCTCTCCGGGTTGTATCCCCGTCGCGCGTGCAGCATACGCACTGTGCCTCACAAGCCCGTCAGCCGCTGCCTGTTGGCATACGGCACAAGTCCTGCCATGGAGGTTGAGGAAAGCGAAGAATGCCTGAACAATGCCGACATGACACGCTCGCCGTGGTATTCGCGCCTTACCGAAGAGTTTTACCTGTAACTAAAAGGTAAAAAAGTAGAAAGATATACACATAGCTCCCTTTGTCTTTTTACCTTTCTACCTTTTTACTTTTTTCCGAGTTTCTTCAGCCGTCTTTTTGCTTCGGGTATGTCGGGGCACAGTTCAAGCGCCTTGCGGTAGTTATCGGCTGCGGCTTCGGGCATGTGTTCACGCTCGCATTCCTTGCCCAGCATTACGTATTCAACGGCGAGCTTTTTCAGGAAAGTGCGTTGGCGGTCAAGTTCACCACGTAGGCGCTTGTTGTCGCTGCGCAGGGTGTTTATTATGCCAAGCTTGCGGCGGATGAGCCGCTTGGCGGCAGGTTTTTCTATATCGTAGCGGTGGTGGATGGCGCGGAAGAAGGCGGAGAGGAATGTGTCGAAGTCTCCACGGTCGAAGGCTTGGGCAGCGTCGTGGTATTCCTTGTCGGCGGCCGACTCTTTCAGCGCACCGCCTATCAGCGTGGCGTCGTTGAAGGTAAGGGCGAACCGCTTGATTTCCGGGCGCACGAATACGTCGTCACGGCGCAGGGGCGTGGCGAGGCTGATGCCTCCGAGAGAGGTGCAGCGCGACAGGGCGACGTATGCCTGGCCTGCGGCGAATACTCCGCCGGTGAAGTCGATGTTGACGCGGTTGAATGTAAGTCCTTGGCTTTTGTGTACGGTAATGGCCCATGCCAACCGTATGGGAAACTGCACGTAGCTGCCAATCTCTTCCTCCTCTATTTTCTTTTCCTTTTCGTTGAAGCGGTAACGCATGTTACTCCACCGCTCGCGGCGCACGTCATACTCGTTGCCGTCTTCCGTGACAATGTACAGCACGCCCTCTGTCTCGTCAATTCCTTCGATTACACCGAGCGTGCCGTTCACCCAACGGCGGTCGATGTCGTTCTTGATGAAGATTATCTGTGCTCCGGCCTTCACTTCGAGTTCTACTGGTGTGGGCAGGCTGCTGTCGGGAAATTCGCCTGTCACTTCGCCGGTGAATGTCACGGGCTTGCCGGGTAGCTTGTCAAGCTGCTGCTCGTTGATGTAGTCAACGGTGTCGCGGCGTGTCGATAGTGTGATGGCAAGGCTGCCGGTGGCTGTGTCTAAATTGCTGCCCACACGTGTGTTGAGCGTGCGCAAGTCATTGTCGGTGGCGTCGCTCGTGCGGATATGGTCGAGGATGGAGATGAAGGCCGGGTCAGTCTGGCGGTAAACCTTGTTCAGCTCTATGCTGACAAGGCGCATCTCACGCCATACCCGTGCGCCGAAGAAAAAAGTAGTGGGGTAGTAGGGATGCAGCATACGCCGCTCGTCTTCCTTTAGCACCGGTTCAAGCTGATACATGTCGCCGACGAGCAATAGCTGTTTGCCACCGAACGGTTGGCGCATGTTGCGTGAATATACGCGCAGTATCTTGTCGATAAAGTCGATGACATCGGCGCGCACCATGCTGATTTCATCGATGACAATCAGCTCCACTTCACGCAGCAGTTTGCGCTTTTCAGAGGTGTATTTCATCGTTGAGCGCAGGTTGCGCACGGAGTAGCGTGTGTCGTCAGGCAGAAGGGGATGGAACGGCAGTTTGAAGAAACTATGCAGGGTTGAGCCTCCGGCGTTGATTGCGGCAATGCCGGTAGGGGCCAGTATTACGTGTTTCTTCTTTGTGGTGGCACAGATGTGCCGCAGGAAAGTGGATTTGCCGGTGCCGGCCCTTCCTGTGAGGAACAGCGAACGGTGTGTGTATTGTATTATCTGTAGAGCCTGTTGCAGCTCCGGGTTGTCAAGGTCGGGCATTTTGTGAAAGGTAAAAAAGTAAAAAGGTGAAAAGGTGAGGAGGTGAAAAAGTAGAAAGGTAAAATCAGGAAAGGCAATGAGTAGAGTTTCACTTCTTTACCTATTTACTCTTTTATCTTTTTACTTTTTCACATCCTCACCTTTTCACCCTTACATGTCTTCAAGCCTTATTTCTTCTTCGTGCGGCTTAGTAGCATTTTGTGAGTTGCCTTTGTTGTCTTCCTGCTTTTTAGGCTGGTTGCTTTCAATATTAATGGCGTTTCCGATTACCATCTTTTCGAGAGCGTTCATGGGATGCCCGGCTTTTTCTGCAGCAATGGAGTCGGCGATGGCGGCGCTGTCAACTGCGGCAGTGTCTTTCCTTGTGGGATAGTAGCTGTCGCACATGTACATCGAGCGCGTAATGTCGTCGTCAACCGGTTTGTGGAAACGGCCGTGGTATTTTCTGAAGTCAGGGTCGCTCATTAGCGACTTGAGGAAATAACCGCAGATTGGCAGGGCGGTGCGGCTGCCTTGACCTAACGCGCCGGTGCGGAAGTGTATGCTGCGGTATTCGCCGCCAACCCATGCTCCGACTACGATGTTGGGGCTTACGCCCATGAACCATGCGTCGGAGTGGTTGTTGGATGTGCCTGTCTTGCCACCGAAGTCAGTGTCTGGTGCGGCGTTGACGTAGCCCCACAGGCTTTGAGATGTGCCGCCCGGCTCGCGCATTCCGCCCATGAGCAACTGCTGCATGAAGAAAGCGCTTTTATATGGGATAACTTGTTTTGCTTCGGTTTCAGCAGTGTACACCTCGTTACCTTCCTTGTCGACAATCCTTGTTACAAGTACTGGACCGATGTGTTTGCCGTCGTTGGCTACGGTGCAGTATGCGTTGACCATTTCAAGAAGGTTGACGTCTGACGAACCGAGGGCGAGTGACGGCTGCTCGTCAAGCGGACTTGCAATGCCCATGTCATGCGCAGTCTTGGCTATGTTCTTGATGCCCATCTCCTGTCCGAGCCTTACGGCAACGGAGTTTATGCTTCGGGCGAAAGCTCCCTTCAGAGGAATGGAGTCTCCGCTGAAATGTCCGTCAGCATTGGTTGGAGTCCATGTAGTCATCTCATGCTTTTTAGCGTCGTACACATCCATGCGGATGTATTCGTCGCGACGCTTGTCACATGGCGTAAGACCTTGGTTCATGGCTTCGGTATATACGAATAGCTTGAACGTGGAACCGGGTTGGCGCATGGCTGTAACCTTGTCGTATTTCCACGAGTTGAAGTCAATGTCGCCGACCCACGCCTTGACGTGTCCTGTCTGCGGCTCCATAGCCACGAACGAGCAGTGCATGAACTTCACCATGTAGCGTATGGAGTCGAGGGTGCTCATCTCCTTTTCTATTGTTCCCTTTTCATAATCGAACAGCTTTACCTTGTGTGGCTTGTTGAGGTAGTAGGTCACAGAGTCGGGCTGGTCGGGGAAACGTTGTACAAGCATCTTGTATGCCGGTTGTCTTTTGGCAATATCTTCGATGAAGTTCGGTATAACCTGATGGTTCTCGTCACGCCACGGATCTTGCCCTGCCCAGTGACGGTCAAAGTTGCGCTGTACTTGGCGCATTTGCTTTCGTGCCGCTTCTTCCGCGTACTTCTGCATGCGCGTGTCAATAGTGGTATATATCTTCAGGCCACTGCTGTATAGGTCGTAGCCGTTTTCCTTGCACCAGTCCTTAAGATAATCGGCCACTGCTTCACGGAAATATTTGGCCTGACCGTCATAGTTGCTCTCCACGCTGTAGTCGAGCTTTATGGGTATTGCGCTTAGCGAGTCGTACTCGGTGCGGCTGATATCCCCGTGCGTCATCATGTTGTGCAGCACGGTGTTGCGGCGAACAAGACTGTTGTCGGGATGGCTGATGGGGTTGTAGTATGTTGTTGCTTTCAGCATGCCTACAAGTACGGCGGCCTGTTCGGCGGTAATGTCGGTCGGCGTGGTGTTGAAATAAGTCTTGCAAGCCGTCTTTATGCCGAATGCGTTTGAGCCGAAGTCTACGGTATTTGCATACATCGTCAGGATTTCACGCTTGTCGTAAAGCATCTCAAGTTTGGTGGCGATAATCCATTCCTTGCTCTTCATGATGAGCATCCGCACTCCCGGAATGTGACCGAGCAAACCGGTGGAGTATTGCGTCCTGACGCGGAACATGTTTTTAGCCAGCTGCTGTGTTATGGTTGACGCTCCTCGTGCATCGCCGCCGGAGATGACATCTTTCAGCACTGCGAACATTCCTATAGGGTCAACTCCGCGATGCTTGTAAAAGCGCTCGTCTTCGGTGTCTATCAGTGCTTTCCAAAATACAGGGTTGACTTCTTCATATTTCACAGGTGTACGGTTTTCGCTGAAGTATTTGCCGATGAGAACACCGTCAGCACTGTATATTTCAGAAGCTTCGCTCGTGGTAGGTTTCTTTATTTGTGCAAATCCAGGAGATTTGCCGAAAAGCCATAGGAAATTAATGTCCACCATGCCTAAATATATAATGAAAAGGGCAATGAGGGACACGATGACGGTAATGGTTTTTTTATACCATCTGCTGCCTTTGTAGAGGCTCTTGTACCAATGCCAAAAAGCTTTTGTCTTGCGGCAACATAGGCCTGCAATGCGGCCTATGTATGAGTCGTGAAGTTTTTGGAACATAATATGGGATTCTCTGTTTTGCGGTGCAAATGTAATGAAAAAGCTACATTCTAACGGAAAGTAGTTACATAATTTATGATTTCTTCAACATTGTCGGGCGAGAACCACCTTATGTCCTTGTCGCGCTTGAACCATGTTAGCTGTTTACGACAATACTTATGTGTGTCGCATTTTATCCTGAAAACAGCTTCGTTTAAAGAATACAGTCCGTCGAAGTGGTTGAAAAGCTCTTTGTAACCTACGGTATTAAGGGCGTTGAGTCCCTTATGGGGATACATGCGTCGGGCTTCGTCAATTAGACCTGCTTCTACCATTTTGTCGACACGCATGTCAATGCGTCTGTACAATTCGTCGCGTTCTCGTATGAGTCCGATTTTTATAATGTTGAACGGGCGTTTTTTTCTGGTGCTTGTCCTGAATGATGTATAAGTCTTCCCTGTGGAAATACATATCTCCACTGCATGGATTACCCGTTTGGGATTGTTCTTGTCTACAATGGTGTAGTATTCAGGGTCAAGCCTTTCCAACAAGCGGCACATGGCTGTCAGCCCGTATTTTTCGTAGTCTTCTTTTACCTGTTTCCTTACATGGCCGTTGACATTGGGAATGTCGTCAATGCCATTGCACACGGCATCAACATACATCATGCTGCCTCCCGACATGATAACGGCGTTTTTTTCAGTGAAAAGCTTGTCGAGAAGCTTTAGCACGTCATTCTCGAACATGGCGGCATTGTAATAGTCGCCGATATGAAGATTGCCTACGAAAAAATGCTTTACTCTGTCCTGCTCGTCCTTTGTTGGTGCGGCTGTGCCAATGGGTATTTCTTCGTATATTTGCCGCGAGTCGGCATTGATTATCACCGTGTCAAGCCGTTGGGCCAAATCAAGGCATAAAGCAGTCTTGCCGACTCCCGTCGGCCCCACGATGACAATCAGTGTCTTCATGAGTTTATCTTATGATACCTCTTTTCGAGTTCTCGACAAACTCTATTATGTAATTGATTTCTTTGCTTTCGGGCAAGCATTTGCGTATTTCATCGATACCCTCCTTCAACACGCCTTTTGAATAAAGCAGTCGATAGGCTTCGTGTATGTTGTCGATAAGCTCATTATTGAAACCACGGCGGCGCAGTCCAACAAGATTGATTCCGCAATATCTTGTAGGCTCTTTTCCCGCAATGATGAACGGAGGGATGTCTTGGCTGAAACGGCATCCGCCTTGTATCATAACATATCCGCCTATGTGGCAGAACTGGTGGCAAAGAACTTCCGAGCTTATTATTGCGTTATCGTCAACAGTTACCTCGCCACCGAATTTTGTGGAATTTGCTATTATGCAACCGTTGCCGACCACACAGTCATGTGCTATATGTACATTCTCCATAAACAGGTTATTGGAACCTACTTTGGTAGTACCCTTTGAGGCAGTGCCTCTTGATATGGTTACAAATTCCCGTATGCTGTTGTTGTCACCAATCTCACAGGTGGTGTCTTCACCCTTGAATTTGAGGTCCTGCGGTTTTGTGCTTATGCTTGCTCCGGGGAAAATCTCGTTGCCGTTGCCTAAGCGTGCACCGTAGTTTATCGTTACGCTGTTTTGCAATACATTGTTGTCGCCTAAGACTGTGTTTTTGTCTATATAGCAGAATGGGCCAATGATGTTGTTATCACCCATTTTCGCTTCAGGATGAATATATGCAAGCGGACTTATCTGGTTCATATTTGTAGTATTAGTATTAAAGGGGCAGGCGTTGCCTGCCCTTTATGTTAATTAAGGTGTTGTTATTTGTTCTTTACAATTTGAGCGGTGAATGTTGCCTCAGACACAACTTTGTCGCCAACGAAGACATATCCCTTCATCGATGAAACCCCGTGGCGTACAGGTGCAAGCAAATCAACCTTGAATAGAAGAGTGTCGCCCGGTACAACCTTTTGGCGGAACTTGACTTCGTCAATCCTCATGAAATATGTAGACCAACGTTCAGGTTCTTCCACGGTGTTAAGCACTAACAGGCCACCACATTGTGCCATCGCTTCAACTTGAAGTACACCTGGCATTACTGGTTCTTGAGGGAAGTGTCCCATAAAGAAAGGCTCGTTGCTTGTAACGTTTTTTACGCCTACAATGCTGCTGGGCCCTAATGCTATAACTTTGTCAACCAACTGCATGGGGTAGCGGTGGGGCAACAACTCGCGTATGCGGTTGACATCCATTATAGGCGGCTCGTTGCAGTTGTATATAGGCGCCTGTATTTCATGTTTACGTATTTCACGGCGCATTAACCTTGCAAACTTATTGTTTATGGTATGTCCGGGCTTTGTGGCTATAATACGTCCTTTTATCGGTTTACCAATGAGAGCCATGTCTCCGATAATGTCTAACAGTTTATGGCGTGTACATTCGTTTTCCCATACCAAAGGCTTATGTTGGATATATCCGAGTTTTGTCGCGTCAAGGTGCGGCACATTGAGAAAATCTGCAAGAGCGTCAAGCCTTTCTTGGGTTGTCTGTTTCTCGTATATCACGATGGCATTATCCATGTCGCCGCCTTTTATCAAATTGGCACGGAGCAACGGTTCGATGTCCCTGACGAACACGAATGTACGTGCTGGGGCAATCTCAGTTGCAAAGTTTTCCATGTGGTCGAGCGTGGCGAACTGGCTGTTTATGAACTTGGAGTCAAACGAGCACATTGCCGTCAGACTGAATTCATCGTCTGGTAGAATAGTTATGCACGACCCTGTCTCTTGATCTTTTACCTCGATTTTGTGTCGTATTATATAATAGTCTTTCGGAGCGTTCTGCTCCTCTATGCCTATTTCGTTAATTTTGCTGATGTATTGTGCGGCTGAACCATCGAGTATGGGAAATTCCGGTCCGTTAACCTGTATAAGGCAGTTGTCAATGCCGAGTGCATAGAGTGCGGCAAGGGCATGTTCAACCGTTGAAATTTTGACATCGCCTTTGCCGAGCACCGTTCCTCTCTGCGTGTCCACTACGTTTTCGGCCACAGCATCAATGGTCGGCTGCCCGTCAAGGTCTATACGCTGTATCTTGTATCCAGTGTTGACCGCCGCCGGATTGAATGTGATTGTAAGGTTCAGCCCTGTGTGCAGTCCTTTGCCACATAAGGCAAAGCTGCCTTTTAGTGTGCTCTGTTTAGACATTTCCATTTATTTTAGGTCTTTTTTTAATTCTTCCACTTGTTTTTGTAATTCGCCTAATTGCTTATATATTTCAGGCAGTTTGCGTGTAAGTGCAATTGACTTGAAATACGCCTTCGGCTCCATAGGGGGTGTTCCAATAAGCGTAGTGTTGCCTTTGATGTTGCCAGGTACGCCGGATTGTGCCCCGAGGAACGTCTTGTCGCCTATGCTGATATGTCCGGAAATTCCCACCTGGCCTCCGAACATGCACCATTTGCCTATTTTTGTGCTGCCTGCTACGCCTACTTGTGCTGACATGACAGTGTTTTCACCTACTTCAACGTTGTGTGCAATCTGTACAAGGTTGTCGAGTTTTACACCTTTGCGTATGATTGTCGTACCCATAGTTGAACGGTCAACACATGTGTTGGCTCCTATTTCAACATTGTCTTCGATGGTAACAATGCCTATTTGTGGAATCTTGTCGTATCCGTCAGTATTGGGTGCAAAGCCGAAGCCGTCGGCACCGATGACCGAACCTGCGTGTATTGTGACATTATTCCCGAGCCTGCATTCCTTGTATATTGTGACGTTAGGATATATTTGACATTCATTGCCAACTTTTACATTGTCTTCGATTACCGCATGTGGGTGGATTTGTGTGTTGTCGCCTATTTCAACATTTTCTCCTATATAGGCGAAAGCCCCGATATAGCAGTCTTTGCCTATTTTCGCACTTTCCGCAATAAATGCCATAGGGCTTATACCGGTTTTCTTAGGTAAGTATGACTGGTAAAGCTGCAATAGCTTGGCTACACAATCATAGGCGTTTTTTACTCTTATGATTGTTGCGTTTACAGGCTGCGTCAGTTCTACGTCTTCGTTGACGAGCACTACGCTCGACTGTGTGTTGTAAATATAATGTGTGTATTTAGGGTTTGAGAGGAATGATATGGCTCCCGGCTTCCCCTCCTCTATTTTGGCGAAGGTATTGATTTTTGCGTTCTCGTCGCCTTCAATTCTCCCTTCTATGAAACCTGCTATCTGTTTTGCTGTAAATTCCATTACAATGTGAATTACATTAATAATTGTGCATATTTTTGCAAAGGTAAATATTTTTATTCAAAAACGTTGATAACACAAGTAATATTTGCGAATTTTTTTGGAAAGCGATGCTATGTTCATAACTTCTGACGCTTCTGAAATGTCTTTAAGCGTATTGTCTTTGAACAATATTGTTATGTGGTCGTCATGTACATCGTACATGTCTTTTTGTATCGTGTCCACGCTTATCAGATATTCGGCTTCCTCCTTGCTTATGCCGAATTTATTTGCGAGTGTGGCCTTTATGCCTTCTGTCCTTTCTTCGTCTATCGGTGTTCCTGATATTTCAACTTTGAAGAGTTTGCGGTTGAGCAGGTCGGCGGACAGGAGTGATAGAACCTTGTCGTCATTGTAAATCCATACTTTTATTGCGCTCCAGATGTCGTTGTCGTCAAGTAGCGCGTAGTTATGCTGTGCTTCCTCGTCGTTCTTGAATGTTTCTGCGCCAACGTCATTATACAGAAAGTATTTCAGACATGGTGTAGCGAAGATGTCCTTGCCTTCGTGAACCAGCTGTTTTGCACGCAATAAAGCGTTTACAAGCACTTTCTCGCTTGAAACGGTTGTTTTGTGCAGATACACTTGCCAGTACATCAACCGCCGCGCCATCAGGTAGTTTTCTATCGAATACAGTCCTTTTGAGTTTACCACAAGGCTGTCGTTCGCAACGTCGAGCATTTTTATTATTCGTGCACTGCCTATGTTGCCTTCTGTAACTCCTGTGAAGAAGCTGTCGCGCCGCAGGTAGTCGAGCCTGTCCATGTCGAGCTGACTGCTTATAAGCTGGTGAAGGAACTTTTTGGGGTATTCGTTCTTGAATATTTTTAGGGCGAGGTTCAGGCTTCCCTTCATCTCGTGGTTGATTTGTTCCATCATCAGCAGTGATATTTCCTCATGGCTTACGCCGTCAATCAGCGTGTGTTCAAGCACGTGCGAGAACGGCCCGTGCCCTATGTCGTGCATCAGTATGGCTGCTTCTACGGCTTCAGCTTCGCTGTCGAAGATGAATATTCCTTTTTGTGTGAGCGAGGTTATAGCCTCGCTCATCAGGTGAAATGCGCCGATGGAGTGTTGAAACCGTGTATGCTGGGCCGACGGATACACCATGGATGTAAGTCCGAGCTGTTTTATTCTTGTGAGCCTTTGCATCAGCGGATGTTCTACAATGTCGAGCAGAAGGCCGTGTGGTATTTTGATGAAACCGAATATCGGGTCGTTTATTATTTTGCTGTCGTTCATTGTTTTGCAGGGTCTGTAGTCATGCAAAGGTAATGAATTTCGCTTTAATGGACAATAAAACCAAGGGCTAAGTTTGTTCTATTCCTGCTTGTTCCAAGTCCAGAAGGAATTTTTTTGTGTCCAGTCCCCCTCCGTAGCCTGTTAGCGAGCGGTTGCTGCCTATTACCCTGTGGCATGGGATGAATATTGATATCGCGTTTGCGCCGTTGGCGTTTGCTACGGCACGCACGGCGTGAGCCTTGCCTATGCGTACCGATAATTTTCCGTATGAAACAGTTTCTCCATACGGTATAGCCAAGAGTTCATTCCAAATTTCCTTTTGAAAGTCTGTGCCGACGGTCAGCAGTGGAATGTCGAATGTTTTACGTCCGCCGTGGAAATATTCGTCAAGTTGTCTGGTTGCCTCAATCGTGATATCAGTCTGAGCTTCTTCATATTCGGCGTGCAGCGTTGTCTTCAGCCGTTTGTCAATTCTGCCCGGATGCTTTTCCGTTGTCCAGTTGCACAGGCATAGTTTGTCTGCGAACGAGCCGAGCAGCAGTTCTCCGCATGGCGAAGAATAGCGCATTGTAAATATCTTCTTTCCCATTTACGGTAAGTGTTTTTTATCCGTTTGTTTTGCCCGGCCTTACGTCAGGCAGCCACACTGCTATTATGCCTAACAGTGGCAGCCATGTGCTTACCTTGAAGATGAAGTCGATGCTTGTCAAGTCGGCAAGCCAGCCGAAGAAGGCCGAGCCGATACCTCCAAGGCCGAACATCAGTCCGAAGAACACTCCGGCTATCATGCCGACTTTGTCTGGCTTCAGGTCGGTGGCGTAGACTACTATTGCCGAGAATGCTGAAGCGATGATAAGTCCTGTGAATACGGACATTATGATTGTTCCTGCCAGGTTGAGGTAGGGCAGGGCAAGGGTGAACGGAGCGGCTCCGAGGATGGAGAACAGTATGACGTATTTGCGCCCGTAGCGGTCGCCGAGGAAACCTCCTGCCAGCGTGCCTATGGCGAATGCCGCAAGGTAGGCGAACAGGCAGAACTGCGACGTCTGCACGGACACACCGAACTTGTCGATGAGGAAGAAGGTGAAATAGCTCGTCATGCAGGCGTTGAAGAAATATTTTGAGAATATCAT
>URUK01000036.1 GCA_900551055.1 uncultured Prevotella sp. | reverse complement strand
CGCTGCTGCGCGCCCTGCACGCAGTGAACGTGGCCGCGACCGACGTATGCCGCTACTTCGACCCCAACGTGAAGAAAGTTACCTGCAACCTCGGCTGGGAGCAGGAGTACTTCCTCGTTGACGAAGGGCTCTACTCGGCGCGTCCCGACCTCATGTTGACAGGCCGCACGCTCATGGGTCACGACTCGGCGAAGAACCAGCAGATGGACGACCACTACTTCGGAACCATACCCGACCGCGTGCAGGCGTTCATGAAAGACCTTGAGATACAGGCTCTTGAGCTTGCCATTCCCTGTAAGACGCGCCACAACGAGGTTGCCCCGAACCAGTTTGAGATAGCCCCGATATTCGAGGAGACCAACATAGCCAACGACCACAACATGCTCCTGATGTCGCTGATGAAGAAAGTAGCGCGCAAGCACGGCTTCCGCGTGCTGCTGCACGAAAAGCCCTTCGCAGGCGTCAACGGCTCGGGCAAGCACAACAACTGGAGCCTGTCTACCGACACGGGCGTGCTGCTCCACGCGCCGGGCAAGACGCAGCGCGACAACCTGCGCTTCGTAACCTTCATCGTGGAGACTCTCATGGGCGTGTACCGCCACAACGGGCTGCTCAAGGCCAGCATTATGAGCGCTACAAACGCCCACCGTCTGGGCGCGAACGAGGCTCCCCCGGCCATCATCTCGTCGTTCCTCGGCAAGCAGCTGTCAGAACTTCTGGACCATATCGAGAACAGCGACCGCGACGACCTGTTCAACGTAGAGGGCAAGCAGGGCATGAAGCTCGACATACCTGAAATACCCGAGCTGCTGATTGACAACACCGACCGCAACCGCACCAGTCCTTTCGCATTCACGGGCAACCGCTTCGAGTTCCGCGCCGTAGGCTCCGAGGCCAACTGCGCCAGCGCCATGATAGCGCTGAACACAGCCGTTGCCGAGGCTCTTGTCGACTTCAAGCGCCGCGTTGACGGGCTGATTGCCAACGGTTCTGACACCACAAGCGCCATAATCGACATTCTGCGCGCCGACATCAGGACGTGCAAGCCCATACGCTTCGACGGCAACGGATACTCCGACGAATGGGTGGAAGAGGCAAAACGCCGCGGACTCGACTGCGAAACGAGCTGCCCCATCATATTCGACAACTACCTGAAAGAAGACACCGTGCGCATGTTCGAGTCGATGAACGTGATGAACCGCAAGGAGCTTGAGGCCAGGAACGAGGTTAAATGGGACACTTACACCAAGCGAATACAGATTGAGGCGCGCGTGATGGGCGACATCACGATGAACCACATCGTGCCCGTGGCTACGCACTACCAGAGCCGTCTGGCGAAGAACGTGATGGACATGCGCCAGATTTTCCCCACCGACAAGGCCGACAAGCTGTGCGCACGCAACATGAAGCTCATCGAGGAGATAGCCGAGCGCACGCAGAAGATTGAGACGGGCGTGGAGGAACTCATCAACGCACGCAAGGTGGCGAACAAGATTGAGAGCGAACGCGAGAAGGCGATAGCCTACCACGACACCGTAGCCCCGAAGATGGAGGAAATACGTTACGAGATAGACAAGCTGGAGCTTATCGTCGCCGACGAGCTGTGGACGCTGCCGAAGTACCGCGAACTGCTGTTTATCAGGTAATTTTGGGGAGTTAAAGGAGTTAAAAGGAGTTATCGCTCGCTACGCTCGCTGGGAGTTAAAGACATTACCTTTGTCAATTGACAAGTAACGAGTGACAAGTAGACAAGTGACAGTGAACAAGGCATTTGTCTTAACTCCTTAACTTCATAACTCCTTAACTCCTAATAAATAATTCCTAAAAAGTAATGTCCTTAACTCCCAGCGAGCGCAGCGAGCGATAACTCCTTTTAACTCCTTTAACTCCTAAATAAAAATGACAATCAACGACTTCGAGATAATGGCTCCCGTGGGAAGCCGCGAGAGCCTGCAAGCCGCCATACAGGCCGGCGCCGGTTCGGTGTATTTCGGCATCGGGCGGCTCAACATGAGGGCGCACTCGGCCAACACGTTCACCGTTGACGACCTGCGCGAAATAGCCGCAACGTGCGCCAGTCACGGCATAAAGACGTACCTGACAGTGAACACCGTAATCTACGACGGCGACATGGCCGACATGCGCGAGATAGTCGACGCGGCCAGGGAGGCCGGCATATCCGCCGTGATTGCCAGCGACATGGCCGTAATAATGTACTGCCGCAGCGTGGGCATGGAGGTTCACCTCTCGACGCAGCTCAACATTTCGAACATCGAGGCGCTGAAGTTCTACGCCCAGTTCGCCGACGTGGCCGTGCTGGCACGCGAGCTGAACCTTGACCAGGTGGCCGCCATCCACAAGCAGATTGACGAGCAGAACGTCTGCGGCCCGTCGGGCGAGAGGATAAGGATTGAGATGTTCTGCCACGGCGCGCTATGCATGGCCGTAAGCGGAAAGTGCTACCTCAGCCTCGACAACGCCGGCCGCTCGGCCAACCGCGGCGAGTGCATGCAGCTGTGCCGGCGATCATACCTTGTGACCGACACAGAGACGGGCACGCAGCTGGAGATTGACAACAAGTACATAATGAGCCCGAAGGACTTGAAGACCGTCCGCTTCATCGACCGCATGATGCGCTCCGGCGTGCGCGTATTCAAGATAGAAGGGCGCGCCCGGGGGCCTGAGTACGTGTACACAGTGGTGCAGTGCTACAAGGAAGCAATAGCGTCGGTGCTTGAAGGCACTTTCACCGACGAGAAGAAAGACCGCTGGGACGAACGCCTTGCAACGGTGTTCAACCGCGGCTTCTGGGACGGCTACTACCAGGGCCAGCTGCTCGGCGAGTGGAACAAGAACTACGGCTCCAACGCCACGGAGCGCAAGGTGTACGTGGGCAAGGGCGTAAAGTACTTCTCGAAGCTGGGCGTAGCCGAGTTCTCCTGCGAGGCCGCCGAGTTCTCCGTGGGCGACAAGATGCTCATCACAGGCCCCACAACCGGCGTGATGTACGTCACCGTGGAGGAAATACACGACGACACGCACTCCGTGACAACGGCGCAGAAGGGCACGCGCGTGGCCTTCAAGGTGCCCGACAAGGTGAGGCCGAGTGACAAATTGTTTAAAATTATTAGAACAGGAGAGAAGGAGTAAGGAGAGAAGGAGTAAGTATATATGTTTAAGTAAACAAGGAGAGAAGGAGTAAAGGAATAAAGAAAAAGTATATATTATTTAGACAAACGGCAAGACACATGTACTTACTCCTTTTCTCCTTACTCCTTCTCTCCTAAAAATAAAAATAAAATGACAATCAACGAATTGCAAGACGAGGTGATAGAGGAGTTTTCCGACTTCACCGACTGGATGGACAAGTACCAGCTGCTCATCGACTTGGGCAACGAGTTGCAGCCGCTCGACGCGAAATACAAGACCGAGGACAACCTCATTGACGGCTGCCAGAGCCGCGTGTGGCTCCAGGCCGACATGAGGGACGGCCTGCTTTACTTCACGGCGGAGAGCGACGCGCTGATAGTAAAGGGCATCATAGCCCTGCTTATCCGCGTGCTCAGCGGACACACTCCGCAGGAAATCGCCGCCGCCGACCTGTATTTCATCGACCGCATCGGCCTGCGCGACCACCTGTCCCCCACCCGTTCCAACGGCCTACTGGCAATGCTCAAGCAGATGAAGCTGTACGCCGAAGCGTACAAAATTAAGAGTTAAGAATTAAGAGTTAAGAAAATATGCTTTTGATGACAGTCTTCAAAGTCATATTTTCTTAACTCTTAATTCTTAATTCTTAACTATTTCTTAATTATCTAACTTTCAACTCTTAATTAGAATTGCGCAAACTCAAAGTAACAGAGATGGGCCGCCTTAGCGTCGACGAGTTCAAGGCGGCGGAGAAGATGCCGCTCACGGTCGTGCTTGACGACGTGAGGAGCATGTACAACGTGGGTTCGGTGCTGCGCTCGTGCGACGCCTTCCGCGTCAGGGAGGTGCTGCTGTGCGGCATCACGGCCGCCCCGCCCCACCCCGAAATACACAAGACGGCGCTGGGAGCGGAGGACAGCGTGGACTGGCGCCACTGCCCGTCGGCCCTGGAGGCCGTCCGCGGGCTGCAACGGCGCGGCGTGACGGTGATGGCCGTGGAGCAGTGTGAGGGCAGCACGATGCTCGACACGTTCCGCCCGGAACCGGGACGCGAGTACGCCGTGGTGCTCGGCAACGAGGTGAAAGGCGTAGCCCAGGAAGTTGTCGACGCCTGCGACGGCTGTCTCGAAATACCGCAATACGGCACGAAGCACTCCCTAAACGTGTCGGTAACGGCAGGAATAGTAGTTTATCAATTCACAATTCACAATTCATAGTGCATCGTCAATTATGAATTGTGAATTGTCAAAACCTTAATATCCATGAAAATCAAACAACAAACGGCGGTGCTTGCCGCCGCATTATCATTGGCGGCAGCGGCGCCATTCACCGACACTGCGGCGCAAGAGACGTTTTGCAATCCGCTGAACCTTGACTACGGCTGCGGCGGATTGGGCAGTCCGGAAACTTACCGCGAGGCCGCCGACCCGGTAATAGTGCTGTTCAAAGACAAGTATTACCTCTTCACCACGCGCGACCGCGGCGGCTACCGCATGTCTGACGACCTGCTGCACTGGGAGAACGTAGAGTTCTGTCCCGAGGCGATAGCCACCACGGCGTTCACCCAACGGCAGCACTATGTAGCCCCGGCGGTGGCGGCCGACGATGATTACGTCTACTTCATAAACTTCAACACTAAGGAAAGTCCGGCCGACATCATACGCTCCGCCGACCCGTCGACAGGCCGCTGGGAGAAATGCGGAGAAGTGCGCGTAACGGCGGACCCGTGCCTTTTCATAGACAACGGCCGTTACTTCATCTTCCACGGACTTGGCGAGGACGCACGCTGCTTCGAGCTTGACCCCGTGACAATGACCGAGATAAAGGGCAGCGAGGTAGTGGTGCGCCCGGTGATAAAGGACATGGACACCTGCCCCGGCTACAATTTCGGCAAGCACGAGATGTCGCGCGAACTCGAAGCCGGGCCTATGAAATACAAGTTCAGCAACACGCCGTGCGCCGAAGGCTCGTGGGTGGTAAAGCACGACGGCAAGTATTACTTCCAGTTCGCCACGCCGGGCACGGCCTCGCAGTGGTATTGCGACGTGGTGATGACGGCCGACAGCCCCACAGGCCCCTACTCGCTCGAGCCTTACAACCCCGTGTCGCTCAACGTGGGCGACTTCGCCGGGTCGGCAGGACACAGCTGCGTGTTCAAGGACAAGTACGGCAACTGGTGGCAGGTGGCTACGATGTGGGTGGGCAAGCGCACCGGCTTCGAACGGCGCATAGGGCTGTTCCCGGTAAAGTTCGACGACAAAGGCCGCATGAAGGTGTACACGCGCTTCGGCGAATATCCGCAACTTATGCCGCAAGGCAAGTCAGACCCCGACAAGCGCGGCCTCAAAGGCTACAACCTGCTGTCGCTCGGCAAGCCATGTACGGCATCGCGCAGCGTGAAGAACCACGGCCCCGAACAGGCTTCAGACGAAGACATACGCACGTGGTGGGCGGCAGAGACGGGCACCGGCGGCGAGTGGCTGCAAATGGACTTGGGCGGCGTCAAGACGGTGAAAGCCGTACAGCCTAACTTCACCGAGCACGACGTGGTGAAAAGCGGCAACCTTGCCGACGACTACAACGCCTACCGCATATACGCCTCCGAGGACGGCAAGGCGTGGCGCATCATAGTCGACAAAAGCCGCAACCGCCGCGGCAATCCGCACGACTACACCCAGCTGCCCACACCCGTCAAGGCACGCTACGTAAAGATAGAAAACCTGCACACGGCAAAAGGCGGCAAGTTCGCCCTGTCAGACCTCCGCGTGTTCGGCCAAGGCAACGGCAAGGCGCCGTCGGAGCCCAAGAACGTGCGCTCGGAATGCGACACTAACGACAGCCGCTACGCCACCGTGACGTGGGAAGCCGTGCCCGAAGCCGACGGATACATCGTGAGGTTCGGCTACAGCCCCGACTTCCTCAACCAAAGCATCATGGTGAAAGACCGCTACAAGTGCTTGCTCGACATACACATACTCACACCCGGACAAAAGTATTATTACCGCGTTGACGCGTTCAACGAAAACAGCTGAAAACAAAAAACGCGTGTTTCGAGCCATCATATCGGCCCTATCAGGCTTATTTGCCCTATCAGCCCTATTCAGTCAGAATAGGGCTGATAGGGCTGATAGGGCAAATATGACAGCCCGAACCCCACATTTTCAATTGTTCATTTTTCATTTATAATTCTTAATTTTTCATTTTTCATTTTTCGTTTTTCATTATTTTCCTTTACTTTGCACACAAAAACAAATACAGACATGAAACGACTTATCATAACCGCGCTGGCCGTTGCGGCACTGCTGATGCCGGCAAAGGCGCAGGATTACCAGTACAGCAGGTATTACAACCCCGAGAACGGACGCCTTGACTACGGCCGCCACGACAGCGGACTGGGCACAGGCAACATGTACTACGGCATAAGGATAGGACCGGCGTTCTCGTTCGTCAACTCAGAAGACCCCGAACTTGACGGCGGAGAATGGCACACCGGACTTACCGTGGGCGCACTCATAGGCCTGCCACTGTCGCAAAGCATACCGCTGTACGTCGAGGCCGGACTGCAATACACCGAGAAAGGCGGCAAAAGGGAGCTTAACAGCGGCAAGAAAAAAGTGTACAACCTGAACTACATCGAGATGCCCATCGTCGTGAAATACATCTATCCGCTGAACGAACACTTTACACTGCACCCATTCTTCGGCGGCTACCTGGCATACGGAATAAACGGAAAAGTGAAAAACTACGAGACGCGCAACACAGCCAAATCATTCTCCGACAACAGGTTCAAGCGCTTCGACGGCGGCCTGCGCCTCGGCTGCGGCATCGGCTACGACCTTTTCTACATGGACCTTTCATACGACATCGGCCTCGCAAACATCTGCCACAGCGACTTCGACGAGTCGAAAACCGGAAGCCTGTCGCTTAACTTCGGAGTGAATTTCTGACATACTACAATATGAAAAGCCGCCTTTCGCATTGCAAAAGGCGGCTTTTCATATTATAAAAGGCCATGAATTGAAGGGTGTTGACAAACATGTGGAAAACCGTGTGGAAAACACGTGCATTGTCAACAGCCATGAGGAGGCGTACCGGCGGCATGTGGATTTCAACACGTTTATAACGGCAAAATGAACAAGTTTTACACAGATTGATGGCAAAAAAAGATATAAACTTATTAAATTTGCAACATCTTACACACATGTTGACAACCGGCCTTAACGCCTGACAGTCAATACGAAAGATTTAAAAGCACATGTTGATACACTACATACAAACGTTGAAAACCGAAAAAACAAGGAAACGGCATGGAAGTTTTGCACAAATCCACGGCATATCATAGCAGTTCATCCTGTTTTTTCAGAAAGAAGAAAAATAATAAAATTATGAAACAGCTGTGGAGAACAAAGCCCGACAGCCCAATGGGAGTTATAGGCCTAATAGCCCAAATAGGCCCGATAAGTAAAATAAGCCGATAGGCAAATAAGCCCAGTTCTCCCAGCTCTCCCAGATTACCCATAATCCCAAAAAATATGTCCCAACTGCAACAAGACATCAGGCAGCTCTGCCAAGAGAAAAACGCCATAATAATGGCGCACTACTACACGCGCCCGGAAATACAGGACACGGCCGACTTCATAGGCGACTCGCTCGCACTGGCGCGCCGCGCCGAAGAAACCAGCGCGAAGATAATAGTTATGTGCGGCGTGCACTTCATGGCCGAGACGTGCAAGCTGCTCTGCCCCGACCGCACGGTGCTCTGCCCCGATCCGGCGGCAGGCTGCTCGCTGGCCGACTCGTGCAAGGCCGAAGACCTGCGCAAGTTCAAGGCCGAGCATCCCGGCCACACCGTTATAAGCTACGTCAACACAACGGCCGCCGTGAAGGCGCTGACCGACATCGTGGTGACCAGCGGCAACGCCGAGCGCATAGTGCGCCAGCTGCCCCAGGACGAGAAGATAATCTTCGGCCCCGACCGCAACCTCGGCAGCTACATCAACGCCGCCACGGGCCGCAACATGCTGCTGTGGCAGGGCGGATGCCACGTGCACGCACGCTTCAGCGCCGCCGCGATAAGGAAGATGAAGGCCGCATACCCCGGCGCCGTTACAATGGCCCACCTCGAATGTTCGGCCGAAGTGCTCGACCTCGCCGACGTGAAAGGCTCTACCGCCGTGATGCTGAAATACGCCCAGGAGCATCCCTCCGCGACGTACATCGTGGCCACCGAATCAGGCATACTCCACGAAATGCGCCGCCACTGCCCCCAGACCACCTTCCTGCCCGTGCCCCCCGAAGGAGCCGACGCCGGCTGCAACGAGTGCGAATACATGCGCCTTAACACCCTTGAGAAGCTCTACCGCTGCCTGCGCGACGAGACACCGGCCATAGAAGTGCCCGAAGACATAGCGCGAGAGGCCGTAAAGCCCATACGCAGGATGCTGGAAATGAGCTGAAAACAGACTGCAAAGAACTGATGGCAAAGCTGTTGAAATTCTGCATAGCGCTTACCGCGGCATACGGTGTGCTGTTCGTTTTTTCCGACTTCCACGATATACCGTGCGGCGATGCGCGCGACTTCGCCCTGCTGTCGCTACAGTTCGTGGCGATAGAAGCAGGCGTTTTCGGTCTGATGTGTCTTATAGTCACCAACAAGTATGTGTTTTCGGTCTTGTTTTCGCTGCTCACACTGTTGTGTACTGTGCTTGCCTATTTCCGTTATACGGCCAATGCCATACTTACGCCAATAACGCTTGACCTCACGCTTACCAATGATTTGGCCACGAGCATGGACACAGTGTCATGGCAGCTTGTCGCGCTATGTCTGTTGTCAGTTGCTGCGTCGGTATGGGTTGCGTGGTACAGGTGCAGGCATATAAAGTTTGTAGGCAAGGTAAAATATAAGGCATTGTGGGTCGTTGTCAATATAGTGCTTATGGTTGCGCCGGTAAGTTACGGGCGCACAAGCAACGCCGTGGGCACTCGCATACCGTTTACGCTCTATACGAGCGTGGCCGGATACTTGGAGTCACAGCGCGAAGTGGCCGCCGAGCGTCCCGACTTTAAGGGCAAGGCCGTGTGCGGCACTGACTCCATCACCGTAGTTTTCGTGCTCGGCGAGTCGCTTCGTGCCGCCAACTTGCAGGTGAACGGCTATCCGCGCGCCACCACACCGCTGCTTTGCAAGGAAGAAAACGTTGTTTCGCTGCCCAACGTCTACACCGACTATACGCTCACCCATCTTAGCATACCGCACATAATGACGCGCTCTGACGAACAGAACCCCGACCGGGCATATACCGAGCGGTCGTTTGTGTCGCTGCTGAAACAGGCCGGTTACCGCACTTCGTGGATAACGAACCAGGAGCAGGTAAGTACGTTCGCATATTTCATGAACGAGTGTGACACGCTTGTTTACGTCAATGGCGAGAAGTCGTCGTACAACCTTGAGAAATGGCTCGACGGCGACATGCTGCCCCATTACTGCAGGGAACTCGGTAGGCCAGGCGCACGCAAGTTCGTGCTGCTTCATTGCATAGGCTCTCACTGGTGGTACAACTCCCATTATCCCGACAGCATGGAGCGTTTCAAGCCGGTCATCAGGAGTCGCGTAATATCGGCGAACACCGCCGAAGAAATGCGCAATTCGTATGACAACACAATAGTTTACTCCGATTATGTGTGGAACGAGTTGATAAACCGCCTGCGCAGCATGAACACAGTGCTGGTATATTTGTCAGACCATGCTGAGAGTCTTGGCGAGGATGGATATTTCATTCACGGCACCGACCGCCCCGAAGTGCGCCGCCCGGCCTGCTTCGTGTGGTACTCCGACGAGTTTGCACGCCGTTATCCGTCGAAGGTTGCGGCGCTGAAGGCGAACAAGGACAGGCGGTGGAAGTCTTACATGCTGTTCCATAGCATACTTGACGCCGCCGACGTGAAGAGCGGTTACATCGACAGGAGGCTCGACATATTCGCTCCGCAGGAGTGAGGATGAATGCACTTGTCGTGTCGTTGTTGTTTTGAAAATAATAAAATTTATTTAAGACGAAACTTGTTTGAGATAGTATGAAAGTACTGTTGGTAGGCGATTACAGCTTTGTGCATTATTATTTGAAGCAAGGCTTGACCGAATTGGGGCATGACGTGGTGCTTGTTTCCGATGGCGAGGGCAAACGGAACGTCGCGCGCGACATCGACGTTGCGCGTGACATGAAGTATGGCAAGTTTGGCGGACTTAAAGTATTGTGGGCCTTGCTGCGCAACGCTTCAAGGCTGCGCGGTTATGACATGGTTGTAATATACAGTTATAACATAGTGCCGTTGAGGGCTTGGTGGAACATAAGGCTGTTGCATTATCTAAAGAAACATAACCGTTTGCTGCTGGCAGGCTGTAACGGCGACGACGCACAGGTTGTCGAAATGCAGGCCAAAGGCGTGCCGCGCTACTCTGAAATGTATTGGAACGGCAAATTGCAGAACGTTGAAGAGAACAGCGTGCGCTTCAAACATCATGATAATCCGGAGAGCATATCTTGCTGGAAAGAACTTTCCGATGAAGCCGAACTTATATTGCCGTGCCTTTATGAATATTGGCTGGCTTACAGCAAGAGCGATTACAGCGGCAAGCTTTGTTACATGCCGTTGCCAATCCGCATTCCCGATAATGTTGCGGTAAAGGGCATCGGAAAACAAATTAAGGTGCTCGTAGGCGTGCAGAGCAAACGTGAATACATGAAAGGGGCGCGCAAGATAGGCAAGATGGTTGAGGAAGTAAGCCGCAGGCATCCAGGACGGCTTGACATCAGGTATGTTGAGAATGTGCCGTACAACGAATATTGCGCTATGCTGGACGATGCCGACGTGCAGGTTGACCAGCTTTACAGCTTCACCCCGTCGATGAACTCATTGGCGGCGATGGCGCGCGGCACGGTGGTGATAGGCGGCGGCGAGGAGGATTTTTATGATTTCATAGGCGAAAAGGAGCTTCGCCCCATAATAAACGTCAGTCCCGAAAAGAGCTTTGAGGACAATGTGAAGGCCATAGAGGCCGCCATTATACCCGAAGGCGGCGTGAAAAGGCTGTCACAGGAAAGCATAGAGTTCGTGAAGAAGTATCATGACTACCGCAAGGTTGCCGCAAAGTATGTGGAGATTTACAATAATTTAATTTATAATCCATAATTCACAATTCATAATTGGACAGACACCGAATATGCTGATAGTGAAAGATTGGGCCGGATTAATTATGAATTGTGAATTATGGATTATGAATTAAATTAAACAGTCGGCACGCGGTTTTAAGCCCGAATATGTTTAGCGCGAGGGCTTTTACAAAGTCTTTTGTGCCGCGGTAATGGTGCGGCATGACGCGTTGCGGATGCAATAGGATGTGCCCTGATGAGCAGTATGCGTGCAGTTGTATGGTAAACATGTCCATATAGAGCCTGTGCCAGCGCCTGTAGCGCGTGTCTATGCCGAGACCTTTTACCACTTCAATCTGCGTCTCAAGGAGAGTTTGAAGTCCTTTCCGGCGTTCTTTGGCCGTTATGCTGTCGCCGTTCCAGTGGTATATGTACATGCCTTTGTCAGTAGTTACTATGAACGGCCTTTTCTTTATTATGCTGCCCATAGTGAGCATGTCTTCATATTTGCGGCCGAATGGAAACCTTATGCTGTCGAACACCCAGCGTTTATATATCTTGTTGCATGCCCAGCAGTGCGTAAGCCCTTGCTCGGAGAGCCAGTCGGGGGCGTCGGCATATTCGTTTATGCCGGGGTTGAACAGGTGTTCGTTGTCGCGTCCGGGGTTCTCAAGCACAGGATATTCCAGTATGTCGTAATCCTTGTGCGCGTCAAGTATGATGATAAGTTTTCCAAGCGTGCCGGGCGCAAGCTCGTCGTCGCTGTCAACGAAAGTGATGTATTCGCCTTCGGCATGGTCAAGCCCGTAGTTGCGCGCGTCTGAAAGGCCGCCGTTCGACTTGTGGAACACGGTCAAACGCGCGTCGTTTTGCGCCATTTCGTCGGCCAAGAGGCCGCTGTTGTCAGTCGAGCCGTCGTCTACTAAAAGCAGCTCGAAGTTGCGGAAGTCCTGACTTGTGATGCTGTCGACACAGCGGCGCAGCGTTTTCTCGACATTATATACAGGTACGATGATGCTTAGCTTCATGGGTGTAAAGATAATAAATAAATCCTTACTGCCGATAATCCGCCGGTTTTAATCGTTTTCACTGCCGGTAATCCGCCTGTTTTTATTGTTTTCACTGCCGGTAATCTGCAATTATTCGACAAATTTAGAGGTTGTTTTTAAAATAAATATTTGCTCACTTTTTCAAACAGATGCACCATTATGTTGTCGCCTAACAGCGACGGTACGAATATCTGGAAGGGGAAAACAAGCACTATGAGGATATAAAAATAGGTGTTATTTATAAATGGCAGACGGCTGAACAGGCTCATTATATCCTTGGAAAGCTTTTCTACCGGCCTGGTTACGTATATGTTTACGCTGTCACGGCGTGCGAAATGGAATAAGAATAACGTCGTGTAAAGGCTCATGGGGATGGTGCGGCCATAGTCGGTAGACAGGACTGTGAACATGGGCAGCTGCACCAAGAGTTGGAAAACGAGGATGCGTGCCAGTTCGTTTTTGTATTCGTTGCAGGCAATGGTTTTGCTGTTTCTGTCGATTTGTGGTATGTGCGTACACAGATAGAACGCCAATGCGAAGACTATTACAATCGTAATGATGTTTAGAAGAATGTTGTCTCCAAGGTTGAAACCTAAATGAAAATCAATGACGTATGACGTGTCAAGGCCGAGGAAGCCTACAGCGGGGCCGATACCATTAGCCTGATTGTAACCGTAAGGCGTTATATAAGGCAGCCATGACTGCCAGATAGCCTGCGCCTGCTCTTGATTTCCGCTGCAAATGCACGATAGCGCCATGCAGGCTATTGGTATAATGAAAATCAATGCCGTTTTAAGCGTTTTATTTTCGCTACAAGCCTTCCAATACTGTAGCATGAGGAGTGGTACGAGAACGAAGAAAACAGGCTCGTAGACGATAATGCTTAGCGACATCAAAACAACCGAAACGGCAAGCAACAATTTTCTTTTCTCTTTCAAGTATTTGAAGAAACAGTGAAACACGAGGCAGCAGAGGCAGAGCATCATGAAGTCGCGCCTGTATCCTGCTATCGACGTTGCAACGCACGCCACTGGGAACATTGCGCCGATAAGGCTAAGCCTGTGTTTGCGGAATATATTGAAAACGGTGAAGAAGAAAAGAATATAGAAAAACAAATTTATGGTTGTTATGGCATATCTTAGGTTGTAAGGCTTCATTTTTTCAAACATAAAAAGCAGTTCGCCCATAAGCCCTCGCCGCACGAAACCTCCTTGGTAGTTAATCATCCAGTCGCTTATTTCATATTTGTTGTAGCCGGGCATGTAGATGAAAGCATACAATGCAGCTGATAACGTCACAGCAAAAAGAAATGCCGTCATTGCCTTTTCAATATAATATGTTCCCGGAATATGCTTGTTTTGTTCCATTTTTTTGAATTATGTTTATTGGTTTTGTGCAAGTGGATAAAACCCTACTGCCGATAATCCGCCGGTTTTAATCATTTTCACTGCCGATAATTCGCCAGTTTTTATGTTTTCCACTGCCGATAATCTGCAAGTTTTTAATGTTCCAATGGTACTGAATGCGCCGGTTATAGGAGTCCTTTTATAAGGCTGTTCCATTGCTTCATCACTTCAATTCGCGAGAATCTGCCGGCCGCTTTCACGGCTTCTGTACCGTATTGCTGTCTCAATGCCTCGTCGCTCATCATTTTTTGCATCGCAGCGGTGAACGCTTGTTCGTCGTCTTGCGGCACTATGATGCCGGTAACGCCGTCAATGACAATGTCGCGTGCGCCGTATTCATAGTCGAATGTCACTGACGGAAGGCCTGCCGCCTGCGCCTCGATGAGTACTATGCCCTGTCCCTCGTATCGTGAGGTTATCAAATGCAAACTATAGTATGCATATTTGTTTGCCATGTCACTGCATGTGCCGCGCAGGGTTACGCTGTTTTCCAAGCCGAGTGAATTTATTTGTCCTTGCAGTTTTTCGCGCAATGGGCCTTCGCCGTATATGTCAAGATGCCAGTCAGGATGTGTGTCGGCAACTGATTTCCAACAATTTATTAGTATGTCGAAGCCTTTTTGGTGTTGTAATCGGCCAACGGCCACGGCTCGTTTAACGGCGTAATCGCTGACGTATCGGTTGGGTTTTTCAATGAAATTGGGTATTATTTCAACCTTTTTAGCCTTTTTATATTCGCTGGCATCGCCATTGGTGAGGCATATTACGGCATCCGCCCGGCGTTCAGTCATATTAAAAAGTTTATTGTAAGGTGTGAACTTTCGTGCCAAATGAGACTCGAACACCTTTTTGGCGTTAGTCCGGCAGAATGGCAGAAGCAGCGCGCTTAGTGTCGTTGCGAAAAAAATAATGTCGGGTTTTGTTTCTTTTACGGCTTTGTTAAGCCTTGATACGGCTTTTACGAGTGTCGTAATCCTGCGCATGGTGAGGACGGCCTTGTTGGCGGTTTTCTCCGTCCAAGGCACGTCGAGGCGTATTATCCTTATGCTTTTGTCGAGCGGGTAGCGCACGGGGCGGTCGTCCTTGTAAACCGAGATTATGGTTACGTAGTAGCCGTATTGCGTTGCGAGTATGTTGGCCTTCTGCGAAACGATGCGCTCTATGCCGCCGAACACCGAAAAGTCTTCTATGACGTAGTTTATCTTCATCTTGTCGTTGTCAATTACAGGAATACAATTTGCTTGTCTGCTTGTCACTTGTATCTCGTTCCTCGTCTACTTGTCACTCGTCTGCTTGTCAACTGAAAAGAGTAAATTTTTTACTGTTGTCAGTCTGATGGCTATTTTCCTGAGCGTGGAGTTGCCGCTTTTGCCTGTTGCGGTGAACGAGGCGTTGCCGTCGTGGCACCGGTAGGTTACGAGCTTGTCGCCGATGAACTTCACGCTGAACCTGAACGCCGCCACGTTGCCTATCCACAGGTCGTGCATCGGGGTGTCCTTGGGGAACGGCAGCGAAGCGTCGAGTACGCGCCTTGTGAAGGCCATGCAACAGCCCATGTAGCCGTTTTTCACGAGCAGGTTGTACAGTCTCCCGGGACGCGTGCCGTGCATGCCGTAGTATGACTGCCTGATGGTGTTCAGGCCGCTGTCGGCCATCTCGGCGTCGCTCACAACGCAGTCATACCGCTTCAGCCATTCCATCATTGTGCTTACCTTGTCGGGTTTCCACACGTCGTCCTGGTCGGCAAGGAATATGTAGTCGCCCTTGGAGTGGCGCAGGGCGTTCTCGAAGTTCCATACGGGCGAGTGGCGGCGCGGCCCTTCGATTGTTTTTATCCTGCTGTCGCCAATGCTTTCTATTATGGCGAGGGTGGAGTCGGTCGAGCCGTCGTCAGACACTATCACTTCGTCAGCCTCGCCCAGCTGCGCCGTTATGGAGCGCAGCTGCTGGCGGATGTACTCCGCGCCGTTGTATGTTGCCATGCAGACTGAAATCATGTTTTTCCAATTGAAATGCGGCTTTGATTTTGTTATTCTGCGTTATACCGCCAACCGGATTGCGGAATGCGGCCTTTTACGTTGTTGTTTGCCTTGTTTTTCGCGCCGTTTCGCGGCTTTTTCCAACCACGAAGGGCATGTATCTCATAATGAGCGCCGTAGCCGCCGCAGATATGCAGCACGCCACGGCCATGGCGGCGAACACCATGGGGTAGCAGCCAATGTATCCAAGGCCGGCGTACCTGAAGGCCATGCCGGTAAACAGCGGGGATGCCCCGGCGAGGAAATACCATATAAGGCTGTTGCGTCCGACGAATTTTATGAAGCGCAGCCTGTTGAAGTATTTTGAAAAAGTTATGATGAGCAGTGCTGAAAGCAGGTTGTCGGCAAGGAATATCATCGGCGACGTGCATGTTGCCGGGTTGTAGTTCACCGTAAGGCCGTTGGCATGCTCGTACCATTTCAATGCCAATAAGGGTGGTAAAATAGGGAGCAGCAGCCAGCGGTTGTATTTGTTTATCCGCTCTTCGTGGGCAGGATAAGCGAAGCCGAGGTATATAAAGGCAAGGCTCATCAGGGCGGTGTTGAAGTTCCAGATGCTTGCCGTCTCATCCGGGAGGCAGAATGAAACCGCGTAACATGCGGCGCATGCCGGCATGATTGCGGCATGGTATTTTTCAGGCAGCGACAACATGGCGGCGAACATTATCTCGGCTACGGCAAGAGCCGTGATGAACCATGACGCTTGTCCGGCCAGAACGCCGAGCAGTATTTCAGCGGCCGACTCGCCTGTGCCGTGTACGAAAGCTTTTGGAAAGGCCATTACTGTGGCGAATATGAAGTAAGGCACTACGATATGCCTTACCACCGACCTGACTTTGCGACTGAAGCTGAACTCCGTGCCTTTCTTGTAGAAAAGGTAGCCGGATATGAAGAAGAAGCACGACAGGGCGTTTTCGACGTAAAGCCTGGGATGTATGACGGCGTCGCCCGTGTAGTAAATCTCCGTGTGGAACAGGTATATGGCAAGCATGCAGATGCCTCTTGCCATGTCAACCCATTCAAGACGTTTCACGTTGTCTGCCATGCCGCTTAGTTTACTATGGCTATTTTGCACACGGTGCCTTTTCCGCCTGACGATGTAGACGTGTGGACCATGTACACGCCGGAGGCCACGCGGCGGCCCTCGGAGTCGCATCCGTCCCAGGTGAAGGTGCCGCCCGTTGAGCGTCCTTCGGCCACGAGCGTGCCGTTTGCCGTGGTTATTTTCACCTCGGCGTCGTAAGTCAGTCCTACGACGGTTATCGGCCCGGTGTAGTCAGGGCGCACTGGGTTGGGGTATGCGTAGACGTTGTCCTTGGTCATTGATGTTGACGGCTCGGTAGCGTCGGACTGGTAGGAGCACAGCCCTTTGTCAGTGGCGAAGTAGACGCGCCCCGTCGAGCCGTCGACAAGTATGTCCATTATGGCGTCTGAAAGCAGCGGCGAGTTTTCTGTGGTGAAATGCTGCACCTGTGTGTTGTTGTCGTCGCTGATAAGGAAAACGCCGTTGCCGTCAGTGCCGAACCACTTTCGGTTGCCGCCGTCAATGGCGATGGCCGTTATGGAGATGTTGCCGAGCAGGTAGTCGCCGAGGTTCGTACCGTCGTTTCGCGGCACTACGTACTGCGTGAACACCGTCGAGCCGCTGCTTATGGCTTCGGGTGTGAGGTAAAACGGCCCGTTGCTTGAGCCTATCCATACGTTTCCGTCGCGGTCTTCGGTGGTGCAGTACAGTTTTGTCTGCGTATAGCTTGTGCCGTTTTGGTTGGTGAATGTCGGGCCGTAGGTCATGAGGTCGTCAGTTGCAGGGTCGTATGAGTATAGGTGTGTGTCTACCAACCTGCTGTTAATGAACCACATCCTGTTATTGGTAGGACTTAAGAAGAGCTTTTGTAGGTCGAAAGCGGTTATGTTGTTGAACTCCGGATGCTCGTAAACCGTCCATGTGCCGTCGGCGTGCAGCTTCTTGATGCTGTTCACGCAGTGTGCGTTGAGCACCCACAGGTCGCCTGTGTCTTCATATTTCAGCGAAGTTACGATGGTGTAGTTTATCGTCGGGGGGTCGTTGGCTGACACGAGTTCGCTGTTGTCGTAATTGTAGTGGTTGGTGAACTTGCCGTCCTGGAACTCGTACATGCCGCTCTTTGCGCCCACCATTACGTGCCCTTCGGTCGTGGGGTCGAAGTCCATGCAGAGGGCGTCGATGTTTCGGTGCCCTGTCTGTTGTTCTGTTGGCTGCTCGAATTCAGTCCATGCGTCGCCGTCCCACACGTGCACCTCGAACGGGCGGCCCGCGTCGGCGTTCTGCCACCAGAGTCCGCCTACGCCGTAGAGCGTGCCGTCGTGCATGTAGAGGCGGTAGAAGTTGTTTGACGATGGGCCGTCGGGGGCTACGCCTTCGGTCATGTATGTGCGGTTGCCTTCGGCGTCGACGGTGTAGTAGGTCAGGCGGCCGTCGTCGGTGGTTGTCCACCAGTAGCCGGTCGAGGGGTCGTGTACGTTTGTGCGGTCAACGTTCCTTTCGGTGTAGCCGCCCGTCCTTGTCCAGCTTGCGGGGTCGAGCAGGTTGCTGTCCATGTCGGCGGAGTATGTGCCGTCGGTGCGCGAGGCGGCGTATATCCGGTTGCCGTCTATGTAGCAGTAGTCCACGGCGAAGCCCAGCCGGTAGCTTTCTTCCATAGTGCCTTCCTGCGTGTTGAGCTTCACGACGCCGAAGCCTGTCGCTATGTAGGCGTACTGGTTGTAGGTGTATATGTTGTTGATTGTCTTGTCGTCGGTGGTTTCGTAGAGGTAGAGGTCGGGCACGTTGAGCGTTGCGCCGTCAGCGGCGAGCAGGTCGATGTTCGAGTTTTCGTAAGTTATGACGAGCCGCCGCGCCTGCGATGCCCATGCTATGTGGGTTATTCCGGCGTCGGATAGCGTGCTGGTTTTGTCGTATGTGGTTATCGAGGCGTCGCCGGCGTTGTACGAGTAGACGTTTTCCGATGCCAGTACGAAGACGTTTCCGCCTGCCGGCTCTATTTCGGTTATGTCGTTGTAGCTGGTGTACAGCGTCCATCTGCCTGTGTTTTGCGCCGAGGCTCCGTTGCTTGCCGCCATCATGGCCGTAGCCAGCAGCGTGCAAAGAACTGTTTTCTTAATCTTCCTTTCCACTTCCTTACCTTTCTTTTTCACCCTTTTACTTTTTTACCTTTTTACCCTTTTAATTTTATTTTTTTACCTTTTCACCTTTTTATTTTTACCTTTTCATCTTTTTACTTTTTTACCTTTCTAAGGTATTCCACGAGTTTCCTTACGGCCAGGGCGCGGTGTGAAATCTTGTTTTTCACCTCGTGGCCGAGCTGGGCGAAGGTTCCGTCGTATCCGTCGGGGCGGAACAGGGGGTCGTAGCCGAAGCCGGCGGTGCCCTGCTTTTCGGTGGTTATCTCGCCGTTCACCACGCCTTCGAAAGTCACTGGCTCAGAGTCGTTTGCAAGGATGAGGCATATTACCGTGCGGAAGCGTGCCTTCCGGTCGGTGAAAGGCCGCATTTCGTCGAGCAGTTTGGCCATGTTGGCTTCGCTGTCGTGTCCTTGGCCGCCGGCGTAGCGTGCCGAGAGCACTCCGGGTGCGCCGCCGAGGGCGCGCACTTCGAGTCCGGTGTCGTCGGCGAAGCAGCTTAGTCCGTACTTGTTGTATATGTATTCGGCTTTCTGCATGGCGTTGCCTTCTATGGTGGGGGCTGTCTCGGGTATGTCGTCGTGGCAGCCGATGTCGGCGAGCGAGAGCACTTCTATGCCGCTGCCGTCGAGCATCTCGCGTATCTCGGCCAGCTTGTGGGCGTTGTTCGTGGCGAAAACTATCTTTAATTCACAATTCATAATTCACAATTCATAATTATTGGCCTGGCGGGGTATGGGCTTTTTATAGGGCTTATAGGACTTATGGGGCTTATAGGGCTTATAGGTCCTATGAATTTTAATTTTTCTTCTTCGGCACTCGCACTTTTATCTGGTCGAAGCCTTCGCCGTAGACGCCGATTACGGAGCTTTGGCTGACGAACGCGTTGGGGTCTATCGACTTTATCAGCCGGAATATCGTAACGCTCTCGCGCCGCTTCGCCAGCAGGCACACCACTTTGGTAGGCTTGCCGCTGTACCATCCGTGGCCGTCGAGTATCGTCAGGCTGTGGTCGGTGGTCTTGGCTATGGCGTTGGCTATCTCCTGGTATTTCTTGGAGAAGATGAAGAACTGTACCGACTGCCGCTGGAGGTTCATCACGTAGTCGAGCATCGAGCACTCGATGAACATCGTGCAGAAGCCGAACACCACTTTCTGCAACCGCAGTTCTATGGGGCCGAACGTGTCGATGAACAGACAGCTGCCGATTATGCACACGTCGATGGCCAGTATCACGCGGCCCAGCGATATGTTGCGGTATTTGTTCACGGCGGCGGCTATGATGTCGGTGCCGCCCGTCGAGCCGTTGTTGAGGAAGACTACGGCCAGCGCCGTGCCTGTCATCATACAGCCGATGACGAGCGACATGAAGTCGTTGCCGTCGCCCAGCAGCTTGTAGAACGTGCCGTCGGGCTGAACAACCACGTCCTGCGCCACTTCAAGCAGGAACGTGAGCATGAACGTGGCGTAGATTGTCTTCATCAGGAAGCGCCAGCCAAGTATCTTCAGCGCGGCCACTATGAGCACGGCGTTGATGATGAAGAACGTGTACTGCACGGGGAACGCCGTGGCGTAGAACACTACGGCTCCTATTCCGGCTATGCCGCCTGTCACGATTTCGTATGGCAGCAGGAACACTGTGAAGCCGAATGTGTAGAGCATCAGGCCGAGCGTTATGTTGAGGTAGTCCTTCAGCTCGTTTTTCACTGCTTGGTGTATCATGGTATTTTGTTTTTTAGTTGACAAGGGACGAGGGACGAGAGACGAGTTGACTTGTCCCTTGTCAACTTGTCCCTTGTTGACTTGTCCCTCGTTGACTTGTCTCTTGTCAACTTGTCCCTTGTCAACTTGTTGACTATTTGATTACTATATTCACAATCTTCTTGGGCACGATGATTACCTTCACGACGTTCTTCTCGCCGATGTATTTCTTCGAGCGGTCGTCGTCAAGGACGGTGTCCTCGATGGTCTTGTTGTCGGCGTCGGCGGCGAACTGCATCTGGAAGCGGGCCTTGCCGTTGAACGATACGGTCAGGCTGACGGTCGACTCGACGAGGAATTTCTCGTTGTACTCGGGCCATGCGGCGTCGAACACGGTTGTGTCGTTGCCCAATGCGTGCCACAGCTCCTCGGCGATGTGCGGCGCGAAGGGGGCGATCAGCACCACGAGGTCGGTCAGCAGCGCGCGGTTGCGGCACTTCATCTGCGACAGTTCGTTGACGCATATCATGAAGGCGGCCACCGACGTGTTGTAGCTGAACGCCTCGATGTCCTGCGTTACCTTCTTTATCAGCTTGTGTACACTCTTCAGTTCCTCAGCCGTTGCCTCGCCGCCGGCCAGCTCCTTCATGCCGTCCTTGTCGCAGTAAAGGCTCCAGAACTTCTTTAGGAAGCGGTGGCAGCCGTCTATTCCGTTGGTGTCCCACGGCTTGCTCTGCTCCACCGGGCCGAGGAACATCTCGTACAGGCGCAGCGTGTCGGCGCCGTACTTCTCTACAATCATGTCGGGGTTGACGACGTTGTACATCGACTTCGACATCTTCTCGATGGCCCAGCCGCACACGTACTTGCCGTCTTCCATGATGAACTCGGCGTTCCCGTACTCCGGCCGCCATGCCTTGAAGGCGTCGATGTCGAGCACGTCGCCGTGTACTATGTTCACATCGACGTGTATCGGGGTTGTGTCGTACTTGTCTTTCAGGCCGAAGGAGACGAATAGCCCCCCCTCAATCCCCCCGAGTGGGGATGACTGGTTGCCTTCGTCGCCATTCCGGCATTCCCCCTCGAGGGGCTGTTGGTTCACGCGGTACACGAAGTTGCTTCGTCCCTGTATCATGCCTTGGTTGACGAGCTTCTTGAACGGTTCCTCCTCGCACGACACTCCGATGTCGTGCAAAAACTTGTTCCAGTAGCGCGAGTAGATGAGGTGGCCCGTGGCGTGCTCCGTTCCGCCCACGTACAGGTCGACGTTGCGCCAGTACCGGTCGGCCTCGGGGCTTACGAGGGCACGGCCGTTGGCCGGGTCCATGTACCTCAAATAGTAAGCCGACGAACCGGCGAAGCCCGGCATCGTGTTCAGTTCGAGCGGGAATACGGTAACGTTGTCAACCAGCGATTTGTCAACGACGCGGCGGTTCGCCGTGTCCCACGCCCACATCTTTGCGTGTCCCAGCGGCGGTTCGCCCGTCTCCGTAGGCTTGTACTGGTCTATCTCGGGCAGTTCCAGCGGCAGGCAGTCCTCCGGCAGCATGTAAGGCTCGCCGTCCTTGTAGTACACCGGGAACGGCTCGCCCCAGTAACGCTGGCGCGAGAAGATGGCGTCGCGCAGGCGGTAGTTCACCTTCACGCGGCCGAGGTTGTTGGCTTTTACAAAGTCCTTCGTCTTCTGTATTGCTTCCTTTACTGACAGTCCGTTAAGCGAGAAGCCGTGAATGGCCTCTACCCCACTCTTCGGCGAGTTGCAAACCGTGCCTTCCTTGGCGTCGAAGCTCTCCTCGCTTACGTCGCAGCCCTCGATGAGCGGACGTATCTCCAGTCCGAAATGCTTGGCGAAAGCGTAGTCGCGCGAGTCGTGCGCAGGCACGGCCATGATGGCTCCGGTGCCGTAACCGGCCAGCACGTAGTCTGAAATCCAGATTGGAATGTCCTCGCCCGTGAACGGATTTACGGCGTAGCTGCCCGAGAATACGCCGCTGACGCTTCTGTCGCTGATGCGCTCGCGCTCTGTGCGCTTCTTCGTCCTTTCGAGGTAGGCGTCCACCTCGGCCTTCTGTTCAGGCGTGGTGACTTTAGGCACAAGCTCGCTTTCCGGCGCAAGCACCATGAACGTTACGCCGAAAATGGTGTCGGCACGGGTGGTGAAGATGGTGAATTTGAGTGGAGAGTGAAGAGTGGAGAGTGAAGAATTGTCTTGCTCTGAAGGATTTGAATTCTTCGTTCTTCGTTCTTCGTTCTTCACTTCAAACTCTATCTCCGTTCCTTCCGAGCGTCCTATCCAGTTGCGCTGCGTCTCCTTTAGCGACTCCGTCCAGTCCACCGTGTCAAGTCCGTCGAGCAGCTGCTGTGCGTAAGCGCTGACGCGGAGGCACCACTGCATCATCTTCTTCTGCACCACGGGATAGCCGCCGCGCACGCTCAGGCCGTCAACCACCTCGTCGTTGGCCAGCACCGTGCCCAGTCCGGCGCACCAGTTAACCATCGTCTCGCCGAGGTAAGCCAGCCGCCAGTTCATCAGCGTGTGGCGCCGTTGCTTCTCCGTCATGGCGTTCCACTCCGCAGCCGTCAGCTTCAGCTCTTCCGAGCAGGCCGCGTCCAAGCCCTCGGTGCCGCGCTCGGCGAGGCGCTTCTCAAGCTCCTCTATCGGCCTGGCCTTCTGCTGCGCGTTGTCGTAGTAAGAGTTGAACATCCTGATGAACGCCCACTGCGTCCAGTGGTAATACTTCGGGTCGCACGTGCGCACCTCCCTGTCCCAGTCGAACGAGAAGCCGATTTTGTCCAGCTGTTCGCGGTAGTGGTTGATGTTCTGCTCCGTCGTCACGGCCGGGTGCTGTCCCGTCTGTATGGCGTACTGCTCGGCCGGCAGTCCGTAAGCGTCGTAGCCCATCGGGTTGAGCACGTTAAAGCCCTTCAGGCGCTTGTAGCGCGCGTATATGTCAGAGGCGATGTAGCCGAGCGGATGTCCCACGTGCAGCCCCGCCCCCGAGGGGTAAGGGAACATGTTGAGCACGTAGAACTTCTGCTTCTGCGTGTCCTCCGTCACGTGGTAGGTCTTCATCTCGGCCCACCTCTTTTGCCATCTTTTCTCAATCTCGTTGAAGTTGTATTCCATTGCTTCGTATCTTGTTTTTGTTTGTATGCAATAATCCAAGATGCAAAGATAATAAAAAAGGTAAAAAGGTAGAAAGGTAAAAGGGTAAAATAACAGAAAAACAAATCCGTCCTAAGCCTTTGTTATTATATGGAGAGGTTTAGGACGGACTGTTAATGTAATTTAGTTTTTGCAAATTTACAGTTATGATTGCAAATCCGCAAATAAAATTATGACATGTATTAATTTTCTTTGATTATTTCTTTATTTAAAGGAAATAATGCTTTTTCAAAATACTCAAAACTTCCATGAGGTATTTTTATTTCAGACAAATTGGGGCATTGTCCAAATATATTGGAACCAATATCCATAGGTACACCTTCAAATGTGACAGAATTTAATAATTGGCAATTAGAAAATGCTCCGCTTCCTATTTTTATGGTACTTGCAGGAATTGTAATAGTTTTTATTCCGCTATTTTTGAAGGCAAAAGCTCCAATATATTTTAATGACTTAAATGGCTCTAATGTAGTTAATGATAAGCAATTAGAAAATGCGTAACCACCTATTTTCAACAAGTTATTTGGTAATTTCACATGTTTTAATAAAGTTCTATCTTGAAAGGCACTTGGGCCTATTATAATAATTGTGTCAGGCATATATACACTTTCAAATCTATCCACTTCATTATGATGCTTCCTGAATGCACCTTGATTTATTGCTATTGTTCCGTCTTTTATTTTATAGCTATTTATAAAAGAGAAAGGTTTTAAAAATGCATTGTAACATGTAAGACAGATTAAAGGATTCGTTTTGTATTTTACATTACAGTCGTCAATTAATTTATATGTACTAGGCATACTGTTGACTTTAAAAAATACTAATTTGTCAAGTTCAATTTCTGTAATTTCATTTATAGTTCGTCCTAACTTTTCAAGGAAGTTTTTAATATCTTCCACAGAGGATATTTTTACAATAATTCCTTCTGATTCTAAATAGCCTTGTATTTTCATGTTTTATATAATTTTTATTTGATAATAAGGTGTAAATGAAAAAATCAATACGACTATTCCAATTGCAATATATACTTTTATAAAGTTGAAAAAACTTGTTTTAAGAGTATCTTATTATAAAGTTTTACTATAAGAACAAGAATAATAGCTAACGCTAATATTTACCCACGAAATAACCGCGCTGCAATGCCAGCGCCGACGGCGGACGGCGGGGCACTATAAAATATTTTGTGTAAATGGAAAATACGGGATTCAAGTTAGAG
>URUK01000035.1 GCA_900551055.1 uncultured Prevotella sp. | reverse complement strand
TTTCAACTGTCTGCCCAACTTCTGCGTTTTTCCTCTAACTCCCTAATTATCAAATTCTGTTGCGTTAATCTGCTGCAATTCGGCGGATATTCCAGAGATTTAATGTAAGTTTGCAAACGAAGGCAAGCCGGGCCTTACAACGTCACACAAACATAAAACTACTTCAATATGTTAGCAAAACAGTTATCAGTGTTCCTCGAAAACAAGTCAGGCCAGCTCACAGAAGTGGCCGAAGTGCTTGGCAAGGCAGGCATAAACCTGTCGGCCATGAGCATAGCCGACAATTCAGACTTCGGCATACTGCGCTGCATCGTGTCCGATCCAGAGGCGGCCAAACGCGCTCTTGAAGAGGCCGATTTCACCGTGCGCATCAGCGATGTCATAGGGTTCACCTGCCCGAACACCAGCGGCTCGCTGGCAAAAGTGCTCAAATACCTGTCTGACAAGGGTGTGTTCATCGAATACATGTACTCGTTCGCATGCGGCGACGTGGCCCACATAGTAATCAGGCCGACCGACCTTGACAACTGCGAAAGCATCCTTGCCGAAAAGAAAGTTGACCTCATGGCCGCCAACGAGCTGTACAAGCTATGACGGCCGGCGGCTAACGGTTTTACAAAAGACGGCCTTTTGGAATGCAAAAGGCCGTCTTTTACCGTCTAAAAGGCCATCAATTGCAACGTAAAAGAAGGCCTTTTACAATGCACTGAACCACAGCGTGTTACACAAGCCATGGTTTTACGGCATCCAGCCAAACACAAAACACGCTTTTCCACATGGCCGAACATGGTTTCACATCAGGCAAAAAACAGGGTTTCCAACCATGAAACGCCGTTGAAACCGCCACGAACCGAACAAAATTCAGCCAAAAAGCAAAAAAACATTGATAAAATTTTGCAGGAAAGAAAAATTGCCGTATCTTTGCACTCGCTTAAGACAACGAAGGGCGCTTAGCTCAGCTGGTTTAGAGCATCTGCCTTACAAGCAGAGGGTCGGGGGTTCGAATCCCTCAGCGCCCACGAACAGAAAGTCCCACAACATTGAATGTTGTGGGACTTTTCATTTGTAGACAAACCGGCGAAGGACTGACGGGGAAGTGTACATGAGTTGTTGGCGGTAACCGGTATCATTACCATCACCAGGCGATATTCACAGACCTGCCTGTCAGCTTGTCCATTGTTTGCAAACAAAAAAGCCATTGCACAATGTGCAATGGCTTTTTTTAGTGGGCGTAGAGGGATTCGAACCCCCGACCCTCTGCTTGTAAGGCAGATGCTCTAAACCAGCTGAGCTATGCGCCCTTCGTTGTCTTAAGCGAGCGCAAAGGTATGCCTTTTTTATCAAACAACCAAATTTTCAGCCGCTTTTTTGATGAAAAGTGAAAAGAATATGCCTGCCAATGGTTGAAATGGAGCTCTATCAAGGCAAAACGGACACATTCCTTATATAAAAAAGGATGCCCCGCTTCAGGCGGAGCATCCTTGTGTTTCATTCTGCAAGCATCCGTTATTTGGCAAGCTCTACAGTAGCGCGGCGGTTGTAAGAAGGCGGCACGAGAGTGTCAACTCCACCGTTTGCAACAATCTGGATGTTCTCTCTCTTAACACCCATGTTCACGAGTTCGTCAGCAACGGTCTCGGCACGCTTCTGTGAAAGCTCGCGGTTGTACTCGGCAGAACCGGTCGCACTGTCGGCATATCCGGTTACAATGAGTTTCGCGTCGTTGTCCTTAGAATAGTCGGCAAGATTCTTCACGTTGACAAGGTCTTTCTTTGAAGCGATGTCCGCCTTGTCGATGTTAAAGAATACAGATACCGGATTGGTTACATATTCTTTCTCAACCTTTACCGTAGGCTCGGTCTTCTTGTTGGCAAGCTCGTTCTTCAGGCGTTCGTTTTCAGCCTTTTCGTCGGCCAGCTGTGCGTTGAGCGCATCGATTTGCGACTGCGACAAAGCCTTGATGGCATCCACATCGGGCACTTTCTTCCACCTTGTCTTGCCAAGGTTGAACGTCACACCCACCTCTGCATATACATGGTTGGGGTGGCTCATTATGCCTTCGCCATAGTCTGCAGGCATTCCGCACAGGCTGCTTTCATAGCGGTTCCATCCGATTTCAAAGTTGATGGCAAGACGCTTGTTAACCCAAAACTCGTTCAAGATACCGAGAGTAAAGCCTACTGCATAGTCGTTGTAGGTGCATGAACGGCCAAGTCCGCCTCCGATGAACGGAATGAAGTTCCACACGCGGTCTTCGTTGTAACCGCAGAAGAGGTTGCTCAAATTGAACAAAACATCCTCGCGCAAAATCCAATACTTGTTGTCAGTATCGATGTTCTCGTCGTTCCATACTGACTTACCCCACACTCCTTGGAACTTTGTGCGGAGTCCGAGGCCGGGGGTGAACCATTTACCGATGCCGATAGAGAATCCGGGGTTTGAACGGAACGCCTTAAACGGGTTCTTGGAGAAGCCCATGCCGTCCTCATAATTGCCGTACCATGCTTCCCATGTCACGCCACCCTGGATGAACCAGTTGCTCCAAAACGAATTGGTCGCAACGCTGTACTTTTCCGTAATGTCCGCGTTCTGTGCCATACCTGTCACAGATGCACATGCGAAAAACAATGCGATAAATAATTTCTTCATAACTCTTAAATATTAAACAATCAATAAAACATTTGTCCGCGCCTGCTTTCTATGCAGGCTCTACATTGCAAAGATAGTAATAAATCTCAAACACTTATCGTTTTTTTGAATTTATTTTACACTTCCATAAGCATTTTCCGAACAAAATGCCACTTATCACTCCATTTCAGCCAAAGAGCCGTTCGATGTCCTGTTGCTTTAGTACGGCCACGGCTGCCTTGCCGTCGGGAGAATAGTTGACGTTCGAACATGTAAACAATTCGTTCACAATATTCTCCATCTCGGCATTGTTGAGCACCTGACCGTAGGGTATCGCCGCTCCGCGCGCAAGCTGCATGGCCAGCATGCGGCGCACTCCGTCGGTTGCGGAAAGGCCCGTCTCGGCATATTCGGCGAGCATATTCTTCAGCATCTTGGCAAAATCAACGCCGTCAAGACCGGCCGGCACACCGTTGATTGAGTAGCTGCCGCCGCCAAGCGGAGCAAGGTCGAAGCCGAGGCTGTCAAGGTCTTGGCGCATCTTCTGCAACATGACATCTTCCGACGGGGTGAAAGTCACCATCTCGGGGAACAGCGTCTGCTGCGAGGCTCCGCCCCTGCCTTCCATCTGCGCCATGTATTTCTCATAGAGAATACGCATGTGCGCGCGGTGCTGGTCAATCATCATAAGGCCCGACTTCACTGCCGTCATGATGTACTTTCCCTTATATTGGTAATGCGCGGGCGACTTTTCCTCCGCCACGCCTGCGCCGTTGTCAGCGCCTGACGCCGTACCGAAGAGTCCGCCTGGGTTTCCGCTACCGTCCTGCACGTCGTCAAAGCCGCCGCCGGCGGCATCTCCGTAAAGTTGTTCCCAACCGTCGGCGGAGCCTGCCCCCTGCCCTTTCGGCACGTATGACTGTGAGCTTTTAAATGGGTTGTACGACGGGTTGTAATCCACTTTCGGCATCTGCGCCTGACCGTTTCCCTGCCCGAACACAGGGATGTCGGGCTTTCCTTCGGTATCGAAATCGATTGACGGGACATCGTTGAACCGCCCTATGGCATCCTTTACGGCAGCCAGCAGCACCTGCCACACGGTCTGCTCGTTCTCAAACTTTATCTCGGTTTTCGTAGGATGTATGTTTACGTCGATGTCTTCGGGGTTTATGTCGAAATAGATGAAGTACGGAACTTGCTCTCCGGCAGGCACAATACGCTCGTAGGCGGTCATCACCGCCTTGTGGAAATAGGGATGCTTCATGTACCGTCCGTTGACGAAGAAATACTGGTGGGCTCCCCTCTTGCGTGCAGCCTCCGGCTTTCCTACAAACCCCTTGATGGTGCAGATGGTGGTTTCTACGCCTATCGGCAGCAGGTCGGCGTTGATTTTCTTTCCGAAAATGTCAACGATGCGCTGGCGCAGGTTGCCACTTTTCAGGTTAAACGTTTCCGAACCGTTGCTGTGCAGGGTGAAACTTACGCCGGGATATACCAGCGCTATGCGTTCGAAGGCAGTGATTATGTTGCTCAACTCGGTGGCATTCGACTTGAGGAACTTCCTCCTTGCCGGCACGTTGTAAAACAAGTTTTCCACCGAGAAGTTTGTTCCAACGGGGCATGACACCGGCTCCTGCCCTGTCACCTTCGACGCGGCGACCGACAGGTGCGTACCTATGTCGTCAGACTGCATCCGCGTTCGGAGTTCCACCTGCGCAACCGCAGCGACGGAAGCAAGGGCTTCTCCGCGGAAGCCCATCGTGTGAAGGGCGAACAGGTCGTCGGCCTTGCGGATTTTCGACGTGGCGTGACGTTCGAAAGACATGCGCGCGTCGGTCTCCGACATGCCGCAACCGTCGTCGATGACCTGTATCGACGTGCGCCCGGCATCAGTCACAAGCACGTTTATCGTCTTTGCACCGGCATCGATGGAGTTCTCAACAAGCTCCTTGACTACCGACGCGGGGCGCTGTATCACCTCGCCTGCGGCTATCTGGTTGGCCACCGAATCCGGCAGCAGTTGTATTATGTCACTCATCGTATTATAATGTATTTCAGCTGTAAATGTAAGTTGCAAAAACCGTGCCGACAACATGCCGGCTTTCAAAATACGGCAAAACGCCTTGCAAAAGGCGGCCTTTTACACTGCAAAAAGCCATCTTTTGCAAGGCGAAAGACGGCCTTTTGCAAAGCGTTTCGTAACACACTGGTTTTCAATTGATTACTGACTGTATGGAAATTCGGGACTGACAGACAAATTGTCAACCCCACAATGGCACGCCGGCAGCCATCACATGGAAAGCAGCATTTTCCACACTGCTACGAGAATTACCAACAACACGAGGATGGCTCCATACGTAAGTACAAAGCCTCCGGCAAGACGGCGCTCGCGGCGGCTTGAGGCGTGGCGCGTAGCGTTCAGGAATACGCCGCGCAGCCTGTCGCGCCCATGAGGGTCAGGCGCTCCCATGCCAAGCTCTGCCTTCGCACGCCGCTCAACGTCACGAAGCTTGTCCTTGCGCTCGTCAACAAAGATGTACCTATGGCTGAAACGGCGCGGTTTCCGCTGATTGAAAAGTCCCATACGGCAATCCTCCGTCACTCCTCAGCTGCCTGCGGCTGCTGCGCCTCGTCAGGCTTGACGGCCTCTTTTGCCGGCTTATCTGTCACTTCTGGCGGTGTGCCGGTTGCTTCGGATGGAGCAGCCGCCGCGGCCGGAACATTTACCGGTCCTCCATCCGTAACCACTCCGCCACTGCCTATGACCTGCAACGGAGCCGGACGCCGCGAAATGTTTTTCAACTCGGTGCCGCTCGCCTTGCCGCGCCAGTTGAATATGTCGTATTTGTCGAGCGGACGGATGTAGTCAAACCACACGAAAGACGGCAATGTCTTCTTGTCTGGCGGGATTTGCGTTATCGGGTACATCCTGCCCGTCTGCTTGCACGTCCATATACGCTCCAGCTTCCTATCCTTCATGAACATGCGCATTGTGTCAGTTTCGATGTAGCCCATGTTGGTGAACGAGCTGTCCCGGTCGTCCTGCATATAGTAAATGGCTTGCACGTTGCCCACGGCTTCGGTCTTACGGATTTCCCCGTTTTCGAAGAAACCGAACATCTCGCGCGACGCTACCTGATTGAACTTCAGGCTGTCGCGCAGCATCTCTACCGAAAGAGCCTGGTTGATGACATGGGCGCGGTCAACGGTGGAGTCTTTCATGTACACCTTGATGACCTCGCCAAGCAGCTGGCGGTTGACATTCCAAGTAATAGGGTCTTTGTACATGGTGAGGCACGAGTCCTGCGTGTTGTACACAAGCGAATCGCACACGGCCTGCACATCGGAGCGGAACGCCCTTACCTTATAATAACAATGTGCAGTGCGGTACACCGAGTCCGTATTGATGTTGAACGTGTACACCTTCATCGTGTCCGAATGTACAAACAGGGTGTCGCCCTGCGAGTAGTCTTTCAGCACGGCACTGTCGGTAGCCCATGCGTAGCCGGTACTGTCGTTGTACCAGAAGTAGTTGCTTGTCATGGCGTTCTTGTTCACCGTATCGTTGTACACCACGTTGCCAAAGCCCTCGCTTATCTTGGTCTTGTCGTCGTTGAAAAGGCTGTCGGCGGTCAGCGTCTTGCCGTTGTTCTCAAGCGTGGAACGGCCATACAGCCTTGAAAAATCCTTGTCAGTGTCATAATATCCCTGTGAGGTGTGGATTACACTGCCGTCCGACGTGATTTTTGAAGGACCTACAATGTGGGC
This sequence comes from uncultured Prevotella sp., assembly GCA_900551055.1. Taxonomy (GTDB): domain Bacteria; phylum Bacteroidota; class Bacteroidia; order Bacteroidales; family Bacteroidaceae; genus Prevotella. Next base: position 20,969 of record URUK01000035.1, on the reverse strand, counting down.
TATTGACGTCTGGGTGTCGTAGTGAAGGGTGTCGGTCTCAAGCACGAACTTAGGGTTCTTAAGGTTTACGCTGTAATTGAACACGGCCCGGCGCGTCTCCGTATCGTACTCGCCCCAATCCGAAACGAGTACGTTGTCCTTGTCAATCATCTTGCCTCCCTCGAAGAAATAGCCTATGCCGTACAGACGGTCGTAGTTCAGGCTGTCGGTGTAGAGTTTCGTCTTGCGGTGGGTCAGCACAACGTTGTAGCGCGCCTCCGCCATCTGGTCGTTGCCGTCGTAATACGCATAGTCACTGAACAGCGACAAAGTGTCGCCCTGATACATCCTGACATGGCCGAAAGCGCGGAACGAATTGCTTTCCTGATAAAAGTAAGCGCTGTCGCAATACAGCTTCGCTCCCTTGTGGCTGAACGCCACATTGCCGTTGAGAACCTGCGCACCGGGCACCGGGCCGAACTGGTCGAACCACAGGCGGTCGGCGTGAATCAGGTATACGCGCTCGTTGTCCTTGGCACGCGCCTTCTTCTTCGGAGCCTGGCGCGACTGCACCAGGCTAAGCCCAAAAAGGCATAGGACTGCCGCTATCAGCACCCTATGCCCACGGAAAATAGCCTTGATATTATAGTTTTTCGTCATTTAATCCAACCTTCGTAACGGAAATCACAACCTTTATAGCGGTCGTTGATACGCACATACGTAGTCTTTATCTTGTCCTGAATCCACTTCTCGATGAATTCCTCCCTGCGCTTGGCCAGGACAATGTTCTTCATCGTCTGGAAGTCTTCGGTGATTGTGGCACGATGCGTCTCGACACGGTTCTTCAGTTTCACCACGGCGCATATCGTCTTGCCGTTCTTCTCGCTTATCATCTGGAACGGAGCGGAAACCTCTCCAACCTTAAGCGTGTCCACCACCTTCGCTATTTCAGACGGAAGACTACGCATCTGGAAGCGGCTCGTCATGCGGCCGTCGTTCCCCATATTCGCCATAAGGCCGTTGTTGTTGCGCGTGTCCTTGTCGTCCGACAAGAACGAGGCGGCCTCTTCAAACGAGAACTTGCCCGCACGGACGTTGTCTGCTATCGAGTCAAGCTGCGACTTGGCCATGTCAATCTCTTCCTGCGTCACCTTCGGCTTCAGCAAAATGTGCCTTACCTTGATTTTGTCGCCGCGTTTGTCAATCAGCTGGATGATGTGGAAGCCGAACTCCGTTTCCACAATCTTTGATATTTTCTTCGGGTCGGTCAGGTTGAAGGCCACGTTGGCGAACGTAGGGTCAAGCATACCGCGTCCTACATAATCCTGAAACGCACCGCCCTGGCGCGCCGTTCCCGGGTCTTCCGAATACAATGTGGCTAGCGTTGCGAACGAAGTCTCGCCCTTGGTGACACGTTCCGTATAGTCGCGAAGCTCGTTTTTCACACGGTCTATCTCTGTCTGTGCGACCTTCGGCTCACGGGTTATAATCTGAATTTCCACCTCCGTAGGAACGATTGGCAGACTATCTTCCGGCAAACTGCTGAAATAACGGCGCACATCGGCCGGCGACACGGCGATGTCTTGCACCAGCTGCTCCCTCTCACGGTCAATCATGAGCCTGTCACGGAAGTCGTCATGCAGCGTCTGACGAAGCTCGGAAAGGCTCATGTTCTTGTATTCCTCAAGCTTTTCCTTGCCTCCTGCCGTCTGAATCCAATAGTTTATCTGCTCCTCAACACTGCGTGCCACATCCGATTCGGTCACTTCCACCGAGTCGATGGCAGCCTGATGCAGGAACAGCTTTTGAACGGCCAGCTGTTCCGGGATTAGGCAATCGGGGTTGCCATCCCACTTCATACCGTCCATCTCGCTCTGCATCTTGACGTTCTCGACATCGGACAACAGGATGGCCTCGTCTCCGACAACCCATACCACCTCGTCAACCACGCTGGCTGGATTAGGCTCTGCATTGACCGAATCCACCTGTGCGTCGGCAGAACCGTCGTCCACCGCCCCGTAGCCTGCCGCACTTGCCTTGATGCCGGCAATGAAAAACACCGACAAAGCAAGCCACAAGGCCGTTTTACCTTTTATCTTCATATGTTTATTTGCTATGCTTGTTTACTGTTTCCAACACGTCGCGGTAAACCTCGACAGGGTATTTCTTCCTCAATTCGGCCACCCACTGCTTTTCAAGCATTTCCTGATAGTCTGCAGTGACAAGCCCTCTTACATCCTCGTATCCCTCAGGTTTCTTCTTGAGAAGCTTGCCGTAAACCGCGTCTATGGGAAAATCCTTGAGCTGGGTGACGGTTGTATCCTTGCCGAAAACCATCTTGTCGATGTACGCGTTATCGCCTTCCTTGAATATTCCTTTCTCCACACGTATCCTAAGAACAGAATCGTTGTTGAACGTAGAGCGGAGAACATCGGCCCACTTGCTGAACGGTACATCTTCGACACACTCGCGAACGGCCTTCACATCGTCGTTCGACTTCACATGATACACCATGCCCTTGTATCTCGGTTCTGTCCAATAATACCGTTTCTTGTTCTTCTTGAAATACGCAGCAAGGCCTTCCTCGTCCTTAGCCGCCTTCTCCCATACCGTCCGGTTGCTTATTTCATAGAGCAGAAGACCGTCATGATATTCCTGCAAAAGGTACTTCAATTCTGGATTTTCAGCCGACAGTTCGTCAGCCTTGCGGCTTATGACATCTTCCTTCGACAGCTTTCCGTCCGATGCTTTCACCATCTCGTCGATAGTCCTGTCTATGATGCGCTCGCGCATTCCGCGCTTTTCTATGAAGGTAAGAATGCTGTTCTTGAGCGAGTCAAACGGTTCGAGTTGCTTGCGCGCCTTCATCAGGATGATGTGGAAGCCCACGGGAGACTCTACAACGCCGCTCATCTGCCCCGGCTGCAAGGCATACGCCGCATCCTCAAACTCCTTGAAGGTCTGTCCGGGCTGAATCCACGGCAGTTCTCCGCCGTTTTTCGCCGAACCGGGGTCTTGCGAATACTTGCGCGCAAGGTCGGCAAAATCGGCCCCAGTCTTCAGCACATTGTATAAGGAATCGGCCCTACGGCGTGCTTCCTCATACTTTGCCGTAGGGCTTTTCTGTTCCACATACATTAATATATGTGCCGGCTTGACAAGTCCGCGCGGCCCGATGTGCTCCTTTGTGCGGTCGTACACGGCCTTGGCCTCAGCCAGCAAGGCGGTGCTGTCGACAAATGCGGGACGCACTTCCTGGTCGCGGTACAGGGCAAACTCCTGCTTGAAAGATGACAGCGTGTCAAGTTTGGCGTCGAGCGCAGCGGCCACTTTCAACTTGTAATTGATGAAAAGGTCTACGTATTCGTCAACGGTTTTCCTGTCAATAACGTCGGCGGAGTTGTTTTTATTGTAAGAATACTCGAACTCCGAGCGCGTTACGGGTTTGCCGTTGATTTTCATCAGCACCGGATCCGCCTGCTGTGCGCAAGCCATGCTTCCGCAAAGAAGCATGGCGGCTATGGTTGAAAAAAATCTCATCTTACATAAGTTATAAATCGGCAAGTGACAAGCAGGCGGGCAACATGCCGTCGAATGGCGGACATAGCCGAAGGTTTGTCCTGTCGCCCGTTTTCCCGTTATCCGTCCGCCTGCCACTGGCGTGCCCTATATCATTCGGGCCTTGAGTAGTTTGGTGCCTCGCTTGTTATTGAGATGTCGTGCGGATGGCTCTCAAGCACGCCGGCATTCGTTATGCGGACGAACTTCGCACCGTGCAGAGCCTCTATGTCCTTAGCACCACAATACCCCATGCCTGAACGCAATCCGCCGCAAAGCTGGTAGATTACTTCCTGCAAAGTGCCTTTATAGGGCACACGGCCTGCGATGCCCTCGGGCACGAGTTTCTTAACGTCCTTTGTGTCAGCCTGGAAGTAACGGTCCTTCGAGCCGTTCTCCATCGCCTCAAGACTACCCATTCCACGGTAGCTCTTGAACTTTCGTCCGTTGAATATTATGGTGTCGCCGGGGCTTTCCTCCGTTCCGGCAACGAGCGAACCTATCATCACGCTATAACCTCCTGCAGCCAAAGCCTTTACCACATCGCCTGAATAACGCAGTCCGCCGTCGGCGATAAGTGGCACACCGGTGCCCTTCAAGGCGCAGGCCACATCATAAACGGCGCTCAACTGCGGCACGCCTACACCTGCTACAACGCGCGTAGTGCAGATGCTGCCAGGGCCTATGCCCACCTTTACGGCGTCGGCTCCGTTCTCGACAAGCATCTTGGCAGCCTCACCGGTCGCCACGTTGCCTACCACGATGTCAACACCGGGGAACGAAGCCTTTGCCTCGCGCAGTTTTTCAACAACGCCCTTTGAGTGTCCGTGGGCCGTGTCTATCACTATCGCGTCGGCGTTAGCCTCAACGAGAGCCTGTATGCGGTCGAGCGTATCAACCGTAACTCCTACTCCGGCGGCCACGCGCAGGCGGCCCTTCTCGTCCTTGCAGGCCATGGGCTTGTCCTTCGCCTTGGTTATGTCTTTATACGTTATAAGGCCTACGAGCTTGTTGTCAGAGTCAACAACGGGAAGCTTCTCAATCTTGTTCTCCTGCAATATCTGCGCAGCGTCGGAAAGGTCGGTGCGCATGTGCGTGGTCACAAGGTTGTCGCAGGTCATCACCTCGTCGATTTTCCTGTCCAGACGGCGTTCGAAACGCAGGTCGCGGTTTGTCACGATGCCTACCAGGTGGCCCTCGTCGTCAACCACGGGAATGCCTCCAATGTGGTATTCGGCCATCATGTTGAGCGCATCCTGCACGGTAGAGCCGCGGCGGATAGTCACGGGGTCGTATATCATTCCGTTCTCGGCGCGCTTCACAATGGCAACCTGACGCGCCTGTTCGGCTATCGGCATGTTCTTGTGGATTACGCCAATGCCGCCTTCGCGGGCGATAGCTATGGCCATGGCCGACTCCGTAACGGTGTCCATCGCCGCTGTGACAAACGGGATGTTCAGCGCTATGTTGCGCGTGAAACGTGTTTTCAACTCTACCGTCTTGGGCAGCACTTCAGAATAAGCTGGGATTAAAAGGACGTCATCGAAAGTCAAACCGTCCATTACAATTTTATCTGCAACAAATGATGACATATATAACTTGAAAATTTATTGCGTGCAAATTTAGGAAAAAAATCCAACATGTACAGCGTATTTTACGTTTTTTCTCAATATTTATTAATATAAAAAGGTGGTTGCGCCATGAACGCAACCACCTTTTTATATATACATCGCAACGCGATTTGACGGTCTTCACCCTCACAAACTTACCTTAATGGCCTTGCCGCCAGCCTTCACGACATATACGCCACGCCCCGGAACGGCTATGGTTACGCGGCCGCCGTCGGCATCGGCACTGCCCATCAATGCGCCCGATACGGTGTAGACAGATACGCGGCCATGAGCGTTCTCTACAATGATGTTACCACCGCCAGCACTAACACTTAACCCGGCAGCCTCGACATCCGACACGCCTGTCGTCTCAAACTCCTTTATGCTATAGAAGTTCATCCACGGGTCGGCAGCCTGGTAGGCTGACAGCGAGCCTTCAGGCACATACAACGTTGCGTTGGCATAATTCTGCTGGGTGAACTGGCTCGGTTCAAGCACAGTCGGAGGCACACCCTCGTAAGTCCCCTGCAATATGAAAAAGCCAGGCGTCCTATCGACCGCAGCGTGTTGGGGAAGACAAAATCCGTCAGGTTATGGCAATCCTCAAAAGCATTATAGCCTATGCTCATAACGGAATTGCCGAATGTCATTTGAAAGGCATCCCCGGCAAGCCTGCAACCCGTTGATTATCAACGCCTTTGCAATATGCCGCCTTTTAGCTCGTAAAAGGTGGCCTTTCAGCGTGCAAAAGGTGGCCTTTTAGAAGGCAAAAAGCCACATATTAACTAAAAGGGCAGGACTATCATAATCCTTCAGGCTTGGGAATTACAATAACGGTGTCACTGCATCGTATGCCGTAAAACACATCGCGGACACGGCCTTGCATTGGAACCAAAACGCCTTTCCCTACAAGGTCTTTGATATCACGCGTTGCCGTATCGGGCGACACCTTCGCGCGTTTTGCCCAGTTCTTGGCCGTCAGCTTGCCGGGATAACCGTCCAAATATAGGTTCAGCACATCGCGTTGCCGCCCGGAGATAGTTGTTTCGGTATGGTTTTGCCAGAACACTGCCTTGTTCAGCACTTTGGACAAAGTCTCGTCCGACTGCCCGACGGAACGCAGCAGGCAGTCAAGATACCATATAAGCCATTCTGTTATTTCACAACCGCCCTTTTGTGTTTTCTCCAATATGTCGTAATACTGCTTTTTATCCTTGTTTATCTGGCGCGAGATGCTGAAGAAACGCATCTTGGATTGTTCTACCTGTGAAAGCGCCATGTCGGCGATGGCACGCCCTATTCGTCCGTTTCCGTCGTCAAAAGGATGGATGCAGACAAACCACAAATGGGCTATCGCCGACTTCACATAGCCGTCATGCGTATCGGAATTGAACCAGTCGAGAAACCGCTTCATTTCCCCACCTATCCTTTCAGGGGCAGGCGCAACGTAATGCACCTTTTCCCGTCCGAACATTCCTGATATTACCTTCATCTCTCCGCTGCGGTATTTAGCTACGTCTATCTTTGTAGCGCCGCTCCATCCTGTCGGGAACAGGCTGTTATGCCACCCGAACAGCCTTTCATTTGTAAGCGGAACGTTGAAATTTACCGTCGCGTCAAGAGCCATCTCAACCACCCCGTCAACATAACGGGACGGCACCGTCTGATGCTGCGACGGCACTCCGAGCTGACGGGCCACCGACGAGCGCACCTGTTCATTGTCCAATTCAACTCCTTCTATATCCGATGATGCAATGATGTCATGCGAAATGGCTTCTACCACGGCCGACATCTTGTCATTAAAACCAATCATGCTGAGCCGCCCCATCAGATAACCTACGGCCTTGTGTACCTTGTTCAGTTTTTCACCAACAGCCTCACTGTCCCACGAAAAGGAAGGCCATTCTTTATGTTCGTATATATACATAAGCCTGATTTTTCTGCAAATATACAATTTTGCGGTTAATAAGCCGCAAGTTTTGCGGCTTATTAACCGCAAAAGACAACGTTTTTTTATGAAATTACTCGGTTACCGTCAGCATCAATACCGTTTACAGGCGTAGCGAAAACGATATAGACGGCCATACAGACAAAGCCGGAAATGCCGCAGGAAAGCCACGATTTGAAAGGCATCCGCGGCAAACCTGCAACCCGTTGATTATCAACGCCTTTGCAATATGCCGCCTTTTAGCTCGTAAAAGGTGGCCTTTCAGCGTGCAAAAGGTGGCCTTTTGCATTCCGATTTGCCGTGTTTCAGCAGTGAAAAAGTCCCCTACGGACTTCCGACCGCAGGGGACTTGGAAACGCACACCTCACTTTAGTAACTGTCACAGGTCATGAGCGAGGCTGAGTATGAACTCATTTATTTATTTAACCAGAGAGAGTATTAGTATTCAGGGTTTTGCTGCATGTTCGGGTTTACGTCCAGCTCGCTCTGCGGAATAAGCGGCAGCGCCTTCTCGGAGTCGCGGCTGAACGTGCGCGCCTCTTCGCTAAGGGCGTCGTGCCAGCCGCGGTCGTTCACGTCGGTGTAGCGCGTTACGGTCTCGCCGCGGCGCAATACGTCGAAGTATCTCTGTCCCTCGCCCACAAGCTCCTTGCGCCTTTCTACGTATATGCGGTCAAGGGTTATGTCGCCGGCGGTGACGGTTTTCGACGCGTCGGTGGTGCGGTTGGTTATTATGCTGTTAAGAAGCTCGGCCGCACGGCTCAGGTCGCCGGTCTGGAAAGCGGCCTCAGCAGCCGAGAGGTACACCTCGGAGAGGCGCAGCAGGGGCACGTTCTGGTAAGCTGCGCTGGTGTTCTCGTCGGGCTGCGGCAACTTGTTGATGAACACTCCGTAGTCACAGAAGTCGTCACCATACGACGTATAGACCGACGGGTCGCCCACAGGCTTCAGCAAGATGTCGTTGCGCACGTCCTCTGGGTCAGAAGCCAACATTTCAGAAAAGTCCTTCGTGACGATAATGTCGCCATAGCCGCCGGCGGCGTCCACCCCGTACAGGTCGGCATAGCAGTAGGCTATGCCCTCGCGGTCGGTCCAGTCGGTAGAGTCGGTAATCTTCATTTCGAGTATCAGCTCGTTCTCGTGGGCCGAGTTGTTCTTGTTCCAAGCGTCGGCATACTCCGACGTAGTCCATAGCGTGTACGGCGAGTTAGCGATGATGTCCTCAGCCACGGACAGTGCGTTGCCCCACTCTCCCTTCGTTATATACACACGCACCTGCAACGCCTTGGCCGTCCACAGATTGACATATCCCTGCGTCTTGTCCTCAGGCAGGGCACCCGAGTTGATAGCGTCGGTAAGGTCCTGCTCTATCTGCGTATAGCATTCGGCCACCGTACTGCGCTCCGGCTTGTTCGCCCCGGCGTCGTCCACAGGCTCGGTGATGATTGGCGCACCGAGCGAAGCACCCTGGTCTTCGGTGTAAGGCGTGCCGTAGATGCGCGTCAGGTCGAACAACGCCATGGCACGCAGCACCCTTGCCTCGGCGGCATACTGCGAAATGGTGGCCTGGTTGTCCTCCGCGTCGGTTATCGTGCCGCCCTCGGCGTAGTCGATTACGTAGTTTGCGCGGCTTATCACCACGAAAGGCGTCTGCCAGATGGCGTTGCCGTTGAAATCGCTGGCCGTGCTGCACGTCATGTAATAGTAGAAGTCGCCGCGCCCGCTACCGTCAATCCAGTTGTACTGCACGTCCTCTCCCCTTACGTCTCCATATATAAACATCTGCCGTCCGTAGTAGTCGGTAAGCGAGGAGTTGCCCTTCACTGCGGCGTAAAGTCCGGCGCGCACGCTTGTAAGGTCGGAAGTGGTTGTCACGGCGCTGCCCGCGTCGACACCGGTCGACGGTTCCTGGTCGAGCCAGTCGTTGACGCACGACGACGTACCGGCAACCACCGCCGCGCAAACCAATGCTTTATATAATAATGTTGTCTTCATTGTTGTTCTGTATTAAAAATCCGTTTAGAAATCAATCTCCAGTCCGAAGGTGTACGTCCTGTACGCAGGCGTCTCGACAAGGCACACTCCGCTGACTGGCATCTCGGGGTCTACGAGCAGGTCGTCAGACTTCCATGTAAGCAGGTTGCTGCCCGAGAAGTACACCCTTGCCTTGCTAAGGCCAATCTTACTAATCCAGTTCTTGGGCAGGGTGAAGCCGAGCGTAAGGTTCTTCAGACGCAGATAGTCGGTAGGCATGAGCCAGCGCGACGAGAGATAGGTCACCGTATTGCCGTACTCGAACTTCGGCAGGGTGCATGAAGTGTCGCCGGGGCCGCTCCACATTTCGTCCAAATCATAGTAAGAAGGCACTCCGCCGTAGTAATAGTCGCCGTCGCCGCCGTACAGGGCGTGAGTATAGTCGAACGCTTCTCCACCCAAAGAATATGTGAAGGTGAAGCCAAGGTCGATGAATTTCCAGCGCAGCTGGTTGGTGATTCCGCCCTCGATGGTGGCCTGGTGGCTGCCAACAATGGTTCGGTTAGCCTCTGAAATCTCGGTAGTTGTATTGCGGGCGTTCTCCGTTCCGTCGTTGATGTAATAGAGGGCGTTGCCCGTTTCAGGGTCAACTCCGGCGTACTCGTACAGGTAGTAAGAGTAATACGGCTCGCCTACGCGGTGGATAAGCGGCCCGCTTGTTATCTCGTCGGTCTCTCCGTCAAGCTTTGTCAGCTTGTTGCTGTTGTGCGCCATGTTGAGCGACGTAGTCCATTTGAAGTCCTTGTTGTCGAAGTTCACCGACGTTATGGTAAGCTCGAAGCCCTTGTTCTGCATCTCGCCGATGTTCGTCGGCATGGTGTAAGTGTAGTCGCTGTTGTAGTATCCGCTCGTCTGCGACACCGGCATGTCGTAGATAAGGTCGGAAGTCTTGCGCTGGTAGTAGTCGAACGAAAGTGTGATGCGGTTGATGAAGGTCAGGTCAAGACCGATGTTCCATGTGGCGTTCTTCTCCCATTTCAGGTCGGGATTTGCCAGGCTGGTTATTCCCATGCCCGACGTGCCGTCGTATTTTATGCCGTATGAATAGAGGTTCATGTAGCTGTAATAGTTTGACGGCTGCGTTCCGTTGACACCGTAAGACAGGCGCAGCTTGCCGTCGGTAAGCATACTCTTCACTGGCGAGAGGAATTTCTCGTCGGTAAAGCGCCACGCTCCCGACACCGACCAGAACGACCCCCAGCGGTTTTCGCGTGAAAGGCGCGACGTGCCGTCCATACGGTAGCTTGCGCCGAAGTAGTAACGGCCGGCGTAGTTGTAGTCGGCGCGGCCGAGGAACGACGTCATGCGGTATGACGATGTGGCCGTTTCGGCGCTCGTCGAGCCAGCGTTTGCCAGTTCGTAGAGGTTGCCCGGATAGTCCTGACCAGCCATATAGTTATACTGGTAATCGTAATCCTCGGTCTCGAAGCCGAGCAAGGCGTCAATGTTGTGCTGCCCGAATGCCTTGGCGTATGAGAGCTGTGTCTGCGTGTTAAGTTGTCCGTAAGAGTTTATCGCACGCTGGAACACGCCGCCGTAGCTGCCTCCGTTTTTCGACTCCTTGTCCCAAAGAACGTCCTCTACGCCATGAACGTAGTCGTAAGAGATTTTCTCGCTCAGTTTGAGGTTGTCCCAGATGTTGTATGTCAGCTTGACGGTGTTGAACGCCTTTGTCATCGTGTAGACATTTGAGCTGTGGTCGTCTTCGTACAACGGGTTGAAGCTGTACGCGCCGCTGTTCTGCACAAGATTGCCGTCTTCGTCATACGCAACGTCCGACGGACTTTGCGCAGCAACGTAATTGAACAGCGCACCGTCATAACTTAGATATTCGTTCACCTTGTCCTGGCGCACACGCGAGAACTGGCTCGTCACCTGCAGCTCGAAGCGTCCGAACTTATGGGTCAGGTTGGCGTTGCCGGTGAAGCGCTCAAGCCCCTGGTCGTAGAGTATGCCTTCCTGCTTGTTGTAAGCCAAAGAGGCGTAGAACTTTGTGCGGTCGTTGCCTCCCGTAACGCTAAGCTGGTAGTTCTGGTGCGAGCCTGTGCGCGTAAGCAGGTCGAGCCAGTCGGTCCACCCCGTCGAAGGTTTTGCCGCGAAGGTGTCGATGTTGCTGTCGGCAAATGCCTCGGCGTCGGCCTCCGAATAGCCGCCCTGATAGATGGCGTAGTTCTTGAGGCCGGTGTATAGCAGCTCGCGGCGGTCGTCTCCGCTAAGCGTCGGGCGATAATTTACGGCCATGTTGGAGAAGCCCCAGTCGCTGCGGAACGACACGTTGGTCTTTCCGGCCTTGCCGCTCTTGGTCGTGATGACTATTACTCCGTTGGCCGCACGCGACCCGTAGAGCGAGGCTGCCGCCGCATCCTTGATTACCGTCATCGACTCTATGTCGTTTGTGTTGAGCGATGAGAGAACGTCAGTGTACGTATCGTTGTACGCATTGCCGAAATAGCTTATGTTTCCGCTCTGCACGGGCGTGCCGTCAATGACTATTAGGGGGTCGTTGCCGGCGTTGATCGAGCTCATTCCGCGTATGCGTATGCTGCTGGTTCCGCCCGGACTGCTCGACGATGTGCCGATGGTCACACCGGCCACTCCGCCCGCCAGCTTGTCGGCAATCGAAATTACGGGCACGTCCTCAAGGCTCTCGGTCTCGAGAGTCTGCGCCGAACCAGTAAACGAAGCCTTCTTGAAGTTACCGTAACCGGTGACTATGACCTCGTCAAGCTCGGACGGGTTCTCGCGCAAAGCCACGCGCATGCCGTCGTGCGCACGGACAACGGCGGTCTCGAACCCCACATACGATACCCTGACATTCCTCACTCCGTGCGGCAAGGAAATGTCAAAACGTCCCTCGGCATTGGTCACCGCACCCACGTTAGAACCTTCAACGACGACCGTGGCCCCTATTACGGGCAATCCGTCGGCCTCGGACACGACGGTGCCCCGTATCCGGACCTGCGCCATTGACACACTGCACAGGGCAATGCAGAACGACATAATGATTAATAATCTTTTTCCCATAAAAACCTTTAATTTAATTTTACATAAAGCACATGACAAACATTTTGTCATGTTATCGGCCGCAAAAGTAACAAAACGCAACCATTCGGGGGGGGTAATTTTGTTAAATTTTAGCGTACCTGACGTTTGTGTAGCTTTATGCCAACATTCTGTCTGTCAACGACTTGCCGTTTATGAATTTTCAAAAAAGCCTCATTTTCACCCTGCAAACACACTGTAAATTAAATATTTACAGATATTTTTACGGCAAATGCAGACAAAACATGCGCACGCCTTGAATGAAGCCGCCGGAAAAAAGGCGCAGATAACGTATTTTGCCGCTTGCTAAAATCCGTTCACATTATGCCTTACGACATCAATATCGGGGCATTGCCGCATAACAAATATTAATTTTAACAATGCCAACGGGCATGCACAGCACAAGGCGCATGCGCACAAAAAAGACTTTTGAGCACGCCGTCACGGCGGCAACGGAACTCCGGCGGAAGCTGCTACTGCCGCAATCCTGCAACTGCCTGACAGTCAGCGGCTTTGCAATATGCCACCTTTTAGCCTGCAAAAGGTGGCCTTTTAATGCGTAATTGACGGCCTTTTATCTTCCAATTTGCCGTCTTTTGAAATCAGCCACGGCCTTACGTCCCGTGTGAACAACCGCCCAATCACAAAAAAGCCGCCCCTCGCGGATGCAAAGGGGCGGCCAACCATCAACCTTAAAAACCTGTAATCAACAGGAAACATCATTTCGTTAGCAATTTCGTTGTGCTGACATTGCCGTCAGCGTCAATGCTTTTCTTTATGCAAACGCCCTTCACCGGAGCGGCAAGGCGCACTCCTCCGAGCGAATAATACTGCGTGGCGACGGCTTCGCCGGCCTCTGCCTGCGTGATGCCGGACGTTATGTCGGTTATCTTGTCGCCGTTTTCATCATACGTAGGTTCGGTCGGATTGTCCTTTATCGCCGCCGCGTATTCGTCAATGTCCTCGCCCGGCACAGCATCGGCGTAAGCCGTCCATATCTCTATCTTGCCCGCTCCGGCATACTTCTGCACGGTTGACGGAACATCTGCGGTCTTGTCGAGGTTGTTGACATTGTAACCATCATAGTCATAAGGCGACCAGTCTGTCGTTCCATAATCGTATGTTTCATCATTTTTGTCATTGTCAATGTTTTTATAGCCTTTGAGGAAACGTCGGCACGACTCGTAAATAAGGTCATATCCTTCATCAGTATTGACGGTCAAAAAGCCTTCGTCTTTATTGTCAAATTTTATTGGAGCCTTGGTGTTATAAAAATAACAAGCCTCAACAAAACCCGTAGCTCCGGCCTCAAACTCCCAACCGTCTTGACACCCGGACTGGTAGTTGTTATAATAATGCGTGTACCCTCCTCTTTGCAAAGGCAGTCGCGAACCTTCTATGTTCTCATAAAAATTGTGATGGAAAGACGTTGTACGGCAGTCATCGAATACGTCGCTTGAACTCTTGCCCCATACGCTTACCTTGTCATGGCTATGGAAATGATTGTAGCTTACGGTAATCCACTGCACGTTGTTCTTGCAGTCCAGCAGTCCGTCGTAGCGGTCTTTGTTGGCCGCATCACCGTTAAAGAACTCGCAATGGTCAATCCAGATGTGGCCTCCCCAGTCGGTCTTGGCACTGTTCTTGTCGGCCTGTATGCTGATGCAGTCAGGGTCGCCCACTTCCTTTTGCACCCCGTCGCGGAAGGCTACAATCTTGTTCTCGCCCGACTTCAGGATGGGAACGCCCGACATTGTGAAGCGGCAGTTGCGTATGATGACGTTGCTGGCGCACTGCATCACGAACGAGATGCGCGAAAACAGCGGCGCCTCGCCCGTTTGTGGGTTGGCAATGCCTATCAATGTCTTGTTCGACGCTATCATGACACGCTCTCCGTAAGTGGTCTCAACGCCCTGCGAACCGTCCTGCCTGTCGCAAAGATGGCCGGTATCAAGGCCGTCAACCCAGCACTTTATGCCTGTGTCCATGTCATTGTCGACAAGGATTATGTATGGCGACTCTGCCTGCAAGTAAGCCTTTAGCTGCTGGAATGTCCTTGCATAAACCACCTTGCCGCCTTCACCGCCCGTGGTGCCACCTTCAAGATAATGGTTTGTGCCCGGCGTGCCGGACACGGCTGCGAAGCCGTCGATGCCGAAATCGCGCCCGTCAACAACCTGCGCCGTTGCAGTGAAAGCAGCTCCGAAGAGCATGAAAATTGTAATGCAGACTTTCCTCCGGCATGACGCGGCAATGCCGGGAACCGTTTTAGTAATCATTTTCATAGTAGTTTTAATTTGTTTTAATTATTAGTTTAAAAGTCAGTCCCTCTCCATCAAAAACATGTCAAACAGCATCTCTCATGGCAAATATGTACAAATAAAGTATACACAAATGCCGATTAGCGGTTGCAAATATAATGTATTTTGCTTTATATTGACATCAAAAACACATAAAAATATGGTTTTCAAGCACATAAAGACTTGAAAACCATAACATGTATAGCATTCGGCCGGTCTGGCCCAAGCCGTATCAATTGCCCATGTCTGACATGAACTTGATGCGCACAAGCCTGACCTCTTCTTCGGGATAATCGCCGCCAAGCTCGTCGAGGGCAGTCTCAAGGTCGTCGGTGTCGCTCTCCTTAAAGTACTCGTAGATGTCGTCGATGTGGTCGTCGTCCATCACCTCTTCAAGGAAATAGTCGATGTTCAGCTTCGTTCCGCTGTAAACTATGGCCTCGACCTCGTCCAAAAGAGTGTCGAAATCAATGCCCTGCGCCTCTGCAATGTCGTCAAGAGCCACCTGGCGGTCGATGCTCTGTATTATTTTCACCTTCAAAACAGACTTCTTCGCCACAGTCCTTACACGCAAGTCTTCGGGGCGTTCAATCTCGTTTTCATCGCAATACTTCTTTATCAGGGCTACAAACTCCTTGCCGTAACGCCGCGCCTTGCCCGCGCCTACCCCCTGTATGTTCTGCAAGTCGTCAAGGGTTATGGGGTAGACGGTAGCCATCTGCTCAATCGAAACATCCTGGAAGATCACGTATGGAGGCAGTTGCAGGTTCTTGCTCATCTTCTTGCGCAAGTCTTTCAGCATGGAGTAAAGCGTCGGGTCAAGAGCGGAGCTGCCGCCACCGCCCTCTTCTTCCTCGTCGTCATCGCAGAATTCGTTGTCAAGCACAATCATAAACGACTCGGGCTTCTTCATGAATTTCTTGCCGGCTGACGTGAGTTTCAGTATTCCGTAGTTCTCAACGTCCTTCTTGAGAAGGCCCGCTATAAGCGCCTGACGTATGACAGGATTCCACAACTTCTCGTCCATGTCCTCACCGGAGCCGAACTCTTCAAGCTTGTCATGCTTGTGAGCCACAATGTCGTTGGTGTCCTTTCCCTTTACGAAATCTATGATATAATCAGTCCTGAAGTCCTCTTTCACAGCGGCGACGGCGTTCAGAACCACCAGCAATGCGTCCATTCCCTCGACCTTTGTCTTGGGATGCAGGCAGTTGTCGCAGTTTCCGCAATTGTCCTTGTCGTACTCTTCGCCGAAGTAATGCAGCAGCATCTTGCGCCTGCAAACCGACGACTCGGCATACGCCGCGGTCTCCTGCAACAGCTGGCGGCCTATGTCCTGCTCGGCCACAGGCTTGCCTTCCATAAACTTCTCAAGCTTCTTCAAGTCCTTGTACGAGTAGAAAGCTATGCACTTTCCTTCCCCTCCGTCGCGTCCGGCGCGTCCGGTCTCCTGGTAATAGCCCTCCAAGCTCTTCGGTATGTCATAATGAATGACAAAACGGACATCAGGTTTGTCGATGCCCATGCCGAACGCAATGGTAGCCACTATCACGTCGATACGCTCCATGAGGAAGTCATCCTGCGTGGCGGAGCGCGTCCCCGAGTCAAGCCCGGCATGGTAGGCGGCGGCCTTTATGTCGTTGGCGCGGAGCACGGCGGCAAGCTCCTCCACCTTCTTTCGCGACAGGCAGTATATTATTCCGCTCTTCCCTGCGTTCTGCTTGATGAACTTTACGATTTGCTTGTCTATGTCCTTGGTCTTATGACGCACCTCGTAATAAAGGTTGGGACGGTTGAACGAGCTTTTATATTCTGTCGCGTCGAGTATTCCGAGGCTCTTCTTTATGTCAGTACGAACCTTGTCAGTGGCCGTGGCGGTAAGCGCTATGACCGGCGCATTGCCTATTTCATTGATGATGGGGCGTATCCGCCGGTACTCCGGACGGAAGTCGTGGCCCCACTCCGAGATGCAATGAGCCTCGTCAACGGCGTAAAACGAGATTTTAACTCCACGCAGAAAGTCGACGTTGTCTTCCTTTGTCAGCGACTCGGGAGCCACATACAGCAGCTTTGTCTTGCCTTCAATGATGTCCGACTTTACACGGTCGATGGCCGACTTGTTGAGCGACGAGTTCAAATAATGCGCCACTCCGTCGGTCTCCGTCATGCCGTTAATCACGTCGACCTGGTTCTTCATCAAGGCGATGAGCGGCGAAATGACTATTGCCGTGCCGTCCATGATGAGCGACGGAAGCTGATAACACAGCGACTTTCCGCCGCCTGTCGGCATCAGGACGAACGTGTCCTTGCCGTCAAGCAGATTGCGGATGATTGCCTCCTGGTTGCCTTTGAACTTGTCAAAGCCGAAATATTGCTTCAGCTTCTCTATAAGGTTAACGTCATGATTCATACAACAAACAGAGTAACTTTATAATGTTAGTGTACAAAACCGGCTTGGCTCAAGCGCTTTCAAGCTTTGAGAAGTGCGCCTTTTCAAGCTGTCTCCGGGCATAGTCGAGAGTAACTTCAAACGTTTCCACCTTCTTCGACGGCACTTCAAACATCGCGTCCATCATCACACTCTCAACGATTGAACGCAGTCCGCGCGCCCCAAGCTTGTACTCCATCGCCTTGTCCACGATAAACTCAAGCGCGTCGTCGGTGAAATCAAGCTTTATTCCATCCATCTCAAACAGTTTTTTATACTGCTTTACGATGGAGTTCTTAGGTTCTACGAGTATCGAACGCAGCGCTTTCCGGTCCAAAGGATTGAGGTATGTCAGCACTGGCAGGCGGCCGATGATTTCAGGTATCAACCCGAAAGACTTGAGATCTTGCGGCAGGATGTATTTCATCAGGTCGTTCTTGTCTATGCTTCGCACGTTCTGTACGGAGTTGTAACCCACCACATGGGTGTTCATCCTTTGAGCGATTTTGCGCTCTATGCCGTCGAACGCACCGCCGCAGATGAAGAGGATGTTCTTCGTGTCCACGTGGATATACTCCTGGTCGGGATGTTTGCGGCCGCCCTGCGGCGGTACGTTCACCATAGTTCCCTCCAAAAGCTTCAGCAAACCTTGCTGCACGCCCTCGCCGCTTACGTCGCGGGTGATTGACGGATTGTCGCTCTTGCGCGCTATCTTGTCTATTTCGTCGATGAAGACGATGCCCCGTTGGGCGGCCTCCACATCATAGTCGGCCACCTGAAGCAGGCGGCTAAGTATGCTTTCAACGTCTTCGCCTACGTAACCGGCCTCGGTGAACACCGTCGCGTCGACGATGGTGAACGGCACATCAAGCAGCTTTGCTATGGTGCGGGCCATCAATGTCTTGCCGGTGCCGGTGCTGCCCACCATTATTATATTGCTTTTCTCTATCTCCACGCCGTTGTCGTCAACGGGTTGCTGCAACCTCTTGTAGTGGTTGTACACCGAAACGGCCAGGCAACGCTTGGCATCATCCTGCCCTATGACGTACTGGTCAAGGTATTCCTTTATTTCCAAGGGCTTCGGCACCTTCTTCGGCTTAAACTTCTTGCCATGCCTGCGCTGCCCTTCGTCAAGCACCCCGGTCGACTTCACTATCTCGTATGCCTGCGCGGCACAGTCTTCGCAGATGTATCCGGTAAGACCGGTTATGAGTAGTTTTACATCTTTTTCGCTGCGTCCGCAGAAGCTGCAAACTTTTTCCATCCTGTTATTCCTGCTTGCCATCTTGCGCGTTTGAAGTCATGCGTTCCTTCTTCCTTACCAATACGGAGTCAATCATGCCATATTCCTTGGCCTCATCGGCGGTCATCCAGTAGTTGCGGTCGGAGTCCTTGTACACCTTGTCATAAGGTGTGTGCGAGTGTTCGGCTATGATTGTGTACAGTTCTTTCTTGAACTTAAGTATCTCCTTGGCCTCAATCTCGATGTCTGAAGCCTGTCCCTGTACGCCTCCGAGCGGCTGGTGTATCATCACGCGGCTGTGGGTGAGCGCAAAACGCTTGCCTTCCGTGCCGGCAACGAGCAGCACTGCGGCCATGGAAGCGGCCATGCCGGTACAGATTGTCGACACGTCGCTCGATATGAACTGCATAGTGTCGTAAATGCCGAGTCCTGCCGTAACGCTGCCTCCGGGGCTGTTGATGTATATCGAGATGTCCTTGCCCGAGTCAACCGAGTCGAGATAAAGCAGCTGCGCCTGCAAGGTGTTGGCCGTATAGTCGTCAATCTGCGTGCCGAGGAAGATGATGCGGTCCATCATCAGTCGCGAGAACACGTCCATCTGGGTCACGTTCAGCTGGCGCTCCTCAAGGATATACGGGTTGAGATACTGCATCTGCGCCTTCATCACGTCGTCAAGCACCATGCCGTTCATTCCGAGATGGCCGGTGGCATATTTTCTAAAGTCGTTCATCTATACTTTAAATTAACAATTAAAAATGGAAAATGAACAATCGCCCCACGGGCTTTCATCCTGTAGGCCGCGCCCCGCCGCCATGACGGCAGCCGCCGCGCGCCACATATTTTCCACCTATTTATATTATATGCGAAAAGGAGGTTACCGACCTTTTTCGCCTGTTCGTGCGGAACAAAGTTAATAAAAAAGTCGGAAACCTCCTCTATATCGCGGAAGTTTTTTTGCAAAAAATATATTATTCGCCTTGCATCAGCTTGTTGAACTCATCCAATGTGGCAGTCTTCTCGTTGAGTTTCACCACATTCTTCAGCACCGCCGTCAGCTTGCGGTCTATGCTACGGTCAACGAAAGAGTCGATATACTCTTTCTTTTTGAGCATGTCCGTAGCGTAATTGTCGATGTACTCCTCGGGTATGTTGTTCATGCCGTACTGGGCGAACTGGGCGCGTGCGGCCTCCTTGGCGGTCTCCTTGATGTCGGCGTCCTCAATCTTTATGCCGTTGGCCTTCACGAGCTGCTCCTTGATGAGGTGCCATGTCAGCTCCTTTATGCTCTGCTCGTAGTTCTTGTCGACATACTCCTGGCCCTTGTCCTTGTTGTTGTTGAGCATCACGCGCTTCAGAAGGGCGTCGGGATAAGTCAGCGCGCCCACCTTGTTCTCCATGTACTTGCGCACGTCCTGTATGAACTTGAAGTCGGTGTCAATCTCAAACTGCTTCTTCAAGCCATCCGCTATCTTCGCGCGGAAGTCGGCCTCGTCCTTCACCGCGTCCTTGCCGAACACATGGTCGAACAGCTCCTGATTGACCTCCGCCTTCACATAGCGCGATATTTCAGTAATCTGATAGCTGAAGTCGGCCGTCACTCCGGCAACTTCCTCTTTCTTAATCTTCAGCAGCGAGGACACTTCGATGTCGCTCTCCGGGTACGCCTTCCTCGGGTTGAACGTGATGATGTCGCCCAGCTTGCAGCCGTCAAACAGCTTTTTCTGGTCGTCCGCCTTGATGTATTCGGGCATAAGCACGGCGCCTTCCACGGTGATGCCGCCCTCCTTGGTGTTTCCGTTCTCATCAAGCTCGCGCAGGTCGCCCTTCAGCATGTCGTTGGCCTGATACTCCTCCACCTTGTCATAGTGGCCGGCACGCGACGCGAACATGTCAATCTGACGGTTAACCACGTCGTCGTCAACCGTGATTGTGTAGTGGTCTATCTTGTCCTTTTCGGTCAGCGTAGCGTCCATCTCGGGAGCAATTGCGATGTCAAACTGGAACGTGTACGGAGCGTCCTTCTCCAGGTCTACCGGCTCCTGCGCCTCGTGGGGCAGCGGCTCGCCCAGCATCTGGACGTTGTTGTCCTTCACGTATTTATATATTTCCTCGCCAAGGAGCTTGTTGATTTCGTCCACCTTAACGGCAGTGCCATACTGCTTCTTAATCATCCCCATCGGCACCATGCCCACGCGGAAGCCCGGCACGTTGGCCTTCTTGCGGTAGTTCTTCAGTGTCTTCTCGACATTGTCCTTATAGTCAGCCTCTTCTACGGTCAAGGTGATAAGTCCGTTCACCTTGTCAGGATTTTCAAATGAAACTTTCATCTTTCGTTTTTTATGTTATTTTTAATGATTATCAAATGCGAGCTGCAAAATTACTGAATATCGCCGTAATTACCTAATATAATAAGGAAAATCGCCGAAAAAATCTTTTTTTCGCTCCTCCGGCAGCCTCCTGAAATCTAATTGACGGCCTTTCGCATTCCAAAAGGCCATGTTTTGCACGCTAAAAGGCCGTCTTTTACAACGCAAAAGGTGGCATATTAGAACGCCACTGATTATCAACGGGTTACAGACGGGCGGCAGACGGAGGTTTTACTCGCCATCAAGCAAAGGGTATGACGGCGGATTACGGCAGACTGAACATTGCAAAATAATGGCTTGAAAACGGCGGAAGCATCAAGAAAAAGAAGTATCTTTGCGCAAGATAAGCTGCACTCGGGAAATTGCAAGCAAACTTGCTTTCCGCTCATTTGCATTATCTTTGCACTATGAAGTTACGAAAAGAGTGTAATTTATTGGAAATGAGCGTAGGTTAATTGCTC
>URUK01000034.1 GCA_900551055.1 uncultured Prevotella sp. | reverse complement strand
CTTCTTTCATGCGGTGCGCCCCGGAGGAGAGTTCCTCCGGGGCGCACGTTTTTTTTGCCTTGGCCGGAGGGGGAGTACTGGGAGTACTGGGAGAAATGGGAGTACTGGGAGGCATGCGGTGTGGGATTGGGAAACGGGAAGGACGGGCTTGTGGGAAGGACAAGGCTGAAAGGAATTGATTTTGGAGGTGTTTAGTCGATGTCCGCCATTATTAATCCTCCGGTGAACGGTCTTCTTTGCTCGGGCATGTCATAGTTGAACAAATCGAAGTTCTCAAATCCCATATCTTTTAACATGATTATGCTTGCTTCACGCTTTTCCGTGTCGTTGTAATTGGGAATTAGTGGCAGGCGGATGGTAATGCGTTCCTGTGGCACTTGCGATGCGAGCAGCTTCAGGTTCTTGATTAGCCGTTTGTTTCGTTTCCCTGTATATTTGCGGTATATGCGGTTGTTCATGTCCTTGACATCGACGTACCAGTGGTTGATGTATGGCATTACTTCTTCCAAATGCTTTGTGTCAATGTTAAGGGCTGTTTCCAAACTGATGTTCCATTCTTTTGGAGCTATGTCGCAGAATTCGCGTATGAATGCGCTTCTTAGCAGCGGTTCGCCGCCGCCGAAGGTCACTCCGCCGCCTGTTGCGAGGTAATACAGGTTGTCAATAGCAATTTCGTCAAGAAGTTCTTGCGGTGTTATTGTGCGGCATTCCATGTTTTTGTCAAGGCATTGAGGATTGAGGCAATACCTGCATTGCAGCGGACAGCCATGGAAGGCTACGAGCGTAGTAACGCCCTGTCCGTCAGTGGTGATGCGGTGGCGTTCTATTCCTATGAGTGGTGCTTTCATATTTACAAATATATAAATTTTCCATTGTTTTTGTTTTACTTTGCACGAAAATCCATATTTTTGTGAAAAAATGACCGAATATGGGTGATGGAAGGAGTGTTTGCAACGTACTGAAGGGTATAAGGAAGGCCATTGCCGACGCAAACGGCATCAAGTACGAGCCTGTGGAGTGCGGTTTTGAGGGCGAATGCCGCGGCACATGTCCGGCGTGCGAAGCCGAGTTGCGGTATATCGAGCGCGAACTTAGCCTGCGGAGGATGGCCGGACGGGCAGTCGCCGTTGCCGGAATAGCCCTTGGCGCGGCGGCTTTGACGGCCTGCGGACGTGATACGGCGCAGCAGTTCGAGCAGCCCAAGACTACGGTAAATGCCAATGAACACAGTAAAATGTTTGGGTTAGTTGAGGAAATGCCGAGCTTTCCTGGAGGCCAAAAGGCTTTGATGGACTATATCAGCGAGCATTTGAGAAATCCGAGTCCGGAAACTGATGTCACAGGTCGCGTCATCGTGCAGTTTGTTGTCGGCAAGGACGGAACAGTGAAGGATGCAAAGGTGGTGCGCGGCATCCACCCGGAGTTCGACGCCGAGGCGTTGCGCCTTGTCGAAAACATGCCGAAGTGGATACCCGGAAAGCTTGCCGGAGAGACTGTCGAGGTACGTTACACCTTACCTGTACCACTTAAATGGAAATAGGTGGAGATTATACTGGAACTGTTTTGTAACCAGTTGATTATCAGTATTATATGAGTTAACTTGTAAAAGGCCGCCTTTCGCAATGCGAAAGACGGCCTTTTGGCGTGCAATCGACGGCCTTTTGCGGTGCGAAAGGCCGTCTTTTGCATGATGCGTTGTGTTTTGATGTTTTGTGACTGATGAAAAACAGGTATGTATTTTGTGTTTTTATAGATAGTTGATATATTGTTAATGTATTTTAACTATCGGGGGGGGTAATTTTGTTCTTTATTAATACATTTGCAAAAATATGTCTTTTGCGACATGATGAGTTCACAGACGTACTTGTTTTAACCCCGTTTTTTACTAGCATGCTACGGAAAAAGGCTCTGCCGTTTCATGCCGTTTAACAACCATTGAGCCTGCAATAGATTACCATGAAAAGACTTTACATGATGGCGGTTGCCGCGCTTTGTTCGCTTTTCCTTTGCAGCGTGTCGAATGCCGTGCCCACATTCTACGGCTATCAGATGGGCGACAAGGGCTTGAAGTTCGGTTTCGTGTCGTTCACTGCCGACAGTTTCAGTGAATTCACAATGTTGAAGGCTACGAACATGTACTACAAACACCTTTCGGCCGGCGAGTATTTGGACGGTAGGTTGTATGCATACACTGTCGAACCAGACGATTTCGGCGCGATGTATTCTGCCTCGTTTGTGGTGTACGATGCCGAAACGTTTGAAATTCTGGATGAAATCGACCGCAAAGACGGCGTGCGTGTGGTTGACATGACTTACGATTATTCCACCAACACGATGTATGCCTTGGCCGAGGAGGAGTATAACACAGAAGCCATAGGCATTACAAACCTTTGCGTTGTCGACCTTGAAACGGGCGGACTGACGGTAGTAGGCTCTACCGGAGGCCTGAAAGGCGTTGACGGTTACGGGCACGAGGTGGATGCGGCGCTTGTCACCCTTGCAGCCGATGCTGCCGGCAACCTCTATGCCATGTCAGAATACCGCCAGTTCTGCAAGCTTGACAAGTTTACAGGCAAGGCCACCCAGATAGGCGAAACGCACAAGCTGGCCGTTACAAACCAGTTCCAGTCGATGACGTTCGCCGACGACGGCACATTGTATTGGGCGCAGCAGCATCCCGACTACGGCTGGTTCACCACCATTGATACACAGACCGGTGAGCCGACAAAGCTCGGAACGTTGGGCAACGACGCTCAGGTAACGGCGCTTTTCGTCAAGAAAGATCTTGACAAAACGTTTCCGAAGGCCGTCACCGGGCTTTCTGCCAAGGTGGACGAGACGGCTCACAATACAGTGCATCTTACTTGGACACTGCCCTCAACCGATTATGCAGGGCAGCCTGTCACCGTAAAAACAGTAAAGGTTTACCGCTTCGGCGTGTCCGAACCGATAGCAGAGCTGGCAGGTACGGCCACGTCTTATGACGACGAGAACGCCGATAACGGCTATAACACATACCTTGTTGCCGCCGAGAGCGAGACCGCTACCGGCACGCCTGCCACGGTTAGGGTGTTTGCCGGGTATGACAAGCTGCGCGCTGTGGGCAATATCGCCATATCGCTTGACGGCGATGCCGTCAGCCTTACGTGGACAGCACCGACGGCGACGGTCAACGGCGGCTATGCCGATTTTGACAACATAACTTACAATGTGTACCGCAATAAGGGCGAAGAGTCAGTTATTGTGGCAGAAGGCATAACCGAGTGCAAGTTCGGCGAAACCCTTTCAACGCCCGGTGCATACACCTATACGGTTGAGCCGGTGTCGGGCGGCGTTGTAGGCGAGGGCGCGACATCAGATGAAGTCAAGATAGTCGGCGTGGCATCGATACCTTATTCTACCGGGTTTGAAGACGACGGTGACGGCCCGTTGTGGACTGTCATCAACAACCATGACAACGCAAGCTATGGCTGGTCGGTACTTGCCGGATACGCATACCAGCAGCTTGACGGCAGTTTCGCCCAGCTGAAGACGGGCGGTTCGGGCGATACAGGCCGCGACTGGCTTATATCTCCGCCAATCCATTTTGAACCGGGAACGTACAAAATGACGTATTACGCAGGCAATGGAACATCTATTGACAAGCACAGCTGGGAAGTGAAGCTCGGCACGGATGTTGCCGACGTATCGTCGTTCACGTTGTCTATCGGCAGGCATGAGGATGTTTCAGTGTCCACCGATTGGGAACTTGTCAACGAAACGGAGTTCAGTGTCGCCGAGGCAGGTGATTACCGGGTTGGTTTTTACGGCTTCTCGCAAAGTACTTATGCCTCTTTCAAGCTCGACAATCTTTCTATTGTCAGCACTTCAAGCGGCATAAACGATGTTGCGGTTGACGGCGGAATAACAGTCAGCGGCGATGTTGTGACCGTCAGTGCGGCGGCAGGCGTAGGCTCATGGCAGGTGTTCAATTTGCAAGGACAGGCGTTGTTGCAGGGCGATGCCTGCGGTGTTGGCAGTGCGGACATAGGTCTTGGCAGTCTCGGCAGCGGCGTTTACGTTGTAAAGGTAACGCTTGGCGACGGTAAGATACTTGCTTCAAAAGTGGTTTGCAGATAATCGGCTGATAATCAGCATGATATGAAACCTATTCCAAAAGTCCGCCTTTCGCATTGCGAAAGGCGGACTTTTGGCGTGCAATCGACGGCCTTTTGCGGTGCGAAAGGCCGTCTTTTGGAAAGATGCCTGTTGTCGTCGGTGCTTTTATAGTCGGTGGCAGGAGGTTTATTTCCTCAGCTCAATGCGGAAGGTTGTGCCTTTGCCGGGTTCCGAACTCTTGACGTATATGCGGCCTTTGTGGTATTCCTCCACTATGCGTTTTGCCAGGGAGAGGCCCAGTCCCCAGCCGCGCTTCTTGGTTGTGAAGCCAGGACGGAACACGTTGCGCAGGTCTTTCTTGCGTATTCCCTTGCCGGTGTCGCTCACGTCTATTATGGCTTTGTCAGCGTTCTGCCATATCCTGAGGGTTATCGTGCCGCTGCCTTCCATCGCGTCGACGGCGTTCTTGCACAGGTTTTCTATCACCCACTCGAACAGCGAGGCGTTAATCCTTATTACGATGTCGCCGTCGGGGAAGTCTTTTACGTACCTTACTTTCTGCGAAGTGCGTCGTTCCATGTACTCTATGACGTGCTCCATCACCGTGTTAAGGCTTGCCGGTACGGGTTCGGGCAGAGAACCTATCTTCGAGAAGCGGTCGGCTATCAGTTCAAGCCGCTTCACGTCCTTGTCCATTTCGGGAATCAGCGTGTCGTCGGGGTAGCTCTCTTTCAGTATTTCCGTCCATGCCATGAGGCTCGATATGGGCGTACCAAGCTGGTGGGCGGTTTCTTTCGACAGTCCTACCCACACCTTGTTCTGCTCGGCCTTCTTCGATGTCAGCAGGGCGAAGATTGCCACTACTACGAAGAGCATCACCACTCCGAGCTGTATGTAGGGGTAGGAGGCGAGCCGTCGCAGCATCACCGAGTCGTCGTAGCACACGTCTATGTAGCCGTCGTGCGTGCCTTCGCCCAGCTTTATCCTGATATACCGTCCTTCGGCGTGCAGCCTTTTGCTGACGGCCTCAGCCTGCCGCAGGCTGTCGGCGAGCGTCCGTCCGTCGAGCTTCACGTTCCTGTATATCTGTACTTCGCCCCTTGTCCCGGTCACTATTACGGGTATTGTGTTGTTCTCGTTGATTACTTTCAGCACCAAGTTAAGGTCGGTGGTCTCGTCGGCCATGTTGAGCGAGCGCATGGCTTCCGCCCACACTTCCATTTTGTTGCGCTCCTCGGCCTTCAGTTCGCGCACGAGCGAGTTCGACACTATTAGTGAGGCGACGGCTATCAGCACCGCCGCCACCACGAGGATTATTTTCACATGGCGTATCCTGTCAGTCCACTGCATACGTATATATAACGCGCTTGGGGCGGTAATATTGCTTTATGAATGTCCGCAAGGCTCCCATTCATTGGGAGTTAAAGAAGTTAAAGGAGTTAAAGCTCCCTGCGGTCGCTAAGGAGTTAAAGACATTAGTCTTGTATGGTTTATACGTATTTGGCAATATTAGGTATGATAGCAGGCTTTCATATATTGTTTTTCTGTGGTTTCTGGAGTTGGCGGTAGCCGGCTCGCTGCGCTCGCAGAGTTGGCGGACAAATGCCTTGCTGTATGGCGGTTTGTGGCGGCTTTGTAAGTGGCTGGTAATCAGCGGTGTTGCAAAAGACCGTGTTTTGTCTTGCAAAAGGTGGCCTTTTAGAGGGCAAAAGGTGGCCTTTTGCATTGCAATTTGCCGTGTTTTAAATTGAGAGTTGAGAATTTAGAATGGATAATTATGATTACCTTTGCTAACAGGCGGCCTCAAAGGTAATCATAATTATCCATTCTAAATTCTCAACTCTCAATATCCTGACCCTGCAACTGTTAATTAACTATCGCTTTTAGTTTTATTAACCATGAAATATTTGGAAGTTACTAAAAGTTTTAGTTACTTTGCGGTGTGAAAACATAGAACTGTACAGAACTGATAAAACACAAAGAAGATGAAAACACTAACACCGCGCGAAGAGGAGATTATGAACCGTTACTGGGACAAGGGGGCTATGCACATACGCCAGCTTCAGGAACTGTATGACGACCCGAAACCGCATGTCAACACGCTGTCTACGCTCGTACACATACTTGAAGACAAGGGCTTCCTCGCCCACGAGGCCATAACGCCGCGCTGCTACAAGTACTACCCCGTGCTCTCTCGCGACGACTACCGCCGCGGTTCGCTCGGAAACGTGGTAAACAAGTTCTTCAACAAGTCGTACCTCGGCGTAGTTTCCGCCCTTGTGAAGGAAGAGAAAATATCCGTTGACGACCTGCGCGAGCTGATAAAAAAGGTTGAGGAAGGAAAGTAAACATGTTGAGACGCTTGTTGTTGGCATTGGCCTGCGTCCTCGGCTTGCAGGCTTACGGACAGAAAACCATGCCGGGCTACATAATCAACGGCATGTTCTTCAGCGAGTTTCCTGAACATTTGGAGGACAAGGAGCTTGAAACGGCCTTAATAGGCGACGGCTTGGGCAACCACGCCATTGTGATAAAAGACGCCGTGCTGACCGCTGCCGACAGCCTGTTGGCAATTCCAAACGACAAGGTTGCCGACGCGGAGGAGTGGCTACGGCGCGCCGCCGACGGTAATGTGGAGTTCAACCGGCTTGTAGTGAAGTATTACAGCGGACTTGACATGGCCGTGGGCGACATGGTAAAGCCGTTCAGCGTGAGGGATGTTGATGGCCGCGTGTGGAGCAACGACAGCCTGCTTGGCCGCCCGTATGTGCTCAACTTCTGGCATACCGGCTGCGGTCCGTGCAAGAGGGAGATGCCCGAGATAAGCCGCTGGATTGACGAATGTCCCGGAGCGGCATTCCTTGCAGTGACCTTCGACCGTGCGGCCGCCATCCGCCCAATCGTAGAGGAGCGCGGCTTCCGCTTCGTCCAGATAGCCGGCGACGAAACCCTGTGGTCCATGTTCGGCGTAAAACAGGTGCCGGCCACGGTGCTTGTGGGCAATGACGGGCGCATAAGGAAGATAACCATCGGCACCAACGAGCGCAAACGCGCCGACATGCTGGCCGCCATCAAGGCCGCATGCGCGGAGCAGTATTAAGGAGCTAAAGAAGTTAAAGAAATTTTTTCGTTTCACTCAAAGGAATTTCGCTCGCTGCGCTCGCTAAGAAGTTAAAGCCGAATGCCTTGTCTGTTGGCGACATGTTGGCACTCTGTGTAATGATTTTTGATATTGATAAAACGATAAATTGCTATGGGACTGTTTTTCATATACTCGCTGAAGGTGGCGCTTTGCCTCGTCGCGTTCTACCTCGTTTACAAGCTGCTGTTGAGCCGCGAGACATTTTTCGGCTTCAACCGGGCGGTGTTGCTGGGCATGGCCGCTGTGTCGCTGCTGTTGCCGTTGGTGCATTTCACGGTTGAAGACGCGCCTGCCGCGGCCGGTGGTTTTGTGGTGGTTGAGGACATTGTGATGCAGGCTGTGGCCGAAGACGCCCCGGCGTTCACCGTCACTGTGGCCCAGGTGTGCTTCCTTATATATGTGGCAGGTGTGGCGTTCTTCCTCTGCCGCGAGCTGTGGTCGCTCTTCAGCCTGCGCCGTATGATACGCGGCGGCCGCCACGTGAGCACCGACGACGGAGTGAATGTGGTCGTTGTCAGCGGCGACGTGTCGCCGTTCAGCTGGATGGGCAACATCGTCATCAGCGAGAAAGACTATGCCGACAGTCCCGAATACATACTCGTACACGAGCGTGCGCACGTCGCCGCCCGTCATTCGGTAGACATACTGCTGTGCGATTTGCTCATCGTTTTCCAGTGGTTCAACCCTGCCGCGTGGCTGCTGAAGGCCGAACTGCAGTGCGTACACGAGTATGAGGCCGACAGCCGGGTGCTCGCCTCGGGCGTAAACGCTTCCGACTACCAGCTCTTGTTGATACGCAAGGCTGTGGGCGACAAACTCTTTTCAATGGCAAATAACCTTAACCAAAGTTCACTTAAAAAAAGAATTACTATGATGCTAAAAAAGAAATCAAATCCGTGGAGCCGCGCGCGTATGCTCGTTGCCGTCCCGGTTGCGGCTGTAGCCGTAGTGGCTTTCGCCACGCCTAAGGCCGAGAGCCTGAGTAATGAAATCAAGAGCGAGAGCGAGGCTCTTGTAATTAAGGTGATGCCCGTTGTGCAGGCGCAGGCCGCCACGCCTGCCAGTGCCGTGGCGGAGCTGCCTGTACAGCGCGCCGAAAGCGTGGCCCGGGAGGCAGAAGCGCAGCCGGAAGCCGGTGCGCCGGAAGCTATCGTGCCAGTTCCTGATGGCGAGGTGTACGACGTTGCGGAGCAACAGCCCGAGTTTCCCGGCGGCCAAGGCGCTTTTATGAAGTGGCTCTCGGATAACATCAAGTATCCGGCAGAGGCAGCAAAGAACGGCATTGAGGGCCGCGTAATAGTGCAGTTTGTCATCGGCAGCGACGGAACGGTGAGCGATGCCGTTGTGAGGCGCAGCGTAGACCCGCTGCTCGACGCGGAAGCCCTGCGTGTAATCAACGCCATGCCGGCGTGGACTCCCGGCAAGCAGGACGGCAAGCCGGTGGCCGTGAGGTACACAATACCCGTAACGTTCCGCACCGACGGTGGCGCAGCTAAAGGCAAGGCGCAGCCCGACGGACAGAAAAACATGGCGGTAAGAATAAACGGAAAGGATTATGTACCGAACGGAACGAAGTCTTTAACGTTGAAAGGCAACGTGTACTACGTGGTTGACGGCAAGCACGTCGAGAGCATCAACAACATAAATGTCAGTGACATTGAAAGCATAACCGTGCACAAGGACGCCAAGAACACAACCGACAAGTATGGCGAAGCGGCCAAGAACGGTGTGTTGGAAATCACTACCCGTAAGAAATAATACAGCCGGAAAATAACTCTCTCGATATAAGGCGTGGCGGCGCGGACGAGCGTAGCCACGCCTTTTTGCGTGCCTGCCGTCGACGGTTTGCCCCACAAGCGTAACCCGTTGATAATCAGCGGCGTTGCGAAAGGCCGCCTTTTGCATTCCAATTTGCCGTGTTTTGAATTGAGAGTTGAGAACTGAGAATTGATAATTATGATTTGCCTTGTTGGCAGACAGCCTAAAAGGTAATCATAATTATTCATTTTTAATTTTTCATTTTCAATTCAACAAAAGACCACCCCAGCCCTCCCGAAGGGATGGAGCTTGATTACCTGTGCTTATTGAGGCGCAATCGAGGCTCTCGGTAATTGTCATGCCGCGCGTCGACGCGGCATCCAGATATTCAACATGAGTGTCTTTCAAGGTGAAATTATTGTTAATCGGCGTGCAGACTGATACGCCGTAACGTGAAAAGATGTATATTGACATAACTAAAACGAACGAACAAACACGTTATTACGCCATGAATTATCCAAGTATTTGTTTCCCGAAGGTATGCAGAAGCGCGTGTGCGCTCTTCATGTTTTTCACTTGTGCCGCCGCGTCGGCAGGCAACATTGCAGGTGTTACGTCGGCTCCGGGTGTGAGGTTGGCGGCTGCGCCCATAGCTGCAGGTGACGACAAGCCGGGCCACGTAAGTATATAAGGTTGACGGACAGGAAGTGACCAAGGCCGTGTATGACAGCGTCAGGGAGGGCGACATATCAAGTCGTACACTATAGAACCGGCTGAAACCGTCAAGGAATACGGCACATACGCTGCAGGCGGTGTGCGCGTCATCGTGACGACGGGTCTGCAACCATGCCTTCGCGGCACTTCCTATGGATAAAGGAAGGCATGCTTTATTTCAACTGACGGCATGTACGCATGGCGTGTATGGTATGCAGCCGAAACGGTAAAGAAAGGCTGACTGTTGGCAGTAAACCATTTTTTGCATATAAAGTTATGTTTGTATGAAAAATAATTCGTAACTTTGCAGCCCAAAGAATTGTGCCGCCCATGCCGATGCTTGCGCACCGGCGACGGGCAAGGGCACTCTTTGCTGTTTCATATAACCGGCAACATGTACAGTCAGGAGTACTTGAAAATAGACTTGGCGGCTTTGAAAGAAGGCGTTACGGTCTTTGAATACGACCTCGGCGACGATTACTTCGAGGCTGTTGAAGCCCCGGAAGTGAGGCGTGGCGAAGTGCACGTCAGTGTAAGCGTCAACCGTTCGGGTGGCGTGTTCCGCATAAACGTGCATACGGAGGGCACGGTCCATGTGCCGTGCGACGTGTGCCTTGACGACATGGAGCAGGCCGTGAGCGCCGACAATACGCTGACGGCGCGCATCGGGGAAGAATATTCCGAAGACGAAGACATCATAACGGTCGGCAAGGACGACCCCTTGCTCGACATTTCATGGTTCGTTTACGAGTTCATAGTGCTTGGCATTCCCATCAGGCACGTGCATGCACCTGGAAAATGCAATCCTGCCATGATAAAGGTTCTTGAAGAACACTCGGCCGCCCGAAGCGGAGAGGGGGACGCGGAAGAGCCGGTGGACTCGCGTTGGAGCGAATTGGAAAAATTAAAAACAATAATTAAAGATTAAAGAAAATGGCACATCCTAAAAGAAGACAGTCAAAGACCCGTACACGTAAAAGAAGAACACATGACAAGGCAGTAGCCCCCACGCTGGCGGTATGCCCCAACTGTGGAGCCTTCCACGTTTATCACACGGTTTGTCCGACTTGCGGCTACTACCGCGGGAAGATAGCTATCGTTAAGGAAGCGGCTGAATAATGGAGAAAATAAACGCTATAATAACCGGCATCGGCGGTTACGTTCCCGACTATGTGCTCAATAACGACGAGTTGTCGAGAATGGTTGACACCAACGATGAATGGATTATGACGCGTGTCGGCATACGTGAACGCCGCATACTGACGGAAGAAGGCCTCGGCACTTCATACATGGCACGCAAAGCCGCGAAGCAGTTGATGAAGAAGACGGGCGTTGATCCCGACACCATCGATGCCGTAATAGTATCGACATCGACGGCCGATTATGCTTTTCCGTCGACGGCTTCAATCGTCATCGGCAAGCTCGGACTGAAGAATGCGTTTGCTTTCGACTTCTGGGCGGCTTGCTGCGGCTTCCTTTACTCTATGGATGTGGCGGCCACTATGATACAGAGCGGACGCTACAAGAAAATCATTGTAATAGGAGCCGACAAGATGTCGTCGGTCGTTGACTACAAAGACCGCAGCACATGCGCGTTGTTCGGTGACGGCGCGGCTGCCGTTCTGATGGAAGGAACCACCGACGAGGGCGTAGGAGTAAAGGATTCTTTCTTCCGCGCCGACGGCAAGGGGCTGCCCTTCCTGCATCTCAAGGCCGGCGGTTCGGTATGTCCTCCGTCGCATTTCACGGTAGACCATCGTCTGCATTACCTCTATCAGGAGGGCCGCACGGTGTTCCGCTACGCCGTGACGAGCATGAGCGACGACTGTGCACTTATCGCAGAGCGCAACGGACTGAACAAGGACAACAT
This sequence comes from uncultured Prevotella sp., assembly GCA_900551055.1. GTDB lineage: Bacteria > Bacteroidota > Bacteroidia > Bacteroidales > Bacteroidaceae > Prevotella. The sequence continues at coordinate 16,364 of URUK01000034.1, read as the reverse complement.
CCGTTTCATCGTTCCCCACCAGGCTAACATCCGTATAATAGAGGCCGTTGCAAAGCGTCTCGACCTGTCGATGGACAAGGTGATGGTGAACATCGAGCACTTCGGCAACACCAGTGCGGCCACCATTCCCCTTGCGCTTTGGGAGAACGAGCACCTTTTGAAGCGTGGCGACAACCTCATAATGACGGCGTTCGGAGCCGGCTTCGTACACGGAGCTTCATATTATACTTGGGCTTACGACGGCGCGGAGGCGTCTGTTGTCAAGTAAGGATTATTACGGCACATCTATATTGAGCCGTGTCCCGTCATAATACGGGACACGGCTCTTTTTTCGTCTTTATACAGATAAAGATGCGTTTTTCGTCGATACATTCTTGCATTTACGGTTGTTTTTCATATCTTTACGCCGTAAACCAATAACATCACTACTATGAACAGAATCAAGGAAGCGGCAATAATGGCCGTAGGCATCATTGTTTTGGGGCTGTGCGTCAAGTCGGGGCTTGACAGTTTCTCCGACAAAGACCGCAAGGTGACAGTGAAAGGGCTGTCTGAACGCGAGGTTGAGGCCGACAAGGTGACATGGCCGATACTGACTAAGGAAATCGGCGACGACCTGCCTGTACTCTATACGCGCATCAACGCCACGACGGCCAAGGTCAGGGAGTTCTTGAAGCAGAACGGCATCAAGGACTCTGAAATCAGCGTCAACGCTCCCGTGGTGGTTGACATGAACGCCGAACGCTACGGAGTGCAGAACCATGACTACCGTTACAACATAACATCGACAATCACGGTGACGTCGGGCAACGTCAAGCTTGTGCGCTCGATAATAGCCCGGCAGGGAGAACTGTTGAAGCAGGGCGTGGCCGTTGTTGACGGCGGCTACGGCAACGGAGTGGTGTATGAGTACGTGTCGTTCCAGCAGATGAAGCCTAAGATGATGCAGGAGGCCATCAAGAACGCCGAGCAGACGGCAAAGCAGTTTGCCGAGAACAGCGACAGCAAGCTCGGGAAGATACTCGACGCGGGGCAGGGGCAGTTCACCATTACCGACCGCGACGGCAACACGCCATACATCAAGAAGCTGCGTGTGGTGTCAACGGTGACGTATTCGCTCAAGGACTGACGCCATTCTGTAACCGGCTGGCAGCCAGCGTATTTCCAAAAGACGGCCTTTCACATCGCAAAAGGCTGTCTTTTGTCATGTAAAAGGCCATCTTTTGCAGTGCAAAAGGTGGCCTTTTGCATTTTAACATCTTTTTGTCGGCTTTTCGGCTTGGCGTTGATTGCAAACGCTTGCGGTACCGAAAAAAATCAGTATATTTGCAAACTTGATAGTTGCCGATGCTGCAGGATGAGCCTGCGGACGGTCTGAAACAAAACGAAACATATGCACAAGGCAGGATTTGTGAACATAGTGGGCAACCCGAACGTGGGCAAGTCGACACTGATGAACCGGCTTGTGGGCGAGCGGATAAGCATTGCCACGTTCAAGGCGCAGACCACGCGCCACAGGATTATGGGCATAGTGAACACTGACGACATGCAGATAGTGTTCTCGGACACGCCCGGAGTGCTGAAGCCCAACTACAAGCTGCAGGAGTCGATGCTGGCTTTCTCGGAGTCGGCGCTGAAGGATGCCGACGTGTTGCTTTACGTCACGGACGTTGTGGAGAACCCGGAGAAGAACATGGACTTCCTTGAGAAGGTGAGGAAGATGACCATCCCCGTGCTGTTGCTCATCAACAAGATTGACGAGAGCGACCAGACGAAGCTTGGCGAGCTTGTGGAGAAGTGGCACACGCTGCTGCCCGACGCCGAAATCCTGCCAATCTCGGCAAAAAACAAGTTCGGCACGGACATCCTGCTGAAGCGGATAAAGGAGCTGTTGCCCGACTCGCCGCCGTATTTCGACAAAGACCAGCTTACCGACAAGCCCGCGCGCTTCTTCGTAAGCGAGATAATAAGGGAGAAAATCCTTCTCTATTACGACAAGGAAATACCTTATTCGGTCGAGGTGGCGGTGGAGAGCTTCAAGGAGGACGACCGCCACATACACATCAACGCAGTAATATATGTCGAGCGCGACTCGCAGAAAGGCATCATCATAGGCCACCGGGGCGTGGCCCTGAAGAAGATGAGCACAGAGGCGCGCAAGGCTCTCGAGCGCTTTTTCGGCAAGCCCGTCTATCTTGAAACCTTCGTGAAGGTGGACAAGGACTGGCGTAGCTCGAAGCGCGAGCTTGACAACTTCGGGTACAATCCGGAGTAAGTTGACAATTAAGAGTCAAGGATCAAGAGTTAAGAAAATGTGTCTTGTCAGGACGTTTTTCCGCTGCTTTGTTTCTTGCTCGGTGTAAAACAGGTTTAATCACGGAGTTAATGAGCCGTAATGAGGAGAGGCATATTTTCTTAATTCTTAACTCTTAACTCTTAATTCTATACGTTATGGCAAATTTAGTAGCGATAGTAGGCCGCCCGAACGTGGGCAAGTCTACACTTTTCAACCGCCTTACCAAGTCGCGCCAGGCCATCGTCAGCGATGTGGCCGGCACCACGCGCGACCGCCAATACGGCAAGTGCGACTGGAACGGGCGCGAGTTTTCCGTAGTAGATACAGGCGGATGGGTCGTCAAGTCTGACGACATATTCGAGGAAGAGATACGAAAGCAGGTCATTGTGGCTACCGAGGAGGCCGACCTTGTGTTGTTTCTCGTTGACGTTGGCACAGGCGTGACCGACCTTGACGAGGACGTTGCCGCCATTCTCCGCCGCACAAAGCTGCCCGTATTGCTTGTCGTCAACAAAGTGGACAACAGCGCACAGCAGTTTTATGCAGCCGACTTCTACAAGCTCGGCTTGGGCGACCCCATCTGCATAAGCAGCATCAGCGGCGGCGGCACCGGCGACCTGCTTGACATCGTGGTGTCAAAGCTCAAGGGAGACAGCGGCGAACTGCTTGAAGAAGGCATACCGCGCTTCGCCGTTGTGGGCCGTCCCAACGTAGGGAAGAGCAGCATAATCAACGCATTCATCGGCGAAGACCGCAACATTGTGACCGAAATAGCAGGCACGACGCGCGACAGTATCTACACGCGTTACGACAAGTTCGGCTTCGACTTCTATCTTGTCGACACTGCGGGAATACGCCGCAAGAACAAGGTTACGGAGGACTTGGAGTTCTACAGCGTGATGCGCTCAATCCGTGCAATCGAGAATTCGGACGTATGCATACTCATGCTCGACGCCACAAGGGGCATAGAGATGCAGGACATGAACATCTTTCAGATTATACAGAAGAACAACAAGAGCCTCGTTGTGGTGGTGAACAAGTGGGACCTCGTGCCCGACAAGAACCAGAAAGTAATCGACACGTTCACCAACGCCATACGTGAGCGCATGGCTCCGTTCACCGATTTCCCCATAATCTACGCCTCGGCGTTGACAAAGCAGCGCATTTTCAAGGTGCTTGAGACGGCAAAGGATGTTTACCTTAGCCGCAAACTGAAAATCGGAACGACACGGCTCAACGAGGTTATGCTGCCCCTTATCGAGGCTTATCCGCCACCATCAATCAAGGGAAAGTACATCAAAATCAAGTACTGTTCGCAGCTGCCGAACACGCAGATACCCTCGTTCGTGTTCTATGCCAACCTGCCGCAATACGTAAAAGAGCCTTACAAACGCTTCCTCGAGAACAAAATCCGCGAGAACTGGAAGCTCACCGGCTCGCCGATTAATATCTTTATAAGGCAGAAATAATGATTTTGGTAGTTAAAGTAGTTAAAAGTAGTTAGAGTAGTTAAAGTCAAATGACTTGTTGAATGAACAATGATTAATGAAAAATGAATAATCGGGCATACGCCTTCATTTATATGATTGTTCACTTTTCACTTATGGTTTTTCACTTAACAAGTCATTTGACTTTAACTACTCTAACTACTTTTAACTACTTTAACTACTCATAAATAATTACCATGCGCAAGCTTTTCCTTTTCATATCCGCCTGTTTCGCCCTCTCGTTCTTCTCCTGTTCGGACGGGAAAAAGCCCGATGACGCGGCTGCAAGGGCGGCGAAGGAGTATTATGACTCGCTCTTTGCCAGGAACTACGCTTATTTCGTGCGCGGCATGTACCTGCCCGACACCATTCCGCCGTCGTACCGCGAGCAGCTTGAAGCCAACGCCTCGATGTTTGTGGGGCGCATGGAGGCGGAGCACCGCGGCGTAAACAGTGTGCGCATAATGCGCTTTGTCAACGACACAATAATGTCGCCCGACAAGAAATCGCACGTCCGCACCTCCGACGTTTTCCTCGTGCTGTGCCTCGGCGACAGCCTGAACGAGGAAATAGTAGTGCCTATGGTGCATCACAAAGGCCGCTGGCTGATGCGGTAAAGTGTGTTAATTGTATATTTGTTTTATGATAAAGATTGATGTTAAAGACATATCCGTTTCGGTTATAAAGCATAATGAAGAAGATTATATAAGCCTTACAGATATGTTGAAGGCTAAGGACGGTGATTTCTTTTTCTCAAATTGGTTGAGAAATAGGAATACTATCGAGTTCTTGGGCATATGGGAAAAGCTGAATAACCCAAGTTTTAATTATGCCGAATTCGACATAATTAAAAGTAATGCCGGCCTGAACAGCTATAGGCTTAGTGCAAAAGAATGGATGCAGAAGACAAATGCAATAGGGATAATAGCGAAGGCTGGAAGGTACGGTGGTACTTACGCACATAAAGATATAGCATTTGAATTTGCCATGTGGATAAGCCCGGAGTTTAAGGTTTACCTTATACGTGAGTTCCAACGGTTGAAAGAGCATGAGCAGGCTCAATTTGGTTGGAACGTGAAACGGGAGCTGTCAAAAATAAATTATCGCATACACACGGATGCGATAAAGCATAATCTTATTCCGTCAAAGGTTACATCAAAGCAGGCTAATATGATCTATGCAAATGAAGCTGATGTTTTGAATGTTGCGATGTTTGGCATGACGGCTAAGCAATGGCGTGAACAAAACCCTGAATTGAGAGGAAATATACGTGATTATGCTACAATCAATGAGTTGATTTGCTTGTCGAACATGGAAAACTTGAATGCAGTCTTTATTGATCAGGGCATGGAACAGGGCGAACGTCTTGTTAAACTTAACCGTATCGCGATACAGCAAATGCGTATATTGGAAAACAATGATAATGGAAAATTGTTGGAGTAGTAGGTATATGTTGGGCGTGTTTTTTGACGGAAACAGTTTCATTTTATATGTCGGTACGAGCTTACGCTTCCTTTTTTACGTTATGTATGTCGTAAGGACGTACATTTCAAACAGCTCTTGCACGGTAAGAAGGATGTGAAAGCCAATGATTTGTATAATTTTGACAATGAAATGGCTAATCGTTCATGGGGATGTGGGTTTCTTTTTTTCGTTATTGGCGTGATAATATTATTGCAGGCTTTGCGTATAATATGACTTTTGCCTGACTTAGGACAGCCTTAATGGAACACGATGTCTTTCAACAGGCCGCCCACCCACGGCTCTTCCGCCTTTCCTTTTGGCATTTTTAGCGGTGGTGTTTGTGCCGCTTTCCTGCTTGTTATGCGGCGGTTCAGCTTTAGCTGCATGGTGTCACGCACGGTTACGGGGTGTTGTTCCTCTCCGTAATAGAGGCATCTGTTTTTAAGGTCGATGATTGCGTAGCCGTCTTCGAACATCTTTGTGCCGACTAATCCGATGATGTCTTTTGTATTGGATTGGCTGATTATTCCAATCGACACATTCCTTTTGCTTATGTTCCCAATCCTGCAAACGTCGGCAAGGATGCCGTCCGCAATCTTGCGTCCCGACTTGTCTTTGGCCGGGAAAATCCTGAACTTGCCTTGCTTAAGGAACAACGACGTTTCGGGAGTGCTTTCGAGGAGGTACAGCGCGGAGGCGTTGCCGAGGTCGAAGATGAATTTTCCCACAATGGTTCTTTTGTTCCCGTAAGTGTCGGCGATGCCGAGCTTGGCGATGATGGCCGGATTTTCCTTGTATCTTCCTAACCTGAACCTGTACATCTTCGTTACGTCAATGTCGTCAGGGGTGATAAAGTCAATGGTCTTTTCCTTGAAATTCAGCCTTTCCATGTATGCCGCCGTGTCGGTTTCGTTCTTCAGCCGGTGCATGGGGATGCATATTTTGTCTTGTTTGTCTATGACGTATATCTTGCCGTTGTAGCTCAATCCGCCAATGGTTACTTTCCCCTTGTAAATCTGTTTGACGTGATGTGTTCCGCTAAGGAACCTTATCTTTGAGTAGCCTTTGTCCACTTTCTCCAATTGCGCATCGGCCAATATCCGTTCATAGTCGGCCTCGTTTATCAATATGCCCGGCACCCCGGACTCCATAAAGAGCCGTGTGTCCTCGTGTCCGTTCACCGTTGCATAGAAGAAATAGTGCCCGTGGTCTTCCGTCAAGGCAAAACTTGTCTGTCCGTAAACGCATATAGTCGGCAGAATGAGCATGAATGCCATCGTCGCCGCCTTGAAAACATGGCTGTAAAGAGTTCTGTACATATTCCTTATGCTGCTTTTCATGACTGTGGTTTTTAATGTTTGTTCAATGCAAAAGTACAAAATTATTTTGTCGGTTGTCTGCTTTTCGCCGCATATTTTTCGGCCTCCGGCAAGCCGCTGGCAATCAATTATTTACGCGGCGATGATTTAAGACGTTGCAAAAGGTGCTCTTTCGCCGTGCAAAAGGTGGCCTTTTGGCGTGTAAAAGACGGTCTTTCGCAATGTAAAAGATGGCCTTTTGTAAATCTCTTTACTGTTAATCGCAAACTAAGAAACTGTTTTGATTTTTTTTCAGGACTCTTTTTATGGAGAAACTGCATGGCTCTTTGTTAATGTCTTGAGCGTCTTTCCGGTCGTTTCCGATTGTTATTTTCGACGTTTAGCCCGCTAAACTTACTCAAATAACAATCAGAAACGCCTCGAAAATACATCTCAATCCATTTAACAAAAAAATCAAAACAGTTTCTAAAAGCCCCTAAAAGCTCGTGCTGCTTTTAGGGGCTTGCTTGTTGATGAGCCTGTTGCCTGGGTGCGTCAGGCGGTATGGCTTACGGCCTTTTCCAAGAGTTCGGGCAGTTGGAAGGTTGCGGCTTTAATCCGCGTGATTAGTTCCTGGCCTGCGGCTGTCAGTATGAAGTTCATCTGCCGCTTGTCTTTCTGCCCCACCTGGCGTGTTATCAGGTCTTTTTCCTCGGCCGAACGGATTACTTTCGACGCGTTCGAGTGCGACAGTCCGAGTGCGTCGGCAAGCTCGCTCGATGTCATCCGGCCTTTGTCAAGCAGGGTGCAGAGCAGCATCCCCTCGTTAAGCGATATGCCGTAGGTCTTCGAGAACGAGCTTTCAAACTCGGCTATGGCGCGGTACAGGTCGCGTATTTTGCATAAAGTGTTGTCCATCTTGCTTTTAAGTTTTATGAATATCCGCAGAAAGTCAAGGATTTATAGGAAGTTAACGGGAGTTAGGCTCCCTTGCGGTCGCCCGGAGTTAAAGGACATTACCCTAAGAAGCTATTGTCTTTTAACTCCCTGAACGAGCGCAGCGAGTGATGACTCCTTTTAACTCCCTATAACTCCTCGCATTAGGTAAAATGCGGAAATGCTTTTAAGTCTTATGGTGATTATGATGCGTTTATCCGTGCCGGGGCATCAGATGAAGAGGTTTACATTGGCCTTGTCGGCACGTTCCATGTATGTTGCCACGCCTCCTATGGTCACGCCGTCAAGCAGTTCTTCGCGGCTTACGCCCATCACGTCCATCGACATCTGGCAGGCAATGAACTCAACGCCCTGCTGCCGCGCCTGTTCGCGTAGTGTTTCAAGCGAGTCAACGCCCTTTTGTTTCATCAGGTAACGCATCATCCGGCTGCCGATGCCCAGCATGTTCATCTGCGACAGCTTCAGCTTCAGCGAGCTGGAGGGCAGCATCCAGCCGAACATCCGTCCGAAAATGTCTTTCCGCACGACGGGCTTATGCACTTTCTTGATGACGTTCAGCCCCCAGAACGTGAAGAATATCGACACTTTCTGGCCTGTGGCCGCCGCGCCGTTGGCCAGCACGAAGGTTGCAAGGGCTTTGTCAAGGTCGTCGCTGAACATGATGAACGTCTTGCCGCGGCCGTCCGTCGTGGCTGTCGCCGGGGTGGGGCAGGCGTTGCCTTTCTCAATAACTACCGTGTAGCGGCCTTTGCTCTCGCTCTTTTCGATGAGCTTGTTGCCCGTGGTGTTGCACCATGCGTCCGCGTCGCGGGCAAATCCGGCATCGGTAGCCGTCACCTCCACCCGTTGACCCGGCGCTGCATTGTCAATCGCCTGCTTCACTTTCATTATCGGGCCGGGGCATTGCAGTCCGCAGGCGTTAATCTTCAGCGTGCCAGTGTCGTTGCTTCCGCCTGCCGTCGGGGCGGCTTCGATGCTTTGAGGGGTGGGCGGCGGAACCGGTGCCGTTGCCGCGGAGTATGTCTTGTAGCCGCCAATCAGGTTGCGCACGTTGCTGTATCCGTGCCCTGTGAGTATGCGAAAGGCAAGATAACCGCGCAGTCCGACGGCGCAGAACAGCACTACGGGCTTGTCCGTCGGTATCTCGTCAAGGCGGTTGCGCAGCTCGTCCACCGGGATGTTTGCCGCTCCGGGTATCGTGCCGAACGAATGCTCCTCGGCTGTGCGCACGTCAATCAGCGTCATATTGTCCTTTTCCGCCTGTAGTTCGCGCCATGTGATGACAGGCATCGCGCCGCTGATAATGTTGGAAGCTACATAGCCTGCGATGGCAATCGGGTCTTTGGCCGATGAGAAAGGCGGCGCGTAGGTGTGCTCGGTCTGCATCAGGTCATAAACCGTTCCGCCGTGCTTTATCAGCTGTGCAATCTGGTCTATGCGCTTGTCAACGCCCTCATAACCCACGCATTGCGCCCCGTAGAGCTTCCCCGTGGTAGGGTGGAACGTCAGTTTCAGCGTCAGCGGAAGTGCGTCGGGGTAATATCCGGCGTGCGATGACGAGTGAGTCACCGAGCTGCGGTAGTCCATTCCCATCTGCTTCAGGCGCTTGGCGGCCAGTCCGGTTGAGGCCACTGTCAGGTCGAACACTTTTGCTATGGACGTTCCTATTGCGCCTTCGTATTTCACGGTGTTGCCAAGTGCCATGTTGTCGGCTACTATGCGGCCTTGCCGGTTGGCAGGGTTCGCAAGATAGTTGAGCCACGGTTTGCCCGTAAGCGGATGTGGAAACTCGATTGCGTCGCCGACGGCGTAAACGTCTTTTGCCGATGTTTGCATGTAAGGGTCAACCCAGATGCCGCCCGTTTCACCGGTTTTTATGCCTGCGGCTTTGGCCAATGCCGTGGCCGGACGTACTCCGATAGACAGCAGCACCATGTCGGCAACGATGCTTTTGCCGCTTTTCAGGTGTGCCGTAAGGTCGTTCCCGTCGCGGCTGAAGCCGGTCACTCCCTCTTCAAGGTACAGCGAAACGCCCTTGTCGGCAAGGTGTTGGTGGATGGGAGCGGCCATTGAATAATCTATGGGTGCCATCACCTGGTTGCCCATCTCGACAACAGACACCGCCACTCCGGCGTGGTGCAGGTTCTCCGCCATTTCCAAGCCGATGAAGCCCGCGCCCACTACAACGGCGCGCCTTACTTGCTTTTCCGTGATGTAACGCTTTATGTTGTCGGTGTCTTCAACGTTGCGCAGCGTGAAGATGCCGTCCAAGTCGATGCCTTCCAATGGCGGACGAACCGGCGTTGAACCGGGCGACAGCAGGAGCTTGTCGTATGTCTCTTTGTATTCCGAGCCGTCGGCTCTTCGTGTAAGCACGGTTTTCTTCTCAGTGTCTATTGCCGTAGCCTCGTTTTCCACGCGCACATCGATGCGGAAACGCTGCCCGAACGACTCGGGAGTCTGCAACAGCAGCTTGCCGCGTTCTTCAATAACGCCGCCTATATAATAAGGTAATCCACAGTTGGCATACGATATGTACTTGCCTTTCTCCAACAAGATGATTTCCGACATCTCGTCAACTCTCCTCAATCGTGCAGCTGCGGTTGCTCCACCTGCCACGCCGCCAATAATCACATACTTCATAATATATTCCGGTTTGTGGTTTTCATTTATGCCGCAAAGTAAATAATAATTCTTTAAAGTACATAATTTCCAATGGAAAATGTTTGCATAAGAATTGTTAAAGGTGCTCTTTCGCCGTAATACGGATGCTTTTTGATACAAAAAAACGAGGGCGCATCCATAAGGATACGCCCTCGTTGTATAGTCGTGTAATGTGATTACAGGTTCGGGTTGATTTCGTTCCACTTGGAGATTTCGGGCACGATGTTCAGCGTTACCAGCTCGTCGCGCATCTTGCAGAGGTGCTCGTAGCTTGCGTCAAGCTTCGCATTCTCCTCAGCAGTGCCTTCGGGTACGGTGTAGTGAGCGCCGGTTGTGTCGAGAGTTGTGTTCATCGCCATCATGATGTGGTTGTACTTGTCTGTTGAAACGTAAGTTCCTACAGGGTACTTGAACGCCTCGCCGCCCATCACTGAACGTATCATCTCAACTGACAGGTAAGCCGGGCTTTGGAAAGAAGAACGTCCGCGCAGCTCGATAATCTTCGCACCGCCCTGTGTAACGTCTTTCTTCATCTGCTCCCACTCGGCCTCCGGGAACTCGTCTGTGCCGATGATGTCGGTCAGTTTGCGTCCGTCGATTGTAACGTGTGAGCCGAATACAGCCATCTGCTCGCCGTGTCCGCCGTATGTAGCGCATCCCTTGACCTCGCTCTGCATAACGTTGAACTTCTTTGCCAATGCGCTCTGGAGACGTGTAGAGTCAAGAGCTGCGAGTGTTGTAACCTGTGACGGCTTCAAACCAGAGTACAGAAGAGTTACAAGACCGGTAAGGTCGGCCGGGTTGAAGATGATAACCACGTGCTTGACATCGGGGCAGTATTCCTTTATGTTCTTGCCAAGGCCCTCTGCTATTTCGCAGTTTCCTTTCAACAGGTCTTCACGGGTCATGCCTGCCTTGCGGGGAGCGCCGCCTGAAGAGATGATGTATTTAGCGTTGGTGAACGCCTCTTTCGGGTCGGTTGTGGCAGTGATTTTCACGTCGCCGAAACCGCTCTGGCGCATTTCCTCTGCCACGCCTTCGGGTGAGAACACGTCATAGAGGCAGATGTCGTTAGTCAGACGCATTGTGAGGGCTGTCTGAACCATGTTTGAACCAATCATTCCGGCTGCGCCGACGATTGTAAGTTTTTCATTAGTCAAAAATTCCATAATAACCTATTGTTTATTAATGTAAGACATTCCACGTTTAGCAAGCGAGTCAACGAGTGAACAAGTTTACAAGTGAAACTTGCCTCCGCCGGTTGTTTTCGGCGTAAGGCAAACGGCCTTGTCTGCTTGTTGCTTGTCTGCTCGTCTCTGAACTACGTGCAAAGTTAGGTAAAAAAGCTGAATATGTAGTATTTATTCTTCTTTTAGTTTGTTATTAAAATTAAAAAGACATATCTTTGTAATGTCCGTTTTACAACTTCAACCGCATAACCGTAAACCCTCACCGTCTTGCAAAGCCGCATAACCTCAAAACCTCAAAACCGTAAGACCTTACAACCGTATAACCTCACAACCGCATAACCCAATAACCTTATAAAACCGTAAAACCCCATAACCGCATAACCGTAAGGCCCCATAACCGCATAACCCAATAACCTTACAAAGCCGTATAGCCGCAAAACCTTACGACCGTAAGACCTCATAACCGCATAACCCCATAACCGTAAAACCCAATAACCCCAAACGATATGAACGAAACAATCTGCAAACGAGTGGAAGCACTGCGCGAAGTGATGCGCAGGGAGGGCATTGACGCTTTTGTATTTCCAAGTACCGACCCTCACAACGGCGAATATGTGCCGGTGCATTGGGAGGGCCGCAAGTGGATAAGCGGCTTCGACGGTTCCGCCGGGACGGCCGTAGTGACGATGGACGATGCCGCCCTTTGGACTGACTCGCGTTATTTCATCGCCGCTGAAGAGCAGCTGCGCGGCACGGGCTTCAGCCTTATGAAAGAGCGCATAGAAGGCACTCCGTCAATCAGCCGGTGGCTCGGCATGAAGCTGTCGGCGGTGAAAAGCCCCGTGGTGGGCGTTGACGGGGCGGTCAATACGGCTGCTTCTGTTGAAAACATGATAACGGAACTGCGCGCAGAGGGTGGCATCACCGTGCGCACCAACCTCGACCCACTGGACATTATCTGGACAGACCGTCCGCCTGTGCCCCAAGACAAGGCCGTTATCCATCCTCTGGAGTATGCCGGAGAACCGTGTCATGAGAAACTGGCGCGCATCCGCCAAGCCCTGAAAGAGCGCCATGCCTGCGGAATGCTGGCTGCCGCGCTCGACGACATAGCGTGGACATTGAACCTGCGCGGCACCGACGTACACTGCAATCCCGTGTTTGTGTCGTATCTGCTTATCGAACCTGAACGCGCCACACTGTTCATTGACCGCGGCAAACTGACACCCGACGTTGAGGCTTACCTCAAAGGCGAGGGTGTTGGCACAGCCGGATATGCCGACGTAAGCAAGGCTCTTGCCGCCTACGGCGAGTACAACATACTGATGGACGACGGCGAAATAAACTACAACCTGTTCAATGCCGCGCGCTGCCGCAAGGTTGTAGCGCCGTCGCCGATACCTGCAATGAAGGCCGTTAAGAACAGTGTGGAGATTGAAGGCTTCCGCAACGCCATGCTGCGCGACGGCATCGCCCTCGTGAAGTTCCTGCGCTGGCTGCGCCCGGCGGTTGAGGCCGGAGGGCAGACGGAGATGAGCGTCAGCGCAAAGCTTGAAGAGCTGCGCGCCGCACAACCACTGTACCGCGGACTGTCGTTTGACACCATTGCGGCGTATCAGGAGCACGGAGCCATCGTCCACTATGAACCTACGCCCGAAACCGACGTCCCCCTGCGCCCCGAAGGCTTTTTGCTGCTCGACTCCGGTGCACAATATCTTGACGGAACAACCGACATCACGCGCACCGTTGCCCTCGGCCCGGTCACCGACGAGCAGCGGCTTGTCTACACCCTCGTGCTAAAAGGCCACATCGGTCTTGAGTTGTGCCGCTTCCCCCGGGGAGCTTCCGGCACTCAGCTCGACGCCATTGCACGCAAGGACATGTGGCGTTACGGCCTTAACTACCTGCACGGCACGGGCCACGGCGTAGGCTCTTACCTCAACGTTCACGAAGGGCCGCACCAGATACGCATGGAATACAAGCCCGCGCCGCTTGTCGAGGGCATGACCGTTACCGACGAACCGGGCATCTACCTGCCTGGACTTTTCGGCGTGCGGACGGAAAACACCCTGCTAATCGCGCCCTGGAAGGAGACGCAGTTCGGCCGTTTTCTCCAGTTCGAGCCGCTCACTCTTTGCCCGATTGACACCGAGCCAATCATCCTCGACATGCTTGCCGCCGAGGAACGCGACTGGCTTAACGCTTACCATAAGACCGTTTACGACCGTCTATCGCCGCATCTCGACGGCGAGGACATCGCCTGGTTGGCAGCCGCCTGCGCCCCGGTTTGACGCTGTAAAACGCCGTTTGCAAGCCGCTTCACTGCTGCCTGCGTAACGCCTTGACATTCAATATATTATAAAAGGCCGTCTTTTACACGCTAAAAGACGGCCTTTTAGCGTGCAAAACGTGGCATATTGGAACGCAAAAGATGACCTTTTGAATTAAGAATTAAGAGTTAAGAACCGAAGGTCAGCGTTAAACTAATTAAGAAAACATGCTTTGTTGTATGTTTGCAGGTGCTTTTGCAAGGCATATTTTCTAACTCTTAATTAGCTTAACGCTGACCTTCGGTTCTTAACTCTTAATTTATTTCCCAGCCTGTTGCTTCAACAAGTCGCGTATTTCGGTGAGCAGCTGCTCCTCTTTGGTAGGCTCTGCCGGTGTCGCCTGCTCTGTTTCCTTCTTTGTCTCCTCGTTCTTCTTTATCATTTTGTTGACCGCCCGTAGCATTATGAACACGCAGAGGGAGATGATGAGGAAGTCGAACGTGGTCTGGATGAAGTTGCCGTAGTTGATAGTTGCAGGCTCAAGCTTCTCTATGCCCATGTCGATTGCCGGCAGTGTTACCTTCAGGTCGGTGAAGTTTACTCCGCCGATGAGCCAGCCGATGGGCGGCATGATAAGGTCGTTGACGATTGAAGACACAATTTTTCCGAACGCGCCGCCGATGATTACGCCGACCGCCATGTCAACAGCGTTGCCCTTTACGGCGAACTGTTTGAACTCGTTGATTAGTTTTCCCATGTTGCTGATTGTTTAATGTAGGTTTGCACTTTCAAGCAAATATACTGACTTTTGTTGCATTTTGCAATATTTTGCATCTGTATTTAGGTTCTCTGTGCATAAAATCCGCATATCGGGGAAAAACAAATGTTATGGATTTGGTGCAATGGCGGTGTTTGCAGGTCAGCTTGCGGCATGGCCGTGCGTCGGGCATTTGCCGGTTTTGTAAATATTGTGTGCTGCAAAACGAAAAAAACGCGTAATCTTTTGCAAATCAGAAAAAAACGCCGTAACTTTGCAGCCGCAAATAAAAGCATCTGTTGAGAAAATAAGTTTAACACATTAAAAATAAAAGACAAAACATGATTATTGTACCGGTAAAAGATGGCGAGAACATCGAAAGAGCATTGAAGAAATTTAAGAGGAAATTCGAGAAGACGGGCGTTGTTAAGGAACTCCGTGCACGCCAGCAGTACACGAAGCCGTCTGTCGTGAAGCGCCTCAAGATGCAGCACGCCATTTACGTACAGAAGCTGAGAACCGCCGAGGAGTAAAAATTCATCCGAAAATTTGGTGGTTCGGTTTTAATTTCGTAAATTCGTTGCCGAAAACATCAGGAGGCAACGTTCTTATGTTAGTGAAAGAATTTCTGAACTACCTCCGTTCCGAGCGGAACTATTCCGAAAGGACGGTCGGTGAATACGGCGACGACTTGCAAAAGTTCGAGTCGTTCTTCAAAGGTTTGGACACTACGCTCACATGGGAGACTGTCGACTCCGATGTCATCCGTGACTGGATGGAGAGCATGATGGATAAAGGAAACATTGCGACCTCGGTCAACAGGAGGCTGAGCGCGGTGCGTTCCTTTTATCGTTTTGCCCTGTCGCGAGGCTTTGTCGCCGCCGACCCGTCGTATGGCGTGAGGGGGCCGAAGAAGGAAAAGCCGCTGCCGCAGTTCGTGAAGGAGGCCGACATGGACAGGCTTCTTGACGAAAGCATGTGGAATATGGACAGATATGAAGATGTACGCGCGCGTACCATTATATCTGTAATATATGAGACGGGCGTGCGGATAGCTGAACTTCTAAGTCTTGACGACGCGGCGGTGGACATGTCGGCGTGCCAGCTGAAGGTTACCGGCAAGGGTGACAAGCAGCGCATAATACCGTTCGGCGCGGAGCTGCGCGGCGTTTTGCAGGCGTATGCCGGCATGCGCGATGCGGAGGTTGAAAGGAAGTCGCCTGCCTTTTTCCTTACTGCCGACGGCATTCGGATGAATTATTACAGCGTGCGCCGTGAGATTATAAAGCGCCTTTCGTCGGTGTGTACTTTGAAAAAACGCAGCCCGCATGTGCTGAGGCACACTTTTGCCACGGCCATGTTGAACAACGGGGCGGGCATAGAGAGCGTGAAGAAACTTTTGGGCCACAGCCGGCTCGCCACGACGGAAATATATACGCATACCACGTTCGAACAGCTTAAGAAAGTGTATGAATCAGCCCATCCAAGGGCTTGACCTTTAATAACCTTAATAAAGCAAGGAGGTAATTATGGAAATTAGAATTCAGTCAGTCAATTTTGACGCTACCGAGCAATTGAAAGCTTTTGTCGAGAAGAAAGTGTCCAAGCTGGAAAAGTCTTTCGAGGATATTCAGACAGTGGAAGTAAGTTTGAAAGTAGTGAAGCCGGCGACGGCTCTCAACAAGGAGACCAGTATGACGGTGATGGTTCCTGGCTCGCGTCTCTTTGTGGAGAAAGTGTGCGACACCTTTGAGGAAGGCGTGGACCTTTGCGTGGATTCGATGAAGGTGCAACTTGTGAAATTCAAGGAAAAACTGCGTAACAACTAAAAAAAAGCGCGAAAAATTTTGGAGGTTAAAATATTATGCCTATCTTTGCAGCCGTTTTAGGACACGTCCTTACGAACAAGCGCCTGACGGCTGCTTTGCTTGCCTCTTTAGCTCAGTTGGCCAGAGCACGTGATTTGTAATCTCGGGGTCGT
>URUK01000033.1 GCA_900551055.1 uncultured Prevotella sp. | reverse complement strand
CGGGATTTAGCGCAGTTGGTAGCGCACTACGTTCGGGACGTAGGGGTCGCTGGTTCGAGTCCAGTAATCCCGACTGCAAGCGGCGGAAAGGTCTTTCTTTCCGCCGCTTTTCCGTTTATTTACAGCCCGTACCGCACCTTTTTAACGCCGTGACATGTCCAAGCGCGTAACAAGCTGACGCCCAACAATATACGAAAGGCCGTCTTTTAGCTTCTAAAAGACGGCCTTTCGTGTTGCAATCAACGGCCTTTTGCAATGCGTTTTGCCGCCTTTTGCAAGCCGGGCGGGATGCCGGCGGACGTCAAGCGGCGTCCTGCCGTGTCAAAGTTCGTGCAGTTCCTTGAGTTTTGCGGCGAGCTTGCCTATCATCACCGTTGAGAGGATTATCCGCCCCTGGCGGTCGATTAGGTACATGGCCGGTATCCACTTGATGTTGTACAGGCGCGAAATCTCTGTCTGTTTCCACTTTTTCAGCTCGCTAAGGTGCAGCCAGTCCATGCCGTTCGAGCTGATGTAGCGCGTCCAGGTGTCCTTGTTGTCGTCGAAAGACACACTGACGAACTTTATCCTCTGCCCGTACTTGTCGTGCAGCTCTTTCATGACCGGCACGTCCTTGCGGCAATCTGGACACCACGACGCCCAGAAGTCGAGCACAACGTAGCTGCCGCGCATGGACGAGAGCGAGTGCATGGTGCCGTCGGGCGAAGCCAGGGTGAAGCCGGGAGCCTGCGTGCCGGGTTGCAGCAGGTCTTTGGCGTAAAGCGAGTCGGCGTCCTGCGCGGCGGCCGTCAGTGTGCAGGCTACGGCCAGCAGGGTCGACATTAAGAAGCGTTTGATTGTCATATCATTATATATTAATAGGTGAATATTCTGGGAGAGCTGGGAGAACCGGGAGTGATGGGAATGGAAATGAATTCTTCACTCTTCGCTTTTCATTCTTCGCTTTTTACTTTCCCTCTTCCCTCATGTCGGCTCCCCACATCATTTTTTCGCGCAACGTGGCAAAATAGCTGTGGCCGTTGCGCTTTACAATCTTCACGGCATAAGGAGCCTTGCGTATCACAAGGCGCGTGCCTTCGGCGCATTTCTCCGACTGCCCGTCAACCGCTATGAGGAAGTTATGGCTGCGGCTCTCGACGGAGAGTTCAATCTCCATGTCGTCGGGAAGCACCACGGGGCGGATGTTCAGGCTGTGGGGAGCCACCGGGGTGAGGCATACCGTGCCCGTGCGCGGCACTATTATGGGGCCGCCGTTTGACAGCGAGTAGGCCGTAGAGCCTGTCGGGGTTGAGACGATAAGGCCGTCGGCCTGGTAAGTCACGAGGCTTTCGCCGCCCACCTTTGCGTGTATTGTAATCATCGAGGCGTTGTCGCGCTTCAGCACGGCGATGTCGTTAAGCGCGTGGCACGGGCCTTGCAGCGGCCTTCCGTCAGCCTCTACTGTCAGCGCGGTGTGCTCCTCTACCGAATAAAGGCCGCCGTACAGAGAGTCGATGGCTATGCCTATTTCGTCGGGAGCAACGTCGGCGAGAAACCCCAGACGGCCCATGTTTACACCGATTACGGGTATTCCTTTTCCGCCCACGTGCGAAGCGGCGCGCAGCAGCGTGCCGTCGCCGCCCATGGAGATGACGAAGTCGGCCGTGAAGTCGCCGTCCGAAAACACTTCCGCGCCGCCTTCTTTCACCTTTCCGGATGAGACAAGATATTCGTAGAACAGTTTTTCAAAGCACACTTCGGCCCCATGCGCAGCGAGGCACGACATGAGTTCCTGTATGCTGGCCGACTTGCGGCTCTGGTATATGTTGCCGAACAATGCGAATTTCAGTTTGCGTGATGCCATAAATTTCTGATTTTACAATTCTTTTTCACCGCGCCATGCTTGGAAATGCCAAACATTTTGTAACTTTGCCGATGGATAAACTACGGCAAAAATACACATTTTACCGAACAAAGGGGGCTGTAAAGCCCATAAAAGTGTAAAAAATGACGAAATTAAGCGTAAACATCAACAAGGTGGCAACAATACGCAACGCACGCGGCGGCAACAACCCTGACGTGCTGCAAGCCGCACTGGACTGTGAGAAGTTTGGCGCACAGGGCATCACCGTACACCCCCGCCCCGACGAAAGGCACATCCGTTACAGCGACGTAAGAGCCATAAGGCCGCTCCTGAAGACGGAGATGAACATCGAGGGGAACCCCATACCGAAGTTCGTCGACATCGTGATGGAGGTACGCCCCACGCAGGTGACCCTCGTGCCCGACGCCGAAGACCAGATAACGAGCAACCACGGATGGGACACAAAGGCCAACCGCACGTTCCTGACCGACGTGATAGGACGCTTCAAGGAGGCAGGCATAAGGACTTCGGTGTTCATCAACGCCGACCCCGAAATGGCCTTCGCGGCAAAGCAGTGCGGAGCCGACAGGGTGGAACTGTACACCGAGCCTTACGCTTCGGGCTATCCCGTATGCCGCGAGGAGGCGATAAAGCCGTTCATAGAGGCCGCCGAAGCGGTGCGCGAGGCAGGGCTGGGCCTCAACGCCGGGCATGACCTGAGCCTCGCAAACCTGCACTACTTCCACCGGAACATACCGTGGACCGACGAGGTAAGCATAGGCCACGCCCTGATATGCGACGCCCTGTACATGGGCCTTCACGCCACAATACAGGCTTATCTGGAATGCCTTAAACAATAATTAGAAAAACGATAAACACCAATTTACCATGGCTAAAGTTTATGAATTTCTCGCCACGGGCTTCGAGGACATAGAAGCCCTCATACCGTTAGACATAATGCGCCGCGCCGGCGTTGACTTCAAGACCGTCAGCGTGACAGGAGAACTTGTAGTGGAAAGCGCCCACGGAGTAGGCATAAAGGCCGACATGCTCATTGAAGACGCCGATTTCAGCGATGCCGACCTCATCATGCTGCCCGGCGGACTGCCCGGAGCGACCAACCTGAACAGCCACAACGGAGTGAAGAAAGCCGTAATAGAGCAGAACGCACGCGGCAAAATGATTGGCGCGATATGCGCCGCCCCGATGGTACTGGGCGGCCTCGGCCTGCTGGAAGGCCGCCGCGCAACGTGCTATCCCGGCTTCGAGAAATACCTTGAAGGCGCGGAATACACACACGAACTGTGCACCGTCGACGGCAACATAACCACCGGCGAAGGCCCGGCGGCATCACTTCCCTACGCATACACGCTGCTCGCGGCTCTCACCGACAAGCATACCGCCGACCAGATAGCCGAAGGCATGATGTACAAACACCTCATGCTGAAGTAAACAAGTTGACAAGTCAACAAGAGACAAGGAACGAGTTAATAAGAGACAAGGAACAAGTCAACAAGAGACAAGCAAACAAGTAATGGGCAAACACATATATAAGGGCATCCGCTTAATTGGCAAGACACATCAACTTGTCTGCTCGTCTCTTGTCTACTCGTCACTTAACGCTTGTTTACTTGTCAACTAAAACAACAAAGATATATGGATTACGCGATAATAGTAGCCGGAGGCAAGGGCACAAGGATGGGAGCAAGCATACCCAAACAGTTCCTTCCTGTCAACGGGCTGCCCGTACTCATGCAGACAATCAAGCGCTTCAAAGAGTGCGGAGACGGCCTTGAAATAATCCTTGTCCTGCCGAAAGAACAGCACGAATACTGGTACGAGCTGTGCAAGAAACACAGGTTCACGTCCGCTTACACCGTGGCCGAGGGTGGGGAAACTCGCTTCCACTCGGTAAGAAGCGGACTGGCAATGATACCAGACGACGCCGAAGGCATAGTAGGAGTACACGACGGAGTACGTCCTTTCCCCTCTGTCGAGGTGATAAGGAACTGCTATGAGACGGCGCGCACGGCCAAAGCGGTAGTCCCCGTGATACCGGTTGTCGAGACATTGATACACATCGACGGCCAAGGGAACTCCGAAACCGTGCCGAGAGACAGCTACAGGCTGGTGCAGACACCACAAGCTTTCGACATACAGCTGCTGAAACGCGCCTACAAGCAGCCTTACCAGGACAGCTTTACCGACGATGCTTCGGTGGTAGACAGCATCGGACAGGAGATAACTCTCATCGACGGAAACCGTGAGAACATAAAAATCACCACTCCTTTCGACCTCCGCATGGCGCGCATCCTCGGCTGAACGCCGCATAACCGACACCTATCCAACCGGACAACAGCACTATAAAACCGCATAACCCCACATCCTCATAACCTTAAAACCAAACAATCCGAAAGGTCAATGCTCGACATACTGGACCAAGACATACAGTTCCTGCCCGGAGTGGGGCCGCGACGCAAGGCCCTGCTTGAGAAAGAACTGGGAATAAGGACGTACAAAGACCTTTTGGAATATTACCCTTACAAGTATGTAGACCGCAGCCGCGTCTACCGCATCGGCGAACTTTCAGCCGATACGACGTTCGTACAAATCAAGGCGAAGATACTTAGTTTCGAGACATTTGACATGGGAGCGCACCGCACAAGGCTCGTAGCGCACGTGTCAGACGGTACCGGCGTGGCCGACATCGTATGGTTCTCGGGGGCGAAATACATGCTGTCTCACCTGCAAACGGGCACACCTTATATTATATTCGGACGCCCGACGGTGTACAGCGGACGCTTCCAGTTCGCCCATCCCGACATCGACCCGGCCTCGGAACTGCAGCTTTCACAGATGGGTTTGCAGCCTTACTACATCACAACGGACAAGATGAAGAAGGCAGGAATGAACTCGCGTGCCGTCGAAAAGCTGATAAAGGGCATGCTCGAGAACATGAAAGAGCCGCTGCCCGAGACTCTTCCGCCGTTCATCACGCAGCCCCTGAAACTCATTCCAAGGGACGAAGCCTTCAGGAAAAAGCACAACCCGAAACGCAACGAGGACATAACGCAGGCCGACTACCGGCTGAAGTTCGAGGAGCTTTTTTACGTTCAGCTGAACATCCTGCGCTACGCAAGCGACCGGAGACGCAAATACCGCGGCTATGTGTTCACCAGTGTGGGCAAGAATTTCAACGGATTTTACTTCAACAACCTGCCTTTCCCCCTCACAGGGGCGCAGAAGCGTGTCATCAAGGAAATACGGAAAGACATGGGCAGCGGCCGCCAGATGAACCGGTTGCTGCAAGGCGACGTGGGCAGCGGCAAGACTTTGGTTGCCCTCATGTCAATGCTCATCGCCCTGGACAACGGCTTTCAGGCCTGCATCATGGCTCCCACGGAAATACTCGCAGAGCAACATTTGGCCACAATCACGTCGTTCCTGCACGGCATGGACATCAACGTCAGGCTGCTTACCGGCACGGTGAAGGGCAAGCAGCGGCGCGAAACGCTTGAAGGACTGGCCGACGGCAGTGTGAACATACTCGTAGGGACGCACGCCGTGATTGAAGACAGCGTGCAGTTCGCACGCCTCGGCTTCGTCGTTATCGACGAGCAGCACCGCTTCGGGGTGGTGCAAAGGGCCAAGTTGTGGAACAAGAGCGGCAATCCTCCTCACGTATTGGTGATGACGGCCACGCCCATTCCGCGCACACTGGCCATGACAATATACGGCGACCTCGACGTAAGCATCATCGACGAGCTGCCTCCGGGACGCAAACCAGTGGAGACCTTGCACAAATACGACGACCAGACAACGAGCCTCTACGCAGGCATCCGCCGCCAGCTGAACGCCGGACGGCAGGCATACATTGTGTTTCCGCTAATCAAGGAGAGCGAGAAGATAGACCTGAAAAACCTCGAAGAAGGATACGAACAGCTGCGCGAGGCGTTCCCGGAGTTCAGGCTCGGCAAGGTGCACGGCAAGATGAAGCCGGCTGAAAAGGAAGAGGAGATGCGCCGTTTCGTCAGCCGCGAGACCCACATTCTCGTGGCAACGACCGTCATCGAGGTAGGTGTCAACGTGCCTAACGCCTCAATAATGGTCATCATCAACGCCGAACGTTTCGGCCTTTCGCAGCTCCACCAGCTGCGCGGCCGCGTCGGACGAGGTGCCGACCAGTCGTTCTGCATACTCGTGACGAAACGCAAGCTAAGCGAGGAAACGCGCAAACGCATCGACATAATGTGCGCCACCAACGACGGTTTCCGCATTGCCGAAGCCGACCTCAAGCTGCGCGGGCCGGGCGATTTGGAAGGAACGCAGCAGAGCGGAATGGCCTTCGACCTGAAAATAGCCAACATAGCGAAGGACGGTCAGCTAATACAGCTGGCGCGTGAGGAGGCCCAGAAGATTATCGACGACGACCCTTTGTGCCAAAAGAACGAATATTCCATGCTGTGGCGACGGCTCGACGCGCTGCGCAAAAACAATGTTTATTTCGGAGCAATCTCCTGATTTAGCAGACAAGTGACAAGTTGACAAGCAGACAAGGAGTTTCTTTTAGCAGACAAGATACAAGCAGACAAGGCACGAGAACAACGGTCGGGCAGTAAAGACTAACCGAAATTGTCCTTGTCTACTTGTCTGCTCGTGTCTTGTCTACCTGTGCCTTGTCTGCTAAAAGAAACTCCTTGTCTGCTTGTCAACTTGTCCCTTGTCTGCTGTCATGCGTTTTTTGAAAACGCATGACTTCGTTCCCCTCATACTCCTTACGCTCCACCAGCCTTACGCCCGGCGGCAGCTGTGGTGCTCGTGTGCCGCCTCCAACGCTGCGCGGCGACACCTCCACGCGTATCTCGTCCCACCAGTCATGGTTCTCAAGGAAGCGGCGGTGAGTCTCCGCACCGCCCTCAACGATAAGGCTCTGCACGCCTTTTTCGTGCAGATACGTGAAAAGCTGGGGGATGACGGGGTGCGAGAAGTCGGCCGAGGGGTCAAAGGGATTGTTGCGGTCGAGCACGATGCGCATTGGATTACGTCCGCTCCAATGGCGCACGTCAAGGCGCGGCTTGTCGCGTTCGGCGGTTACGCGGCCTACGAGAATGGCGTCATATTCGGCACGGAGCTTGTGAACGAGCATCTGGGTGAACGGCGTCGAGAACATTGCAGGGCGGAAGTTGTCGTCCAAGAAGCCGTCAGCCGAGCGGCACCACTTCAGCAACACATACGGCCTTTGCCGCTCGTTGAAGGCCATGAAGCGGCAGTTGAGCGCCATGCACTCACGTTCGAGCACGCCTACTGTCACCTCAATGCCTGCGTCCTGCAACTTTCTGATGCCGCGCCCCTGCACTTTGGCGAACGGGTCGACACATCCTACCACTACCCTCCTAACTCCTTTCTTTATAATAAGGTCGGCGCAAGGCGGCGTGCGGCCATAATGCGAGCACGGCTCAAGGCTTACGTACATCGTGGCCTCGGCCAGCAGGGCTTCGTCTTCGGGCTTCACCGAGGCGAAAGCGTTGACCTCGGCGTGGCCTTCGCCGCACCTTACGTGGTAGCCCTCGCCTATTATGCGCCCGCCGTCACTGACAATCACCGCGCCCACCATAGGGTTCGGCTTGGCGTTCTGCCGTCCGTTGGCCGCCAATTGCAGGCAACGGCGCATGTAGAAAACGTCCTTTTCAAGCTGTTCCATGATGCAAAAGTAATTCATATCGGGGAAGTTAAAGAAGTTATAGGAGTTAAAGAAGTTAAAGACAAATGCTTTTGCAGATAGTGACAGACGGTCTTGACGGACACCGGCAATGTTAAAATTCAATAAAACAACGTGCAAAACATAACAACCAAAACCATTCTTTGTTATTTTTGCAATATCAAAACGATATCACAAAGAATACAAATTAAAACATAAAAGCTTTATGGAAAACCAGGAATTCACATTTGCAGGCAAGACATTGAACGGCATTGCCATGCTCATTTTCAACCTTCTTGTATATGTAGTGGGCATCGCACTCATCGTGCTGGCCTGCACATCGTTCAGCGGCGGAGCAGCTGTCGCAGCCGGAGTGGGCGGCGGCCTCTTGGTGTTCGCCAACCTCTTTGTCAGCGGCGGCTTCGTGCTTGTAGAGCCGGGCGAGGCTCGCGTGATGATGTTCTTCGGCAAATACCGCGGCACGTTCACACGGGCGGGCTACTTCTGGGTAAACCCTTTCATCTCGGTCAAGAAGCTGTCGCTGCGCGCACGCAACCTTGACGCGGAGCCTATCAAGGTGAACGACAAGACGGGCAACCCCGTGATGATTGGCATGGTGCTCGTGTGGAAGCTGAAAGACACGTACAAGGCGATGTTCGAGATTGACTCGCAGACAATGGCGGAGTCAAAAGCCGCCACCGACGCGGCAGCCGCCGGGGCGAAGACGGCCAACATTATGAACGCCTTTGAGAAGTTTGTGCGCATACAGTCGGAGGCCGCCCTGCGTCAGGTGGCTGGCCAGTACGCCTACGACGATGGCGAGCTTGAGGGGCAGGAGCTGACCTTGCGCGACGGCAGCGACGAGATTAACAAGGAGCTTGAGGCAAAAATCGACGAGCGGCTGGCAATGGCCGGCATCGAGGTAATCGAGGCGCGCATCAACTATCTGGCCTACGCGCCCGAGATTGCGGCCGTGATGCTGCGCCGCCAGCAGGCCACCGCCATAATCGCCGCACGCGAGAAGATAGTAGAGGGAGCGGTGTCAATGGTGAAAATGGCGCTCGACAAGCTCTCCACCGAGGACATTGTCGAACTTGACGAGGAAAAGAAAGCGGCAATGGTAAGCAACCTCCTCGTGGTGCTCTGCGGCGATGACACGGCTCAGCCGGTAATCAACACTGGCACGATTTACCAGTAGTTGAGTGAAGAATGAAGAACGAAGAGTGAAGAATTCATTGCCTCTCACTTCCTCACCCATAACTCCCAGTTCTCCCAGCATTCCCAGTTCTCCCAGCAAAAGGCCGTCAATCGCCTTGCAAAAGGTGGCCTTTTACCTCCTAAAAGGCCACCTTTTGCAGCCTAAAACACGGTCTTTTGCAAGACTATTGGCAAACTCTTGATTTTCAATTAGTTACAAGACGCACTACAAACAGTAAACGAACGATGATGAACAACAGGCATACAAAGATTGCATTCTCGTGCTCGCCGAAGCTGACGGGCAAGGTCTCAACGCTCTTCGGACTGCTGCTACTGCCGGTGGAAATCAACAACTACATGGCCGTAGGACTGCTTTGGCACTGGCTAACAACGCCCGCCCTCGTAATAATAGTGGCAGCCTTTGCCGCCGGCATCGGCCTGTGGTTCTTCAAGCGCACGGCTATTGAGCGCACGGTGACACTCGGCGGCTGGACGGAACGCCTTTACCGCCGTGGCCGCACGGCATATTTTGCCGTGACAATGGGCGTGTCGCTGCTGCTGTATGTCGCCCTGTCGGCAAACGGCGCAGATGTGTACGCAGACCCGGGCATGACCTACGGCGACGCCTTCGCACGCTATTTCGTTGAAAATGCGTGGATGCTCCTCGTGATGTTCCATATCGCCGTTGAGCGTTACACGGCCTTTTGGCAATACGACCGCTCGCCTGCCGCATCACGCCGGGTGGTCATGCCGCCGTTCAGGGGACTAAGAAAATAACACAAAACGTATGTTCGGAATAAAAAGGAAACAGCGGAAACTGGCCTATTACAAAACATCGCCACGGCGCATCGGCATGGTGTACGTATGCACCGGCGTGCCGCTGCTTGCGCTGCACGTGCTCTACGCCGAGCTTACCGGCGCGTGGAACCACTGGGGAACAGTGCTTACCGTCGTGATATTGGCCGCCTACATAATATACTACGCTTGCATCTGGATGTTCAGGCGCAGGCCGTTCGAGCACAACGTGGTGCTCGGCACGCTGTCAAACCGCCTCTACCTGCGCTACGGCAGGCGGTGGCTCGTTGGCGCGATGGCAGCCTACGCGGCAGGCTATCCTGCCCTGATAGCGCTCATCGAAGTGATTGACCACGGCTTTATCGGCTTCACCGTAGAGTCATGGACTTACGACATGGTGGCCTTCTCGTGGTTCCTGATGATGCTTGTGTTCGACACTCTGACGACGTACATCAGCCTGCAAGGCTATTACCGTTCGCAGGAAGACACGCGGACGTTTATTGACTGGTATTAGAAAAGATAAATTTCAAATGACAATGGGACGTTTCAAAAGATACATAAAGCAATTGGAAGTAGTCAAATACACGTGCAGCCCGGTGCTCGAAGGATGGTTCATAATAATCCTAAGCGTGATATTTGCTGTCTTGTTCGGCTTGATAGTAATACTCCAACCTGACCCAGATCCAGTCTTCCTGTGGTTGCTGTTGCCGCTCACGTTCGTTTTCGGCTTATGGGGAGTTTACTATGTGAAGTTCCGCCGCAAGCCTTTCAGGCGCGAAGTGACGCTTGGCAGCTTGTCTCACCGCCTGTGGCTGCGCAGCAAGTGGATGTTCATCGTTGTAGGATTAATCGTGAACTTTGTCGTGTCAATAGTCGGATGGAGTGTCTGCGTAATTTCATTTGAAGGTTATGATGTGTTTGTTAGCGAGTACTATGACAAGCTGCGTGGCTGGTGGATACTGCTGTTCGCACTCTCTCTAAACACCATACGCCAGCACATAGCTTATTACCAGTATTACCGCTCGCCTGAATACCGCCGGCGTATGGAGAGCGCCAACGAAGCGGCGAAGCACGGAACAATGTATTGAAACAGGCCTATCACTTGTCAACTCGTATCTCGTCACTCGTCTGCTTGTATCTCGTCACTCGTCAACTTGTCTGCTTACAACATGAAAAAGGAGAATAAAACAAAGAGCTTCATACTGCGCATCGACGCGGACATGATGTCGGCCATAGAGAAATGGGCGGCTGATGAGTTCCGCTCCACTAACGGACAGCTGCAATGGCTCATAGCCGAGGCGCTGCGCCGGCATGGCCGCATGCCGAAGAAAAGCCGCCCCGCGGAGGACGGCGGAAAGGAGGACGGCCAATGACATACCGCGATTTGTGGCGCGGCCTTGAGCCTTTGTATGGCAAGAGGGAAGCGCGCGCCGTTACGGACTATGCCTTGGAGGTGTACTTCGGGCTGTCGAAGGCCGACGTGCTGTGTGGCGCCGTTGAAGAAATGATACCAGAAAAGGCCGCGTTGCTCCAACGCTTGTTCGACCGTTTGCGGCAGGGCGAACCGGTGCAGTATGTCGTTGGACGCGCGGAATTTGCCGGGCAGTGGTTCAGCGTGCAGCCCGGCGTGCTCATTCCAAGGCCCGAAACCGAGGAACTTTGCGCCCTTATTGTCGAGGAGAACAGGCACAAAGCACAGTTGAAAATGCTCGACATCGGGACGGGAAGCGGCTGCATAGCCGTAACCCTGTCGCTCGACATGCCCGGAAGCGAGGTCACCGCATGGGACATCTCCGACCTTGCGCTTGACGTTACGCGAGAGAACGCCCGTCGGCTCGGTGCCAACGTAACCGCGGAACGCCGCGACGCGCTCGCCTTGCAGCCGCTTGGCGAACAGTGGGACGTCATCGTTTCAAATCCGCCCTACATCTGCAACAACGAGAAAAAAGACATGTCCCGAAACGTGCTCGACCACGAGCCGCACTCCGCCCTGTTTGTTCCTGACGACGAGCCGCTGCTCTTTTACCGCGCCATAACGCGCTACGCGGCGTCCGCGTTGCGACCCGGCTGTGCGCTATACTTCGAGCTAAACCCACTGTATGCCGACCTTACGGCTGACATAGCGCGGCAGGAAGGATTTACGCAAGTAAGCGTAATCGACGACATGTACGGCAAGCACAGGATGATGAAAGCAACAAAGAAATGAAAAATGAATAATGAATAATGAACAATGAATAATTAGCAATGGGAAGAATGAATAATGAATAATGAACAATGAATAATTAGCAATGGGAAGAATGAATAATGAACAATGAAAAATGAATAATTAGCAATGGGAAGAATGAATAATGAACAATGAAAAATGAATAATCTCTCACAGTCTGTCCCATCCCTCCCAGCTCTCCCAGTCCTCCCATTACTCCCATCAAAACAACATCCATGACTAAAGAAATCACCGAAGAACAAGCCTTCAGCAAGCTCTCCGCGCTGTGCGCGAGAGCCGAGCACTGCCGTCAGGAGATGGCCGAAAAGATGCACCGCTGGCAGCTGCCGGATGACGTGCAGGAGCGTGTCATCAACCGCCTGATTGACGGCCGCTTCATTGATGACGAGCGTTACTGCCGCGCCTTCATACACGACAAGCTGCAATATGCCAAGTGGGGACGGCGGAAAATTGAGCAGGCGCTCCGAATGAAGCGCATTCCCGATGATGTAATCGATGCCGTTCTCTGCAAGGTAGAGCCTGACACGTACATCGAAATGCTGCGCCCCATGCTCCGGGCGAAGCGCAAATCAATAAAGGCCGGCAGCGACTACGAGCTTGAATGCAAGCTGATTAAGTTTGCGATGAGCCGCGGATTCAGCGTGGAAGAGGCGAGGAAGGCGATGAATTATTAGGAGTTAAGGAGTTAAGAAGTAAAGGAGTTAAGACAATAGCTTTGCAAGTTACTGCCTGATTATTGTGCAAGACCGATTGGAAAAACAACCAGCAATGGTATTGTCTTAACTCCTTTACTTCTTAACTCCTTAACTCCTAAAAGAAATCTACGCATACGAGTGCATCCCCCCGAGGTAGTAATTCACTCCGAAGTACGTCATTACGATGGTGAGGAAGGCCGCGGCCATGAAGGCGTGGTAGCCTGACGGACGGCGGAGGAACGGCAGCGAGCGGTCGTGGGCCGCTATGGCGTAAACCATGAAGGTAATCAGGCCCCACACTTCCTTGGCGTCCCAGTTCCAGTAAGCACCCCAGGAGACGTTCGCCCAGATTGCTCCCACGAAAATGCCGATGCCGAGAAGCGCGAGCGCGGGATAGAGCATGAGGCGCGAGAGCAGTGCGAGCCGCTCCTGTTGGTCGGCCAGTCCGGCGGCGTTGCGCCCACGGACGAGGCGCAGCAGCAGTGCCGTTACGGCGCAGAGGAATGTCAGCGACAGCAGGGCGAACGACATCATGATGACCGAAACGTGGAGCGACAGCAGCGGAGAGTTGAGCACCGGCATCAGGTGGGTTATCTGCGGGTCCATGTAACTGATGTGCGACACCAAGAGGAAGAAGCCCGACAGCAGCAGGCCGAACGGCAGCACGATGCTGAAACGGCGCACCGCCACGAGCGAAAACGCCATCACCAGCCATGCAAGCAGCAGCATTGTCTCGTAGCCGTTGCCCATCGGCACGCGGCCGGAGACCACCCAGCGCAGCGCAAGGCACAGCGTAAGCGCAAGCAGAGAGATGCCGGACACAGCAAAGCCGGCAAGCTTTGCTGTTTTAAGAAGTTTGCTATCAGCCATATCGGGCTTATTAGGCCCAATAGGGCGGATAAGCCCGATAAGGCAAATAATCAGCAGCACAATCCCCAGCGAGAGGTTAACCATGAACAGCACAGTGGCGAACGGCACGGCGTTGAGCGTACGCTCGGCCTTCACCTGCGTGCCCGTTGGCAGCGAGCGGCCTGCGTTCTGCTGCTGGTGGCGCAGCATCTTGTCGAGTATCATGTCAACGCTGGCTGTGCGGCCTGCATGCACTTCTTCATTGAGCAGCGAAAAGACGTTGGCCATGTAGGCGCGTTCGCCGTCGGAAACAAGTGTATCTGCAATGTTGTCGGTTGGCGAATACCACTGCGTCGTACCGCCGCGCGTCACTGGAAACACATCCAGCAGCTCGCCGCGCCGCAGGCGCATGACCATCATCAGGCGGTCGTCAACGTCGGCGGCCTGCCTGTGAAACGCGTCGTTCTGCCCCGAATAATACTCGCGGATGTAAGGCCCGAGGATGTATCCGCCCATTACATGGTTGAAAAAAGTGTTCACCGAGCAGTGCCGGGGCAGCTGAAGCGCGTCGCGCAGGTCGTTGCCTTTCACCTTGAGAACAGGCTCGGCGCACCACTCGTCGCCGTAGAATATGAAGCCGGTGAGCACCTGCTCCGCAGTGTAACCATTGTACGAGCTGCTGCCGCAGAGCTTTTTGGTGAAGTCAACGGCGAATGTCTGCATGGGGCACACGCGGTTGTTGTAGAGGATGAAGAGCCTGCCGAACTTACTGGCAGTATTTTCCGGGAGGACTGGGACGGACAGGGAGAGCTGGGGGAAGGATATTATTAAGAGAACAATAAGTGCCCCTTTCTTTAACAACGGACTGCGCAGAAGCTGGCGGAAGCGGCCTTTCGGGTCGCAGAGCATCCACACGAGCGAGACGAACAGCAGGGCGTAGCCTGCGTAAGTGACATGTATGCCCAACGGGTCGCAGTTCACGGCGAGCACGCTGCCAAGCCCGTCGCGGTCGTAAGACGACTGGTAGAAGCGCAGCGAGCCGTGCCGGTAGATGTTGTTCATCGACACCTCGGCCTGCGTCTCGCGTCCGCCGTCGGTCACGGTGAAGTGCGAAACATAGTCGGCCTCGGCCTGCGTGCCGTCGTGATAGCTAACGTAGAAGGTGTCAAGGCGCATCGTGAATGGCAGTTTTTCTTCCTTTACGCCGCCGTTGCCGTCAATAACCGAATATGTATCAACGGCCACGCCGCTGCGCAGATGCACCACGCCGCGCCACGCCGACATGTGTGTCAGCAGTGCTCCGGCAAGTATCAGAAGCAGGGCAAGGTGCAGGGCGAGCGTTGACATGCGGCGCACACGCCTGCGCAGGATATACGCCACAGCCGTAACGGCAAGCAAAGCCCATAGCGACGTGAACCACCACGAGCCGTAAACAGCTGTGTAAGCATAATCGGCGCCGTGGCTTTTGCCGATGAAAGTGGCTGCCGCCATGGTTATTATGATAAGCAGGTATAAGGCGAGAACAGCCCTCTTCAAAACCTCCGACCCACCCCCACCCTCCCGAAGGGAGGGAGTTTGATTAGCATCGTACCAGTTTCTGCTATCAATAAGATTGTGTTTTTTATTTGCTTTAGATGCTGTTTTCAGTTTCATTGCCTGTCGTTAAATATATATTATCATAATGTTGCGGCATTCTGTGTTTATCTTTCACATTGAAAAACGTTGACGCTCTGAGAATGCGGAATTTCAAAACAAAATACTTTTGGCCGTAAATATCGCATTGTCAGGTGTGCAATCATAAATTATTGGCTTACAGCGCGTTATACGAAAAATTGAAGATTTGTGCTTAAATAATGTGTACTCATGTTAACGGAAACATGCTTTTTTAACACAAAAGCTATGTTTTTCAAAATCGAAAGATATGCTTTCGACCATCGAAAGCATATCTTTCGACAATCAAAAGGATATCTTTCGACAATCGAAAGGGCATCTCCCGATTTTTTAACAAGCATTCCTTTACAAATTAACTTAATGATTTTAACTAAATCGAGCTGGTTTGTCTGAAAACACGTACATACTTAAAGTGTCAAAAAGAAAGGCAAAACGGCACACGAGGTGTCGTTTTGCAACTTTCTTTTCGCTGTTTATATCGACTGCAGGAACTTCACCACAGCGTCGCGGTCTTCCTTCGGCAGATTGTAAAACTTCTCCGCCGACTCGTATGCGTGGCTCTTCTTGCTGTACGCGTGCCACATTATGGCCTCGACTTCGTTGCGTGCGCGGCAGTCGTGCAGACGGTCCTGCGCTCCAGTGTTGAGCAGAGACAGTCCGCGTCCCCACAGAGGAGTGGTGCGGCACCATGACCCGTGAATGTCGTTAATCATGTACAGCTTGTGCTGCATCATGTCCGAATACGGGTAAATTGTCTGGTTTTGGTATCGCGGCAGCGGACGGCCGGCAATGCACTCGGGTGTCCAGTAGTTGTCGTCGGTGGTCTGCCACTTCGGACGATGGCACGAGGCGCACCCCATTTCCATGAACAACTCCTTGCCGCGCTGTACGTCAGGGTCGTTGAGATTGCGCGCGCGTGGTATCGCGAGACCACGGTGCCATACCATAAGGGCATAGAATTGGTCGTCGGTCATTTCCGGTTCGAAGTTGTGCCACTGGTTGTCAAACTGGTTGACGGATGGCGAAAGCAGGTTGCGCACAGCCTCGGCGATGCCTGCGTCGGTACCGTCGGCATAGTAAGCTGACGTCGGGTCGGCCTTGATTTGGTCGATTACATCCTGGTTGGAGGCCATGGCGTTTGCCCATGCTGCCGTCGTGTAAAGGTACGGACGGTCTGAACGGCTGACGTTCGTGATGTTCCAGATGGCGTTTGCGCCGGGCCCGTCTTGCAGCGAAGCTCGCGTAAGCGCATACGTGAAGCGCTTTATCATCTGCGCTTCGCCTGCCGAACCGTCGGCCATCGAGCCAGCATTCATTGTGTACCATGCGCCCGAGGCGAAGTCGTTTGCGCCTGCATCCCAGAAGTTAGGATTGACATACTCGCTCACATCAGCACCCTGCGCCGCGAAATAAGCCGCCGTGCTTGCGTATTGGGCTTTGATGGAATCCTGCGGAATGGCGTCCAACAAGCCCGTTCCAATTATTCCTATGGTCGATTCCAGGCGGAAGGCAAGTGGCTCGCCGCTCTCCCACTCCACGTTGAACGCGCTCCTCGGGATGTTGAGTTCAGGGTAAATCAGGCTGTACCGCTCGCCGTCGGGGAACTGCAATGGCAGTCCGCTCTCCATGGCCGTCACCGTTTTCCACTGCAAGTCAATCTGGTCTTCCTCTATCGGGGGCAGGAACGGCGACACGGCTTGCGTCTGCGGCATGCCTGTAACCTCGGTGATATAAGGTCCGTCGTTGCTGTTCGCCCCGTCATTCGGATGGTAGACAACCAAGAGGTAGCCGTTGCCGTTGTCATACTGGGTTGTGTATGAGTCGAAACGTTGCCCGTGGCCGTAGCTCGGGTGGCAGTCTATGCACGAGCGCCGGGTTGACGCAGGGCCGAGACCGAAGTACGGCGGCTGCGCGAAAGTTACCTGTTTCTCGAAAATCTGTTCGCCTTGGAAGAACTCGTCCATAAGCCCCATGCTCTCTGTAGCAGGCGTTTCGTCGGAATAACAGTTAGACGATATGTTGTCCGTGGTGCCGAGCTGTCCGCCGGGATACCACTCGTCAGCCGAAAAGTTGCCTACCTTCTGCCCTACGTATTGTGCTTCCGGGCCGCTGTAGTCAGCCTTTACTTCGTCGTCGGAACATGCTGCGACCGAAGCAGCAACCGCAAACGCCGCAGCTGACATGAATAAACCGTTTATATGCTTCATAATGTTCATTTTTAAGGTTTTATGCTTTGCGTTTCATATTAATATTCAAAAGCCATAATGAGTAGCACCGCCCGTTTGCAAGGCGGAGCTACTCCACGTATTGTTACGGATGCACTTACAGCAGCCTTGCTATCCAGCGGCCAGCCTGGTTAAGCTCGTCGTCGAGGGCGTTGACCGCCGTTATGCACTCCTGAACCTGCCGGTTGCCCGGGTCGTCGACAAAGGCGATACCGCTGTTCATGGCCGATGTCAACGCGTCGATGGCCTCCTGGAGCGAAGCCGAGAGGTTAGCCGTGCGGCTGTAGCCATTCTTCTTGAGGTAGTTCAGCAACGAGTTCTGGAGCGGAGTGGTAAGTGTTATGTCCGTAGAACCGAAGAGAGAGTTCTTGATTGAATAGATGTTGTCCCTGTAATCGCGGAACGAACGCTTGCTGTAAGGCGACTCGATGTAATCCGAAGCGTCGTCTTCACCGCCCTGTCCTGTGGCCACACGGTAAGCCTGTCCAAGCTTCTGCGAGTACACTTCCTGGCAAATGTTCGAGCAACCGCCGATGAAAATGTTGTTGGCACAGTTCTGCCAGCTTGGATAAGAGCATTGGGACGCGCTGCCGGTAGCCAGCATGTCGGCTCCGTAACTGTTGCCGAAAGGCGACACGAGCTCGTCAGCAGTGATGTCGGTGCAGTTGGTTTGCAGGT
Organism: uncultured Prevotella sp.; assembly: GCA_900551055.1. Taxonomy (GTDB): domain Bacteria; phylum Bacteroidota; class Bacteroidia; order Bacteroidales; family Bacteroidaceae; genus Prevotella. The sequence continues at coordinate 10,902 of URUK01000033.1, read as the reverse complement.
GTGTTATGTGCTGCGTGCCGGTGTCATCGCCCAGCCAACAGTATTCAAGCTGGAAGCACTTGTCGCGCAGGTCGGCTGCCACAGCTGCAAGGAAAGCCAGCTCGTCGATTGCGGCGACTGACGTCATGCCCTCCATTGTCTCATTCTGCGAAAGCGCTTCGAGTGTCCGGTTGCCGCCGTCACGGAAGAGGACGAACTCCATTCCGTGGAAACCGAGGGCTGTGTCATAGACCGCATTGTTTTCACGAACGAACAATGCGGGGTTGCTTCCCTTGATACCGGCCACCATGGTGGGGTTGGTAAGGAACGTGCGCATCTGTGTCTGGTCGAGCGGCCATGAGTCGATGTGCGGGTCGATGTCATGGTCTGAAGCCGCGCCATACAGCCAAGCCTCGCTACGCTCCCAGTCAACGCGCGCGTCGCTGAACGCCTCGCAGGCCGCGTCGATCTGCGCCTGCGTCATGGTTCCGGCCTCGGCGGCCTGGTAGAGCGTATTGCAAGCTTCGTAAAGCACCTGCGCATGGTTGGCCAGACTTGTGTAAGTAGGATAAATAACGTCGTTAAGATAAACGGTTACGACATCCTCCAACGACGTGGGTGCTGCCGAAGGATAAGTGTACGGGTCAATAACGCCTTCATCGCCACCGCCGTTGTCGTCGTCGCTGCAAGCGGTCAGGCTCACAGCAAACAGCCCCATGAAGAGAGCCGTGAATAGTTTTGAAATCTTTTCCATTGTTTGTTGATATCCGTTAATGTTTACTTGTTACATGAAAAATCCCTGATATGCGACGCCGATGTTTACCGACGGCTCGTCGTTGAACTTCGAGCGGAGGAAGCGGTGGTTGTATTCTCCCTTGATGCAGATTTGCGGAATGGGGTAATAGTTCACGCCTCCGGCGGCTATGATTTTCTTTGTGTACTGGTTGCTTCCTGTCGAACCGATGTACGAGTCATAATATTCGTAATGGCCGAAGATGTATAGTTTCTGCTTGCCGCGCAGCTTGTGGATTTGCGAGAAGATGTCATATCCGGCCTCGATGCTTGTCGCAATGGCGTGGCTGCCGAAGCCTTGCTTCTCGTAAGGGGCGGTGCCCGCCGTGACGTTGGCCTTGTACTGGCTTATTATCGCGGCATCCGAGACATATCCGTAGTCGACGTTTCCGCGTACTATCCAGTTGTGGTTGTCATACGTGAAGTCTATCGCGCCGAGGTAAAGCTTGCCCTTAACGTCTTTAAGAACGGAGTTGTCGGTTGACATGTCGTTGGGATATGTGTTGTGCATTGTCTGTCCGTAGTATCCGCTCAGGCCTATGCGCAGGCCGGGTATCGTGTAGTTGTCGACGCGCGCCACAAAGCCGTACCTGTTGGCGACCTCGAACTCCCACGGGCTTGTAGTGCCGTTGCCTATCCAATTGACGCGGTTGAACATGAAAGCGTCAAGCCCCGATACGAACTGGAACTCGTAACGGAAGTCGCCCGAGCGTCCCCAGAGCGAGATGCCCGTCTGGTGCCACGTGCTTGGCAGTATGGTGTTCTCACCCTCCGGGCGGTACACGGTGAAGAAGTTGAGCGGCTCGTGGTGGGCGTTGGTAAGTCCGACGGGCACCACGATGTGGCCTGCGCGGATGTTGAACTCTTTGCAAAAGGACTTCTGAATCCAAAACTGCTCAAGCTCTACCTCGCCGCCCTTCTCGGTTTCCTGCTCCCATTCAACGGCCTCTTCAGCCTCCGACTCTATCGCTCCGCCGCTTCCGCCGTGCTCGAACTCTATTTCCGTGCCGAACGTCCAACCCTTGCCGAAGTCGTAGTTGATGTAGATCACAGCGTGGGGGATGTCAAAACGTCCGTGCGAAGGGTCTTTGGCCGCAGTCGCCGGGTCGCTGTAGCGGTGGTCGCGGTCGCTGTAGAAGTTGCGCGAATAGGCTATCTCGCCGTAGCCGCCTATGCTCAGGCGGTTGCCCTTGACGTGCTGCTGCACGCTGTCCGACACCGAGACTTGCGCCCGAGCCGTAGCCGTGGCGAGGCATGCGGCCAGCGCGCACAGCAATAACTTTGTCGTAATCTTATTCATATTTTAGTCTTATGGTTTGTCTGTAACAATGATTTGCGCTGCAAAAGTACGACAATCGGCAAATGTTAGCAATACTTAAAAATCGGTAAAAAAAGAAAGAATGCCGCGCAATCCGGCAATGACAACAAATAGGTATGCGGCCTCCGCCAAAAGAGAACACGTTGTCCGATATGCGAAACAAAGTGTGCCGCGCTTCCGGCAAACGGCGGAAGGCGGCGCTGCTAAGCGCCAGGCGGTACACAATAATAGGTATGCCGCCGCCATACCCACATGTCAGTAGAAGATGGTATGCCATCAGAAAATAACAGGCAATCAGGCTCCCACGCTTCGGGAGGGCCGGGGCAGGTCTTCAATTGACGGCCAATCGCAATGCAAAAGACCGTCTTTTACACGCTAAAAGGCCACCTTTTGCAATGCAAAAGACGGCCTTTTATAAGCTATTGGATATCAACATGTTACATAACGCGTCTCATCAGGCCGTGCAGGCAGCCTTACGCCGTGCGCCGTTACGCAGCCTGCGCAGCCACAGGTAGTAGCCCGTAAGCGGCAGAGTAGCGCCCATAAGAGCGGCGGCAAACCACATAAGGCGTGTAAGCAGACCGCCGAACGAGCCTACATGTACCGAATATATCCAGCCGCGCAGCTTGCCCTGCCTTGCCGCGTCGGCATACTTCGTCACGGAAGTGATGTGCCCTGTGCTCACGTCGAACGTATAACGGTCGGCAGCGCGGGTATTGCCGAAAGCTGCGGAACTTACCGTAGCCGTGCCGTCGGATATGGTGATGGAGTGCGCATCGGGGTTGCCGGCGTGCAGGCGGTCATATACCTGCTGCCACACGGCGGTGTTCATGGTGGCTGTACGCTTGCCGTCATCCCCGTTCCTGCCAGCCTTCCTGTCGTTTCCAGCGGCCTTGCCGCCATGCGCCGCGCCCTTGGCTGACACTTCAACGCCAAAGGCGGCGTAGAAGGCGGTGCGATACCACGAGAACGACCACGTCAACCCCGTAAGCGACATGACAAGAAGCAGCAGCACGGCATACATTCCTCCGGCCACATGGAGGCTGTGCCACAGGCGGAAGCGCCCATTGCGCAGAGTCAGTTTGAGGCTGTTGCGCAGTGCGCGGCGCGTCTTCGGCCACCATATTATGATGCCCGACACAAGCGCAATGACAAACATGATTGTGGATATTCCCACTATTATCTTGCCGTAAGCAGGCCGCCCCTCGGGCCGTCCGTTGTCCATCAGCCAGCGGTGCAGGCTGAACATGGCGGCGAAAAAGGCGTTGCGCTCCTGCCGCCCCTTGACTTCGCCCGTGTACTGGTTGACGATTACCACCGCACGATGCGGCTTGGAGATGCTTACGCTGTATGCCTTTTCGGGGTCGGAACTCACCGTTACGCCCGTAACACGCACTCCTTCTGGCAGCGTTTGCGCCACCTTCTCGGCCAAAACGCCGACAGGCAGCGGCCTGCCTCCGGCCTTCTCAACCGTATAAAGGCCGCCGTTGAACAGCTGCGTCACCTCCTTCTCGAACACGAGCATCGCTCCCGAGAAGCACACCAAGGTGATTATCAGGCCGAATGGAACTGACAGCCAAAGATGGATTTTCCTGATAAAGTGTTTCATTCTCTTATTAGTTGACGAGTGACGAGTGACAAGTCAACAAGTGACGAGTGACAAGTCAACGAGTGACGAGTGACAAGTCAACAAGTGACGAGTCGACAAGTTAACAAGGGCATGTGTTTTATTGGCAAGGCAAATTTCCTTGTCCACTCGTTCACTCGTCACTTGTTGACTTGTCACTCGCCACTCGTCTACTCTATTAATCTATTCTTCCAATTCCCGTAAGCGTTGTTGCGCCGTTGACGGTGAGTGTCTTCATCGCTACGCCCGACTGCGGATTGATTTGCCAGATGGCAGGGTAGCCGCTCGCGGTGTTCACCGATACGTAGGCGTAACCGTTCTCGAAGTAAGGCGTAGAGCCGAAGCCGGTAACGTCGGAGGGCAGGCCGGTGACAGCTGTCAGCGTCTTGTTTTCAGCATTGAACACGGCAAGCTGGTTGGCAGTCTTCGTAGACGAAGTGATGGGAGCGTCGTACATGAGGAACAGGAAGTTGCTGCCGCCCATATACCAGCTGCGCTGCAGGCCGTTCTGCGACAGCTGTTCGAGGTTGCAGTAGTAGTCGTCAAAGTCCTCGGTCTGCGTGTCTATGCGCACAACTCCTGCCGGAAGCGATGTCTGCTGGCGCGAGTCGCTCATCGTCTTGGCGTAACTCGGAGAGATGACGTACACATACCGGCCGTCGTCGGTGGCCCATACCATCTGGTAATACTGCGACTTCATGCGTCCGCAGGCATAACTTATCTTGTCGGTCTTCACTATTTTCTTCTCCTTGAACGTGTCGTCGGTGAATATCGCCACCCAACATGAGTCGGGCCACTGCGTCCATTGCAGCTCGCCTTTCTTGTAACTGCTGCTGTTCGAGCCGCCGTCCTCGGTCTTGATAAGGTCTTCATACCCCGGGCGCACATACTTGTATTGCGTCCGCTCATCGTCGGTGAACTGCTGGCAGCCGTACTGCGACAGTCCCATCGGTATGGCGGCGCTGTATATTTTCGTGCCTACCTGCTCGAGACCGGCCAGCGTCACGTACTCGCCGTTGCCCAAAAAGTTCTCGCAGATGTAGCTTTCGTCGCTCACAACGCCCTCGCTTCCCGACTCCGCGGTTTGGTTGGAGACGAACGTCTCGTCGTCAACGTCGAGGTAAGAAATCTTGAATACGTATGGAATATACTCCGTCACGGGGTCTGCCCAATCGGGATTGCCCTCGCCGCTCGACGTCGTTATAATCTTGTCGTCATACAGTCCGTAGGTTGTGAAGCGCGTAACGAAGTATTCGTTGGCACGCTGCTGGAGCGCCTTTGTTGTCTGATTGCGCACGAAGGAGAACGTTGTGCCGGACTCGCCCTGGTGGTAATTCAGGGCGTACAGGTACTTGTTGGAGTGGAACACCCAGTAGGTTGCACCCTCGTTGGCCAGTCCCGACGCGGTTATTTCACCGCTAAGAGACTCTGCCGTGGTAAGAACGTTGGCCTCGGCGCTGGTGCTGTTCACCGTCGCGGCTATCACGTAAGGGTTGGTAAGGGCATCAGAACCGGTGCCGCCACCGCCCGTTTCGTCGTCAGAACATGACGTAAGGGACACGCCGGAGAGCGCTATCGCAGCCATTCCGGCAAAAAGATAAAACTTCTTCATTGGTTTATTGATTGATGATTAATATAAGACTAATGTGAGAAATAGGGCTGATAGGCCCGATAGGGGTAAGCTATTGAATTCTTAACTCTTAGTTCTTCACTCTTCACTTGCCAAGGTTCACCCTCACTTTGCCGTAGAACGCGCGGCCGGCTTTTTGCAGACTGAAGTTGTCGTAGAGGTTTTCGTCGGTGAAGTTGCGGCACTCGAACGAGAAGTTATACCGTCCGCGGCAGATGCTGTAGGAAAGAGTGAGGTTGTGGGAGAACTGCGTAGGCACCATGTAGTCAGACAAGTTGACCGCGCTAAGGCCGTCGGAGTAGTAGCAGAAGCTGTGCAGATACTGGTTGTCGTAGGTCAGCGTGAGCACGTTTCCTTTCCCTCCGAGGTCGTGCCAGTACAGATTCACGTCGCTGTCGGCGAACTGGTATGGCACGTTGGGCATACGCGAGCCGTACATGGGGTTGGCGACGGATGTGCTGCCGGTCATCAGCCGTTCGTTGTCCTCTACGTCCATGTGGGTGAAGTTGCCGCCGACGCTAAGCCACCGGCCAAGGTTATAGCGCACGGAGAAGTTGTAGCCTACGGTCTTCACCTTGCCGTAGTTCTCGTAATACGCGCCCTCGCGGTTGCCGCTAAGGCTGGCTATGCTGCGTTGGATGTAGTCGCGCGTGTCGCGATAGATGAAGCCTGCCTCGGCGTAGAGCGAGTGCTGGCCGAGCGTCTTCTGGTAACTAAGGTTCACGTTTACGTTGTGGCTCTGCTCCGGACGCAGCATTACGCTGCCCGTCTCAAGGTCTTCGTCGCCGAACATCTCCTCCACCGTGGGCAGGCGGTACGCCTTTTCGTATGACAGCTTGGCCTGAAGTCCGGGCAGGATGAAGTACGTTCCGGCCGCGCCGAAGCCCCAGGAGTCGAGCGTCCGCGAACGTCTTACAAAGTCGGATGCGTTCTCGTCGGTGGCCACAGGGCCTGCAACGTAGAGGCTGTAATACTTTCCGAAGACGGAGATGTTCCATTTTTCCGACGGCATAAGGCGGTAAGACAGGCCCGCGATGTTCTTGCGCGACTGCTTTGCGATGGCTTCCGTCGTCTCGGTGTTATATAATAAAGAGGTATTCTCGCGGCGGAACGCATTGAACACGTTGTTGAACGTGAGCGTGTGGCCGTGCGCGATGCGGTAGTTCAGGGTAACGGTGGCGTTCCAGTTGTCGTTGTCCGAGCGCATGTACTGGTACGACTGCTCTCCCGGGTCGTTCTTTTTCTGCCGCTCGCCCAGCCAGTTGTAGCGGTAGGTTGCGGTGTCAACGTTGGTCGTTGAGTTACGGTTGTAGTTGGCAGTGGCCACAAGGCTAAGCCCCTTCAGGAAGAGGTTGCGCTTCGAATACTCGAAAGACGGCATGAGGGAATGGCCGTAACGGTGCTTCTGACCGAACACTGTCTTCTGTCTTACGCCCGTCTGTATGTCCTTGTACATGTGCGACCAGGTGAAGCCGAGCATGATGCGGTCGGCCCACGGCAGGCCGGTGAAGCCCACCTTTGCCGCCACCGCCTCGTTATGGTACGTGTCGTTGAAACGCTTTACGCGGCGGAGCGTCTTGGTGTCGAGCGCTCCCGTGGCGAAGTCGAGCACAGGAGCGTCCACGTAATAGTCGTTGTCGGAGTAGTTCTGGAAGGCGTTTATCTCGTAAGTAAAGCCGTTCCTGAAGGCCTGGCCGAAGTTTACGTGCGACTTGTGGGTGTTGAACGAGCCGTATGAATACGCCGCGTCGAGAAACCACTCGCGCCTTTTCCTGTTGGTTACGATGTTGATTACGCCACCGATAGCGTCGGTTCCGAAGCCCACGGGCACCACACCTTTATATACTTCAATGCGCTCGGCGAAGTTCACAGGTATGTTGTTAAGGCCGAACGAGCTGCCCACTCCCTCCTGCGGCACGCCGTCGATGAACACCTTTACGTGCTTTCCGCTGAAGCCGTCGAGCATCAGGTTCATGTCCGAACCTACTCCGCCGCTCTCCCTCAGCTTAAGTCCGGGAGCCTTGGCAAGGGCCTCGCTAAGGGTCTTTGTGGTGTTAAGCATGCCGCGCGTGTCAACCGCCACGGCGTTGTAAGCCGAGTTCTTGACACGGCTGACGCCGGCCGACACCACCGAGACCTCGGCCAGCTGTATGGCGTCCTCGCGTATGCGGACATTCATCTTCAGGCGTTCGCCTGCGTGGAGGGTGACTTTTTTCTCCACCGTCTCGTAGCCAACGGCCGACACTACAAGCGTGTAATCGCCTGCCGGAGCCTTGACATGGTATATTCCCTCGCCGTTGGTCGCGCTGCCGTAGCCCGTATCCTTTAGCTTCACCGTGGCGTAACTTACAGCGGCCTTGCCGTCAGACGTTATGCGCCCCGACACCATACCCATGCTGTTCTCTTGTGCGCAAAGTGACACGGAACCGGCTAACAGCGTTGACAACAGCGTTGTTTTCAATCTTTTAAATACACACATGATACTGATTTCCTTATCTATGGTTTTGCGCTGCAAAGTTAGCGACAAGGCCGAAAAGCCGCAATCGCCAAAAGTAGGTATTTTGAATGTCGCGCAAGAGGTGGCCTTTCACCTTCCAAAAGGCCATGTTTTGCATTGTAAAAGGCCGCCTTTTGCAGGCTAAAAGACGGCATATCGGCAAGCCGCTGACTGCCAGCGACTTGCAGAAGGCGCGGGAACAAGGGTAAAAGAGCCGTCAAAATGATAAGCAAGAACGTCCGAAACGAAACGCAAAAGGCGCGCAGACGAAATGCCTGCACGCCATTTCCGACATTGAAAGTGGTCTCATCGAGAATCGAACTCGAATCTAATCTTTAGGAGAGACTTGTTCTATCCATTGAACTATGAGACCCAATCCGCGTGCAAAGGTAATCGGTTTGGGGCGTAAAACCAAATTATTTGCAAAAAAACATGCGAACGATTAAACTTTTTGACATTGCCTCAATCAGAATAAGTGTTATGAAAAAACTTATCGCTTTTTGGATGTTTTTGTTGTGCGCAGCCCTCTCATACGCACAAGGCAGCGCGAAAGGAAAGATTGTTGACTCGGCCACCGGCGAGCCGATGTCATTCGTCAACGTATCAATATTCAACCGTTCCACCCAGAAATTCGTAACAGGCGCGGTAACCGACGACAAGGGGCAGTTCAACATCAAGCAGCTGGCCTACGGCGACTATACCCTCAAGCTGTCGTACATCGGCTACACGGAGGTGAGCCGCGACTTCACTTTGGGCGAACAGCACAAGCACGAATACTTCAACGACATGCACATGACCGAGGACAGCCAGACGCTGGAAGAGGTCACCGTGACGGCGCAGCGGCCCGGCATGAGGCTTGAGGTTGACCGCAAGTCGTTCGACGTGTCGCAGGACATAAGCAACGCAGGCATGGCCGCCACCGACGTGCTGGAGAACATCCCGTCGGTAGAGGTCGACACCGACGGCAACATTTCGCTGCGCGGAAACACCAGCGTGGAAGTATGGATAAACGGAAAAGCCAGCGGACTGACCAGCGACAACCGCGCCGAAATACTGCAACAAATACCTTCCGAGAGCATTGACCGCATAGAAGTAATCGACAACCCGTCGGCAAAATTCAGCGCCGAAGGCAGTGCCGGCATAATAAACATAGTGCTGAAGAAGAACCGCACCGCCGGATACTACGGCTCGGTGCAGGCCGGAGGCAACACCAACGGCAGCGCGAACGTGAGCGGAAACATCAACTTCAACATAGGGCGGTGGGAAGGTTTCGCAAACATCGGCTACCGCCACCGCGCCAGCGAGGGCGGCTCAACGAGCTATCAGGAATACCTGAACACAAACCAGTACCAGTCATACACCACCGAGAACGACCGCAACGGCAACAACCTATTCGCCCGGGCAGGCGTAACGTACAACGCAACCGACAAGGACGCCTTCTCGCTTACCGGCATGACGATGTTCGGAAGCAGGAAAAACGGCGGCATAACGCCCTACCACTACGGAACAATAGGCGCGGAGCACGACTCTTACATAATGCTGCGCAACTCGTCGGGACACAACGACATGCGCATGCTCTACGGCGAGTTCAACTACCGCCACAGCTTCACCGACAAGCACTTCCTTGACTTCACCGTTGATTACCACAACTGGCGCATGGACCAGGAGAACATCTACCAGGACAGCACGACGTACATCGACCCCACGGGACCCACGGAATACGACTACCAGTACCGCCCGATGTACAACCGCAACCACTCGTGGGAGGTGAAGCTGGACTATGAAAACCCCATAGCCGACGGCTGGCTGCTGCAAGCCGGATACCAAGGCAACTTCGACAGGGAGAACTCTCCGCAGGAAAGCTACATCGACGAAACGTCGTGGAACGAAGCCAACGCCGTGGAAGACGAGGAGTATTACAACCGCTTCGTGTACAACCAGGACCTGCACGCGATGTACGCCACGGTGACGACGAAGTTCGGCAAGCTCGGCGTAATGGCCGGACTGCGAGGCGAATACTGGCGCATCAACACGTCAAGCTACACCTACGGACAGGACCACGGCACCGAAACGCCCGACAAACCGTTCAAAAAGGACTTCTTCCAGCTGTTCCCCAGCGTGTTCCTCTCATACCAGTTCGACGACAGCCAGCAGCTGCAGCTCAACTATACGCGCCGCCTGCGCCGTCCGCGCGGACACCAGCTAAACAGTTTCCGCAACACGCGCGACGCGTCGATGATATCGTTCGGTAACCCGAGACTTACCCCGGAGTACAGCAACTCGTTCTCGCTGAACTACCTCAAGACGTGGAACGCCAACTCCGTGCTCGTCAGCGCGTACTACCGCCCGACTGACGACGTGATACAGCGCATCAACTACCAGAGCACCACTGACAACCAGATGTACTCCACATACATGAACGTTGCCAGCAGCGTAAGCACCGGTCTTGAGCTGGTTATGAAGAACCAGCTGTTCAAGATACTCAACCTCACCACCACGGCAAACGCCTACTACTACAAGCTTAACGGCTTCACATACAACATTGACGGGCAAACCGTCACCGGGGAAAGCGACGACAACTTCACCTGGAACGCACGAATGCAGGCGTCGCTCATGCTGCCTTTCGACATATCGGTGCAGCTTACAGGCCGCTACCGCGCACGACAGGTAATCACGCAGGGCTACCGCAAGGCCAACTTCAGCATGAACTTCGGTGTGCGCAAGACGTTCCTCGACCGCAAACTGACGCTCGCGCTCAACTGCCGCGACATACTCAACTCGCGCAAGTTCGAAAACTTTACAAGCTCGGAGACCTTCACACGCCGCCAGAAAAACTGGGGAAGCGGCCGCACGCTGAACGTAACCCTGACCTACAGCTTTGGCAACATGAAGGCCAAAGCGCCCAAGAAAAAGGTGAACAACAGCGCAAACATGGGCGGCGAAGACGGCGGAATGGAAAGCATGGAGTAAATCTTTTTAGTAGTTAAAGGAGTTTCTATTAGGAGTTAAAGGAGTTAAAGTAGTTAACGTTCGCTGCGCTCACTAAGGAGTTAAAGTCA
>URUK01000032.1 GCA_900551055.1 uncultured Prevotella sp. | reverse complement strand
TGAAAACGATTATTTACTGAAAATAGAACAAAAATCATCCAACTGAACTGCGGATGGACCGCCTTTTGAAAGGAGGGAGCTTGGCTGCCGATTATCCGTCAGCATCTTATCAGCCTTATCCGGCCTGTCAGTCCCTCTGCTCCCATCCGCCTGCGGACAAGCCGCTTATCACGCTTAATGGTTGCAAACCTGCCGATACACAATGTAAAAATGGACACATTATAGAGAAAATAATTACTTTTTATTATGTTTTTTCACGAAAAACAACTATCTTTGCCAACGGCTCTGCTGAAAGACAGCACTTGTTCCGCATGCGCCGGAGCGGGAAACCGCATCCTGACCGTGCGTATATTTTGACGCCAAACCTTGGACTAACCGAAACAAAACATAAATCATGGCTATAATAAAGTCAATATTCTGGGAGCAGGACAGCCAGGAAGAACTGGTGTACAAGTTCCCGTTCAACAACGTGACGACGGGCAGCGTGCTCACCGTCAACGAAAGCCAGGAAGCCTTTTTCTTCAAGAGCGGACAGCTGTGCGACTCGTTCACGGCGGGCCGCCACGTGCTGTCGTCGGCCAACCTGCCCGTACTGCAGAAGCTGATAAACCTGCCCAGCGGCGGCGAAACCACCTTCACGGCCGAAATATGGTTCATAAGCAAGCTCGACAAGCGCAATATGTTCTGGGGCACAGGCGGCCTGCGCGTCATCGACCCGTACTTCCAGATACCCATAAAGCTGTCGTCGCGCGGCCAGTACGGCATACGCATAAACGACGGCGCACTGTTCCTGAAGCGGCTGATAGGCACGATAGGCTTCGCCAGCACCGACCTCGTGGAGGAACAGTTCAGGGCCGACGTGGTGGAAGCGGTGAAAGTCTCCATCGCAAAGTTCATGAAAGAGAACGGCGTAAACATCAACGAGCTTGGCACGGAATACCGCGCGCTGGCCAAAACGGTGTCGAAAGAGCTTCAGCTTGCGTTCGACGAGTACGGCGTAGAGCTGCTTAACTTCAACATAGAGGACATCAGCTTCGACGAAAGCGACAAGGGTTACCAGACCGTAATGGAAGGCATCGCCGAACAGGCGAAGCTCAGCAAGCTCGGCGTAAGCTACCTCCAGCAGAAGCAAATAGACATAGCCCAGACCGCGGCAGGCAACGAAGGAGCCGGCACATTCATGGGAGTGGGCATGGGGCTCGGCATGGGCCAGGGCATCGGCGGCATGGTGTCAGACTCAATAAGGCAAAGCGGCATCGCCGCTCCGCCGCCACCGCCGCCCTCGTCGTCGTTCTACATAGCGGTAAACGGCCAGACCACAGGGCCTTACACGCTTGACGCCATCGGCCAGATGGTGATGCGCAAGGAAGTAACCGCCCAGACATACGTCTACAAAGTGGGCGGAAACCAATGGGTGTACGCCGACAAAGACCCCGAGATAGCACGCCTGCTGGCATCGATGACACCGCCTCCGCCACCGCCGGCGATGTAAGAACGTATAACCGATAAACAATACCACCATGAACAACAAGATTATTTCAGCACTCGTGATACTGTGCATCGTCGTATGCACCATCGTGATATACAACCTTGCCTTCAGCGTCCACGCCAAGCTTTTCTACATAAACGTGGTGACGGCCTGCGTCTGCGAGGTGATACTTCTTGCCAACATACCCCTCTGGGCGAGCCAAAGGCTGCTCACGTTCAAGAACGCCGCAATGTCATACGTGCTCGACGCATACGCCATTGTGCTGTTCCTCTGGACGGCGGTGTTCAGCTTCTTCGTTGAGGACGAGGGCGACATAACCACCTTATACATAGGCATGCTCGTTACGACGGTTATCTTCGTGGCGGCGTTCGGCATGGTGGCTAAGGGCGGAAGCGCGATGGAAGAAGAGGCGGCGGTGCAGGAAGCCGTGGCTGGATACAAGAAACAGTGCCTCGTGTCGCTTGAAAACTACCGCCTGAAGGCCAAGGAACTGCTGGCCGCCGACGGCTCCGAATGGAAGGAAGACACGCTGCGCACGCTCAACCTGACGCTCGACAAGATTGCCAGCATACCCTCATACAAGCTCGACCGCAGCGAAAACTTCGTGAGCGAGACCAACAGCCGGCTGGAGGAAATAAAAGACATGCTCGCCCGGCAGGCAGGAAACGGCGACGACGCTTCCGCCCTCCGCGCCGAGACCACACGCAAGATAGAGCAACTGAAGAACTATGTAACAACAATAAAAACATCATTATAACTATGGAAAATGAAATAAAATGCCCCAATTGCGGCGGCAACAAGTACACGATGATTGACGAGACATCGGCCAAGTGCAGGTATTGCGACACAATATTCAAGGTAAAGGAAAACAAGCCCACGCCTCCGCCGCAGGCCGCACAGGCAGCAACAGCCGGCACGCAGCAGGCCGGTGCGGCACAAGCACAGCCACAGGAGAAAATCATAATAGTGCAACAACCGGCACAGCAGGCTGCCCCACAATACATGAGACGCCACGACCGCAGCAAGATAACGGCAGGAATACTGGCGCTTATCCTCGGCGGATTGGGCATCCACAAGTTCTATCTCGGCAAGGGAGGCCAGGGCATTCTCTACCTGATATTCTGCTGGACGTGGATACCTTCGATAATAGCGTTCGTCGAAGGCATCATATACCTCACGATGGACGAAGACAAATTCGACCGGAAATATAACTATTAAAGGCTCCGGCCAATACTGCAATGGACGGAAAACTGTTTGAAGAGGCCTTCTCGCACTTCCGCAACGGGAAGTACGAGGAGGCCTACAGCTTGTTGGAACAACACAAAGACGACATGCCGCTGAAGGCCAGGCAGCTGATGAAAGAATGCCACAAGCTCATCACCGACAAGTATTTTTACATCATAAAGGACTGCATCAACGAGGGCGACACCGACCGAGCGCAGCTGATGAAGTCGCAATACAACATGCGCTACGGCAACAACGCGAAGATTGACGGCATAGAGATACCCTGTGCAGGCACAGCCGACGTGCTGGAAGACGAGCCGGGCGCGCTTGAAAAGTTTTACCACTCGCAGGCCTTCGTCATAGCGTGCATAGTCATGGCGGTGATAATCGTCGCCATAATAATAGGTTCGGTAAAAGGCTGCGGAGGCAATTCCACTGCCGACGCTTACGCCGAAGACACTACAGCCACGGACACTATGGCCGTAGACTCATTGGAGACGGAAGCGCGGACCGAGTTCGAGCACATAACGAAAAAGCGCGGAAACTTCAGCGTTGACATACAATGGCCGGTGTCGATGGAAGGTATCGACGACATAAGCAGCCTGCAACAGAGCATAGCCAAAGCCGCTTTCGACAGGAACACGACCGACATAGAGGACTGCATCGAGCGTTACTTGGACGACGAGGAAAGAGCGGCGGAGGAGAACGAGGCCCCATATCCCTGCGAGGGAAGCATCAAGATAGAGTTCAAACAACGGTTTGACGACCTGTACATCTTCAGGACCCACTATTTCAATGACAAGGGATGCGGAACTTCATCGTGTGTACTTTCAGCCGATGAGTACATACACTACGACAACAGCCTTAACCGTCCACTTGATTTGGACGACGTAATCGACTACCCGTCGCGTGTGCTTAGGATGATAAACAACCACATAGAATACTACAATCCCGTATCAACCGACTCTGTGGAGGGCGACATAAAGTATTACGAAAAGGCCGGAGAAGTGCCCGGGAGGTTTGCAATATCGCCCATGGGCATATCCTTCATCTTCTCGAAATACGAAATAACGCCCGGTGTTTACGGTGAGCCTCGCATCTTTTTCAGCTACGACGAGCTTGACGATGTGCTTACAGACAGCTTTAAGGAGAAAATCCACCGCACGTTCCCACGCAGCAAATGGATAAGCTGCAAGCTGACAGGCATGATGGTGAACCACGAAGGCAACAACCCGATAAGCCTCGCGTTCGAGTACAAGGGCGACGAGATAAGGAACTGCGTGTACACCAACGAGCTTATAGGCGGCAAGATAAAGATGCGCGCCGAACGGTCGGGCGACTACCTCGTATTCAGCGGCAAGGACGGCAAATACGACTTCGACATAGCCATCGACCGCCATTCGCTCGAAGGGAAAGCCACCGACGGCCCGAAGGTTCTCGACATATACATGTACGCGGATTGACCGCCGGCGTAACCACCTGATACTCAACATAATGCGAAATGCCGTCTTTTACAGTGTAAAAGACGGCATTTCGCATGCTAAAAGGTGGCCTTTTGGAAGGCAAAAGACGGCAAATGAACGACCCACCCCACCCCTCCCGAAGGGAGGGAGCTTGATTAGCTGCTGTCAATTGACTACAAACCTGTCCTCATTTAATACCAAACGAGGCGCTCGGTAATAGTCATGCCGCACGCCGGTGCGGCATCCAGAATACACGGATAATGCCAAATGGCGTTGGCTGCATTCACTGGATGCCGCACCGGCGTGCGGCATGACTGTTACCGAGAACCTCGATTGAAAGCGGTTATGCTATTGTTGCACAACATAAATCCGCCGATATGCGAGCGTCATATCTCAAAGCTCATCTATCAATGTGTCTGCCGATTTCAGTTTGATTTTCCCCTCCATGTGGTCTTTCACCTGCTGCAAAGCGAGGCGCAGTTCCTCGGTAAGGTCGCGCTTGCTCACCACAGCGTCCTCCGTATCAACGGGAGTGAGCCTGAAGCTGCCGGCATCGCGCGACTTGAGGATTACGTCCTCTCCCCTGCGCGCCATGTCAAGATACCTTGTCTGATTTGCCCTGAAATCCCTTGTGCTGATTACAATCATCGTTATCTCCTTTCTTTTACATTATGTTCCACATTGCGAAGATTGGCAAAAAGCCGTTGGTTACCAAACCGGACGCACTCTTTCCGCGCAAAAAAAACAACATGCTGAATTAAGAATTAAGAGTGAAGAGTTAAGAAAATATGCCTTGCCGTATGCCCACAGGCCATTTTACAAGACATATTTTCTTAACTCTTCACTCTTAATTCTTAATTATAAAGCCCCTTGCAGGCAACCATGCCGGGTGTCAGGGCTGCTTGCCGATGTAGGCAAGTATGCCGCCGTCGACGTAGAGAATGTGTCCGTTGACGAAGTCTGAAGCGTCGGAAGCGAGGAACACCGCCGGTCCCATGAGGTCTTCAGGCGTGCCCCAGCGCGCCGCCGGAGTCTTCGACACGATGAAACTGTCGAACGGATGACGGCTGCCGTCAGCCTGACGCTCGCGCAACGGGGCTGTCTGCGGTGTGGCGATATAGCCCGGGCCGATGCCGTTGCACTGTATGTTGTGCTCTCCGAACTCTGAACAGATGTTGCGTGTGAGCATCTTCAGTCCGCCCTTCGCCGCCGCGTAGGCCGACACTGTCTCGCGTCCCAGCTCGCTCATCATCGAGCATACGTTGATGATTTTGCCGTGACCCTTCTTTATCATGCCGGGAATTACGGCCTTAGATACGATGAACGGCGCGTTGAGGTCGATGTCGACAACCTGGCGGAAGTCCTCAACCGACATCTCGGTCATGGGTATCCGCTTGATGATGCCCGCGTTGTTGACGAGAATGTCGATAACTCCAAGCTCTTTTTCGATGTCTTCCACCATGCGCTTCACCTCGTCTTCCTTGGTAACGTCGCAGATGTAGCCCTTCGCGTCGATGCCCTTGGCCTTATAGTCGGCCAGCGCCTGGTCCAAATGATGCTGCGAACGGCAGTTGAAGGCGATTTTCGCGCCGGCCTTGGCGTATGCCTCCGCGATGGCGAAACCTATCCCGTAAGCGGCTCCCGTGACGAGAGCCACCTTGCCTTCAAGGGAGAAATTCTTTGAAAATGTGTCCATTGTTTTGCATTTATTGCTGTTAACAGGGAGTTAAGGAGTTATGGAGTAAAGGAGTTAAGACAAATGCTTTACTAAAAGAACTGGAAGAATGGAAAATAAACAACGCATTACTTGGACAATAAAACCAGATTATTCATCTTTCATTATCAATCGTTCATCAAACAAAGCATATGTCTTAACTCCTTTACTCCATAACTCCTTAACTCCTAAAATTCTTTACTTCAAGTCCGTAATCTTCGAGAAGTCCTGGTCGCCATAGTCGAGGTTCTCGCCTCCCATGCCCCAGATGAAGGTGTAGTTGTGCGTAGCCGCCGCGCTGTGGATGCTCCACTCGGGAGACAAAACGGCCTGGTCGCCCTTCATCCAGATGTGGCGTGTCTCGTCAACCTGCCCCATGAAGTGGCACACGGCCTGCTCTTCGGGCACCTCGAAGTAGAAATACGCCTCCATGCGGCGGCTGTGGACGTGGGCCGGCATGGTGTTCCATACGCTTCCGGGTGCAAGCTCCGTCATGCCCATCTGCAGCTGGCAGGTAGGCAGCACCTGGCTTACGAGCATCTTGTTGATGTCGCGCTCGTTGCTCATTTCGAGCGAACCCATGTGGGCGACAACGGCGTCAGCCTTGGTCACCTTCTTGCAGGGATATTCCTTATGAGCCGTAACGCTGTTGAAATAGAACTTCGCCGGCTGCTTGGGGTCGGCGCTGCTGAAGAACACGTCGCGGTCGCCGCGGCCTATGTAGAGGGCCTCCTTGTAGCCGAGGGTGAACGTTTCGCCGCCCACCTTCACCGTGCCTTCGCCCAGGCCTACGTTGAAAATGCCGACCTCACGGCGCGTAGTGAAGTACTCTGCACGCAGAGGGTCGATGGCTTCGAGCTTCAGCTCTTCGTTGACGGGCATCGCTCCGCCCACAATCATACGGTCGTACATGGAGTAAACCATGTTCACCTCGTCGGCCGCAAACACTTTCTCGATGAGGAAATCGCGGCGGATGCGCCGCGTGTCATAGCTTTTCGCATCCTCGGGATGCGCCGCATAACGGATTTCGTAATTTGTTTTCATATCGTATATTTAGTTTTAGACAGTTTCAGTAAGGCGCAGTTCATTCCCTGCAAAGTTACTAAAAAAATCCGCACCCTTTACATATTAGAATACGTTTATTGTATGAATAATACTTAAAAAACATTTCCCTTTCCTGCGCCGCACGACCGTTTTTCCACCCATCGGCGGCCATGCGGCAAACCGCCTGTGGCAAACGGCTTTGCAAAAGGCCGCCTTTTACGCTCCGAAAGGTGGCCTTTTACACGGCAAAAGACGGCCTTTTGGAATGCGAAAGGCCGTCTTTTGGAAAACAAAAATCCCGGCATTGCACTGCGCAATGCCGGGATTTGCCGTTCAATCATGTTGTCCAAGGCGGATTCGAACCACCACAAACAGAACCAAAACCTGTTGTGCTACCATTACACCATTGGACAATCACGGCTGCAAAGGTAGTGGTTTTTTACGCCACTACCAAAACTTTTCGTTACTTTTTAGCCTTTTACGGTCAGCAGGTAATAGTTTTTCTTACCCCTTTGAACCAAGAGATACTTGCCGTCTATAAGGTCGTCGGCGGTTATTACGCGGTCTGGCGCCGCCAGCTTTTCCTTGTTCAGCGACACGCCTCCGCCCTGAACGAGCTTGCGCATCTCGCCCTTGCTGGCGAAAACGGCTGCCGCCTGGGTGAACACTTCTACCGCAGGCTGGCCCAGCTGGTCTTTTCCGATTTCAAACTGGGGCACGCCTTCGAAGATGTCGAGCAGCGTCTGTTCGTCCAATTTAAGCAGACTCTCCTTCGTAGACTTGCCGAAGAGGATGTTGGATGCTTCCACTGCGGCGTCAAAGTCCTCGCGTGAGTGCACCATTACGGTCACTTCCTCGGCCAAACGGCGCTGCAAGGTGCGGCGTCCCGGGTCCTGGCGGTGCTCCTCGACGAGGGCGTCTATCGTCTCCTTTTCAAGGCTTGTGAATATCTTTATGTAGCGTTCCGCGTCATCGTCGCTCACGTTCAGCCAGAACTGATAGAACTTATAAGGCGACGTGCGCTTGGGGTCGAGCCAGATGTTGCCGGTCTCCGTCTTGCCGAATTTCTTTCCGTCGGCCTTCGTTATGAGCGGACATGTCAGGGCGTAAGCCTCGGCTTCACCGCCGAGAGTGCGGCGGATAAGCTCCGTTCCTGTAGTCATGTTGCCCCACTGGTCGTTTCCTCCCATCTGCAGTTTGCACCCTTTGTGCTGGTAGAGGTAAAGGAAGTCGTAGCCCTGAAGCAGCTGGTAGGTGAACTCCGTGAACGAAAGGCCGTCGCGCGCCTCGCCGTTCAGACGCTGCTGCACGCTCTCCTTCGCCATCATATAGTTCACGGTGATGTGCTTTCCCACCTCGCGGGCGAACTGGAGGAAGCCCATGTCCTTCATCCAATCGTAGTTGTTGACAAGCTCGGCGCGGTTAGGGGCGTCGCTCTCGAAGTCGAGGAACTTGGCCAGCTGCCGCTTTATGCACTCCTGGTTGTGGCGCAGGGTGTCCTCGTCGAGCAGGTTGCGCTCAAGGCTTTTGCCCGAAGGGTCGCCTATCATGCCGGTAGCGCCGCCCACGAGAGCCAGCGGCTTGTGGCCGCAACGCTGCAAATGGCGCAGCATCATCACGCCGCACAAATGGCCGATGTGCAGCGAATCCGCCGTAGGGTCGGTGCCGAGATAAGCCGTAACCTGCTCTTTCTGCAACAGTTCTTCCGTGCCCGGCATGATTTGAGCCAACATGCCGCGCCAGCGGAGTTCTTCAACAAAGTTTTTGTTCATCGTATGGTTTTTCTTTGATTATTACTTTTTGGGAAGTCGGGGAGAGCCGGGATGACTGGGAATACTGGGAGAAGAATTGCCGTCTCCTTGATTTTTCATTGTTAATTTTTAATTTTTCATTTCCTAAGGCACCGGGTCATAGCCGCTGCCTCCCCACGGATTGCAGCGCAATATGCGCCATATGGCCAAGGCAAGTCCCTTGAACGGGCCGTGTTTCCGCAACGCCTGCTTGGCATATTCGGAACAAGTCGGGGTGAACCGGCACGACGGCGGGGTGAAAGGTGATATGCACTTCTGGTAGAAAAGGATTGGAAGGCAGAGCAGCCAGACCGCCGCCTTTGACAGCATATGCAGCAAACGCTTCATCCGCGCCCCGTTTTTTCCGACAGCCTTTGCAGCAGGTTGCACACCTTGCGCTCCACTTCCGCCGTGCTCCAAAGCTTGTCGTCAAGCCAGATAAACGCAATTAAAAGCCCCCGGACGCCATCACCGCCAAGGCTTTCCACCAGCCTGTACCTGTTCCGTCGGTACGCTTCACGCACCTGGCGCTTCACCCTGTTGCGGTCAACGGCATGCTTCAGGCATCTCTTCGGCACGCTTATGAGCACCTGCGGCAGCGCCCCGACCCCGTCGGAAGCGGTTTTCATGTAGACCATACGCAACGGGAAAGCGGCCATCGAGCGGCTGCCTTCCCTGTGGAAGAGCCTTTCTATCAGCGCTTCACCGCGCAAACGCTCCTCCCTGCGGAATGTCATCATGCCGTGTTCCGACATATAATATATTACTTGTTCTTTTCAAGGAAGTCCTTGAGCGCGCTCGTCATAGACGGATGCTGCACCGTGGAAGCCTCCACCTCGACCTTCAGGCCGGCGTCATGCGCGGCTTTCGCCGTGGCCGGTCCGAACGTTCCGACCACCACCTTGTCATTCATCGAGTCGCCGAAGGTGTTGACAAAGGCGTTGATGCCCGACGGGCTGAAGAATATGCACATGTCATAATCGAAGGTCTTTACCTCGTCTTCGGTGAAATCGTTGCTCACCGTGCGGTACATCACGCACTCCGTGTGGTTGAGCTTCTTCGCGTCGAGCAGCTTCTTAACGCTGTCGTCGTGCACGTCGCTCATTGGTATGAGGTACTTCTCGTTCTTGTGCTTCACCATTGTAGGCAGCAAGTCGTCTATCTTTCCGGTCTTTCCGAAGAACACCTTGCGTTTCCTGTACTGCACGTATTTCTGGATATAGAGGGCTATTGTCTCCGTAACGCAAAAATACTTCATCGTTTCCGGTATCTCCAGCCTCATCTCCCCGGCCAGCTTGAAATAGTTGTCGATGGCGTGGCGCGAGGTGAACACCACTGCAGTGTAATTGAGAATGCTGACTTTCTGCTGGCGGAAATCCTTTGAAGAAAGTCCTTCTACTTTTATAAACGGACGGAAGACCAATTCTACGCCATAGTCTTTTTCCATACCGAAGTACGGCGACTTGTCACTGCTCGGCTTTGGTTGTGACACTAAAATCTTTCTTACCATCTGCCAATATCCTAAAAGTTTATTTTCAATTGTTCAACTACCTTTACGAGAATACCCCCCAATGAAAGCAGGGGCACTATTTCGAGGGCACAAAAGTACAAAATTATCTGTATAAAAAAGGCTTTCTGTCGGAAAAACAGCACAAATGCTTTGTAAAACAAAGAGATTTTAACCAAACCGATGACAATAGCGACATAGGCCGTGGCATTTTGCACGGAGAGGTCAAAATAAGACATAAGCAACACGAGGGGAAACAACGCCACGCCCTCGACCGACACGGCAAACATCAACGACTTGAGCCATCTTGCACTGTCCCTGCGGCCGAAGAACACGTTGTTCACCAACCAGTAAACCAGCATCTTGGCTGCCAGATAGGCCACGTATATGCCGAAGAACACGGCCACGAGCTGGTATTGCGACGTCAGCACGAACGTGTCGGCCACGTTCTCCAGCGTATATATGAACGACACCATTGCCAGCAGGAGGCACGTCTGCAGCATGAAAAACACCTGCGAGCGCAGCTCCGCCGTTGTCTCCGGCATGTCGTCGCCGCCTATCCCCTTGCCGCGGAAGAACGTCTTGGCCTGCATCGAGAAGAAGCGGCGCGTGCCCTTGTATGCCGTGAGCGCGGCGATGAAGCACAGGAGCAGAAGCCCCGTGAGCACGTCGTCGCCACGGATGGAATACGGCACGGGGTCGCCTGCCACTCCGCAGCGCCCCCATTCCATGCCCTTGAACAGCACAGTGTCGCCCTCTACAAGCTTTTCGATGTAGTATCCGGGCGCGTTCACCTTGCCGTGACACGTCCCGGCCTTCACTCCGGGCAGCGAAAACGTGTCGGGGCGTGTGCTGAGATGGGTGTTCTCTACGTGGAACGCCGCCTGCACCGCCGAGTCCTGCTGCGCCGGAGTGGCGTCGTCGGGCAGCCGGTCAATCACCTCCGCCACGCTCAGCGCAGGCTCACCGTTCCGCGGCACGGCCGTGGTGTCGGGGCTGAAGGCGGCATGCGCCGCGGCTGTTGTGTCTGTCTGGGGTGTCGGCATTCGGAAGTTATAGAAGTTATAGAAGTTAAAGAAGTTACAGCCCGATGCTTTTGCGGCAGGTGATGAAAAAGTCATAAAAGGCCATTACGCCCAAGCCGGAACGCCGAAAGCCGCGGCTATGCGGCTTCTTGCGGTAATGGCTATAACTTCTTTAACTCCTGTAACTCCTTTAACTTCTCAAGTCAGATGTTGAATTCCTCCCTTATCCTGTCAACAAGGTCGAGCTTTTCCCATGTGAACAGCTCTACGTCGACGGTCTTTTCCTCGTGGTAACGGCTGGTGAACGTCTTTTTCACGACCTCGTTCTTGCGGCCCATATGGCCGTATGCCGCCGTCTCAAGATACATGGGCTGGCGCAGTTTCAGCTCGCGCTCTATGGCTTTCGGGCGCAGGTCGAACATCGCCTTTATCCTGTCGGCTATCTCGCCGTCGGTCATGTCGACGCGGCTCTTGCCGTAGGTGTTGACGTATATGCTTACCGGCTCGGCCTTGCCTATGGCGTAGCTTACCTGAACAAGCATCTCGCCGGCCACGCCCGCGGCCACCATGTTCTTGGCTATGTGGCGCGCCGCGTATGCCGCCGAGCGGTCAACCTTGCTCGAGTCCTTGCCCGAGAAGGCTCCGCCGCCGTGCGCGCCGCGGCCTCCGTATGTGTCAACTATTATCTTGCGGCCCGTCAGCCCGGTGTCTCCGTTGGGGCCTCCGATGACGAACTTGCCCGTAGGATTGACCAGGTATTCGATGCCGTCGTTGAACAGCGCGAGCACCTTTTCAGAGTGTATCTGCTCCTTTACGCGCGGCATGAGGATGTTCTTCACGTCGTCCTTGATTCGCTCCAGCATGCGGCTGTCGTCCATGTCGAACTCGTCGTGCTGCGTCGATACCACAATCGTCGTTATGCGCAGCGGCGTGCCGTCGTCGCTGTATTCAACGGTCACCTGGCTCTTCGCGTCAGGCCGCAGGTAAGTCATCTGCTTTCCCTCCTTGCGTATGTCGGCCAGCGTCTTCATGATGAGCTGCGCAAGGTCGAGCGTCACGGGCATGTAGTTCTCCGTCTCGTTGCATGCGTAGCCGAACATCATGCCCTGGTCGCCGGCGCCCTGCTGTTCCTCGTCGCCGTTGTCAACGCCGCGGTTGATGTCGTCGCTCTGTTCGTGGATGGCGTTCAGGATGCCGCACGAGTCGCCGTCGAACTGGTATTCCGACTTGGTATAGCCTATCCGCTTGATTGTGCGGCGCGCTATTGTCTGAAGGTCGATGTACTCCGAGCTGCGCACCTCGCCCGCAATGACTACCTGCCCCGTAGTGACAAGCGTCTCGACGGCCACGCGCGCATGGCTGTCATACGCCAGGAACTGGTCGAGTATGGCGTCTGACACCTGGTCGGCCACCTTGTCGGGATGCCCTTCCGATACTGATTCTGAAGAAAACAAATATGACATATTACCTCGTTTTGTTTGTAAATGGCTGCAAAGTTACGCCTTTTCGGCATCATGGCAAAACAAAACGGGGTTTTTAACTGAATTTTCAGATGCCGCAAAACATACTGTAGGCAATTATCAAACGGAGCATCAAACGTACAACACAACAAACATAAGGTCCGTGCGGATTTGCAATCCGCATATAAGCACACAGGGATTTACAATCCCGTCAATATCCGACGGCAAGCCGTTATCGGATTACAAATCCGATGTCTATTGTGCGGCGGATTGCAAATCCGCCGATACTAAAAATACATATTGTCGTCAAATTAATAACGGTAATCAAACTCCCTCCCTTTGGGAGGGCTGGGGTGAGCATAGTTTTTAATTGAAAATTGATAATTGGGAATGGATAATTATGATTACCTTTAATGCTGTCTGCCAGCAAAGCAAATCATAATTATCCATTCCCAATTATCAATTATCAATTTAAAAGGCGGCAAATTAGAAGGTAAAAGGCCGTCAATTACACGCTAAAAGGCCACCTTTTACAGCGTAAAAGATGGTCTTTTGCTAACATATTGGCAGTCAATGCGTTACACGTCTGTTGTCAAAGCGGCATCAAAGGACTTCCGTATAGCCGTAAAACGGTATAACCTTAAAGCCCAAAAACTACCGTAAAACCGCATAACCGTACAACCGTATAACCCAAAAATCAACCGTACAACCCCATAACCGTACAACCGTATAACCCCAAACTACTTTGTCTTGACGAACTTGCGCACTTCCGTCGACGTGCCGCGGTCTATTATAAGGATGTAATATCCCGGCTGTACGCTGCCCGTTATATTCTCGGGCGAGCCTACGCCCTTGGCTACCACGATGCCTGATGTCGCCGAAACGAGCGTGAGTTTTGCCGGCTGCTGCTGCGCGGCGGCATCGTCTATGCCCGAGGCGAGCCCTCCCTCGTAGCGTTCCTTCACCTTGCTGGAGCTCATTGCGCCCGTATAGATAGAGAACTCGTCGATAGTTCCGGCGAAGAAGTTGTTGAAGTCTACGTTGACATTGCCCACTGTAAGCGGCTCGTTGTCGTCGGAAATGTCGCCGGTAGCGTCGTCGCTCTCGGCTATCAGCACTCCGTTGACATAAAGTTTCAGCGTCTTTGTGTAGCCGTCGCGCACGCAAACCACGTGGTTCCACTCACCGTTGAAGTATGCCGAGCCATCGGCTGCCGCCTCGCTCTTTGTCACGTTGTCGTCAACGGCAAACTTCAGCTGGCCGCTTTTGTACTCAAGGCCCACCCACTTGCCGGTAGTCCCGGTTGTTTCGTCGGCCTTTATGCTGCCTTTATGGAAGATATAGGCCGCGTCGTCGGTCGATTTCATCCAGAACTCCACGGTGAAGTCCTGCGTGCCGAGCTGTATCTGGCTGTAAGCCTCTTGTGTGAAGTAGCCCGAAGTGCCGTCAAGCACGGCGGCGTTGCCGTTCACTCCCTCCGCCGTTGACGGGAAGCCGACAGCCGTTGCCTGTCCGCTGACGAGGTTTGGCGTGGCGCTTCCGCTGATTTCTTCAAACGGATAATACGCCACTTGCGTCAGTTCCACCTTGTCCCTGACGGTGATTGTGCCCTCAAGCGTGGCCGTAGTAGTGCCGCCCTGGGTCGTCACCTCGTATTCGAATGTTCCCGTTTCAGTGGGCGTTCCGCTTATGGTGAACGTCTGCGCGGCGGCGTCCTGCGACAGGGTTACGCCGTCGGGCAAGCCCGTAACGGTAACGCCGGTGGCGTTTTTCCACGTATATTCGATGTCCTCTATCGCATAGCCAAGCTCCACGGTCTGGTCGAGCGAACCGCTTACGGCCTTGAACGACGCGTCGGTCGAGTAAACGTCGGGCAGGTAATAGCCAAGATGCGGCGGCTGGTTGTAGGCCACATTCTGCCAAGCCACGCCCATACGGTACACATGGTCTTGCATTAGGCAGGGCACGCGGTACGTCGTTTCCTCCGTGGTTGTGAATATCATAAGGTCGGAACTGGTGTCGCCGTCCCAGAGGATTACCTCCTCGCGCCAGTCGCCAAGTATGTCGGCGGAGAGGTTCGGGGTCTTTTTCGACGAGTTGCACGACTGCACATTGCCGTAACTTGTAAAGTCCCAGAGAGCTGCGTTGCTTGAAAGCTTCGCGTTGCGCTTGATTATTTCCGTGCCGTCAAGCAGTTCTTCAAGCAGGTCGCCGTCCCAATATATGCGGAAGTTGCAGGCCGGACGCTTCTCGCCGTTGGCTATGTTGCCCTGGCAGTCGTATGTGACGGTGCCCTTCGAACCCGACGAATAGTCGGCGATGGCCCACACTTCGCAGCCGCGCCAAGTGTCGCTTACGTCGGCGGCGACACCTCGGCCTATGTCGTTTCCACTCTGCTCCACGCCCCAGATGATTTCACCTGTCGCCGCGTCGCGAAACTCTGCGTCCCAAGGATATGACGACGACGTTTCCTCATGCACCATCCAGACTTCCAATCCATCACGGTCGGGGTCGAGGTCGCCCAGGTGCAGCGCGTCGCCATGGCCTGCGCCGGTGCGGTAAAGCACTTTGCTGTCATGGTCGAGGCAGGCCGAACCGTAGACAATCTCGTCGCAGCCGTCGCCGTCAACGTCGCCAACGGAAATGGCGTGGGCGCCTTCACCGTAAAGCCCTTCACCCTTTGTCTCCGACTCGTGCAGCCATCTCTGCGTGAGGTTCTTGCCGTCAAAGTCCCACGCACATACGTAGGCGGCAGTGTAATAGCCGCGGCACATCACGAGGCTGGGCTTCTGTCCGTCAAGGTAAGCTATGCAGGCAAGGTAGCGTTCGGAGCGGTTATAGTTGCTGTCGCCCCACTGCGACTGTGTGCGGACATTCTGCAAAGGCACGTAGCTGACGGTGGTTATCTCCGCGCCGGTGAATCCGTTGAACACGGTCAGGTATTCAGAACCGCCCGAAATGTGGCCGCGCGACGTGCGGTAGTCGTCTGTAACCTTGTCGTCGCCCATGAGAACGGCGTTCCCTTGGCCGTCAATCGTGCCCGGAGCGGTCTTGCATGCAAACTCGGCACGCCCGTCGCCGTCAAGGTCGTACACCATGAACTGCGTGTAATGCGCGCCTGCGCGGATGTTGCGTCCAAGGTCAATGCGCCACAGCTTTGTGCCATCAAGCTTGTAAGCGTCGATGTACACGTTGCCGGTATATCCGTTCTCGGAGTTGTCATGGGAGTTGCTGGGGTCCCATTTAACGAATATCTCATACTCGCCGTCGCCGTCAACATCGCCCACCGAGCAGTCGTTGGGGCTGTAGGTGTAGCTCTTTCCGTCAGGCGTTGTGCCGCCATCGGGGCGGTCGAGGTGCAGACGCAGGTAGCCGTCGCCCCACACTGCGGTCTCCTCCGATGTCTCAACGGCCTGCCCGTCGCCGTCAACGGCCTTGATGACATACTTCGACGAGGCGGTGCCTTGCGCGTCGGTGTAGTTCGTCGAGTTTGTAACTGGCGTGCTGTTCACCTTCACTCCGTCGCGGTAAACGTCGAAGCCAAGCCCCGAAGCGTCGTCGGTAAGGCTGCGCCATGAAACGAATACGCCGCTGCCTGACTTCACCGCCACTACTCCGCGGTCGAGTTTCTCGGCCTGTTGCGCCGTTGCCACAGTCAGGGATGCCGCGCCGACAAGGCACGACAATAACAGTTTTTTCATAATTTGCATGTAAAGTTTAACAATTAATTTTAGTAGATTAAGTTTATAAAGCGTACAAAGGTAACAATCTTTTGCGCGTCTTAAAAACCTTTTAAGGAAAAATAACAAACCGCGAAGCCGCCTGCGGCGTAACGCATTGACTGCCAGCATGTTGCAAAAGGCCATGTTTTAGACTGCAAAAGGTGGCCTTTTGCAAGGTAAAAGGCCACCTTTTGCAATGCAATTGGCCGTGGTTTGAATTGAGAGTTGAGAATGGTGAATGGAGAATTGTGATTACCTTTGAGGCTGTTTGTTGGCAAAGGTAATCACAATTCTCCATTCACCATTCTCCATTCTCAATTAAAACATTACACCTTATTTATATTAATAAAGATTAAATCGCCCGAAATAAGCCGCCGCAACGTTTCCTTTATTCCCGATTTTACAGTACCTTTGCAGCCGAAAAAGAAAGGACACGAATTACAACTTTATAAAACTTAATGTAGTTATGAAGATTCAGAAAGTTCATGCAAGAGAAATCCTCGACTCAAGAGGCAATCCTACAGTCGAAGTTGAAGTAACCCTTGAAAACGGCGTTATGGGCCGCGCAGCCGTTCCGTCAGGAGCGTCTACCGGCGAGAACGAAGCCCTCGAGCTCCGCGACGGCGACAAGAACCGCTACGGCGGCAAGGGTGTGCTGAAGGCTGTTGAGAACGTCAACAACATCATCGCGCCGGCATTGCAGGGTGACTGCGTGTTCAACCAGCGCGGTATCGACCATAAGATGCTCGCCCTTGACGGAACTCCCACCAAGAGCAAGCTCGGCGCAAACGCCATCCTCGGTGTGTCTCTGGCTACAGCACAGGCTGCCGCCAAGGCCCTGAACATGCCTCTGTACCGCTACATCGGCGGCTGCAACGCTTACACTCTGCCCGTTCCTATGATGAACATCATCAACGGCGGCGCTCACTCTGACGCGCCTATCGCGTTCCAGGAGTTCATGATTCGTCCCGTAGGCGCTCCCAACGAGAAGGAAGCTATACGCATGGGCGCAGAGGTGTTCCACGCTCTTGCCAAGCTGCTTAAGAAGCGCGGACTCTCTACTGCGGTAGGCGACGAGGGCGGTTTCGCTCCCGCATTGGACGGCATCGAGGATGCTCTTGAAAGCATCTGCCAGGCAATCAAGGACGCAGGTTACGAGCCGGGCAAGGACGTCAAGATAGCTATGGACTGCGCGGCAAGCGAGTTCGCAGTATGCGAGAACGGCCAGTGGTTCTATGACTACCGCCAGCTCAAGGACGGAAAGAAGAAAGACCCCAACGGCAAGAAGCTCAGCGCAGAGGAGCAAATCAAGTACCTCGAAGAGCTTATCACCAAATATCCTATCGACTCAATTGAGGACGGACTCGACGAGAACGACTGGGAGAACTGGGTTAAGCTGACCGCTGCCATCGGCGACCGTTGCCAGCTGGTAGGCGACGACCTGTTCGTTACCAACGTGAAGTTCCTCGAGAAGGGCATCAAGATGGGCGCAGGCAACTCTATCCTCATCAAGGTTAACCAGATTGGCTCGCTCACCGAGACTCTCGACGCTATCGAGATGGCTCACCGCCACGGCTACACCACCGTCACATCTCACCGTTCAGGCGAGACCGAGGACACTACAATCGCCGACATCGCGGTAGCTACCAACTCGGGACAGATCAAGACCGGCTCAATGAGCCGCACCGACCGTATGGCCAAGTACAACCAGCTTATCCGCATAGAGGAGGAGCTTGGCGAGGCTGCACGTTACGGTTACACCAAGCTGAAATAATCTTTCAACAAATAAAACGCAAGGAGAGGTCGTGCCACGCACGGCCTTTCTTTCGTTCATAAAGCCGACGGGTAAAGGTATAAAGGTAAAAAAGTAAAAAGGTAAAACAATGCCTCCGCATTTCCATCCGCTTGAAACCGACATAAAGAAGCCGGCAAAATTCACCGACCCTTTCTGCTACGAGCCGCATCCCTTGTGCCTGCTTGCCGCCAAGGAGGTGCAGGAATACATTGCACATGACGGCCGCCTGCTCGCCGATGCCAGCCGCGGCAAGATGTTCGGGGTGCTCGTTGTCGAGACTGACGGCGGACAGTTGGGCTATCTCGCGGCCTTTTCAGGCTTGCTTTGCGGCAGCAACGACTGGACGTTTTTCGTCCCTCCGGTGTTCGACGCGACACAACCCGACGGCTATTTCAAGCCCCGTGAGGCCGAGATAACAGCCATAAACAGGCGGATTGACAGTCTTGAGCACTCCGAAGAATACATTGCCGCCAAACAAGAAAGACACAGGTTGTACGAGAAACACCACAAAACGCTTGGTGATTACAGGAACAAGATGGCATTGGCAAGACTACAACGAGAGGCCAAAAGATGGTGTTACAAGCATCACATCACGCCCAAACATGATTGTCTTACGCCTGAAGATGAGGCGGCGATGATACGCGAAAGCCAGTTTATGAACGCCGAATACAAACGTCTGAAAAGGCGATGTGCCGACGAAGCCGCCCCCGTGGAGGCCGAGGTAAAGGCTTTCGAGGGCGAAATAGAAGCACTGAAGAAACGGCGCAGGCAGATGTCCGACGCGCTGCAACGCTGGCTTTTCTCGCAGTACTCCATGCTCAACGCACTCGGAGAGCGCAAAGACCTCTGCGCCATCTTCGCCGAAACGCCGCAGCGCGTGCCGCCGGCTGGCGCCGGAGACTGCTGCGCCCCCAAGCTGCTTCAGCACGCTTACCTCAACGGCCTGCGCCCCGTGTGCATGGCGGAGTTCTGGTGGGGCGGGTCGCCAAAGGGCGAAGTGCGCCACCACCTGCACTTCTATCCGGCGTGCCGGGGCAAGTGCCTGCCGATACTCGGCCACATGCTGAAGGGTCTGAAGGTGGAAAAGGGCAGCTATGAGGCCGCCGTGACGCAGCCGCTTGAAGTGGTTTACGAGGACGAGTGGCTTGCAGTTGTCAACAAACCGGCTGGGATGAAGACCGTGCCGGGGCGCAACGGCGGCACGTCCGTGCTCGAAGACATGCGCAGGCGGCATTCCGACAAGCCGCAGCTCACGCCAGTCCACCGATTGGACATGGACACGTCGGGGCTTATCATCGTGGCTTTCGACACGGAAACGTACAAGAAACTACAGGCGCAGTTCCTCCGCCGGGAGGTGTTCAAGCGGTACACCGCCCTCTTAGACGGCGTGCCCGACTGCCCCATTCACGGCGAAATATCCCTCCCAATGCGTCCCGACCCGCTTGACCGGCCATATCAGAAGGTGGACTTCGTGAACGGCAAGGAGGCCGTCACCGAATACATTGTCATCGACCACGAAGAAGGCGCAACGCGCATAACCCTCTTTCCGCACACGGGACGCACCCACCAGCTGCGCCTGCACTGCGCACACAAGGCCGGACTGGGCACGCCCATACGCGGCGACCGCCTCTACGGCCACGGCGGAGGCCGCCTCTGCCTGCACGCCGAGGCGATAGAGTTCACGCATCCGGTGACTGGAAAGGAGATGAAATTCGAACGGAAGGCGGAGTTTTAAGCAGCAGACAAACGACAACAGCCACAACATTACCACTAAAAAATACAGGTATCAATTGCCAACAAAACACCGGCTGTTTTCCATTATAACTGCATCCGGTCGGCAAAAGACCGCAAACTGTAATACAAAAAGCCATCTTTTACACTCCAAAAGGCCACCTTTTGCGAGCTAAAAGACGGCCTTTTGCCAACACATTGGAAATCAAATACATACAAACGCTTCAAACTGTATCTCCATAAATGTCTGCATATACCATAAAAATGACATTTTCATAAACGCCAATTCCACGCGTTTCAACGAAAAATATTATCTTTGCACAAAGATAAGCTACATCCGGGATATCGGGAATAAGCCTCCTTTACTCTCGTTTGCGCAATCTTTACACCATGTATCATAACCGTCAGATGAAAACCAACGTTTGCATATTGGGAGACTGCATCAAAGAAATGAGGGCGATACCCGACAACAGTATTGACCTCATAATAGCCGACCCACCATACTGGAAAGTTGTAGGCCAGAAGTGGGACTATATATGGAAGACGGAAAAAGAATACGTGGAATGGTCTGTATCATGGATTAAAGAAGCTGCAAGAGTTCTCCGCTTCGGCGGAACTTTCTACTGCTTCGGTTATTTCAGGACGCTGGCCTTGATTGTACCTTATCTCAACGGCCTCGGCCTTGAACTGCGACAGCAAATCATAATAGACAAAGGCATGAGGGCGGTGAGCGGCAGGGCTACCCGGAAATACAAGATTTTTCCGAACACCACGGAAAGCATACTGTTCATGATAAAGGACAACAAGAAATTCGTAAAGGATTTCCTGAAACAACGTCAGAAAGCACTCGGCCTCACAGCAAAGCAAATCAACGACTATCTTGGCGTGAAATCGAACGGAGGCGGAATGTGGAGCATATACACGGGGAACAACGTATGCGAGCAATTTCCTACAGAAGAGCTATGGAACAAGCTCTCAGAGCTACTGCAGTTTGACTGCCCCTATAACGAAGTTGCACAGACCTTCAACCCCCAAATGGGAGTAACCGATGTATGGCGTGACATAGATTTCTACAAGGAAAAGCGCTATCATCCCACACAGAAGCCTCTAAAACTGATAACACGCCTCATACTTGCCAGCAGCAACGAAGGCGACATAGTGCTCGACCCGTTCTCAGGATGCGGCTCTACGCAACTGTCATGTATTTCCACCGGGCGCAAATATATCGCCATGGAAATAAACAATGAATACCATCAAACGGCACTTGAAAGAATAAAAGAGCAGACCGCGTTCTTTGACAACAGGCTTGCGCTTTGACTACAGGTAACATCATCTACGGTAATGATTCTTTTGCCGTGTGGAAACTATCGGCCTTAATGGAACAAAACCGCGCAACTTTTCATCAAGGAAAGGCAACAACCCCGATTTCATTCGTGCACTCATCCAGTCAAATTCATCACGCGGCACGTCTCTTTTAAGCAACGGGCGCACATCATCTTCATAATTGGCAGCAGACAACATGGCTTCCCATTCTTCGTCCTTCAATAGCGACGACGGCATAGGTATGGACGAAAATTCCTCTCCCCGCTCTGCTTCAGGAGCAACAAATTCACCAATTTCTATGGAAGGATTACCGTCAATGTCCCTTATCAGGCATTGGAACGTCATGACAGGATTGCACTTATAGAACTGAAACATCCACGGATGCAGGTTCATCGGGTTTGTCTTTCCTCCGTTGTCAGCCTTCGGCCGGTAAATGTTCCAATAATGGTTGTCTATCAATTCATTAAAGACCTTCATACGTTCTTCTTTCGGATATATCTCAAAAGCCGAAATCCGTATGTCTGAAAAGTCTCCGTTGTCAAAGCCGGGATAGTCCATTAGCAGTAGAAACACCCGGTCAAGATTATGGTATTGTTCAAGTTCAAACTCATCCCTAATTGAAAACAGCCACTTGCTATCATCCTTTCTGTCTATATTTACACTGCCACATGCAGGGCATACAGCATCCACACGCATCACCCTACTGCCACAATCCTTACACTTGTCAGCTTGGTCTATCTTGTTGCATGACTTTACTTCCGTCCCGTCCACAAGGTCGTCGCCCCTCGCTCCACTCCTTGTGCCAGGCATACCGGTAATGAGCGATGCCAAATGTTGCCCTACATAGCCTATCTTTGCGGCAGGAGTTTGATTGGTTATACCTGACCAATAGTGCAATGATTTTCTCGGAATTATAATCACATCATTGATAAATGCCTCAATCTTTGAAAGATTATCACCTATCGCTATCAATTCCGCATTTGGTTTCATTGCCGTTAAAAATCAAAAAGTTCCTTGACTTCAACGCCTAATCCGGCAGCTACTTTAGCCACCGTATCCAGCGTAACACTCTTCTCCCCACGCTCTATCGTGCCCATATAAGCACGGTGTATGCCGCACTTGAAGGACAATTCTTCTTGTGTCAAGCCGCATAGTCGTCTTAATTCAACCACCTTATTTCCAAATAATTTGTTAATATCAGTATCCATGGTTTTGTAAAAATACCAAACATAAAACACCTTTGTAACTATCTTTAGATAGCATCCGAGAGCTTTTATCTAAAATAATATTAAATTTTACACTCCCTTTAAAACAAGGTCTCGCCAAGACCTGTGCGTGCAAGCAATAAAACACAGGATATGGGCGTTATCCATCAAAACACCTGAATTTATGCAACGCGACATGAAATGGAAAACGCTCAAGAGCGAGTACATCATCCGCAGGCCGTGGCTTACGGCGCGGCGTGACACTGTGGAACTGCCGACGGGCGTGGTGAACGACGAGTATTACGTGCTGGAATACCCCACTTGGGTGAACGTGATAGCCGTGACGAAGGACGGCGAGTATGTAATGATACGCCAATACCGCCACGGCATCGGCCGGACAGGCACAGAGATAGTGGCCGGAGTGTGCGAGGAAGGCGAGCAGCCGGAGGCCGCCGCACGCCGCGAACTTATGGAAGAGACGGGCTACAGCGGCGGAACGTGGCGTGAGACGATGGTCATCTCGGCCAACACAAGCACCATGAACAACGTCTGCCACTGCTTCATGGCAACGGGAGTGGAGCGCGCCGGCAGCCAGCACCTCGACCGCACGGAGGACATCGAGGTGTGCCTGATGAGCCGCGACGAGGTGTTCACCCTGCTATCCGAGGGCAAGATAATGCAGAGCCTGATGGCCGCGCCGCTGTGGAAGCACTTTTATGAAGACCTGACACAGGCGCAGCAAAGCGGCAAGGAGTAGCCCGAAACAGCAGCCCCATCGGGCTTATAGGGCCTATCCGGCCTATGGGAGCAATAGGACTGATAGGCCGGATTGGGCTAATAAAAGACTAATGAATGACAGGTAATCAAGCTCCCTCCCTTGCTTTGAATTGAGAGTAGAGAATGGTGAATGGATAATTATGATTACCTTCGAGGCTGCCTGTTAGCAAGAGTAATCATAATTATCCATTCACCATTCTCAACTCTCAATTTAAAACACGGCAAATTGGAAGGTAAAATGCCACCTTTTACACGCTAAAAGGTGGCATTTTGCAGCCTAAAACACGGCATATTACGTAGCCCCTGTCAGTCAGGCAGTTACGCACGGGCGGCAAACGGGCGGCCTGCAAGCCATAATATGTAATAAGGTTAGTAAAATCTGTAAAAAATGTACAAGGCTTTTCGCGGAGAAGTCTTACCTTTGCATAAGATAAACTGCACTCGGGAAACAGCAAGCAAGCTTGCTTTCCGCCCGTTTGCATTATCTTTGCAAAAACCAAAAACAGCAGGAGGCAAACATGGAAACGATATTCAGGGTTGACTCAATCGACGACTACAACCGCGCGATGGGCATGGAGACGAGGCACCCCTTGGTGACCGTCGTCAACGAAGGAGACATAAAGCAGTTCCCGTTCAAGGACGAAATGACTTACCAGTACGGCGTTTACGCCCTGTTCCTGAAGCAGACTTACTGCGGCGACATGACCTACGGGCGCATGCCTTACGACTATCAGGAGGGCACGGTGACGAGCTTCGCACCGGGACAGGTGGTCAAGGTGAAGTTCAGACCCGACTTCAAGCCGAAGTCGCAGGCGCTGCTGTTCCACCCAGACCTTATCCGCGGCACGTCGCTCGGCCAGGAGATACGCCATTACTCGTTCTTCTCCTACTCCTCGCGCGAGGCCCTGCACCTGTCGGAACAGGAGAAAGCCATCTACAAGGACTGTCTTGACAAGATACGCATAGAGATTTCACGCCCAATCGACGGCCACAGCAAGAAGCTGATATGCCGCAACATCGAGCTGCTGCTCGACTACTGCATGCGCTTCTACGAGCGCCAGTTCATCACGCGCAAGACAGTAAACAGGGACGTGCTGGAGAAGTTCGAGGAAGAGCTTGACCGCTACTTCCAAGACCGCCAGGCGGTGATGAACGGCCTGCCCACGGTAAAGCACTTCGCCGAAAAATGCTTCCTGTCGCCCAACTACTTCGGCGACCTCGTGAAAAAAGAGACCGGCCGCACGCCGCAAGAATACATCCAGGAGAAGATTATCGGCCTTGCAAAGGACGAACTGCTTGGCACAACCAAGACAATCAACGAGATAAGCTACGGCCTCGGCTTCCAATACTCGCAGCACTTCAACCGCTACTTCAAACGCAGCACAGGCATGACACCGAGCGAGTACAGGAAGATTTCAGCAGACAAGTAGACAAGTTACAAGTCGACAAGGAACAAAGAAACCACCTCACACCCACCCCATCCCTCCCCAAGGGAGGGAGTTTAATATGCGGAATATTGTAGAACACAAGTAAAAAGAAATGAAGAAAATCCACAAATACAATATAGGAGAACTATCAGACAAGGCATATCAAGCTCCCTCCCTTGGGGAGAGCTGGGGTGGGTATGAGGCCATTGACGGCGGGTGTGAGGCAAGCAGCGGCTCCGTAAACTGCGTGTGCGAGTGCAACCGCGCCTTCCACACCGAAACGCTGCACCCCCTTGTGAGCCTCATCGACATGTCGTCGCCCTGCGAACGCGACAGGATAAAGACCGACTGCTACGCAGTTGTGTTCAGACACAACGCCGACGACGCTGCGAAATACGGCCGCAGGCCATACGACTTCGCCGACGGCACGCTGCTGTTCATCACCCCCGACAAGGAAATCGACCTCTCCACAACCGACGGCAAGATGCTCATATTCCACCCGAGCCTCATCAAGTTCACACCGCTCGGCCTGCGGCTGAAGGAGTATTCGTTCTTCAAATACCGCCAGGACGAGTCGCTGCACGTCTCCACTTGCGAGAAAAAGGTAATCGGGCGGTGCCTCGGCAGCATCAGCGACGAGCTGTGCTGGGGCGTCGACGAATACAGCAAAGACATCATAAGCAACATCATCGACCTGCTGCTGGGCTACTGCCGGCGCTTCTACAACCGCCAGTTCATCACACGCCACGAGGCAAACGCCGACGCAATAACCGCACTCGACGGCATCATGGACCACTACCTGCGCTCCGGGCAGGCCGCAACGAAAGGGCTGCCGACAAAATCTTACTTCGCACGACAGCTCGACATGTCGGCCGAATACCTTAACGACATGCTTAAAAACGAGACCGGCAAGACCGTAAGCGAATACGTGCAGCTGCGCCGTGTGGGCATAGCCAAGCAGCTGCTGCTCGCCACAGGCATGGCGACAAGCGCCATAGCGGAGACCCTCGGCTTCTCTACCGAAGGCTGCTTCGCCACCGTTTTCAAGAAAATAACAGGCTGCTCACCCGACGAATACAGGAGAAATTAAGAGTTAAGAGTTAAGAATTAAGAAAATATGCTTTGTTGACTTGACAATAATGTATGCACATTTTCTTAATTCTTAACTCTTAACTCTTAATTAATTCACTACCTTTGCCCCTGCTAATCATCAACTTAAACAAATGAAAAGACTTTTTCTCATGCTGCTCATGGTGCTTGCCGTGGGCGCGAAAGCCGTTGCGGAGAACTATCCCTACCGCTCGGATTACCTTTGGGTGACCGTGCCCGACCATGCCGACTGGCTCTACCGGAAGGGCGAAAAGGCGCGTGTAGAGGTGCAGCTGTACAAATACGGCGTGCCCGTTGACGCCGTTGTGAAGTATGAAATCGCCAACGACATGCTCCCGTCTGACCACAAAGGGGAGGCCAGACTGAAAGGAGGCAGAGCATCGATTGACATCGGAACGAGGACTACTCCCGGCTTCCGCGACCTACGCCTGACCGCAAACGTTGACGGAAAAACGTACAAGCATCATATAAAGGTGGGCTTCTCGGTCGACGAGATACGGCCATACACCAAGGAACCGGCTGACTTCCTCGACTTCTGGAACAAGAACATAGAGGACATGAGGGCGTTTCCGCTGACCTATACGAAGACAAAAGCCGAGGAATATTGCACCGAAAAGGTGGACTGTTACCTGCTGAAAATAACGCTGAACAAGCAGAAACAGGCCGTGTACGCATACCTTTTCTACCCCAAGAACGCACAGAAAGGACAGTGCCCTGTGGTGCTCTGCCCTCCCGGAGCAGGCATAAAGACCATCAAGGAGCCGCTGCGCCACAAGTATTACGCCGAGAACGGCTGCATAAGGATGGAGATGGAGATACACGGACTGAACCCGACGCTGCCCAAGGAGACGTTCGACGACATGACAAAAGCGTTCAACGGGCGCGACAACGGCTACCTGTTCAACGGCTTGGAAGACCCCGACCGCTACTACATGAAGCGCGTTTACTTAGCCCTGATACGCTGTCTTGACCTGCTGACGAGCCTCCCCGAATGGGACGGACGCAACGTTATAGTGCAGGGAGGAAGCCAAGGCGGCGCGCTGTCGATGGTCGCCGCCGCGCTCGACAGCCGCGTGACGCAGTGCATAGTGAACCATCCGGCCCTCTCTGACATGGCCGCATACAGCGCCGGACGCACCGGCGGATACCCCCATTTCAACCGCGTCGAGGGCATGTTCAACGAACGGACGCTGCGCACAATGGCGTATTACGACGTGGTAAACTTCGCCCGTCACATAACCTGCGACACCTACATGACGTGGGGTTACAACGACGATACCTGCCCTCCGACAACCTCCTACGCCGTATGGAACACCCTGACGTGTCCCAAGGAGGCGCTTATAACGCCGATAAACGAGCACTGGACGTCGGACGAAACGGAGTACCGGCAGATGGAGTGGATGTTGAAAAAACTCCGGTAGGAAAGTTTTTAGGAGTTAAGGAGTCAAGAAGTTAAGGAGTTAAGACAATACCTGCATCTTTGTGTCTTATACAAACAGGACATACAGGTATTGTCTTAACTCCTTAACTTCTTGATTCCTTAACTCCTTTTCGAGAATATTCTACTTCAATTTGTTATACTCCTCATCCGTAACAGGCTCCAACCATTCGTTCGACGCGCCCTCTTCTGCCACGGTGAAGGCCACGTGCTGGAACCAGCTGTCGCGCGTTGCGCCGTGCCAGTGCTTGACGCCCTCGGGTATTTCAACCACGTCTCCGGGGTTAAGTTTGCGTGCGGGCTTGCCCCACTCCTGATACCAGCCGGTGCCGCCGACGCAAATCAGCACCTGGATGCCTTTGTGATGGATGTGCCAGTTGTTGCGGCAGCCGGGTTCAAATGTGACGTTCGACACAGGCACTTTGCCCGTAGAGAGCGGCGCGAGGTAGCTGTTGCCGATGAAATACTTGGCGTATGCCGAGTTTGGCTGGCCTGTGGGGAACATCGGGTCCTTTACAGGCTCGCCCTCGTTGCACTCTCCTCCAAGCACCTCTGCTATAGCCTTGCGTGCGCGCCAAGCCTCGCGTGCGCCGACCTTCGCCTCAAGTACGGCAGGGATTGAGCGTATCTCGGCCTCTGAAAGCCCCATGTTGCGCGCTCCGTTGACGTGAGACTTCAGCTGCGACTCGCATCCTTCAAGCCCCGACAGTGCGCTCACGGTCACGAGTTCGCGCTGGCTGTGGGTGAGGTTGTCACGTGCGAATATGTCACCGAAGAGGTGTGCCTTGAGATAATAGTCAGTTGCAGGGGCGAAAGTGTAGTTGAACGCGCGTCCCGACACCTTCGTCTGCACCTCGGTGCCCTGCTTCAGGGCGTCGTAGTCTTGAGGGAGCGGACTGGCGTCGCGGCCTTCCTCGTCGGTTATACCCTTGTCCTTGCGCTCCTTCAGCACGCTTTGCAGGGTGCCGAGGGCGTTAAGGCTGCGCGGAAAACCCGTGTAGGCGTAAAGGTGGGAAAGAGCTTCCTTGACCTGACTTACGGTCAGTCCGGCGTCAAGCCCCTCGTTGATGGCCCCGGCCAGACGCTGCTGGTCGCCCTTTGCCTCGAAACACGAGATGGCAACGACGGCCTGCTGTTTTTCGTTAAGTACGTTTTCCATATTCTGTTGAGCTTTTACTGTGGTGCCGCCGAGCGCAACCAGCGCCGCGGCAACCAATGTTTTACATTTAGATTTCATGTTTGAAAGTATTTATCCACGGTGCAAAAGTACAAATAAAGGCAATATTGCCGAATACCAATTTTACTGATAAATGTAACCGTTTCACTCTTAATTCAGCCCTGTTTGGAAGCCGCCGCCAACCGCCTGACAATCAGGCGGTTGGCAAAAGGCCGTGTTTTAGCTTGCAAAAGGCCGTGTTTTAGGCGGTAAAAGGCCATCTTTTACCGTCTAAAACACGGCCTTTTGAATTGAGAATGGAGAATGGGGAATGGAGAATTATGATTACCTTTGAGGTTGCTTGTTGGCAAAAGTAATCATAATTCTCCATTCCCCATTCTCCATTCTCAATTAAAAACAAGGGAGAAAGCTTGATTATCACTTTTTATTTAACCCCAAGCGAGGCACTCGGTAATCGTCATTCCGCGCTCCGACGCGGAATCCAGTGTATCAGCCGACGTCATTTCTTGCCTTTAGTGTTTTCTGGAT
>URUK01000031.1 GCA_900551055.1 uncultured Prevotella sp. | reverse complement strand
GATTCCGCGTCGGAGCGCGGAATGACGATTACCGAGTGCCTCACTTGAAAACGATAATTTACTAAAAATAGGGTAAAAAGCATCCAACAGATTTGCAAATGAACCCAATTGATGGCCTTTTACACTGCAAAAGGCCACCTTTTACACGCTAAAAGGCCATCTTTCGCAATGCAAAAGACGGCCTTTTGTAAGTCGTTGAAAATCAATGCCGCGGCATAATTAAGAGTTAAGAATTAAGAGTTAAGAAAAATACCATTGCCGATTGTACATGAAACTTGCCAGCAACGGTATTTTTCTTAACTCTTAATTCTTAACTCTTAACTTCTTATGAGCCTCAACAGACGCTCCACGGCTTCCTCTTCGGGTATGTTTTTCTCCACGCACTGCTTGCCCTTGTACAGCGAAATGCGGCCACGGCCTGCGCCTACGTAGCCGTAATCGGCGTCGGCCATCTCGCCCGGACCGTTGACAATGCAGCCCATGATGCCTATTTTCAGCCCCTTCAAGTCCTTCGTCGCCTCCTTGATACGCGCTATGGTGGAACGCAGGTCGTACAAAGTGCGGCCGCAACCGGGACAGCTTATGTACTCGGTCTTCGACGTCCGCAGGCGCGCCGCCTGAAGTATGCCGAAGGCTGTAGCCGTGATGTCGCCGGGCGCAAGCGTGCCGTCGTTCATCAGCCATAGGCCGTCGGTAAGCCCGTCGAACATCAGCGCGCCCATGTCGGCTGCCGCCTCAAGCTGGAAGTCGCCCTTCTCCGCCTGCGCGTGGCGGTACATCTGGCAGAAAACGACTGGGTTCGTCACACCTGCGAACATCATCTCATGCAGCAGCGCACGCTGCTCGCCAAGGCGGTTCTGATGGTTCGACATGCTGACAACCACCACCTCGGGGTGTGCCTTGAGGCAAGGTATGTATTCGTCGGCGGCTACGCCGTAAGGCAGGACAAGGAACTTGACGTCGGCCTTGACCTGCGCGATAAGCGGCACGGCGTTATATGGAAAGATGGGATATACGTCCTTGGTGTCGTCGAGCGCGGCGTACACGCCGAAATCAACGATGTAACGCTGCCCCTCCATACGCTTTCCGGGCAGCTGCTGGCCGGTGTACACATAGTCGGGCACGATGCCGTCGCCTGCGTTCAGCCGCGAAGGGTCGCCGCCTTCAAGCATCGAGGCTATCACCACGGGCACGTTTCCGCCGCCGATGTTGCCCACCGCGACGGTATTCCGCCGCTCGGGGCGCAGCCAGTCGAAGCCCGGAGCCTCCGTGCCGGGTATCGGCGTGTGTCCGGCGCGGCGCGTGATGTAGTCAACAAGGTGGCGCGCAACGGGTATTTCTTCCTCCGGTTCCTCGCTAAGCGACACGCGCACGGTGTCGCCTATGCCGTCGGCCAGCAGCGCACCGATGCCAACCGCGCTCTTTATACGGCCGTCTTCGCCCTCCCCGGCCTCGGTCACTCCGAGGTGAAGTGGATAGCTCATGCCCTCGCGTTCCATCTCGCTTACGAGCAGACGGACGGAGCGAACCATCACGACCGTGTTGCTGGCCTTGATTGAAATGACAACGTCGTCAAACCGTTCGCGCCTGCAAATGCGCAGAAACTCCATGCAGCTCTCCACTATTCCTTCGGGAGTGTCGCCGTAACGCGACATGATGCGGTCGGACAGCGAGCCGTGGTTGACGCCTATGCGCAGGGCGGTGTGGTTCTCTTTGCATATATTCAGCAGGGGGACAAAGCGCTCCTCGATTTTCTTCAGCTCTGCGGCATACTCCTCGTCGGTGTATTCCAGATGCTTGAACGTGCGCGCCGGGTCAACGTAGTTGCCGGGGTTTATGCGCACTTTCTCGGCATACAGCGCGGCCACTTCGGCCACATGGGGGTTGAAGTGGACGTCGGCCACGAGCGGAGTCATGTACCCGTCGGCCCTCAGACGCGCGTTGATGTTCTTCAGGTTCTCGGCCTCGCGCACGCCCTGTGTCGTCAGGCGCACGTATTCACCGCCCGCCTTGATTATCCTTTCGGCCTGCGCCACGCTCGCCTCGGTGTCGACAGTAGGCGTTGTAGTCATCGACTGTATGCGTATCGGCCACTCGCCGCCCATCGGCGTGCCGCCAACCTGAACCTCGGAAGCCTCGCGGCGGCGGTAGTTGAATAAGTCCATAGGCTTTTGTTTGTATTTTTCAGAAGTTAAAGAAGTTAAAGGAGTTACCGCTCACTGCGTTCGCTAAGAAGTTAAAGCCAAATGCCTTGCAGGCTGCATTCATCTTATGCCCACATAAACAAAGCATTTGGCTTTAACTCCTTTAACTACACTAACTCCTTTAACTACCAAACTTTAATTGGTTTTATACTCATACTTGACCTCTGCCAGCTCCTTGTTGGCCTTCTCGATTTTGGCTCCAAGACCGGCCTTATAGTCGGCAAGGCGCGCCGCAATGCCGTCGTCGGACAGGGCAAGCATCTCCGTCGCCAGTATGGCCGCGTTCATTGCGCCGTTCACTCCGACAGTTGCCACGGGTATTCCGGGTGGCATCTGTATGATGCTAAGCATCGCGTCAAGTCCGTCGAGCATGCCTTTGATGGGCACTCCGATGACCGGCAGCGTCGTCGATGCGGCTATAACGCCCGGCAACGCGGCAGCCATGCCTGCCCCGGCGATTATCACACGTATGCCGCGAGGCTTCGCCTGCTTTGCGAACTGCTCCACTGCGTCGGGCGTGCGGTGGGCGGACAGGGCGTTGACCTCGAACGGAATGTGCATGTCGTCCAAGAACTTGCAGGCTTTTTCCATTACGGGCAGGTCGCTTGTGCTGCCCATAATGATGCTAACTAATGGTGTCATAATATATTGTTTTTAGATTGTTGCAGCGGTCAAAGCACCAACACCGACACGAAAGCGCACGCTACGCCGACGAGGAAGCCGAGCGTTATCTCGTGAAGTGAATGCTGGCGAAGTATCATGCGGCTTGTTCCCACCAGTCCGGCAAGCACAAACACGACGCAGAGCCACCACACGGGATTGAACCCGAAGATGGCGGCGAAGGCCATGAGCGCGCCCGCCACGCCGCCGATTGCGGCCATGTGGGTTGACACCTTTATAAAAAGGTTGACTATGGCGCACACCACCTGTATTACCAAAGCGGCCATAAGGATGCTGCCCATGAAGTGAGGCACATGGACGTAGGCCATGATGTAATAGCACAACAGGTAAGAAACGATTGAGATTACATACGGTATTACGCGGCGCTCCTTGCTCGCTACCATGAAAGGCGGCCATCCCTGGTAACGCCGGTAAAGGCGTATTAGCAGCGACGGCAGGGCTATCGTGAACACCCAGAACGTCACTATGAGGAACAGCTTGTACGCCCACGGTAACAAGCTGAGGTATGTCATTGTAAGAAGTACGGCCAGCCCCACGAGCGGAAGGTAGAAGGGGGTGAATACTACGCTAAGAGCCTTGGCCGCAAAGATTATATGC
Organism: uncultured Prevotella sp.; assembly: GCA_900551055.1. GTDB lineage: Bacteria > Bacteroidota > Bacteroidia > Bacteroidales > Bacteroidaceae > Prevotella. The sequence continues at coordinate 26,742 of URUK01000031.1, read as the reverse complement.
TTCTCTCTCATCTTTTCCTAAGCCGGGCAACGGGAATGCCCATCTGTTCACGGTATTTGGCTATGGTGCGCCTCGCCACGGGGTAACCGGCCTCGGCCATCATGCCTTTTATAGCGTCGTCGCTCAACGGAGCGGACTTGTCTTCCTTGTCGATTATGTCCTTCAGGGCGGCCTTCACGCGGCGCGTCGACATCTCTTCGCCGCCTTCGGTCTTTACGCTATCGCTGAAGAAGTGGCGCAAACGGAACGTGCCCCACCGCGTCTGGGCGTACTTCATGTTGCTTACGCGCGACACGGTGGATATGTCAAGCCCGGCACGTTCGGCCACATCCTTGAGTATCATGGGCTTCAGGTCGCTCTCGTCGCCGTCCTGGAAGTAGCGTTTCTGGATGTCGATGATGGCCTTCATCGTGACGTACAGCGTGTGGCGGCGCTGCTTCACGGCGTCTATGAAGCCGCGTGCGCGCTCCACCTTCTCCTTCGCATAGAGCAAGGCTTCTTTCTCGCGGCGGCCCATGTTGCGCTTGTTCTGCTGGTAATCCTTCACCATGTCGGCGAACGACGGCGACACATACAGCTCGGGCACGTTGCCTCCGTTGATTGTGAAGGTCACCGTCCCGTCGTCGGCGGTGTCGACTATGAAGTCGGGGGTTATCTGCCGAGCGCCCATTCCCTCGGTCTCGCCGAGCGCGGAGCCGGGCTTCGGATTGAGCTTCAGCAGTTCGGCGTGCACGGCCGAGGCCGTATCCGCGTCGAAGCCGAGCTGCGCCGAAATCTTGTCCCACCGCTTGTTCATGAACTCGTCGTAGCATCTGGAGATTACGCTCTCCATCTTCTGCCTCATCGGAGAGTCCGGCCTGCGCCCTATCTGCAGCAGCAGGCACTCGCGGAGACTGCGTGCGCCCACTCCGGCGGGGTCGAACGTCTGCAGCGTATGCAGCACATCCTCTATCTCATGCTCGTCGGCGTCAATGCCATGATACACCGCCAGCTCGTCGCTCAGCGTGCCTGCGTCCTTGCGGAGCAGCCCGTCGTCGTCCAAAGAGCCTATGAGATACTCCATGATTTCGCGCTGCCTTGGGGTAAGGTCAACGTCAACCATCTGCTCTTTCAGCCTGTCATAGAACGACACGGTGTCGCCGTAGGTCATCTCCTCATAGTCGGCAGTCTGCCTGTCGGCGGCCTGCTGCACGGTGGGTTCGGGCATCTCGTCGTCCATGCCGAAGCCCGACAGGGCCTCGTCAAGTGCCGACTCGCGCTCCTCACGCTCCTTCTCGGCGTCGAAGTCGCCGCTGTCGTCAGCCTCTCCGCCGCCGTCTTCCACGCCGTCATGCACGTTGTCGGCATCCGGCTCGCGGCTTTCGAGGGCGGGATTGTCGTCAAGCTCGGCGGTGACGTTCTGCTCAAACTCGGTCAAGGGCATCTCCAGCAGCTTCACCACGAGCATCTGCTGCTGGGTAAGCCGCTGCACCTGTACCTGTTTCTGCACCTGCGCCTGTATGAGTTTCTGTGCCATAACGGTGCAAAATTAATATTTTTCCATGAATGGCGCACAAGGAATAATGAATATTTTTACGGCGGCATGGCATAAAAACATGTACTGGCAGGCCGCGCGCATGCCGCAAGCCGGCAAAGAGGCTACAGCCGCAACAGCCGGCGGACAGTGCCGCAACGCCATCCGCCGGCCGCGCCCGGCAAGGCCGGCGGCAACAGCTCGTAACAGGCTGACTGTCAGCTGATTTCCAATATGCCACCTTTCAGCTTGCAAAAGACGGCCTTTCAGCGTGCGGTATGTGACCTTTTACAAGGTAAAAGACGGCCTTTTGAAGAGAGGTTACTTGATTGGCTGTCGCCTATCAGTTACGACCAGTACGCCCGGCAGCCGTCACGCATATGTAAAACATATAAAAACATTGTTAAAAATTACCCATCCCGGTGCATTTTTTCGTATATTTGCATAATGGAATGCCGGTAAAGGCAAGATGTATTGCCATAAAGCATCCACAAACAAGAAAATTCACACGACAATTACGGGCTCAAGGCGCAAGCCCAAAACGATTTACGCAGCTTACAGCTTACGCCCAGCCAAGCAAAAACTAAGAACAGACATGAAAAAGAAAAAAGACCACGACGAAATGGATGAATCTGAAGTGTTCAAGCAAAAAAAACTCGCGGCTTCAAGAAGACGCAAGAAAATTGCCGCCATAATGACCGTAATAATGTATGCAGCAGCCATTATCGTGGTGCTGGCGTGCATCTTCGCCTATGTATTCGACAAGACGTAAGACGGAGACGGACGCCGCAAGGCCTGACAGCCGAACGCAACCCCCATGAAAAACGAACGGCTCCACCGGCTACAAAGCCGGCAGAACCGCAATTAAACTAACCCTATTGAAGACTGCAAGGCCGGCCTCACGGGCCGCACCTGCTTTTTTATCTCAACTCCGGAAGGAGTCAGTCCTCAACAGAAAAATCATCCTTACCTACTCCACAAAGCGGACATACCCAGTCTTCTGGCAGGTCTTCAAACGCCGTTCCGGGAGCTATGCCGTTGTCAGGGTCTCCTACTTCAGGGTCATATACATAACCACAAGTCTCGCAAACATACTTCTTCATAATCCTTTTCGTTTTAATTAGTTATTCATGTTGATAAAAAAAATCGTCATTCATTCCGCCTGCGGCGCAGCACGTCCTCAACCTTAGCCGCTATATCCACTGGCTGTATGCTCTTCATGCACAGCATGTCGCCACGCGGACAGGCTTTCTTCCCCGATATGCTGCACGGCCTGCACGGCATGTCGGCCTGCACTACGTCGGCCAAACTCTGCCCCCAGCCAAGCTGTCCGGCATTGGGATGCGTCGCTCCCCATACGCTAACCACCGGCGTTCCGGCAATGGAAGCCATCTGCATGTTGGCCCCGTCCATTGTAACCATCACGTCAAGATGGCTCATAAGGATTAGTTCGAGTCCAATGCCGCCCAACTGCGCCGAAGCGTTCACGCAGCGGTCGAACTTCGCACACCAGCCGTTCAGTATGTCGGTTTCGGCCTTTCCTCCACCGAACAGGAACAGGCGGCAGCCCGGATGGCCGGCTATTACGCGCCTCAGCGCTTCCTCCATCAGTTCAAGCGGATACGCCTTGGCAGGATATGCGGCCAAAGGCGCAACGCCTATCCACACCTCTCCGTCGGCCTTCGGCGTATTGAAACCGGCTGGCAGGCGGCTGATGTCGCCGCCCCCGCGAGGGAAAAGCGAGGTGAAATCAGGCTTTACCGGATAGCCGAGACGTGCGAACACGTCGGCATAGCAGTCGAACACCGACGGGATATGCACCATGCGCTTGTCCGTCTGGCTGACAAGCATCTTGCGTAACGTGCGGTGCTTGTCGATATGTTCTACGCGGAAACGGTCGATGTTGAAGCGCATCCGCAGGTAGTCAGAACGCAGCACGCTGTGCAAGTCGGCAATGGCGGTAAAGTTTTTCGCCGTAAGCCGCCTGTAAAGGGCGTTCATCCCCTTCACTCCGTAGTACTCGTTTTTCAGGTCGGCCTCCATGAAGCCCACGTTCTGCGGCATGTATTCGAAAAACGGACGGGCGTAAGGACGGCTCAGCATGGTTATCCTCACGTCTGGATACTGCCTCGCCAGCGAGTCCACCACGGGAACTGTCATCGCCACGTCGCCAAGGGCTGAAAACCTTATTATAAGTATGTGCTCTGTCCTCATCTTTCCTCCAGGGCGTTTAACGTGCGTGGTTTATGGAACGATTGGCGCACATCCTTGCATGGCGGCGTGGTGCGGCGCTCACGCCGCTGTATGATATGGTGTTGCAATTGTCAGTAGATGCCATCGCATTAACTTAGCCTTTAAGATTTAACAAGACTGTCATTTAATTCGGCAAAGATAGCGATTTATTTTCATTCCGCCAACCAATAAGCGACATTTTTAGTATTTTTGCAAGCAGAAGCGACAATAACATGTGTTTCGGAGTTAAGAAGATTTAACCTCAAAGACAAATTTCCTTAACTCCGGAAACAAAAACTTACGACAATGAAAATAGTCATAGACGACAAAATCCCGTACATCCGCGAAGCCATAAGCAGCCTCACCGGCGACGCGGTCTACCTGAAAGGAGCGGCCATAACCCCCGAAGACGTGCGCGACGCCGACGCTCTCATCGTGAGGACGCGCACCCGGTGCGACGGGCGCTTGCTCGAAGGAAGCAGCGTAAGGTTCGTGGCGACGGCTACAATCGGCTTCGACCACATCGACACCGACTACATGCAACGAGCCGGGATAACGTGGATGAGCTGTCCGGGGTGCAACGCCGCCTCCGTGGCACAATACGTAAGGTCGGTGCTACTGCTGCTGAAGCGCGACCGCGGAGCGCGGCTCGAAGGCATGACAATCGGCATCGTAGGCTGCGGACACGTAGGAACGAAGGTCAAGGCCGTGGCCGAAGAATACGGGATGCGCGTGCTCGTGTGCGACCCTCCGCGGCAGGAACGCGGCGACACGGGCGCGTTCGCCACGATGGCCGACATCCAGCGCGATGCCGACATCATAACATTCCACGTGCCGCTGACAAAAGACGGGCCGCACCCCACGTTCCATCTGGCCGGCGCCGACTTCTTCAACAGCCTCGTCCGCAGGCCGCTCGTCGTCAACACGAGCCGCGGCGGCGTGGTTGACAACGGCGCACTGCTTGACGCCTTAATATATAATAAGGTGGAAGACGCCGTCATCGACACATGGGAGAACGAGCCTGAAATAGACCGGCGGCTGCTCCGCCGCGTATGGATTGCCACGCCCCACATCGCAGGCTATAGCGCCGACGGCAAGGCAAACGCCGACAACATGGTCATCGACGGGCTCTGCCGCCACTTCGGCCTGCGCCGTCCGCCGCTCATCGTGCCGCCTCCGCTGCCTCCGACTTTCGTCCCTTCGACCGACGATGACACCCTCCGCCTGCAACTGTACAACCCGCTTGACGACAGCGCGCGCCTGAAAGCCGCGCCTGAACGGTTTGAGGAGCTGCGCGGCAACTACCCGTTGAGAAGGGAATGGTACGCCTGACATCCTCCACACAGCACCTTACGACCCACCCCAACCAGAGGGATAACCCACCCCAACCCTCCCGAAGGGAGGGGGCTTGGTATGTTTTTGCAGGGTGGTGTTATTGGCCTTATCAGGCTTGTTTGGCCTATCCGGCCTATAAATAAATAGGTCTTATAAAGCCGATAAGCCTTATAAGGCCGATAACATTTTTGCTGTTGGCAATCAGCTAACGGCCTGGCAGGCAGCGGTAATCAAGCTCCCTCCCTTTGGGAGGGCTGGGGAGGGTGTTCAATATGCCACCTTTTGCCGTGCAAAAGGCCGTCAATTACAATGCAAAAGGCCGTCTTTTAGCAGCCAAAAGACGGTCTTTTGCTAACTTGTTGGCAACCAGCCTGTTAACATATATGCCCTATCTGCCTTATAAGCCCTATTCACCAATAGGCCGGATAGGCCAAACAAGCCTGATAAGGCCAATAACACCATCCTGCAAAAGCATATCAGGCTCCCTCCCTTCGGGAGGATTGGAGTGGGTGTTCCCTTTAGTTGGAGTGGGTGTAAGTTAGCAGCGCGCCGGCCGCCAAATGCCTTTCCCGCCTTCTCCGGCTCCCGTTCCGCCCCTCGTTTTATTGCACACATACCCCTGATATGTGCAAAAGAAAGCACTTTTTTGTCAAAAATATTTGCACACTTAAATAAAAATTCGTTCCTTTGCACCGATTTTTTGAGATTCGAATTTTATTATAAACTTTTTAAAACATTACAATCATGTCAGAAATTGAATCTAAAGTAAAAGCTATCATTGTAGAGAAACTTGGTGTTGACGAGGCTGAAGTAAAGCCCGAAGCAAGCTTCACAAACGACCTCGGCGCAGACTCTCTCGACACAGTAGAGCTGATCATGGAATTCGAAAAGGAGTTCAACATCTCTATTCCTGACGACAAGGCAGAGACAATCGCCACCGTTGGCGACGCCATCAGCTACATTGAGGCTAACATGAAATAATAATTCCAGACTGCGATAAATGGAATTGAAAAGAGTAGTAGTAACAGGATTAGGCGCGGTTACACCTGTAGGAAACAATGTCGAAGAGACATGGAAGAACCTCATTGAGGGTGTAAGCGGTGCCGCTCCTATTACACAGTTCGACTGCTCCAAGTTCAAGACACAGTTTGCATGCGAAGTCAAGGGACTCAACGTAGGCGACTGGATTGACCGCAAGGAAGCCCGCAAGATGGACCGCTACACCCAGCTGGCCCTCGTCAGCGCGGCACAGGCCGTAAAGGACAGCGGCATGGACTTGGAAAAAGAGGACAAGAACCGCATCGGAGTAATCTTCGGCGTAGGCATCGGCGGTATAAAGACCTTTGAGGACGAAGTGTCTTACTACGCGCTGAACAAGGAGAACGGCCCCAAGTTCAACCCGTTCTTCATCCCGAAGATGATTAGCGACATAGCTGCCGGCCAAATCTCAATACAATACGGATTTCACGGTCCCAACTATGCAACCACCTCCGCCTGCGCGTCATCGACCAACGCGTTGGCCGATGCGTTCAACCTCATCCGCTTGGGCAAGGCCAACATCATCGTAAGCGGTGGAGCAGAGGCTGCCATCTGCGCCTGCGGCGTGGGCGGCTTCAACGCCATGCACGCGCTCTCCACACGCAACGACGAGCCTGCCAGGGCTTCACGCCCGTTCAGCGCAAGCCGCGACGGCTTCGTGATGGCGGAAGGAGCAGGATGCCTTATCCTCGAAGAATTGGAGCACGCGAAGGCACGCGGAGCCAAAATCTACGCCGAAATGGTGGGTGAAGGCGAAAGCGCCGACGCATACCACATCACCGCATCGCACCCCGAAGGTCTCGGAGCGAAGCTCGTGATGCAGGCGGCTCTCGAAGATGCGGGCATGAAACCTGAAGACATAGACTACATCAACGTCCACGGAACATCGACACACGTAGGCGACATATCCGAGGCCAAGGCCATAAAGGATGTGTTCGGAGACGCGGCTTACAAGCTGAACATCAGCTCTACGAAGTCAATGACCGGTCACCTGCTCGGCGCAGCCGGCGCGGTAGAGGCCATGGCGAGCGTACTTGCCGTGCAGAACGACATCGTTCCGCCGACAATCAACCACGATGAAGACGACAAGGACGAAGAGATAGACTATAACCTGAACTTCACTTTCAACAAGGCGCAGAAGCGCACCGTCCGTGCGGCGATGAGCAACACGTTCGGCTTCGGCGGACACAACGCCTGCGTTATCTTCAAGAAATATGTTGATTAATAACTTCATAGACAAGATAAAGCTCCCTTTCCGCAAGGAAAAGGAGCTTTATTGTTCTTTACGCGACATCATCGGATTTTACCCCCACGACATCAACTTCTACAAACAGGCGCTCATGCACCGCAGCATGGCCAAGCGCAACGCAAAGGGAAAACCCGTAAACAACGAACGCCTTGAGTTCCTTGGCGACGCCATTCTCGACGCCATCGTGGGCGACATAGTGTTCCGCCACTTCGAAGGCAAGCGCGAAGGCTTCCTTACCACGACAAGGAGCAAGATTGTACAGAGGGAGACGCTCAACCGCCTGGCCCACGAAATAGGCATAGGCCAGCTGATAATATCCAACGGACACATGTCCTCCCATAACAATTACATGGAAGGAAATGCTTTCGAAGCCCTCGTAGGGGCCATATACCTGGACCGCGGCTACAGCGCGTGCATGCGCTTCATGCAGAAACGCATACTCTCGCAGCTTATCAACCTCGACAAAGTTGCTTACAAGGAAGTGAACTTCAAGAGCAAACTCATAGAGTGGTGCCAGAAGAACAAGGTGAAACTCGACTTCCAGCTTGTAGAGCAGAAACGCGACAACAGCAACAGCCAGACGTTCGTCTACAAGGCGGTTATCGAAGGGATAGAAGGTGGCGAAGGGCGCGGCTACTCCAAAAAGGAGAGCCAACAGACCGCCAGCAAGACCGCCTTGCAGAACCTTAGGCGCAAACCGCAGTTCATCGACGCGGTGTTCGCCGCAAAGACCGAGCGCACGAAGATGGAGGAAGAGCCGGTGGAGACGGTGCCCGACGTGGAAGTAAAGGAAGATTTCATCATTCCGCAGGCTAAAGAAACAAGCCATGACGCCATGGCGCAGGAAACAGGCACGGCGGAAAATACTGCCAAGGAAAGGGCTGTAAACCGACAGAAGAAAGATGAAGTAGACGAGTTCGACCTCTCCGACATCAAGGCTTTCTCTGACAGGATGTCAAAAGAAGACATTGTTGCGGCAGCCGAAGCCGCCGCGTTTGCAGAGTAAACAGGCACCCACCGCCACCCTAACCCCACCCCCAACCAAAGGGACAACCCACACCAACCAAAAGGAATACCCACCCCAACCCTCCCAAAGGGAGGGAGTTTGGTATGCTTTTGCAGGGTGGTATTATTAGCCTTATCAGGCTTGTTTGGTCTATCCGGCCTATTGGTGAATAGGGCTTATAAGGCAGATAGGACATATATGTTAACAGGCTGGTTGCCAACAAGTTACCAAAAGGCCGTCTTTTAGCAGCTAAAAGACGGCCTTTTGCATTGTAATTGACGGCCTTTTGCACAGCAAAAGGTGGCATATTGAATACCCACCCCAGCCCTCCCAAAGGGAGGGAGCTTGATTACCGCGGCCTGCCAGGCCATTAGCTGATTGCCAACAGCAAAAATGTTATCGGCCTTATAAGGCTTGTCAGCCTTATAAGACCTATTTATTTATAGGCCGGATAGGGCGGATAAGCCTGATAAGGCCAATATCACAAAGCGGCAAAAGCATATTAAGCTCCCTCCCTTCGGGAGGGTTGGGTGGGTGTCACACTATCCCCTCCAGTTCCACGAACCTGTCTATTATCCACTCGGCGCGTTCCCGTTCAAGGTCTTCACGCCGTCCGTTGCCGTATGTCACACCGACGGCCTTCACTCCGGCGGCGTGCGCCATACGTATGTCGAACTCCGTATCGCCAACCACGATGGCCTCGCCGGGCTTCAAGCCGTTGTCGGCCAGCGTCTTGAGAACCATGTCGGGAGCGGGCTTGGCGTGCTCCACGTCGCCAGCCCCGAGCACGTATGGCACATATTCCACAAGCCTCATCTCCTCCAGAAACTCCATTAGCGACGTGCGGAAGCGGCTGCTCGCAATGGTGACAAGCAGCCCGGCGCGGTGCATGCTGCGGATAGTCTCGCACACGCCGGGAAAAGGGCGCACCGTGCCCGGACGGTTGTTAACCGCGAAGATGCGGCGGTATGTAGCCTCGCAGAGGTCGCCCGTGGCATCGTCCATCGGCATCAGCTGCGTGAAAGTCTGCTTCAGAGGCAGGCCAATCATGGCCGCGCACTCGTCGTCAGACCGCCCGGGCAGCCCCACCTCGGCCAAAGTCTGCTGCATAGTGCGCACTATGAGGCCGCACGTGTCGCCTATCGTGCCGTCAAAGTCAAGGATTACGGCCTTTACTTTCTTCTCCATTGTTATAGTATTAACCTTTTTGGTAGTTATTGTAGTTAAAGTAGTTATCGCTCGCTTACGCTCGCTAAGTAGTTAAAGTCATTACCTTTGCCAACAATCTTCGCCTGCAAAACAACTAAATCCGCAAGACAACTGCCTGCAATGGCATTTGACTTTAACTACTTAGCGAGCGTAAGCGAGCGATAACTACTTTAACTACAATAACTACTTTTCATTCATCATCACCACATCCACGGTGTTAAGCCTGAAATACTGCTCCGACATGTACATCAGTCCGTTATAAGGATTGCCTGTGCCCCACGAGTTCTTGCAGACGAACCAGCGGCGTCCGCCGCCGTCGCGAGCCAGCCCTATGATGGCCATGCAGTGCCTTGGGGTGACTTCAAGGCGCTCGAAGGCACGCTGGCGCATGTCCTGCGTCACCCTCGCGCCGTCGCTTTCAAGGCTCGCCAGACCGTCACCGAACGAGAAACCGCCGCCCGTAGTATCGCCCTCCCAGCACACGCTGCGCCCCGAACGCAGGGCTGCGGCGACGCGGTTTACAAGCGTATCGAGCGGCACATTCAGGAATTTGCTCCCCGTGCGGTTGTCTGGCAGATTGAGCGGTATGCTCTCTCCGAACGGCTCGTGCGTGTAACTGGTCATCGCCACGTAGTCGCCGGGCAGGCATACGCTGTGCGCGAACTCGCGCGTGGTATATTCCGCGCCGTACATCCACACATGGCGCGGCAGGGGGTTGATGTCCCTGTCGAGCACGTCGGCCACGTTGCCGCGTAGCCTTCCGACACCGTCGCGGCGAGCCGCGGCGGCCTGCGACATCCTCGTCAGCTTGCGGCAGAGCACGTCATAGTTGCAGTCGGAACGGTAAGAGTCGTAAGGCATTGCGCCGAACTCTTCCAAGGCGGCAAGCAGGCCGGGAGCCATTCCGGCGGCATCCACTCCCTCCGCGCCGCCCGAAAGGTAGCTGCGCTCCGCTCGGCGTTCAAGGACGCGGCGCACGACATAGGCCGGCGACAGGTTGACGGAGTCGCCCTGCATCAGCCGGTCGCTCTCTATGACGGCCAGCATGGCGTAAACCCAGCCGCACGCGCTGCCGCCCTGCTGTTTCACTGGCGTAATCCTGTTCATCGCCTCGACGGTGAACACAGGGCGCACGGCGGCCTTCCTGCCGCACGAGCAAAGGCAGGCAACCGCCACGATGACAACAGCAAAAGCCTTCATGGCCGCAAAATTAATGAAAACCGACTATTCCTGCAAATTTTGCCGACGGCAAATGGATTTGCAAAAGGTGCCCTTCCGCATTGTAAAAGGCCGTCTTTTACACGCTAAAAGGCCACCTTTTAGAAGCCGAAAGACGGCCTTTTGCAAAAGCCTTTGCACAAGGACGTTTCAGCGCAGGCCGCTCCGTGCCCGGCAGGAGCGCTCCGAGGGGTGCGCATGCGCTTAAAAATGGCGCTTCATTAAAATTAATCCCAAATTAAGCGCGCTTGCCACCGCTTTTTTATTACATGATGCTTTCTTTGGAGTTATGAAAGATACGGCAAGGAATTATAGTCTTATTTACATACAATAAACCCATGAAACACAAATTGCCAGTTTTGCTTCTGTCGGCACTGGGGCTGTCATTGTCAGCCTGTACCGTCACGGAGACGCCGGCCAACCACGCCGGCCATGTGAACGTTTTTATCGGCACCGGCGGCCACGGCCACACCTTCCCCGGCGCCACACTGCCTCACGGAATGGTGCAGCTAAGCCCCGACACGCGGCTGATAGGCTGGGACGCCTGCTCGGGCTACCACTATTCTGACAGCACCATCATAGGTTTCAGCCACACACATCTTAGCGGCACGGGCATCGGTGACTACGGAGACATCCTGTTCATGCCCGTAACAGGCGAGAAGCCATTGAAGGCAGGCGACGCGCACGAGCCCGGCAAGGGCTACCGCGCACGCTTCTCGCACGACCAGGAGGAGGGCCGTCCGGGCTATTACCGCGTATTCCTGCCCGACGACGGCATAAACGTGGAGCTTACGGCAACCACACGCGCCGGCATGCACCGGTACACCTTCCCGGCCAAAAGCGACGCACGCCTCATAATAGACATGGAGCCTACAATCCACGGACACAGCCATCCGGTGACGCGAATACACGTGCTTAACGACTCGACCATTGCCGGAATGAAATACACCAAGGGATGGGCAACGAACCATTACGTCTACTTCCACGCCGTGTTCTCCGCCCCGTTCGACTGCAAGCTCTACTCCGACACGCTCTACCTGCCCGACTGCACGTCGGTGACTGTGCCCAACGCCAAGGCCGTACTTAGCTTCAGGCAGGTGCCGGAAGACGGCAAGGTGCAGGCAAAGGTCGGCATTTCGGGCATCGACGAGGACGGCGCGCGCCGCAATGTGGAAGCGGAGATGCCCGACTGGGACTTCGACGCCATAGCAAACCGCGCCACCGAGACGTGGAACAAGGCTTTGAGCGTAATAGACGTGGAAACCGACGACAACGACAGCCGCACCGTATTCTACACCGCGCTCTACCACTCGATGCTGCAACCCAGCGTGTCGTCCGACGTTGACGGGCGTTACCGAACCATGGCACAGACCATAGAACAGGACAAAGACTACACCAACTACACTGTGTTCTCGCTGTGGGACACCTTCCGCGCCACACACCCGCTGTACACGATAGTCACTCCGTCGCTCAACCAAGCATTCATCCGCTCGCTGCTCCGCAAATACGACGAGGCAGGAATACTGCCCAAATGGGAACTTGCCAGCAACGAGACGGGCACTATGATTGGCTACCATGCCGTGTCGGTAATCGCCGACGCCATGATGAAAGGCCAATGCGACTTCGACATTGACAAGGCACGCGAAGCCTGCCTGCGCTCTTCTGTGTACGACACTACGGGCATCACGCCATGGATTGACCGCAAGATACTGAACGACAAGGTGATGCCGATATCCATAAAGTACAAGAACGAACTGGGATACATCCCATGCGACGTGGTAAACGGCGGCTCCGTATCACAAGGTCTGGAATATGCCTACAACGACTGGCTCATCGCCCAGATGTACAAGGACAGCGGACGCAAGGACATATACGACCGCTACATGGGACTTTCACGCAACTACCGCAACTACTTCGACCCCGATACGAAGCTGATGCGCGGCAGACAGAGCGACGGAAGCTGGGCAACGCCTTTCGACCCGTCATCGGTACGGCGTCCAAGCAACTACGTGGAAGGCAACGCATGGCAATGGGCATGGTTCGTGCCACAGGACGTTGACGGACTAATGAAACTTGTCGGCGGACCCGAAGCTTTCGAAGCGCATCTCGACACATTGTTCACCACCAGCTCCGAACTTACCGGCGACCCCAACGCCGCTGCCGACGTGACCGGCATGATAGGGCAATACGCACACGGGAACGAGCCGAGCCACCACATACCTTACCTGTACAACTATGTCGGAGCGCCGCACAAGACGCAGGCTCTGGTGGACCACATCATGCGGACGCTCTACCACAACAGCCCTGACGGCCTGTCGGGCAACGAGGATGTAGGACAGATGTCGGCCTGGTACGTGCTAAGCTCCATGGGCTTCTACTCCTTCTGTCCGGGCAAGCCGGTGTATGAGATTGGCCGGCCGATGTTCAACCGCGTGACAATACACCTCGAAAACGGCAAAGACTTCGTAATCAACGCTCCCGGCAACAGCCGCGAACACAAGTTCGTCAGCTCCATGAAGCTGAACGGGCGAGAACTGACTGAACCGCGCTTCTCGCATTCCGACCTGATGAAAGGCGGCGAACTGACGTTGGAAATGTCAGGCAGTGAAAGCACGGACACGGCAAACGCGCGGACAAACGACCAATAGACAATCATTTAACAGACAAAAAACGGATGAGAAAACTGCTTTTGAGCCTGTCTGTACTGCTGTGTACGGGCCTGCAAGCCGGCAACAGCCCCGGCAACATATACAAGAAAGGCTGGATTGACTTCAACAAAAACGGCGAGAAGGACGTGTACGAAGACCCCTCAGCATCGTTGGAAGCCCGCGTAGCCGACCTCTTGTCGCAGATGACGCTGGAAGAGAAGACCTGCCAGATGGCCACGCTGTACGGCTCGGGACGCGTGTTGAAGGACTCCCTGCCCACCGAGGCATGGAGCACGGAAATATGGAAGGACGGCATAGCAAACATCGACGAGCAGGCCAACGGGATTGGCACGTTCGGGTCGGCGCTGTCCTATCCTTACGTAAACAGTGTCCGGAACAGGCAGGCCATACAGCGGTGGTTCGTGGAAAACACGCGTCTCGGCATTCCCGTTGACTTCACCAACGAAGGCATACGCGGACTATGCCACGACCGTGCCACCATGTTTCCGGCACAATGCGGACAAGGAGCTACATGGGACAAGGAGTTGATAAGCGAGATTGCACGCGTCACCGCAGAGGAGGCCATAGCCCTTGGCTACACCAATATCTACTCGCCGATACTCGACATAGCGCAGGATCCGCGCTGGGGACGCGTGGTAGAGAGTTACAGCGAAGACCCTTACCTGGCAGGCGAATTAGGCAAGCGCATGATTGAAGGCCTGCAAAGCCGGGGGCTGGTGTCAACGCCAAAGCACTTCGCCGTGTACAGCGTTCCGGTGGGAGGACGCGACGAAGGGACACGCACCGACCCTCACGTTGCCCCACGGGAGATGCGCACCCTGTATCTGGAGACCTTCCGCAAGGCTTTCTGCGATGCGCACGCAATGGGCGTGATGAGTTCGTACAACGACTACGACGGCGTACCAATCACGGGCAGCTACCATTTCCTGACCGAAATCCTGCGCCACGAGTGGGGCTTCAGAGGCTACGTGGTGTCTGACAGCGAAGCGGTGGAGTTCCTTTACTCAAAGCACAAGGTGGCCAAGGATGCCGTGGACGCGGCGGCACAGGTGGTGAACGCCGGCCTTGACGTGCGCACAAACTTCTCCTTGCCCGAGAACTTCATCATCCCCTTGCGGCAAGCCGTTGCCGAAGGGCTCGTCTCCATGCAGACCATTGACAGCCGCGTGAGCGACGTGCTGCGCGTAAAGTTCCTCATGGGACTTTTCGACAACCCCTACAAGGGCGACAACCGCCACCCGGAAAAGGTGGTGCACAGCGCCGAGCATCAGGCTGTGTCGCTGCGTGCCGCACTGGAATCAATCGTGTTACTTAAGAACGAGGGAGGCATCCTGCCGCTGTCGCGTTCGCTGAAGCGTGTCGCCGTAATCGGCCCTAACGCCGACGAGCGGCAGAACCTGATTTGCCGCTACGGCCCGGCAAACGCTCCTATCAAGACGGTGTACCAGGGCATCAAGGAATATCTGCCCGACGCCGACGTGCGTTATGCCAAGGGAGCCGACATAATAGACAAGCACTTCCCGGAAAGCGAGCTGTACGACGTGCCCCTCGACGCCGACGAACAGGCCATGATTGACGAGGCCGTGGCGCTGGCACGCGAGTCAGAAGTGGCTATACTCGTGCTGGGCGGCAACGAAAAGACCGTGCGCGAGGAGTATTCGCGCACCGAACTCGACCTGTGCGGACGGCAGGAAGAGCTGCTACGGGCCGTCTGCGCCACCGGCACACCCGTCGTACTGCTGCTTGTCGACGGCCGTGCCGCAACCATCAACTGGGCTGCGCGCTACGTGCCGGGCATCGTCCATGCGTGGTTTCCGGGAGAGTTCATGGGACAGGCCGTGGCCCGCGTGCTCTTCGGCGAGTACAATCCGGGAGGCAAACTGGCCGTAACCTTCCCGAAGACGGTGGGGCAGGTGCCATTCGCCTTCCCGTTCAAGCCGGGGTCAGACAGCAAAGGCTTCGTCAGGGTGGACGGCGCGCTCTACCCCTTCGGCCACGGCTTGAGCTACACGACGTTCGCATACAGCGACTTGCGGATAGACAATCCCATCATAGGCGTGCAGGGCAGCGTAAGGCTTAGCTGCCGGGTGAAGAACACGGGCGGCGTAGCCGGCGACGAGGTGGTACAGCTCTACCTGCGCGACGAGGTCAGCAGCGTCACCACCTATGTAAAGGTGCTGCGCGGCTTCGAGCGCATCCACCTGAAGCCGGGCGAGGAAAAGGAAGTCAGCTTCGTGCTTACGCCGCAGGACTTGGGGCTGTGGAACCGCGACAACCGCTTCGTTGTAGAGCCTGGCGGCTTCACTGTAATGGTGGGAAGTTCGTCCGAAGACATACGTCTGAAAGGACGGTTCGAGGTAAAATAATTGCCGACGCTTCTGCAAAAGATGGCCTTTCGCGTTGCGAAAGGCCATCTTCTGCATTATAAAAGGCCGTCTTTTAGCGTGTAAAAGGCGGCCTTTTGCAACGTACTGAAAGCCAACGTATTACGCCGCCTGCAAGGAAACGCCGCCGAAGCGGCACGTTTGAGCCGTGCAGACGATGCGGAAAGGCCGCCCGGACCTTGTGTCCGGGCGGCCTTTTCTGCCTGCCTTTGATGCATTGCTGCAGTCATTTCGCAGTGTCGTCGTCAGCCGCTATCTCCGAAGCGTTTATGTAACCGCGCGCCACGGCCTTGACAATCAGCTCGGCCATGTTGCGCGCCCCCAGCTTCACGAAGAGCCTTTTGCGGTGCGTCTCGACGGTGTTCTCCGAGATGAAGAGCATCATGGCGATTTCCTTCGACGTGTGTCCGCCGGCCAGAGCCTTAAGTATTTCCAACTCGCGCTCCGACGGATGCTCCATGCTCCGCCTGCATCCGGCCAGCTTCTTCTTCAGTCCGGGGCATAGATACTGCCCCCCGTTCATCACAGCCGTTATCGCCTCGACCATCTGCATGAAGTCGGTAGACTTCAGCATTATGGCGTTCACGCCCTTGTCGAGCATGCGGCGCAGCAGCCATATTTCCTCGTGTATGGTGTTGATTATCACCCTCGCGTCGGCGTGTGACGCCCTTATGCAGTCAACCAGTTCGAAACCGTCGACGTCGGGCATGCCTATGTCGATGATGTAAATATCGAAATGTCTGTATGGAAGTATGCGTAACAGGTCGGCGGCGTGGCTGAAAGTCTCTACTTTATGCACCCCACAGCCATCCATAAGGCTCTTGAAGCCTTCAAGTATGAGCACATGGTCGTCTGCAATGGCCACCGACAGGTCTTGCAATATGTATTTTTGCGCCTCGTTCATCGGGGCAAAATTATACCATACATTCATAACGGCAATAACGGAAATCCGTGGTTTTTAAGATTAATTCATAATTCACAATTCATAATTCACAATTGGCTGCGCAGTTCAATTCATAACAGGTGCACATCTGTTCATTATCGGCTGCATTTTACATCCAACCACAACGCGCAGCCAATTGTGAATTATGAATTGTGAATTATGAATTGCACTATCGTTTTTCCTTCTTTCCTCTCCACCGTCAGGCGGCCTCCTACGGCCTCGGCGCGCTGCCTCATGGTGCGCTTCCCTATGCCTGTGCCGGAGCGTTCGGCAGGAGTGCCGTCGTCGGTAACGGTCAGCGACAGGCCGTTTTCCTGCATGTCGAGTGCCACGTCGATGCTTGCCGCGCCCGAATGCCTTACCGCATTGGTTACGGCTTCCTGCACAATGCGGTACATCTCAAGGGCAGTGGCGTCGGGAACGGCGGCCCAGTCGGCGTCGTCGGGCGTGGCCGTGAACGACACTTCGCAGCCGGAAGCCTCGCCGGCACGCTGAAGATAGTCGTCGATTACTATGCAGATGTCGGCGTAACTGAACTCCGGCGGCATCAGTTCGTGCGACACCCGGCGCACCTGTTCACGGCAGGCTGAAATCATACCGGCCTGTTCAGCCATGTCGCACGTGCCCTGCGCCATGCGCAGCTGCACAGTGTAAAGGTCGTTGCACACACCGTCGTGCAGCTCCTTTGCCAGCCGTCCGCGCTCGCTTTCAAGCCCTTCGATATAGCGTTGGGTAAGGCGGCGGTCGGTGTCGGCCTTCAACCGGGCGAACTCGGCCTCCCTCTCCTTTGCCTTTCGCCGCTGCCGTTGGATATAGAACAGCACAAAGACGGCGCAGAAGAACGCCGCCAGCACGCCTACGGCAATGTGCATGCGCGTCTGGGAAAGGGCGGCCTCGCTGCGTGCGAGGGCGAGTTCCTTCTCCTTCGACTGGTATTTCACGGTAAGGTCGCGCATGCTCTCGGCCTTTTCGGCCTCGAACAGGCTGTCTTTCAGCGTCACGGCGCGCCCCAGGCAGTCGTAAGCCTTGCGCCATTGGCCCAACTTCGCCCATGCGTCGTGCATGTTGTTATAGCAGTCATAAACCACGAACGGCATCTTGTCAACACCCTTTACTGACAGTATCTTGTCAAACAACGCGATGGCGGCGTTCCAGTCCTGGCGGTTCATCTCAACGCCGCAAAGTATCTGGTAATAAGCAATCAGCGTCATCGTGTCGGCCACTTTGCCCTCAAGCTCGCGGCAACGGCTGCGCCACAGGGTTTCGGCGGCCTTGTCGTCCAAGCGGTCTGTCACGGCAACCATGTACGCGGCGGCGCTCAATGCCGACGCCTGCTGCCCTGCGGCTACGGCATTACTGTAAGCCGCCGACAGCTGCCTGGCGGCCTCCTTGTTGTCGCCGCACATGAGAAGCACCAATCCGTTCTGCGACATAACCTGCGACTTGAACCCACGGTCGATACAACGCGCGGCCCAGTCGGCGCACAGCCGGGCATAATATGCCGCCTGCTCCTTGTGCTGCATGTCAATGTGCAGTGTGGCAAGGTTGAGATACAGCACGGCGGCCTCTTGCCGGGCATCCTCGCCGGCGCGGCGTTTATACGCCTCGGTGGTACACAGCTTCATGGCCTCTCCATAGTGTTTAAGGGCTTCGTCAAGCTTTCCCATCGTGCGGAGATACACTCCCAGCGACGAGTTAAGTCCGACAATGGCCGTCGTGTCGCCATTGGCTACAGCCTCGGCAAGCGCCTTTTCAGCCACAATCACAGCCGAATCGTTCTTGCCCTCGGCATGAAGCGCGTCGGCCTTCTGCCGCAAGCCGTCAAGCGTTCCGCCGCCGTAAGCAGCGGCGCAGACAAGGACAGAAAGCAAGGTTAAAAACGTTTTAAGTGTCTTCATGGTGTCAACAGTTTAATGGTTACGCAGCAAAGATAGTGAAAGGCGAGCGCAAAGACAAATGAAAAACGCAGTTTTTTAAATTGGCTTTGCCGAGCCGCATCCTATCTTCGCGAAGCAAAGATAACTAAAAAGCTCAACAACACGGCACGGAAATGTAAATATTTTTTTGCCAAAAGGCAGCAGTGTAAACCGAAAGTTGTCGCCCGGCATTGTAATAAAACAGCGCACTGGCCGTTAATATCAGTGATGAACGACGCGGAAAAGACGCACGAAGAATATACGCATGTGCTGAAATACACTGGCGTATTCGGCGGAGTGCAGGGGCTGAACATTCTCATCGGCCTCGTGCGCAGCAAGCTCGTGGCCCTGATACTGGGGCCTGCGGGCATGGGACTGGCGTCGCTTCTGAACACCATTTCCAACTTCGTGTCGCAGGCAACCAACCTCGGCATATCGTTCAGCGCGGTGAAACACCTGTCGGAAATATTCGACAGCGGCGACAAACAACGCATACAGGAGTTCGTGAAGACCGTCCGCGCATGGAGCATGGTGGCCGCCGTGGCAGGCGCGGCGGTATGCGTGGCGACATCGCCGCTGCTCGCCGGGCACGCATTCGGCGGCGAAGGGCACGCATGGCAGGTAATGGCGCTCGCGCCGACGGTGGCCGCACTCGCCCTGACGGGCGGCGAAACGGCCATATTGAAGGGGGCGCGCAGGCTGCGCGACCTGGCCCTGCTGCAAGTAGCCCTGGTGGTATTGTCGCTCGTTGTGGCAGTTCCAATATATCTTATTGCCGGCATCAGCGGCGTGATACCCGTGATAACGCTCACCACCATAGCCAACCTTGCGGCCACGGCGCGCTTCTCGCTCAAGCTGTTTCCGCTGCAATGGCGCGGCTCACGCAGGACTCTCGGCGAGGGAACGGCCATGGTGCGCTTGGGCGTGGCGTTCATAATGTCGGGCATCTTCGGCAGTGGAGCGGAGATGATGATACGCGCTTTCCTCAACACCACTGCCGGACTGGACGCCGTCGGGCTGTACAACGCCGGCTACGTGCTAACCGTGACATACGCCGGAATGGTGTTCACGGCAATGGAAACCGACTATTTTCCGCGCCTCTCCGCCGTAAACCACGACACACTGGCAGTAAACACGCTGGCCAACAGGCAGATAGAAGTGACGCTGCTCGTCATCGCTCCCATGCTGGCGCTTATCGTGACCACCCTGCCTTGGCTCATACCGCTGCTGTACAGCGGACAGTTCACGCCGGTAACGGCCATGGCGCAGGTGGCCGTGATGGGTATGTACCCTCGCGCCATGATGCTGCCGATAGCCTACATAACCCTCGCCAAAAGCCACTCCAAGGCGTATCTCGCCATCGAAGGAGTGTCGGCGGCGGTGCTTGTGCTGGCAACAGCCGCATGTTTCGACAGATGGGGGCTGACGGGAGCAGGCGCAGCGATACTCATAAGCAACACCCTGGACCTGGCGGTAATCATCGTCTACGCCGAGATAAGATACCGCTACAGGATGTCAAGGCAGGTTCTGGTTTACGCCGGACTGCAACTTCCGCTCGGTGCGGCGGCATACGCCGCCACGTTTGCAGGCACGACAGCGGCACGCATCGCATTGGGACTGGCCGCCTTCGCCGCCAGTCTGGCCGTATCGGCATACGCCCTGCAAAAGAAGACCGGGCTCATGGAAAGCCTGAAGCACAGGCTCCGCAAACGGCCATAATACCATCCGCTTTGCGAAAGGCCGTCTTTTAGCCTGCAAAAAGCCATGTTTTACAAGCCAAAAGGACATCTTTTACGATGTAAAAGGTGGCCTTTTGCAATGCGAAAAATGTTTTTCCATATTCCAAGCCTTCACCGAAGGCGTAGCCAGCCACCATTAAACGCACAACGAAATAGGGGAAGGCTTACGCCCTCCCCTATTGATTTATGAGATAGAAATGTGTTTCCGTCTATACGGCAACCTTACTTCGCCTCCGCCGAACGGCCCTTGCTCTTCTCCTTACGGCCAAGAGAGAGGTATGCGACTGGCGCGGCGATGAAGATTGACGAGAACGTACCGAACACGATACCAAGTATCATCGTCAACGAGAAGCTGCGGATGCTCTCGCCTGCGAAGAAGAAGCAGATGATGAGCACGAGCAGAGTCGCGGTACCAGTGTTGATTGTACGCGCGAGCGTCTGGTTCAACGAGTCGTTGAACAACGTCCACCTGTCACGCTTAGTATACAGACCCATGTTCTCGCGGATACGGTCGAAGACAACCACCTTGTCGTTGATTGAGTAACCTATGACGGTAAGGATTGCTCCGATGAACGTCTGGTCAACCTCAAGCGACATCGGCACGAGTCCCCAAAGCAGCGAGTAACAGCCGAGCACGAACAGCGTGTCGAACGCCAACGCTATTGTAGAACCGAGCGAGAACGCTACGTTGCGGAAACGCAACAGTATGTAGAGGAAGATTGCCACGATTGCCAAGAGCACGCTGATGATGGCTCCCTGCGTGATGTCTTTCGCCACTGACGGGCCTACCTTCGCGCTGCTGATAATCGAACCGCCCTCGCGGATGTCGGGATTGCGGAACTTCGAGATGTCAGTCTGCGTCACTAAGCCGGCCTTTGTGAGCGAATTGAAGAGGATGCTCTCCACCTCCGCATCGACGTTCTGGTCGTTGGACTCTATCTTGTAGTTGGTGGTAACACGGATGTTCCTGCCGTCCACACCTATTGCAATGGCGCTGAACGTCGACTCTCCGAACGCTCCTTCAAGCGCGTCGCGCACCTGCTCGGGCTGTACCGGCTTCTCAAAGCGCAGCACGTAGTTGCGTCCTCCGGTGAAGTCGATGCTCTTGCTGAAGCCCTTGAAGAGGAAGCTGAGTACGAAAATCAGAGTAAGTATGCCCCAAATGGTAAGCGAACGCTTCGAACTTCCCATGAAGTTGAAGTTGGTGTTCTGCGGCAACTTGCGTGAGAAGCCCGTTGTGAACGTAAGGTTCTGCCACTTGTCGCGCTTCATCTGGCGGTCGTAAATCAGGCGCGTCATATATATTGCGGTGAAGAACGAGCAGCAAATACCGATGATAAGCGTCATGGCGAAGCCTCGGATGGGGCCGCTGCCGAACACTGCAAGGATTACACCTGTGATGATTGATGTCAAGTTGGAGTCGAAGATGGCCGAGAACGCGTTTTTATAACCTGCGTCTATGGCTTTCTTCACATTGAGTCCCTTGGCGAGTTCCTCCTTAGCGCGTTCGTAGATAAGCACGTTCGCATCGACCGCCATACCCAAAGACAACAGCAAACCGGCAATACCCGGCATGGTAAGGGCGGTCTGGAACGAGCTCATTATGCCCAAAGTAAAGAACAGGTTGAAAAGAAGGGCCATGTTGGCCAGCATTCCCGGTATGAAGTTGTACAGCACAACCATGTACACCATGAGGATGATGAAGGCTATGACGAACGAAATCAAGCCCTGCTGGATAGACTGTGCACCGAGCGTCGGGCCGACAACGTCCTCCTGGACGATGCGTGCCGGAGCCGGCATACGTCCTGACTTGAGGGTGTTGGCAAGGTCTTTGGTATCCTCGATGGTGAAGTTTCCGCTGATTTCAGAGTTTCCGCCGGTGATTTCATTGCTTACTCGCGGCGCGCTGTAAACGGCTCCGTCGAGCACGATAGCTATCGCACGGCCTACGTTCGCCTTGGTAAGCGTGGCCCAGCGGCGCGCTCCGTCAGAGTTCATCGACATGCTTACAACGGGACGTCCCATCTGGTTGAAGTCGTCACGGGCATCGGTTATCACGTCACCTTCAAGCGGAGCGCGTCCGTTGCTCTGCGTAACCTTCAAGGCATGCAGCTCAAATATGTTCTTGCCCGACAGTCCGTCAGCAGGCTTCGCGCTCCAAAGCAGCTTCACATCAGAAGGAAGTATGCGCCTTGCAGCTTCTGAATAAATAACCTTGTTGACTGCGGCTGTGTCGCGGACATGAGCGTAGCCTACAAGACTAAGCGCCCCCTGCCCAGTAGTCTGCAAACGGGAGAGAAGCGGATGCTGCTTTTTCATCAGTTCATCCTGTGCGTCATCCGATGAAGCTGCTGCCTTGGCAGACGCCGCATCGTCCTTCTTCAGCTGGAACTTGGGCTTTGCATCAGCAGCCTTGGCGGTTTCCGTAGCAACGGCGGCCGTGTCTTTTACCGCCGTAGTGTCAGCTTCTTCGCCTATATTTGCCTCCATCTGGTCGAGCTGAACAAGATAAGGAACTATCTCTTCGCTGTTGTATGTCTCCCAAAACTCGAGGTTCGCGCTGCCCTGGAGAAGCTTGCGGATACGCTCCGGCTCACGGATGCCAGGCATTTCAACCATTATCCGGCCTTCCTGTCCTTCAAGTTTCTGGATGTTCGGCTGTACGACACCGAACTTGTCGATACGGTTACGCACGACGATATACGAGTTGTCGATGGCCGCCTGCACTTCGGCGCGCAGGGCTTTCTCCACTTCCGCGTCGGTGCTTTGCGTGCTAACCTTGCCTTTCAGCTGCTGTGTGGCGAAGATTTCGGCAAGCCTGTGCCCGGGAGCATTCTGCCTGTAATACTTGATGAAAAGCGAGATGAAGTCCTTTTGGCTCGTCTCCTCCTCTTTCTTTGCCTGCTCCATCGACTTGCGGTAGACGGCGTCAGTCTTATGGTCGGCCAGCATGTCGACCACGTCTGGTACGGAAATCTCGAGCACCACGTTCATTCCTCCCTTGAGGTCAAGGCCGAGTCCGATTTGTGTCTCAAGGCACTTCTTGTAAGAGTAAATGCCGAGATACCTCACGGAGTCCTTGTAATCCTGCTGTGCAACAGGGTCTTTTATCTTCGCCGCCTGGCTGTCGTAGTAGCTTGTAGCCACGGAGAACGAGAGATAAAAAATGCTTGCAAGGGTCAGAAGAACTGACAATACGATTACAATTCCTTTGTTTTGCATTTTTGTTATTATTTATTTTGATGTTTTTTCACCTTTTGTATTATAGCGTGCAAAGATATATAAAAATTCAAACTTTAAAAAATTAAAAGCCGTTTATTATTCATTTTGCGCGTCTTTTTCGTTTCCGTCGCGCCTTTGCAGCCAGCAATAAATGGGGTAATGGTCTGAATATCCGATGCTTCCGTCCACCTTGCAGCGGTATGGGCACCAGTGTCCGGAGCACATTATGTTGTCTATGCGCACGAAAAACGCGTTGTGGTGGTACGAGATGCCCGGGCCGTTGCCGGTTGCTATGTAGCAGTCGGTGAGCAGGTTGGCAAGCGTGCGGTGGGCGTATGATATGGGGCTGTCGTTGAAGTCGCCGCAAAGGATTACCGGGCCGGTGCATTCCTTGACGTAACTTGCCACCGCGTCGACCTGCGGGGCGCGTATCCTGACCGACTCGCCGAGCTGCCTCGCTATGCGTCTCGACTCCGCCTTGATGGTGTCTGTGCCGGAATTGCCCTTCAGCATGTTCTTAAATCCCGCGCGGTCGGCCAGCGAAATGCCCGTTGACTCGAAATGGTTGTTGACCACGGTGACTGTATCTTGCCCCACCTTGACCTTGAACGCGGCGCTAAGGTTGCCCTCCGAGCGATACTCTATGCGGTCTTTCGCCACTATCGGGTACTTGCTCATCAGCACAAGGCAGTCGCCCCGGCCGGGGTGGAACACCGAGTCGCAATAACTGTAAACGCCCTCAACATCGTTGAGTATGGCTCCGTTAAGGCGCGCTTCCTGAAGGCACACGATGTCGGCGTCGCTTTTTATGATGTAGTCAAGTATGGGGTTGGGTATGTCGTCGGGAGGATTGTCGGCCACAAAGCCGTGCACATTGTATGAAAGCACCTTCAATGCGCCGGGCGGAACGTCGCGCGAAACGTTGAAAGGGCAGTAATTGCGTATAGGCTGATAGCACAGAAGCAGGCCTGCGAACGGCACGAGCGCATATTTTTTCCTCACAAAAAGGAAAAACACGAGGAAGCAAATGTTGACGGCGAGGAACACAGGGAACGCCAGTCCCACGTTCGCCCAGAACGAATGCTCCATCGGGTTGATGCGGTCCGAGTAGCCGACAAGCAGCATTCCGGCCACAACCGCCACGTTGGCTCCGGCCAGAATTTGCAGCGTTATGTTCCTTATCTTGCGTATCATTGCATTTGATTTTCAAGGAGTTAAGGAGTAAAGGAGTTATGGAGTTAAGACAAATGATTTGACATTTGCCGTTGATAAATTGGAAAGGTATTGTCTTAACTCCATAACTCCTTTACTTCTTAACTTCCAAGACAAAACTCCTTGCACCATGTCACTTCCCTCCGTCGAAGAGCTTTCGCTTCTCCTCGTCGGTCAGGCTGTCGTATCCGCTGCGGCGCACCTTGTCGAGTATGCGGTCAATCTCGTCCTGTTCGGCCTTTCGGCGGGCGTTGTAGTCCCAGTCAGACTCGCGCCTCGGCCCGTCGTCGCGGCGTGTCTCGTCATACCGCCGGTGGCTGCGCCGCTCCCAGTTGTCCTTCATGCGGTCGAAGAACTGCTGCCCGCGCGAACGCCCGTAGTTGCCTCCGCCGGGGTGGTTGCGCCAATACCTTATCATTATATAGCCGAAGAGCATGCCGCCGAGGTGGGCGAAATGCGCCACCTGGCTGCCCGGCGTGCCGAGGGCGGAGAACAGTTCCACCACAATCCAGATGCACACCATCCACTTCGCCTTGATAGGCACGGGCAGGGGGAATATGAACAGCCTCTGCTCGGGGAACAGCATGCCGAAGGCCAGGAGCAGACCGTAGATTGCGCCCGAGGCGCCCACGGTGGTCCAGGCGTTAAGCTCGTAGCGGTAGGCTTGGGCCGCCTCTAACAAGTCGCCAAGCCCGAAGCCGGCCATCGCGCTGCTCATCAGCGCATAGAAGTCGAACAGCTGCGCCACCATCTGTATCACTCCGGCTCCCACTCCGCAGGCAATGTAGTAGAAAAGGAACTTCTTAGGCCCCCACACCTGCTCCACGATGCCGCCGAACATCCACAGGGTGAACATGTTGAAGAGTATGTGCGTGAAGCCGCCGTGCATGAACATGTAGGTGAACAGCTGGTACAGGTGGAAGTCGAAGGCGAGGAAGAAGTGCAGGCCGAGCAAGTTGTTGAGGTTTACTCCGTAGCCGTCAAACACTATCAACGCCAGGTACATCAAGACGTTGATTATCAGCAAATTCTTTGTTATCGTAGGAATTCTGAACATATCCGCATAATATTACCGTGTCACACAAACGCAGGCAAAAGTACGAAAAATATCCGTCAAACAGCATAAAACCGCACTTTTACCAACTTTTTTTCATTAAATTCCTCACTTTTTTTTATTTTTTGTTTGGCAAATGAAATGAATGGACTATATTTGCGATGAAATATGCTGAAACACAGTACTTACAATTAATATTTTAAATCCTTCAAATCATGAACAAAACAGAACTTATTGAAAAAATAGCTGCAGGTTCAGGACTGTCAAAAGCTGATTCAAAGAAGGCTCTCGACGCCACTGTAGCTGCCATCAAGGACGCTCTCGTAGCAGGTGACAAGGTATCTCTCGTAGGCTTCGGCACGTTCAGCGTGAACGAGCGCCCGGCACGCGAAGGCATCAATCCGGCAACAAAGGAGAAGATACAGATAGCCGCAAAGAAGGTTGCAAAGTTCAAGGCAGGCGCCGAACTGAACGAAGCTATCAAATAAACAAGCCGCGGCAACCGGCCCGTTTGCGGCCGCAGCCATAAGGCATTGAGGCTCAACGCCTTGCAAAAGGCCGTCTTTCGCAGCGCGAAAGGCGGCCTTTTAGCATGTAAAAGACGGCCTTTTACCTTCCAATTCGCCACCTTTTGAATTGAGAATTGAGAATGGGGAACGGAGAATTATGATTACCTTTGCCAACAAGCAACCTCAAAGGTAATCATAATTCTACGTGAGTTCGATATAAGAGAATGTTATAGTATTCTTACTTCAAGCGGTCGGTTGGTAACTGTCATTCCGCGCTCCGACGCGGAATCCAGT